>JAPTVL010000127.1 GCA_028065725.1 Betaproteobacteria bacterium
CCCTTAGCTTCCCCCGCTTCGAGATTGTCCCGCTGGATCGCGCCCCGAGCGCCGATCTGCAGCACAAGATCGACCAGAAGACCAAACCCCTCGGCGCGCTAGGGTGCCTGGAAACCCTGGCCCTGCAGCTCGGCCTGATCCAGCGCAACCTGTCGCCGAAACTGGTCAATCCCTACGTGCTGGTCTGCGCCGGCGACCACGGTGCTGCCAAAGCCGGTGTCTCGGCCTTCCCGCAGGAAGTCACCTGGCAGATGGTGGAGAACTTCCTCGCCGGCGGCGCCGCGATCAACGTTTTCGCGCGCCAGTCGGGCATGACGCTGGTGGTGGCCGATGCAGGCGTGGCGCACGACTTCGGTCCGCGCGACGGCCTGGTCGATGCCAAAGTCGGCGCCGGCGGCACGGCGAATTATCTCGAAGGCGCGGCCATGAGCGAGGCCGAGTGCGCCACGGCGATGCATAACGGCGCGCGACTGGTGCGCGAATTCACCGCCGCCGGCTGCAATGTGCTGGCCTTCGGCGAAATGGGCATCGGCAATACCGCCGCCGCCTCGCTGATCACACATTGCATCACCGGCCTGGCGCTGGCCGATTGCGTCGGGCGCGGCACCGGGCTCGACGACGCCGGTCTGGAGCGCAAGCGCGCGCTGCTGGCGCAGGCGCTGGCCATCTGGCCGGAACGGCCCGCCGCCGGCAAAGCTTCTGCCGACGATGCGCTGCGTGTCCTGACTCGCTTCGGTGGCTATGAAATTGCCATGCTGGCCGGCGCCATGCTGGCCGCCGCCGAGGCGCGCATGACGCTGCTGATCGACGGCTTCATCGTCACCAGCGCGCTGCTGGTGGCTCAAGCGGTGTCGCCGGCGGTGCTCGACTACTGCGTGTTCGCCCACTGCTCCAACGAGGCCGGCCACCGTCGCCAGCTCGACTGGCTGCAGGCGCGGCCGCTGCTCGACATGGGCCTGCGCCTGGGCGAAGGCACCGGCGCGGCACTGGCCCTGCCGCTGCTCAATGCCGCCTGCGCCTTCATGAACGAAATGGCGAGCTTCGAGTCGGCGGGGGTCAGCGAAAAATCCTGATGAAACGCGAGCTGGAGTATTTCTTCGCCGCGCTGCGCTTCTTCACGCGGCTGCCGGTGCCGGCCTGGGTCGGCCATGCCCAGGACCAGCTCAACCATGCGGCGCGCTACTTCCCGCTGATCGGCATCCTCATCGGCGCCATCGGCGCCGGCGTCACCGAGCTGGCGGCGCTGGCGCTGCCGCTCGGGGTCGCCGTGCTGCTCGGTATGGCGGCGACGATACTGGCCACCGGCGCCTTCCACGAAGACGGCTTCGCCGATTCCTGCGACGGCTTCGGCGGCGGCTGGGACAAAGCGCAGGTGCTGGCGATCATGAAGGATTCGCGGGTCGGCAGCTATGCGACCCTCGGTGTCGGCCTGATGCTGCTGACCAAATGGAACGCGCTGACCGAACTCGATGCGGCGCTGGGGCCGCCCTTCCTCGCCCTGGCACTGGTCGCCGGCCACGCCGTATCGCGTCTGGCCTCGACCGTGCTGATCTTTTTCCTCGACTACGTGCGCGACGACGACAGCAGCCGCGCCAAGCCGCTGGCGCAGCGCATGGCGCCGGGCGAACTTGCCATCGCGGCGCTGTTCGGCCTGCTGCCCTGCCTGCTGCTGCCGCTGGCCGACGTGCTGGCCGCGCTCACCGCGGTGTTCCTCTCCACCCTGCTCGCCGCGCGCTACTTCGTGCGCCGCATCGGCGGCTATACCGGCGACTGCCTCGGCGCGACGCAGCAGGTCGGCGAACTCGCTTTCTACCTGGGCCTGCTGTGCAGCTTTGGCTGATCCGCCACCCGCCGCCGCAGGTCGCCGCCGGCGTCTGCTACGGCCGCAGCGACCTGGCACTGGCGGAGGACGTCGCCGCCGCCGCGGCGCGCATCCGTCCGCAACTGCCGCCGCATAGCCCGCTGTTCACCAGCCCGCTGCTGCGCTGCCGGCAACTGGCCGACGCACTGCACCCGGCGCCGCGGAGCGACGAGCGCCTGCAGGAGATGCATTTCGGCGACTGGGAAATGACGCCCTGGAGCCGGATCCAGCGCGCGGCGCTCGACGGCTGGGCCGCCGATCCGCTGGGCTACCGGCCGCCGCAGGGCGAATCGGTCGCCGAACTGCGCGCGCGAGTGCTGGCCTTCGTCGCCGAAGCGTACGATGCCGGCCTGCAGCAAGCCGTGCTGGTGACCCACGCCGGCGTCATGAAGGTCATCGTCGGCCAGGTGCGGGGACTGCCGGAACGCAAATGGATGTCGCTCAGCTTCGAGTACGAGAGCGTGGTCTGCGTCGACTGCACAGATGCCGGAGCCTGTTAGCATCGCTGCGATGAAAACCGTCGCGCTCGTCGTCCTGTCGCTGGTTTCCTGCCTCGCCCGCGCCGGCGAGGTGCAGGTCGCCGTTGCCGCCAACTTCATGGCGCCGGCGAAGCGCATTGCCGCGGACTTCGAAAAGGCCACCGGGCACCAGGCGCTGCTGGCCTTCGGCGCCACCGGCAAGTTCCATGCGCAGATCAGGAACGGCGCGCCCTTCGAGGTGCTGCTGGCCGCCGACGACACGACGCCGGCCCGGCTGGAGGTCGAAGGCGCGGCGGTCGCCGGCACGCGCTTCAGCTATGCCGTTGGCCGCCTCGCACTGTGGTCGGCCAGGGCCGGCTACGTGGACGCGCAGGGCGCGGTGCTGCAGACAGGAGGGTTCAAACACCTCGCCATCGCCAATCCGAAACTCGCGCCCTACGGCGCGGCCGCCATCGAGACGCTGACCGCGCTGAAACTGCTCGACGCCGTGCAGGGGAAATTCGTCCAGGGCGAGAACATCGCCCAGGCCCACCAGTTCGTCGCCAGCGGCAATGCCGAGCTGGGCTTCGTCGCCCTGTCGCAGATCATGCAGGACGGGCGCATCGCCACGGGCTCGGCCTGGATCGTACCGGCCCGCCTGCACCAGCCGATCCGGCAGGATGCGGTGCTGCTGGCCAAGGGCCGCACCAATCCGGTCGCCACGGCCTGGCTCGCTTATCTGAAGGGCAGCAAGGCGCAGGCGATCGTCAAGTCCTTCGGCTACGAAATCTGAGGCACTGTGCCGCCCGACCCTAGCGCGGTAGCATACGTCCCATGCTGACCCCCTCTGATCTCGGCGCCATCTGGCTGACCCTCAAGCTGGCCACCGTCACCACCCTGTTGCTGCTGCTGATCGGCACGCCGATCGCCTGGTGGCTGGCGCGCACGCGCTCCTGGTGGAAGGGCCCGGTGGGCGCCGTGGTGGCCCTGCCGATCGTGCTGCCGCCGACGGTGATCGGCTTCTACCTGTTGCTGGTGATGGGCCCGGACGGCATCGTCGGGCAGTTCACGCAGTGGGCCGGCATCGGCCTGCTGCCTTTCACCTTCTGGGGCCTGGTGGTGGCCTCGGTGTTCTATTCCATGCCCTTCGTCGTGCAGCCGATCCAGAACGCCTTCGAGGCGATCGGCGAACGGCCGCTGGAGGCCGCCGCGACCTTGCGCGCCGCGCCGCTCGATGCCTTCTTCAGCGTCGCCCTGCCGCTGGCGAAACCCGGCTTCATCACCGCGACGATCCTCGGTTTCGCCCACACCGTCGGCGAATTCGGCGTGGTGCTGATGATCGGCGGCAACATTCCGGACAGGACGCGCGTGGTCTCGGTGCAGATCTACGACCACGTCGAGGCGCTCGAGTATGCCCAGGCGCACTGGCTGGCCGGCGGCATGCTGGCCTTCTCCTTCCTGGTGCTGCTGGCGCTATACACGCTGACCGGACGAAAAACCCGATGAGCATCCAGGCGCAATTCCGGCTGGCCTGGCCCGACTTCGCGCTCGACGTCGATCTCGACCTGCCCGGACGCGGCGTCACCGCGCTGTTCGGCCCCTCGGGCAGCGGCAAGACCACGCTGCTGCGCTGCATCGCCGGGCTGGAGCATGGCGCCGGCCGGCTCGAAGTGAATGGCGAAGCCTGGCAGGACGCAGGCGCTTGCATGCCGACGCATCGGCGCCCGCTCGGCTACGTGTTCCAGGACGCGCGCCTGTTTGCACACCTCGACGTACGCGGGAACCTGAACTACGGCATGCGCCGCGCATTTCACCGCACAGTTCCCCGTATTCCCGGCGCCAACTCCCGCGGTTTCGATTCCATCGTCGAGTTGCTGGGCCTTGGCCCCCTGCTCGACCGCCTGCCCGAGCGGCTTTCCGGCGGCGAACAGCAGCGCGTGGCGATCGCCCGCGCCCTGCTCGCCGCGCCGCGCCTGCTGCTGCTGGACGAGCCGCTGGCCGCGCTCGACCATGCGCGCAAACAGGAAATCCTGCCCTACCTCGAACGCCTGCGCGACGAGCTGGAGATACCGCTGATCTACGTCAGCCACGCCGCCGACGAAGTGGCGCGCCTGGCCGACCACATCGTCGTCATGGAAGCCGGCCGCGCCGCGGCCCAGGGTCCGCTGGCCGAAACCCTGGCGCGAATCGACCTGCCGATCCGCCTCGGCGAGGACGCCGGCGCGGTATTCGCCGCCACGGTGGCCGAACGCGATGCCGAGTGGCACCTGGCGCGCGTCGAATTCGACGGCGGCGAGCTCTGGGTGCGCGACAACGGCGTCGCCGTGGGGCGCCAGGTACGGATGCGCATCCTGGCGCGCGACGTGTCGATCGCCAACAGCCGCCACGACGATGTCAGCATCATCAACCTGCTGCCGGCGACGGTCGTCGCGCATGCCGCCGAAGACCATCCCTCGGCGCTGCTGGTGCAGCTGCGCGTGGGCCCCACGGCCTTGCTGGCACGCCTGACGCGGCGCTCGGCGCAGCGCCTCGATCTTGCCCCGGGGCGCGAGGTATGGGTGCAGATCAAGGCCGTGGCGCTGATCGGCTAGGCGCCATGCCCCATCCGGGGCAAGCAATGCTTGACCGCGCACTATGACCATAGTTATAGTGTGGAATTTTTGCTTCGGCTCCGCCGAAGCGGCCGTTCCGCGGGCGACAAATAAAAATCATGTGGTGGAGGTGCGAGGTCCGGTTTTTCCGTTCCGTGCTCAGGCTGAAGGTCTGGGCACGCAGCGAGCCCGAGGCCCGCAGCAAAATCGAGCGCATGTACCAGGTCGCCACCATTCAGCGTCTTGCGCCGGCCGAAGCCGGCTCCGAGGAATTCACAGCGTGTCCAGCCAAACCGAGCCAAAACCTGCCGTTCTACCTCGTTCAGAAACCTTGATCGGTGCCGGCACCGTATTTGCCGGCGACATCGTGTTTTCCGGCGGCCTGCGCATCGACGGCGAGGTGCGCGGCAATGTGCGCGCGCTCGACGGCCTGTCGGGCACCCTGGTGATCGGCGAACTGGGCCGCATCGAAGGCAATGTCGCTGCCGCGCGCGTGATCGTCAATGGCGCGGTGACCGGAAGGGTCGCGGCCAGCGAATTCATCCGCCTGCAGTCGAAGGCCAGGATAGCTTGCGACGTGGTCTACGGCCAGGCCGAAATCCACCGCGGCGCGGTGGTCAGCGGGCAGTTGCTGCAACGGGGTGAATCGCCGGCCTGAACCCGATCCCGGACAAATCGACGAATCCGCCGATTTGATTTGAATTGCCGGCCGGCGCAATTTATTGTGCACGACCCAACCCCAATTCCGAAGGATCAAAAAAATGCTGACACTCGCCGATGCAGAGCGCATGACCGCGGCCGCCCGCGTGGCCGCCATCGAAAACAACTGGAACGTGGTGATCGCCGTGGTCGATGACGGCGGCCACCTGATCTCGCTGCAGCGCATGGACGGCACGCAGAAGGGTTCGGTGCGCGTCGCCGAACAGAAGGCGCGCACCGCGATCATGTTCAAGCGGCCGACCAGGGCCTTCGAGGATGCCGTGCTGCAGGGGCGCCCGGTGATGATGACCATGCCCGACGCGATCTGCCTTGAAGGCGGCCTGCCGCTGGTGCGCGACGGGGTCTATCTCGGCGCGATCGGCGTGTCCGGCGTGCTGTCCTCGCAGGACGGCGTGGTCGCCGCGCAGGGCGCGGCGGCGCTGTAGCGCAGCAGATTAAGCGCCGACGATGGCGGCAATCGCCTTGCCGACGTCGCTGGTGCTCGCCCTGCCGCCCATGTCGGGCGTGCGCGGGCCTTCCGCGGCGACGGTCTCGATCGCGGCCATGATCGCCGCCGCGGCCTCCGGATGCCCCAGATGTTCCAGCATCATCGCGCCGCACCAGATCTGGCCGATCGGATTGGCGATGCCGCGGCCGTAGATGTCCGGCGCCGAACCGTGCACCGGTTCGAACAGCGAGGGAAACCGCCGCTCCGGATTCAGGTTGGCCGAAGGTGCGATGCCGATGGTGCCGGTGCAGGCCGGTCCGAGGTCGGACAGGATGTCGCCGAACAGGTTGGAGGCAACCACCACGTCGAACCAGTCCGGGTTGCGCACGAAATGCGCGGTGAGAATGTCGATGTGGAATTTGTCGGTCCGAACCTGCGGGTAGCGCGCCGCCATCGCGGCGAAGCGTTCGTCCCAGTAGGGCATCGAGATCGCAATGCCGTTCGACTTGGTGGCCGAGGTGACGTGCTTTTTCGGCCGCGTCATGGCCAGCTCGAAAGCGAACTTCATGATGCGATCCACCCCGCGCCGGGTGAAGATGCTTTCCTGCAGCACGGTCTCCTGCTCGGTGCCCTCGTACATGCGGCCGCCGACGCTGGAATACTCGCCTTCGGTGTTTTCGCGCACCACATAGAAATCGATCTCGCCAACCTGGCGCCCGGCCAGCGGGCAGGGCACGCCCGGCATCAGGCGCACCGGCCGCAGGTTCACGTACTGGTCGAACTCGCGGCGGAACCTGAGCAGCGAACCCCACAGCGAAATGTGGTCGGGCACCTTGTCCGGCCAGCCGGCGGCGCCGAAGAATATCGCGTCGTGGCCGCCGATCTGCTGCTTCCAGTCCTCCGGCATCATGCGCCCATGCTTCAGATAGTAGTCGCAGCTCCAGTCGAATTCGTCCCATTGCAGGGCGAGCCCGAAGCGGCTCGCCGCCGCCTGCAGCACGCGCAGGCCCTCGGGCACCACTTCCCTGCCGATGCCGTCGCCGGGGATCACGGCGATGCGTTTGCGCTTCATCAATTTCTGCTCCTTTGCGTGGCGACCGGCCGGCAGCGCGGGCGACGATTCCTGTGGCAAGCGGCCGCAAGAGTCGGCGCCGGCGCGACGGCGATTCAGGGGTAGTTGGACACTTCGATCAGGTTGCCGTCGGGGTCGCGGAAATAGACCGACAGTATCGGTCCGGTGGCGCCGGTGCGCGGCACCGGGCCCTGCTCGATCGCGACACCGGTGCGCTGCAGATGTGCGATGACTTCCGCCAGCGGCGTTTCCGTGATCAGGCACAGGTCGGCCGAGCCCGGCATCGGCGTCACGGCATGCGGCGCCAGCGGTGCAGACGCCGAATGCAGGTTGATCTTCTGCCGGCCGAAGGCCAGCGCGCGGCGCCCGGCACCGAAGCGCACCGCCTCCATGCCCAGCACGTCGACATAGAAAGCGATCGTCGCATCGATGTCGCGCACGGTCAGCACCAGGTGGTCGAGGCGGTCAATTTTCATCGCTGCGTTTCGCTACGCGCATCGGCGAGGATGGCCGCGGCGCGCAGTACCACCGGGCGGTCCACCATCTTGCCGTCCACCGCCACCGCCGCGCCGCCCGAGGCGGCATCGGCGGCGATCACGCGCTGCGCCCAGGCGATCTCGTCGGCGCTCGGGGCGAAGCAGCGATTGACCACGGCGACCTGGCGTGGATGGATGCACAGCTTGCCGCCGAAACCGAGCCGGCGCGCACGCAGGGCATCGGCCTGCAGCAGTTCGGCATCGTCGATGGCCGTGGTGACGCCGTCGATCGGCGCCGCAATGCCGGCCAGGCGCGAGGCCAGCACCAGCGCCGCGCGGAAGGGCAGCAACTCGTCTTCGCTGCAGCGCATGTTCATGTCGGCCTGGAAGTCGATCTGGCCGAAGATCAGGCGTTCGACGCGGTCGGTGTGGGCCAGCGCAAGGCGCTGCTCGAAACCCAGCGCCGACTCGACCAGCGGCAGCACCGGCAGCCCGCCGCCGGCGTGGCTTGCGACCAGCACGTCATCGGGGTGTTCGGCCTTG
>JAPTVL010000358.1 GCA_028065725.1 Betaproteobacteria bacterium
AGTCAACAGCTGGCAACACCGACGCAATGCCGAACGACGTGGCATCGACTGGACGTTCACCCGCCAGGATGCAGATCGAAAGCTCGCTCGCCATTATGTTTCGTAATTAACGTGTTTGCGTACTAGTGCTGGCTGAACAGTCGGTTTGTTCTTGGGGAGGGGGTGATGAACGCTATTCCCTATCGTCATGCGGCATCCGCCGCGCTTGCGTTTTCAATTGTAACGTGGGCTGTCAGCCTTCATGCGCAGGGCGTGACCGACTACAAGCCCGGCGAAGGCGGAGGCCCGATCACGGGTTCTGCAAGCGGCGTCAATGGTGCCGCCGCTAAGGATGCGGCCCCCGCTCTAGAACGCTGCCCTGCGCCGTTCGGTACCGTAGCGGTTGCGGAACCCCAGGAATTTGTCTCAAGAGCGCTCTTGCGGTATAGCCTGCCTTCGCCGACGGGTCTCATCCGTCTCATGATTCAGCAGTCGAATTGCTTTAACGTCGTCGAACGTGGTGTGGCCATGCAAAACATCTTGCAGGAACGCCAGCTTCAACAACGCGGAGAACTCACTCAAGGCGCGCAGATGGGGCAAGGACAGCTCGTGACGGCCGATTTCGTCTTGACGCCTGACGTGGTTTTCTCCGAGAACAATGCCGGTGGCGCAGGTGGCGCGCTCGGCGCCATCGGATCGCTTTTCGGCCCCGTCGGAATGATCGTCGGTATGGCGGCCGGAGGAGTCAAATTCAAACAGGCGCAGACGAGCATGATGGTCGCGGACACCCGGAGCGGATTGCAGGTTGCCGCCGCGTCGGGGTCGGTGGAGAAAGCGGATTGGGGCATCGGCGGGGTGCTCGGGGGCGCAAGCGCCGTCGGCGCTCTGGGTGCCTATGCGAACACCGCGGAGGGGAAAATCGTCGCGGCGAGCTTTCTGGATAACTGGAACAAGGTCGTGATGGCGATGCGTGACAATCCGGCGCTGCAACGAACGAGCACGGCTTCACAACAAACCGTTGCGGAGAAACCGCCCGAGAATCCTCCTGCGGCAACGCCAACTGCGGACAATAAACCTGTTCCCGCACTGGGATTCCAAAAAGGCGACGTGCTGGTGGGAAAAATCGGCGGCATCAAGATGTTCGCCGAACCATCCAACACCTCCCGTCCCGTTGGGACGCTCGGTCGCACGGATGCCGTGGTGTTCCTCGGACGGGGAACCGACGAATTCCTTAATGTGCAAGGCGACAAGGGAGCCGGTTGGGTCGAAAAGATGTTCCTGAAGAAAAGCCAATAATGACCATGTCGCGCCCGTATAGGATCTGGGCAAGCGATGAGCGCTAGTCCTTTTGGCATAGGCCGTTTGGCCGATGACGGTGTAATTGTTTCTGTCGCACTCGTGGCATATGCTGTTTCACCCGGTCGCCACTGGCGATCGCGATTGAAAAATCGCTTGCGGGTACCGACTGGTTCTGGGGCGTCGGGTCGAAAAAGAAATCCGCGACAAATGCAAAAGGAGGTGCCGTGAAGAAGCATCCGGAGGTGCGAGCATGGTCGCGCCAAGTAGGGCGAGCGCTCACGATTGTTGCGCTCTTCGGCGTATTCGTTTCAGTCGTCAATGCCCAATCGATTCCCGGTCCTGCGAGTCCCGGCCGCATCGAGGAACGTTTCCAGCCCCAGCCTGTCCCGAAGGCCACGCCGGAGATCACGATTCCCGGTCCGGAGGCGCCGCCTGCGCCGGCTGAGGCGCTGAAGATCGAATTCGTGCTAAATGCCGTCGTCCTCGACGGCAGCACCGTCTACAAATCCGGCGACCTGGCGCCGCTCTACCGCGACCTCGTCGGCAAGAAAATCTCCCTCGCCCAGGTCTTCACATTGCGCGACACCATCACTGCCAAGTACCGGCACGACGGCTACATCCTTTCGCAGGTGATCGTGCCGCCGCAGAAGGTCCCTGACGGCGTGGTCCACCTGCAAGCCGTCGAAGGCTACGTTGCCGCCGTGAGCATTCAGGGGGATCCCCATGATAGCCGCGGCCTTATCGCCGACATGGCCGAGCGCATTAAAGCGGCCCGCCCGCTCACCGCGAAGGTGCTGGAGCGGTACGTGCTCTTGATGCAAGACATACCGGGGCTCGCAGTGCGAACCGTCCTGCGTCCTGCGGAGAACGTACCCAGCGCGGCCGGCCTCGATCTTGTGGTGACGCACAAAGCCGTCACGGGCTACGCCTCGGTTGATAATCGCGGTTCCAAAGCCATCGGTCCGCTGCAGGCTCAAGCGGGGATCAATCTCAACTCCCTGTTCGGCCGCGATGACCGGACCGCGCTTCAATTGGCGACCGTGAGCCCGACGAATGAATTGCAGTACGCCGCGCTTCAGCACGATGAAATTCTCACACCGGAAGGTACCCGCCTCAACCTCGCCGCGACGTACAGTCGCTCGAGACCGCAGGGCGCCCTGGTCGATCTCAATCCGCTTGGCAACAGCCTGTCGTTCCGCGCCGGCATCGATTACCCGGTGGTCCGCTCACCCGCGCGCACGCTGCGCGTTGGCGCTGCCTTTACCACGCTCAATAGCAGCGTCGATCTGCTCAATACCCGCTTCTCCGACGACAAGGTGCGCTACCTCTCCGTCACCGCGAGCTACGATGCTGCTGACACGCTATTCGGCGACAGTCGGCCGGCGAGCACCCTCGTCAACGCCGAGCTGAGCCAGGGGCTCGATATCCTCGGCGCCACCAGGACCGGCTCGACGAACCTTAGCGTCGCAAACGGCCACAGCGACTTCACCCGCCTTACGATCGATCTGATTCGTAATCAGAACATAGCCGGCCGGTTCGGACTTGGGTTCGCAGCAGCAGCGCAGCTTGCCGGCGGACCGCTTCTCTCCGCTCAACGGTTTGGGCTCGGCGGCACGCGCATCGGCCGCGGCTACGAACCCTCCGAGATCCTTGGCGATAACGGCCTCGCCGGCTCGATCGAGGTCCGGTACAACCTGCGCACCGGCAATACCGTATTCCTAAATCCACAGCTCTATGTCTTTTATGACGTCGGCAAGGTGTGGAACATCGATCCCGCAGCGGGCCAGCCGAAAAGCCAGTCCCTTGCTTCCGTCGGCCCGGGCGTACGATTCGATTTGTCTCATCAGGTGTCAGTTGATATCGAACTGGCGGAGCCGCTGACCCGCGACATCGCTTCCCGCGCCAATCGGCACCCCCGCCTGTTGTTCAGTGTCGTCTCCCGTTTCTAGAGGGGGTACCCATGGTATATCCGCCGTCTTTTCGCACTTCCGCTCGGCATTCCATACGGACGCTCGTCGCCGGTATTTTCAGTACCACCGCTTTAACGCTAGCCCCGACGCTCGCGCAGGCGAATCCGCAGGGTGGTCAGGTGGTCGCGGGCTCTGCGAGCATTTCTCGGCCGAATGCCACCAGCGTGGCAGTCACCCAGACGAGCCAGAAAGCCGTTATCAACTGGAATTCCTTCAGTATTGGTACCAGTGAACAAACAGTCTTTGCGCAACCGAACGCGCAGGCCATCGCTCTCAACCGTGTGGTGGGCGTCGATCCGTCGCAAATCTTAGGCGCACTCAAGGCGAACGGCCAGGTGTGGCTCGTAAATCCCAATGGCATCATGTTCGGCAAGACCGCCCAAGTGGACGTCGGCGGACTCCTCGCCACTACGCTGGACATTAGCAATCGCGACTTCATGGCTGGACGTTACAAATTCACCAGCCCCGCCAATCCCGGCGCGATGGTGGTGAACGCCGGACACATTACGGTGAATGACACCGGCCTTGCCGCTCTGGTGGCCCCGGGTGTGGAAAACTCAGGTGTCATCACCGCACGCCTCGGCATGATCCAGCTGGCCTCGGCGAACGGATTTACGGTCGATCTGAGCGGCGACGGAACTTTCAATTTTCTGCTCGACAAGCAGGTTGCGCAGCAGATTATTCGCGCTGACGGGACGACCCCTTCAGCTGCCGTCACCAACACCGGCAGCCTGATTGCCGACGGCGGCACCATCCTCCTCACCGCCAACGCCGCGAAGTCGGTGGTGGACCATGCCATCGACATGAAGGGCTATGCAAGCGCCCGTAGCGCGAACGTCCAGAGCGGGACAATCATTCTCGACGGCGGCGCCGAAGGAACGGTGCAGGTCAGCGGCACGCTCGACGCTTCGGCGCAAGGGCCAGGACAGAGCGGCGGCACGATCAAGGTACTGGGCGGTATGCAGAACGGCACCGTAAATGTGTCCGGCACGCTGAACGCCAGCGCCCCCAACGGGGGCAATGGCGGCTTTATCGAAACGAGTGCGGCGCATGTCCAGGTGGCCGACTCTGCTACCGTTACAACCGCCGCGCCCTTGGGTAAAACCGGCACCTGGCTCATTGATCCCCACGACTACACCATTGCCTCGACTGGCGGCGACGTCACGGGAACGGCGCTCTCGACCCAGCTTGCGAGCAACAACGTCACCATCGTTAGCAGCGGCGGTGCAGCTGGCACCAGCGGTGACGTGAATGTCAACGACACAGTCACGTGGAACACGAATACGTTGACGCTGACGGCGGCTAATAACATCAACGTCAACGCCGTGATGACGGCGAGTGGCAGCGCCTCGCTGGCGCTGAATCCAGCCACCGCAAATGGCGCGGATAGTGCGGTGAGCAATGGCACGGTGCTGATGGGGATGAACTCCAGTGGCTTCACTGGCCGTGTTGATTTCAGCAGTACCGGCACGCTTTCCATCAGTGGGACGCCGTACACCGTAATCAACAGCCTGGGTGTGGCTGGAGATACCGGAACCACCACGTTGCAGGGCATGCAAAACGACCTCTATGGCTACTACGCCTTGGGTAGCAACATCGATGCCTCTGCCACCAGCACATGGAATAGCGGAGCCGGGTTCGTGCCCGTAGGCGGAAATGGTTCCATCTGGTTTAGGGGAGGTTTTGATGGGCTCGGTCACACCATCAGCAATCTTCATATCAACACCAGCCTAAATTACGTAGGCCTGTTTGGGGATGTGGGGTCCGGGGTGACCTGGGTAACGGGCACGAGTGGCGTAATCAGGAATGTGGGCATGGTTGGCGGCAGCGTGACAGGTACAACCGCTGGTGCTCCTGTCGGCGGACTGATCGGCAAAGAGTCGTACGGCACGATCATAAATAACTATACAACCACAGCGGTGAGCGGCGGCGTTAATAGCTTTATTGGCGGGCTAGTCGGGTTCGACGCATTTGGCACGATCAGTGACTCGTACGCGACCGGCGCAGTGAGCGGCAGCGGCAGCGGCGCCGTCGTCGGTGGTTTGGTGGGGGGAGTATACGGCTCGCTCAGTAATTCTTACGCGACCGGTGCCGTAAGCGGCGCTGGCAATAGCGATGTAGGTGGGCTGGCTGGATGGAACAACGGTGGCACGATTAGCAACGCGCACGCAACGGGATCTGTGACAGGCGGCATGGCGGCAAGTGATGGAAGTGGCGGCAGCACGGTAGGCGGCCTCGTGGCTCAAAATTTTGGAGTGATATCGAAGTCCTATGCAACTGGAGCCGTAAGCGGTGGCGGCAATGCAGGTGGTCTCGTTGGGAAGAATAATGCCGCCGGGATTAGTACCGCTACCGGATCGATCAGTCAATCGTATGCGACCGGTTCGGTGAGCGGAAATAGTTTCTATGGATACGGTGGATTGGTCGGAACAAACCAGGGAACGATCACACAATCTTACGCAATGGGGTCGGTGAGCGGAACGTTTTCAACTGTTTCAGTCGGCGCCCTCGTTGGTGCTAACTACAGTTCTATTTCCGAATCGTATGCCACCGGTGCGGTCCTTCAAGGCGGCCTCATAGGAGGTTTGATCGGCTATAACTCCCCGTCCCTCACTACTGTTTCGAACGCGTACTGGGACATCAACACAACCGGGCGTTCTACCAGTGCGGGTGGTTCCGGTCTAACCACCATCCAACTCAAGAGCGGACTGCCCTCCGGATTCAGCTCAACGGTATGGGCCATCAGCCCGAGCATCAACAATGGCTACCCCTACTTGCTAGCGCTGCTACCTAGTGGCGGTACGGTCGCGCTGGTCCCCCTGACCTGGAGCGTCGCCGACGCCATTGGTATCTATGGCACTTTAGCGAGCCTCGGGGCAGTAACGCTCTCGGGCGTCTCTTCCACTGACAGCGGTTCGGTCCTCGGCGTACTCGGACTCTTTAGCGGGACGACCGCGGTCACGCTATCAGCGACCACGCCCGCCGGTACCTACAGTGAAAAAGTCACTGGGCTGACCGGTTCGGCAGCCGGCAACTACACACTTGCGACCAGCGGCAATACCATCGGAAGCCTGGTCATCGTTCGCAAGCCGCTGACGTGGGCCGTCGCCAACGCCTCCTCGACCTATGGCACCCTCCCGATACTCGGAGCGGCGACTTTGTCCGGTATCGTCGGCTCCGACGCAGTAAGTGGTATCGCGGGTGCGTTCAGTGGCAGCAGTCTTGTCACACTCTCAACCAGCACGCCAGTGGGCAGCTACACCGAGCAGGTGACTAGCCTGACCGGCACGGCTGCCGCCAACTACACCCTGGCTTCGACCGGAAACACGCCGGGCACGCTCACAGTGTCGGCTGCGGCGCCGACTCCTACTCCGACGCCGACACCAACTCCGACGCCGACGCCGACACCAACGCCAACACCAACACCGACTCCAACGCCGACGCCTTCGCCAAGCCCAACTCCTGCGCCGACACCTATACCCGCGTCATCGGTCACGCCACAGCAGCAAATGACTGCTAACCAGGCGCAGATTCAAACCACAAACCTACCATCAATCGAGGCCCCAACACCAATGGCGTCTGTTTCGGCAGGAATGATTCCCGCGATTCTAGGAACCCCCAATCAAGCTACCGGTTCTTACGAGGAAATAAGGACGTCATCGCTCGTAAGAGCAGAGCAACCCCCGACGTGGGGATTGACTGCGTCCGGCTTCAATCCTGACGTGCAAACGCCATTCGCGCCTATTGACACTATGACCGTGTACGTTAATGGGGTACCGAAGATATTGCGAGCTTATGCCAACGTCAATGCTGACGGATCAAAAGATCCTAACGGCCCTTTCCAGTGTACGGCACTTATATCTCAGTACCTATCATTATTGGGCTTCAAAAATGCACCCCACCTTAAGAGTAACGGCATAGATGTTGCTAAAGCGTTGGGCACAGGCCCCAACAACCAATTTTTCGACAAATCTCCCAAAGATCCTCCGAGAGTGGGGAGTATTGTCTCAATGACAACCGGCCACAAAGAAGGTCATGTCGCGATTGTGAAAGGTGTCACTGAAATTAATTCAAATGAAATCCGTGTGACACTTATCGAAGACAACATGACGATAGTCAATAACAATACGGCGCTTCCGAATACGATCAGCGGCGTCGCCGGCAGTTTTGCCGTTAATAGACAAATTATTTTCACGAAAGCTGCTGACGGTATCTGGGGCTCTAGCTACGCACTTGGTTGCAGTAATTGCGCCGGGCAATATTCCGTTGTTGGTTGGGTGACACCAACAAGCCTACCTTAAAGGCAGTCCATATCCGAAGTTACATGCGTGATAGCAAATCCTACGTTATGGGGACGTCCCAGGGAGATATACAGCGCAATCCCAATATGTGTGGTACTTATCACTAGCGCCGCCAAAAGTATTAGGATTCGGTACAAATGATGTGATATCTGCGCCGACTAAGACGGAATCCGTGCAATATATATTTTTGTCATCCTCCCCATAAAGACTTTCGGTGGTCGCATTTGCAAACGCGCCACCGCCGGTGGGTGGAAATGGAAAAAAAGTATTTGGGTCCGCACCCTGTACAACAGTTGGGTAAAGAAAACCGCCACCATAATAGTAGACGTGGTTCTTATCCTTCGCAAAATTTGACAAGGGAATCGACATAAATGTTTCTGGGTCTGCGTTCGCTAATACAAGACCCTCATAATTGTACTGTGTTATTAATGTTTATACACTCTCAGGTAAGCCTTTGCGCAGCACGGACAAAGCGGCAGACTTCGTGCGATGGCCCGCCCCAGGCGAAAGCGTGCGGTGGCGATCGACCAGGGGAT
>JAPTVL010000061.1 GCA_028065725.1 Betaproteobacteria bacterium
TTGATGCGAGTCAAGTCGGTACACGACCGGCTCATATATCATCAACCGCTAATAGTCGGCGTTCATCTCCTAGTACCGACGTTACGGAATCTCCCAACGTGAGCTTGCACGCAGTCATGCGCGGCAACGCGCAAACCCTCTTCGAAAACCTCGAAAACCTGTTCGATGGATTTTTCGGCGGCGCCGACAACCCCCTGCGCCATCTGGGCGCGCTGGGCCTGTTCTGCCTCTGGATCCTGGTTGCCACCGGGCTCTATCTCTATACGGTGCTGGACACCAGCATCGAAGGCGTCTACCGCTCGATCGGCGACCTCTCGCGCGAGCAGTGGTATCTCGGTGGCGTGCTGCGCAGCCTGCACCGCTACGCCGCCGACGCCTTCGTGCTGCTCATGCTGCTGCATCTGGTCCGCGAATGGGCCTACGGCCGCTACCACGGCTTCCGCCTGTATTCCTGGGTCACCGGCGTGCCGCTGATTTGGCTCGCCTACATCTCGGGCATCGGCGGCTACTGGATCACCTGGGATCGCCTGGCGCAGTTCTCCGCCATCGCCACCACCGAACTGCTCGACTGGCTGCCGATTTTCAGCGAACCGAGCGCGCGCAACTTCCTCGTCCCGGATTCGATCAGCGATCGCTTTTTCACGGTGCTGGTGTTCATCCACATCGGCGTACCGCTGATGCTGGTGCTCGGCCTCTGGGCTCATGTCAATCGCATCAGCCGGGTGGATTACCTGCCGTCGCGCCGCGTCATGCTGGCCACCCTGGCCAGCTTTCTGTTACTGGCCACGATCAAGCCGGCACTGTCCGACGCGCCCGCCGACCTGGCCCTGGTGCCGGCCGAGATCCGCCTCGACTGGTTCATGATGTTCATCCATCCGCTGACCGACATCAGCTCGCCGGCCGCGATGTGGACGCTGATCTTCGGCGCCACGATCCTGCTTTTCGTCCTGCCCTTCCTGCCCCACCCGCAGGTGCGACCGGTCGCCGTGGTCGACGCCGCCAACTGCAACGGCTGCAGCCGCTGCCACGTCGATTGCCCCTACGAAGCGATCACCATGGCGCCGCATCCGTACAAGGCAAATCACAAAATCGCCATCGTCGATGCCGACCACTGTGCCGGCTGCGGCATCTGTGCCGGTGCCTGTCCGTCCTCGACGCCGTTCCGCAGCCAGGAAAAACTGGTGACCGGCATCGACATGCCGCAGCAGCCGGTCGACGTCATGCGTCAGCAGCTCGAAGCGAAGGTGGCGCAGTTAACCGGCAGCACCCGACTGGTGGTCTTCGGCTGCGACCAGGGCGCAGCCGTCGGCGCGCTCGCAGCAGCCGACACCGCCACGCTGAGCCTGATCTGCACCGGCATGCTGCCGCCCTCCTTCATCGAATACGCGCTGCGCAGCGGCGTCGATGGCATCGTCGTCACCGGCTGCCGCGACGGCGGCTGCGATTTCCGCCTCGGCATGGAATGGACGCGCGAGCGCCTGGCACGGCGGCGCGAACCCCACCTGCGCCAGCTGGTACCCCTCGACCGCCTGCATGTGGTGGCCGCATCGCGCAGCGAAGGCAGGCAGCTTGCCGCCGCCGTCAAGGAATTCAGAACCCGACTCGAAAACGAATCCAGCGTAAGCACTCGGCCGCCCGACTACTCCAGGAGAAAAATCCATCATGGCTAAACCCGCCGCCATAGTCGGACAGGTAATTCTGTACGGCGCCTTTGCCGCCTTCATTGGCTACTTTTCCACGGCGCCGACCTACAAGCAGATTGCGGACGACGTCGCCCTGATCAAGCTGTCGATGAGCCACCTCGGCGGCCGCGAATGCCGCAAGCGGACGCCCGAGGAACTGGCCAAGCTGCCGCCCAACATGCGCGCGCCGCTGGATTGCCCGCGCGGACGGTCCGACATCAAGCTGCAACTCGAACTCGACGGCAAGCCGATGTTCGAGACCGTGATGCATCCGACCGGACTTTCCAAGGACGGCGTCTCCACCGTCTACAAGCGCTTCGAGGTGAAGGCCGGCACCTACCAGTTGGCAGTAAAGATGAACGACAACCTGGTCATCAATCGCGACTTCAATTTCGTCAAGGAGGCGCAAGTCACGCTGAAGCCGGCGCAGATTCTGGTGATCGACTTCAATCCGGACAAGGGCGGGCTGTTCTTCCAGTCGGCCGACGCGAAATGAACCCCATCACGACACGCCCCAAATTTCTGCGCGGATAACGACCATGCTGACTCTCCTGCAAAAACTCGTGCGCTGGTTCTTCATGCGCGCGGAGAACCTGTTCAACGTCGCCTTCGGCGAGAAGCTGAACCCCTTCTACCACCTGGGCACCATCAGCTTCTGGCAGTTCTGGCTGCTGATCGGCACCGGCCTCTACCTCTACATCTTCGCCGATACCGCGGTGCATGACGCCTACGAATCAGTCGAGCGCATCACCCATGACCAGTGGTGGGCGGGCGGCATCATGCGCAGCATCCATCGCTACGCCACCGACGGCATGATCCTGACCATGCTGCTGCACATGCTGCGGCACTTCGCCTACGACCGCTACCGCGGCTTCCGCTGGTTCTCCTGGGCCACCGGCGTCGCCCTGATCTGGCTGATCTACATCTCCGGCCTCAACGGCTTCATGCTGGTGTGGGACAAGCTGGCGCAATTCGTCGTCGTCGCCACTGCCGAATGGTTCGATGTGCTGCCGATGTTCAACGGCACGCTGATCCGCAATTTCATCTACCAGGACAACGTCACCAGCCGCTTGTTCACCCTGCTCGCCTTCATCCACCTCGGCGCGCCGCTGATCGCCGGCGTCATCGCCTGGGTCCATGTGCAGCGCGTGCCGCGCGCCCACGTCAATCCGCCACGCCCTTTCGCCATCGCCTTCACCGCGATGTTCGTCGTGCTCGCCTTGGTCAAGCCGGTGGTCAGCCAGGGCGGCGAAGCCGACATGCTGGTAGTGCCGACCAACATCGCCTTCGACTGGTTCCAGATGCCGGTGCTGGCGCTGGTCTATGTGGTCAATCCGCTCTATCTCTGGTTCGGCGTCCTCGGCTTGTCGCTGCTGCTGTTCCTCGCCCCCTGGCTGCCGCCCAAGCGCATGGGCGCGGGCAAGGCCGAAGCCACGGTGACCTTCCACCCGGACCACCGCGCGGTCGCCATCCGCTTTGACGAGACCCTGCTCGATGCCGGCCTGCGCCAGGACATCAACCTGCCCTACGAATGCCGCAACGGCGGCTGCGGTCATTGCAAATGTACGGTGCGCAGCGGCAATGTCGATCCCGGGCTGTACCAGCCCAGCGCGCTGTCGGCCGAGGAACTCGCGGCGGGCAAGGTGCTGCTGTGCTGCGCCACGGCGCTCGGCGACGTCGAAATCGAATACGAGGCTTCGTCGAGGCCGGTCGCCATCCGCCGCTACACGGCCCATGTGGCAAAGCTGGAGAAGCTGACCCACGACGTCATGCGCGTCATGCTCAAGCTGCCCGAGGGTCAGCAGATTCCCTTCAAGGCCGGCCAGTACATCAACATCATCCTCGACAACGACCAGCGCCGCGCCTTCTCCTTTGCCAATCCGCCGCACCAGTCCGACCTGATCGAGCTGCAGATCCGCCTGATGCCGGGCGGCCTCTACACCACCTACGTCTTCGAGCAGATGAAGGAAGGCGATGCGGTCAGGTTCGAAGGCCCGCTCGGCGACTTCTCGCTGCGCGAATCGGAGCGTCCGATCGTCTTCGTCGCCGGCGCCACCGGCTTCGCACCGGTCAAGAGCATGGTCGAGGATGCCTTCCGGCGCGGCCTCAAGCGGCCGATCTACCTCTACTGGGGCGTGCGCCGCCTGGCCGACCTCTACCTGCCCGATCTGCCGGCGAGCTGGGCGCGCGAAAACCAGAACTTCCATTTCATTCCGGTGCTGTCGGACGCCGCGCCCGAGGACCACTGGAGCGGCCGCACGGGCCTGGTGCATGAAGCCATCCTGGAGGACTTCCCCGACCTCAAGGGACACGAAATCTACGCCTGCGGCTCGGTGAAAATGGTCGAGGCCATCTTCCCGCAGCTGAAGAACCAGGGCGCCGAAGAAGGCATGTGCTTCTCCGACGCCTTCACCATCTCGGCGCGTTCGATGGCGTTCCAGCCCAAGGCTTAGGCGGCACCGGGACGAACGTCCGGAGTCATGGTGACCATGATTCCATGCGCCGTCGCGCAGGGCTCACGGCTCGATCGCCCGCGTGATGTCCACACCCGGCAGCACCCTTGCCACCACATCGCGCAACTGACTGGCCGCGGATTCGGCGATGGCAGCACCCGGATGGCGCACATGGGGCGTGCGCAGTAGGCCGCGCATGCGCAGCAATTCCTTGCGCACAGCCACGCCGGGCTGCTGTTCGAAGACGATCAGCGGCAGGTATCTGGCATAGAGGCGGAAACTCTCGGCGTGATCCCCGGCCTGCGCGGCACGGTTGATCGCCATCAGCACCTCGGGAAAGGCAAAGCCGGTATTGAAGCCGTCGGCCCCGGCCAGCAAATCGAAGTAGCCGTACAAGGCACCCAGACCGGTGAGGATGGGCACGCGACGCTCGCCCATGCCCTGCTTCAGCCCGGCGACGCGCACCGGCGTCGGCAGCCCCTCTTCCTTGATGCAGGCGATCGCCGGGATTTCCGCCACCAGGCGCAACAACAGGGGCAGCGACATGTGCACCTGGGTCGAGGCCGGGTGGTCCTGGGCCACGATGGGCAGCAGCCCGGCGGCGGCGACCTTCTGGAAATAGTCGAAGACGCGGCCCTCGTTGGGCACCGGCTCGGCCGATGGCGCGATCATCACCGCATCGGCGCCGAGTTCCTGCGCCATCCGGCACAGGCCGATGGTGGCTTCCGTGCCGGCATGGCTGGCGCCGACGATGACCCGGGTGCGGCCGCCGGCAGCGGCGACAGCCTGTGCGATCAGGGCTTCGCGCTCGCGGTCGAGCATGCGATTGGATTCGCCGAGCACCCCCAGCACGGTCACGCCGTCAACGCCGAGATCGGCATTGAAGCGCACCATGCGATCGAAGGATTCGAGATCGAGACTGCCGTCCGCGTTGAAGGGAGTCGCCAGTATCGGAAACACGCCGCTGAAATTCATGGATACCTCGTCGGGAAATGAAACCATGGCGTCAGGCCAACGCTTCAGCCACGCGCCAGGCTTGATGCATGCAAGCCTACCATCGGCGCCGGCCCGGCGGCGCGGTACCGGAAGCACCGCTCAGCCGAAAATGACGATTTTCAGCCTGGCGAATCGGCCGAGGCCGGCCCACCAGAGCAAACCCCTCCGGCGGAATTCGACCCCGGCCGCCGTCAGCGCGAGTATTCGCACGCCCAGCTCGGTCGCTCCTGTGTCGGCAACGTATCCCAATTGCATCAGCCAGCGCGCAATGGCCGGCTGCACGGGATTCCTGTCGATGCTCCAGCGCGCGCCAAAACCATCCGCCGCACCGCTCAGCATCAGCATCGGCACATTGCCGCCCATCAGCCGCAGCACTTGCAGCGTTTCGGCGCGATTGGGAATCGACGAGTAATCCGCAGCATCCATGATCGGTTCGATTATGACCCTTCCGGCCACGAGGCCGGACGGGCCGGCACCAGCCTGCCGAAGATTTATGTTGCGTGTTTGCCCAATACAGTGCACAGTGCGCGCCAGCGAGCTTCAAGTAGTGACGTTTTGTCTGGTCTTCAGTACCCGCTTCCCAGCGGTCTCTTTCCCTTCATCACCCCGCCGTCTTGATGTTCGTCCCACCCAGGGGCGCGCCCCTTTGTTTTTTTTTCAGGATATTCAAGACATGGCATCAGGTACTGTGAAGTGGTTCAACGACTCCAAAGGCTTCGGTTTCATCACCCCGGAAAACGGCGGCGATGATCTGTTCGCGCATTTTTCCGCCATCCAGAGCGCGGGTTTCAAGACCCTCAAGGAAGGTCAGCGCGTCAGCTTCGACATCACTACCGGCCCCAAGGGCCAGCAGGCGTCGAACATTCGCGACGCGGGTTGAGCGGCGCTCCGGCATGACCCTGGTCGCGCCGGAGGCACCGTCTCTCCCGGAAAAGCCCGGCACTGCCGGGCTTTTTCTTTTTCCGAACACAGCTGGAGACCGCAACGTGGCCAAGGAAGAACTCATCGAAATGAGCGGCGTAGTCACGGAAGTGCTGCCCGACTCGCGCTATCGCGTCACGCTCGACAACGGCCACATCCTGGTCGCCTACACGGCGGGCAAGATGCGCCTGCATCACATCCGCATCATCGCGGGCGACAAGGTCACGCTCGAAATCTCGCCCTACGACCTTTCAAAGGGCCGCATCAACTTCCGTCACATCGAAGGCCGCGCGGCGACGCCCCGACAGCAACACCGGCACTGAGCCTCAGGCCCGGCGGCGCAGCATCAGCTTGAGGCAGACCAGGACGAACATGATGCCGCCGATCACGGCGATCAGGCCGCCCGCGCCCATCATGCCCATGCCGATTTTCTGCGGCAGCGAAACCAGCGCCTGCTCGGCACCGGCCACCTTGCGCTGCACGCCGTAGCCGCCCGACCAGGCCAGGCCGAGGATGTGGATCAACTGGCCGCCGCCATACACATAGGGCTGCCAGCGCGCCATGCGCCCCTCCACTTCGCCGAAGCCCAGTTGCGGCAGCAGCACATAGGCCAGGCCCATGAAGGCCAGCGTCACGCCCACCGTGGAGCCGTGATAGTGCGCCGGGATCACCACATTCACGCCCTGGATCATGTAGGCCAGCACGCCGCCCACGGCGAACAGCGAGAAGGACGCGATGAAGGCCGACTTGGCCGCACCGGACACCACCTTGCGCGTCGCCCACAGGCTGAGCAAGCCGACCAGGATCAGCGGCGCCATGTAGGGATGGCCCCAAATCATCAGCTTGGCAAACAGCTCCATGTGCGCCAGTTCGCCGACCGGTAGCGTGAAGTAGATCGCCGGCACCACCAGCAGGGGCAATGCCGCGATCCAGAACATGGCCGACATCGCGCGTGGCGCGGTCGCCGGGGGCTGCCCGAGATGGTCGGCAATCCACAGCCAGGCCACCACCATCAGCAGCGCATGCTGGAACTGCAGGGTATGACCGCCACCCCAGAATAGCACTTCGAAATAGATTTTTTCCTCGATCCGCGGCACCGCGATCCAGGACCAGACGAAGGCGGTCAGCGCGAAAAAGGCCGCCACCGCGCCGAGGAAGGCGCCGAGCTGCAGCGGCGAACCAAAGGCCGGACGCGGCCAGGTGGTGAGCAGCGCACGCAGCACCGCCAGCCCGAAGCCCGCGCCGCAGATCCACAGCGAAGCGTAGAACACCGGCTGCTGCAGCACCGGGATGTAGTTGTTGAGCACCGGGTCGGCGCCCGGCAGGAAGGGTGATACCGTCATCACTGCGGTGCCCAGCGCCGCCAGCGCGAAACCGCACCAACCGAGCCAGGCAAAGCCGCCGCTGCCCAGCGCGCTCCAGATCACCGCGGCAAAAGCCATGAACCAGATCGCCACCGAGAGGTCGACATGGACTACCAGCGCGGCGCGGAAAAAATCCTTCAGCGGGAACACATCCTGGATTCCCGGCGTGCGCGAGAGCACCAGCAAAATGGCCAGCAATCCGGAACCGATGAGTGCCATCAGCCCCAGCCACAACCATGCCCTGGCAAGGGCTTTTGATCCCTCGCCGGAAACCGTAACGATATGCGAATTCACTATAGCTCCGCGAAAAATGCTCAAGTATACGGCAATGGTTC
The DNA here is from genome assembly GCA_028065725.1 of Betaproteobacteria bacterium. Next base: position 7,752 of record JAPTVL010000061.1, read on the forward strand.
GAGGCAAACGCGGTACACTGGCAAATGCATCGACTCTCGCCCGTTTTTCATTCCCATGAAGCTGCTTGCCACCCTGTTTTTCAGCCTCGCCCTGCTGCTCTCCGGATGCTCCGAACCGAAGCAGTTCGTTTCCACCGACCTGTCGATGGTCGACTGGGGCAAGGATTTCAGGCTTACCGATCACAACGGCCAGCCGCGCAGCCTGGGCGACTTCAAGGGCAAGGCGGTGGTCCTGTTCTTCGGCTACACCCAGTGCCCCGATGTCTGCCCGACCACGCTATCCACCATGCGCGAGGCCATGACGCTGCTCGGCGACGATGCCAAACG
>JAPTVL010000532.1 GCA_028065725.1 Betaproteobacteria bacterium
GGTCAAACAAGGATGTGTGAAGGTTTGACGACCCAATTCCCGAGATCTTGATAGGCGAGCCGCAAAAGAAAACGGCCTCGCAGCGAGGCCGTTTTCTTGCAACGTTTTTCTGGGATCGTCTGGTGGTGGTACAGCAATCGAGAAAATTCGCTAAACCATTGTTTCCGAAAAACAATTATTTCCGAAAATCGAAATATGCCCCCAAATATGCCCCCAGCGAGGGACCGCTGCCTGTTGCTCCAATCACGCCTTAGCGTCGCTGGCACATGCAACCGCGCCACGGTCAGTCCAGTGCCAAACCTTCGCGGACGCACTCACTCAGTAAGAGTCGAGCAAAGCTATCTAGGTTCTCACCCATGCCGCCAATTTGCGTGGTCTTGCTGACGCCATTGCTTGCCACAACGCAGATCATCCGGCCATCTACCGTAACCCGGCCTGTGAAGGTCTCGCCGCCAATGTCCGTGCTGACTGTCCAACTTCGGGTCGTACTCGAATTCTTCATGGGTAAGGTTGTCCACTGGGGTCCGGTAGGTACAGCCGCGTCCACTTCGATGGCCCGGCATGCCGGCGTTCACTTGGCGCGATATTCATCGGTCGCTTTCGCCACCTTGGGGCGCTTGGGCCTGTCCACAGGCAGCAGGCTGGTCAACCGCTGGTATTTCTGGAACAGGTAGGCCACGCGTGCGGCGTCTGCTTTGTCTCCTTTGTACCCATAGGCTGCGTCAACCGCTTTGTCGTTCACCGCGTGCGCCTTCCGTAGCTCCGCTGGCATGCTCAGTCGTCCGTACAGGTCGGCGAGCGTCGAATTCGGGTAGAGCTTACGGGCATCAAGAATGGCTTGCCCTGTAGCTTCGATGGCTTCACGCTGCGCTTCGCTTGGCTCGGGCCAGGGGAAGTTGTTGTAGACGATGCTCGCGGAATATTGGTAGTCGCTTTTCATCCTTCCGCATACGGCTCGCATCCAAGCGTTGTGCATTGTGCTGCTCAGCAGACCAAGGTGGTAGAGCGTCGCACCAGGAATCAGCAACAGACTGCCACTGGCAATGGTGTCCGGTTCCTCGAACCCCGTCGGAATGAAGGCCCGAGACTCTGACGACACCTTCGGGAGAACCAAGTATCGAGTCGCCGGCTGCCGGATCTCTCCGAACAATTGCGGAGTCTTTGCAAGTTCCTGCGTCGTGGCCCGCTCCCTGCCAAGGCGAAATGCACGACATGCTCGGATGCGGTCAGAGGCGAAGGTACTCGTCCGGAGCATGTGCGGGTCTGCTCCAACGAACCAGAGGCAATACCGCTCGCCACCATTGATGAACTCGTCCCCACCGATATACCGCCGGATGTAAGGCGCGAGTCTCCCATCTTGAGCAAGAGCAATGGACTTATCTTGCGGCGTAAGCGCCAGAGTGCCGTTGTCAATCGGCATGCTGCCGTAGTTCATGACCGGCGCCGCAGCAATCGGGACGTTGCGCTTAGCTATGACAATCGGCGCGGCGTCCACCAGGTATGGGTTGATCCGCTGTGCTTGCAAGCGGCGTCCCTCGCCCTTCGGATCATCGCCATAGTCAAAAAGGGTGCAATGGTCCGGCTCCGCAAGTCCGAATCCGACGATCACACAATGCACGGCAGCATTGCCTTTCCCTTCGTTGCTCCACTTGAAGGTGCGATGCGCGAAGTGAATGCGTACGCCACCCTGCAGCAGTAGCGGCCAAAGGGACGCGACTTGCTCGCCCTGGGTAATGGAATTCGTAGACACGAACGCGACGGCGATGCTGGGATTGCCTCGAATGTATTCGAGCGCTTTCGCATACCAAGCAGCCACGTAGTCCAGCACGCCGGCTCCCTTGACCTTGGCGAAGATCATCGCCATATCGGCTTTTTGCTGCTCGCTTTGCTCCTTCTTTCCGCTGAACGGCGGATTGCCCATGACGTAGCTGCACCGCTCGGGCGGCAGCAGCGCCGCCCAGTCGACGTGCAACGCATTGGTATGGTGGATGTGCGGCGTGTCCACAAGCGGCACGGTCGGCCGGGTGTTGCCGAATCGTTCGGCCGTCGCAACGTTCATCTGGTGGTCCGTAATCCACAGCGCCACGCGGGCAATGTGGGAAGCGGCTTCATCGATCTCGATGCCGTGGAATTGGCTCACGCGCACGCGGCAAAGCGTCGACACGTCGAGCAATCCTCGTTGCTCACCAAACAGCGCCGCGATCACCTCGTTTTCCAGCTTGCGCAACTCCCGGTAGGCAATCACCAGGAAGTTGCCGCAACCGCACGCAGGGTCCAGGAAATGCAGTGTCGGCAGCTTGTCGTACAGCGCCTGCATGCGCGGCTTGGAGTGCTGCGCCTTGGCGAACTCGGCGCGCAGATCGTCCATGAACAGCGGATCGATCACGCGCAGGATGTTGCGCTCGGACGTGAAGTGCGCGCCCAGCTCGCGCCGCGTGGCCTGGCGGCTTTCATCAGGCGTGTGTGCTTCCAGCACGCCCTGGAACATTGCGCCGAAAATAGCCGGCGAAATTCCGCTCCAGTCCAGGTTCGCGCACTGAAGGAGCAACGCCCGCATGCCCGCGTCAAAAGCCGGAATGCGCGTGCGCTCGGCGAACAGCCTGCCATTGACATAGGCGAACGCCGACAGCCGACCGTCCAGCGTGGATTGCCGCTCAGCCTCGGGCGTGTGCAGCACGTCGAACAGCTCCGACATCCGTCCCCCTGTGTCACGCCCGTCCTCGCGCGTGGCCTCGATCATGTCGTGGAACATGCGGCGGGGCTCGAAGATGCCCGTATGGTCGGCGAAGAGGCAAAACAGCAGGCGCGTCAGGAACACTTCTAGATCGCGGCCCTTGAAGTTAGCCCGCAGCAGGCTTTCGTGCAGCTTGGAAATCGTATAAGCCGCTTGGCGGTTGATCGGCGATTCCTCGACGATCTCCGGCGCATCATCCTCCAGCAGGAAGCGAAACCAGCCCCCGTGCTTTGGCAGGTCCTTGAGCGTGGTTTCCGCCTGCTGATCCTTGAGCAGGTCATACAGTCGGATGCGGGCAAAGTCGGACGTGATGATGTAGCGCGGGCGCTCTGGCTCGGGCAGCGCCAGGAAGTAGTCCGTGGCCTGGGTGAAGGCGGAATCCAGGCTCTTGCCTCGGCTTTTGTGCTCCACGATCAGTTTGCCGGGGATGAAGCTGTCGATGAAGCCGGTGGCGCCGTCGAGCTTTTCCACCGCCTTTTCGTAGATGGTCGCCGACTCTGGGCGGATGCCGAAGCACTCGTAGAACCGCGCCCAAAACAGCTTGGCGTCGGCATTCTCACGCGCTGCTGCTTTCCACTGCACGGCGAACGCGCTCAGGCGGCGGCGGATCTCAGCGGGCGTCAGAATGTCCATGCACGCATCGTAGCTATTCCCGTAAGCTCTGGGGGCACAGCCAGAGCGGCGCCGCTCCGACCCTGGAATGCAATCGAGGTTGCGAGATGAACGACTAGCCGCGATAGCTCTTAAGCGCCTGGCGCTGCTCCCGTAGAAGAGCATTGATCGAGCGCATCAACTCGCGGCTGCGTGCGTCGAACATGCCATGCACGCGGCTATTGTTCGCGGCCTTGGCCTTTCCCTGGGGCGTCCTCGGTCCCGTTGATTGCTCCCACGGTTTCCACCGTTGGATTGCCTCGCGCTGGCGCTGCCTGCGCTCCGGGGACCATACGTTGCTGCTGCTCATGGGTTGCATCCTCCAATAGTTCGTTTTCCTGTTGTCGAATTTTCCTTCGCGGGCGCGTGCGAGGCTGGGGCGTTGTTCACCTGCTGCTGCTGCGCGATGTTGGCCTGCTTTACGAATGCAACGGCACGCGGCTGCTTGGCCTCGACCAGCGTTTGCAGAGTGGCCCTGCACTGCGCCTGCGCCTTGAGCGCCATCGCCATATTGACCTGAAACGGGGCGATATTGTCCTGCGCCATCCCTCGGTGCACCAGGCGTGTGAACAGCGCCTCCAGGGCTTTGGCTTGGCTGTACAGCATGGCTTCGACAGACGAGAGATCGCCGCCCTTGATGGCTTGCACCTGCAGCATCGTGCCCGCCAACAGTTCCGCGTCGTCGATGTCTCCGAGCATGCTCCCTGCAGCGGCCTTGGTCGCCACCAGCCCCATGACGGTTGGCCGATTCAGGATTTGGTGCGCGCTCAGCCTCTCTCGTTCAGGCTCATGACTTTGCGACGCGGACGCCCGCTTGCGTGGGTTGATGGTGGTCTTGGGCTTGCTCGTCATGGGTCAATGTCTCCAATCGCGTGGTGCGAGTCGAGCCGCCCGCCGATTCCAGGCATGCAATCGCACCTCGCAACATGCCGCAGGCAATGGCTTACTTAACTTGTGACTGCCGGGCAGTCCTGGCGAAGCCTCGGAAAGTGCCGTTTCTGGACTGTGCGGCAGTCCTGGCGCAGAATCCCTAAGACTGTGCGCCAGTCCTGCGGCGGCGTTTTTAGGACTGTGTGGCAGTCGGCCGTTTTTTTCTGGCGGCAGCAGGTAGGCGCCCGGCCGGTAGTCCTTCGGGCGAATGTCCAGGCCGATGAAGTTCGTGATTGCAAGCCACGTCAGCGCATAACAATGGCTCCCATTGCGCAACCCGCCGTGCCGGGTCTGCACAATCAGGCGGTTGCGCAGCAGCTCGTCGCGGGCGGTGGCGATGGATGCAACGCACTTCCAGCCTCGCGCGGCCAGCCAGGTACGAGACAGGCGCAGGTGGCCGTTGTCGCTGCCGTTGTGCTGGCGCACCAGCTCGAACAGCAGGGCCTTCGCCATGTGTCCGCAGGCTTGAAATGCGGCACTGTCCAACAGGCTGTGCGGAATCGGTGCGTAGCGGCCCGATACGCTCTCGGTCGGGGCCTTCTTGGACTTCTTAGCCATGATGCACGCGCACGGCCAGTGCCACAACGGAATCAGCTTGTCGCGTCATTGCGCCTCCACTCGTCCAGCCCTGCGGCGCTTCCGCTCAAGAGGAGTCGCGTAGTTTGCGCGCTGCCCCTCGTCCTCCATACGGCGGATCGCGGCGAGCACGTCGCCATAGCGCCAGTAGGAGGCACGGCAGCCCGGGAAGGGCTTGAGCGGGGCGGGGAAGCGCCCTTGCTGGATCAGTCGATAGAGCTGTGTCCGGCTTGCCGGGAAGATGCCCGGAAGCGGCGGATTCGCCTTCGGGTCGCCGATGATCTGCGGGAGCTTAATCCGGGCGTCGGGCGTCAGGCCGGACGCGACGGGGGCGTAACTGGCGCGGGTGCGCCTGGGCTTTTCGTTGGGCTGCATGGCATCCTCGGGGAGTGATGCCTTGCAGTTTTTCAGCGATTCTGGGCGTCAGGCAAATGGCATCGCCTGACAATCGCTACCACCCTAGTGTCAGGCTACTGGACCAACCTGACGGTTGAATGTCATGTCAAATTATTCTGTTTGGCGAAGCTTGAAGGTTTCGGCGATGATGGTGCCGAACGTCGCCGCCTCGCGTTCGTTCCCTGCATATCCGGATGCTTTCAGCCATGGCCGCACATCGGCGTCTAGTTTTGGCGCAGATATTTCGTAATTAGGGTATTTTTTCGGAAACTCGGCGATGGCTCGCATTAGGCCATCGAAGGTTGCCCCGCTGGGTTTCGCTGCTATGCCTTTCGTGGCGCCTGAGGATCGCTCCTTTGATACGGCCGCACGATATGCCACACGCATCCTTTCGATCTCGATTTCGTTCATGTCCCAATGTGATCGAAAGAATGTGTTGAACAGATCAATGTCGCTTGCCTGCACGTAGTAATGATCTGCCCAATCTGGTATGTGCTTTGAGCTTACAACGTCGTAGCGGCGCCCACGCTCTCGAAGGTATGCATATAAATCGGCGCCCTCATCCGCCAGGGCGTAGCCGTCGCCCTCAGGGATGCGTTCATAGAGGGGGAGCCCCCTGCAAATATTCTGTGTGCATTCAGTTACTAGGCCTGACAACATGTCTTCGGCTTGCGCGAAAGCTCCCTCGCAAAAGTCCCAGAAATTTGCGACTCGATCCCTCGTGATGGCCCCAAGGTATAGGCAATTCTGCACGTTGAATGAGGCAAAATTGCGCTTTATATAGTCGCGCAACGTAATTGCGCCTTCGGTTTTCGTAGGGGCGTTGCTTAGCGACATTTTTACCAGCGAGGCTAATTCGCCATATTCACGCTCATTTCGCTTTTCGTAGTCGTCTCCATGCAGGCCAAATCCTCTCATTCTCCGTAAGTCTGGCTCAAACAAGTCGCGCAGCGATTCTTTGCCGTCAACAGCGTTTTTTAGCACGCCTTCACATATGGCGATCATCAATTCTCGCTTCTGCTCGTGGAATGCCTTTTCAAGAAAATAAACGCGCCTTTCCGCGAGCTTCTCAGCTAATGTGTCAAGCTCATCCCGCAGTCGCTTGTTTTCCTGCTCCTTTTCTTCGCGGGTCATGCTGCTGAAATTGTCGTCGGCGGGTAACTGCTTATTTTCCATGCTTCCCTCTGCCCCCCTGCGGGATGTTCGGCCCGCTCGCCAGGGGCAGCGGGTTTTCGGCTCCGGAGATCAGCCGTAACCTAGGCCGAGCAAAACGGAGTCAGGCGGCTGCCGCCCCCGACAACTGGACAACATGCGCGCCCGCCTTGAGCTGGTCAAGATAGTCAGCCCACTTCTGCATCATGGCGCGCCGCTCGTCTATGAAACGCATGCGTGCATAGGCGTTGCCCAGCCGTGATGCGTCGGGAGCCTTGTGCGCAATGTGAGTCTCGATCACCTCGGGCTTCATGCCTAGGCGTTCATGCCCGAATGTACGCAGCAGCGCGCGCCAACCGTGCCCGGTCAACTCCTCTTGCGTGTTGATGCCGATGCGGCGCATCGCGGCGTTGATCGCGGCATCGGATAGGGGTTTCAGCGGGGTACGACCACCGACGAATACCCACCCTGCCGGCAGGTGCCCAGTCAGCGGATGCAGCTCGCGCAGGATCTCCACGGCCTGGCGCGACAGCGGAATGATGTGGTCGATTCCGGTCTTGGTAACTCGGTAGCTCCACACGCCCGCATCCAGGTCCACATGCTCCCAGCGCATCGCACGCAGCTCGCCGGGACGGCTCACCAGCAGCGGGAGCAGTCGCACTGCTGCGATCACCTGCGCTTGCCCCGTCAGGCCATCGAACATGCGCAAGATGCCGCCCACGGCTGCGGGGTCGTTCGTCGGGGCCGCGTAGTGGGTGTGGCGCACCGGGGGCAAAGCGCCTCGCAGTGCCTGCGTCGGATCGCCTTCGGCCCTCCCCGTGGCGATGGCATAGCGGATCACCTCGCCGATGTTCTGGATCACGCGATGCGCGGTGTCCAACGAACCGCGCCGTTCAACCCGGCGCGCGACATCCAGGATTTCCGGGGCTTTGATGTCGGCAATCGGGCGGTGCCCGATAAAGGGGAACACGTCACGCTCCAGCCGACGAACGACCTTGTCTCGATGGCTTACTGCCTTACTCGACAGGTGCCGGTCGAACCACTCCCGCGCCACAGCCTCCAATGAATCGGCGGCGGCCTGGCGCTGGCGAAGTTTCTCAGCCTGTTTGGCGGCGCCGGGATCCACGCCAGCGGCAAGCAACTCGCGGGCCTCGTCGCGCCGTTTGCGCGCAGAGGCCAGGGGCACATCGGGATACGTGCCCAACGCGAGCAGGCGCTCTTTTCCGGCGAAGCGGTACTTCAGCCGCCAGTACTTGCCGCCATTCGGGTGCAACAGCAGGTACAGCCCCCGCTCGTCGGCGAGCTTCACCGGCTTGGCACCGGGCTTGGCCCTCTTGATCGCGGTATCGGTCAACATGGGATGTACCCCCTGGGTTGTCGATGTACCCCACGAATGTACCCCCGCGACTCGCGGGTTGTCCAGTGACTCTGCGGCACTGCCGGGAACGAAAAAAGGCCTTAGAGAGTTGATTTCTCTAGGGCCTCTGGTCTTCCGGGGACTCCCCGGAACGATGTCTTGGTGGGTGGTACAGGGATCGAACCTGTGGCCCCTGCCGTGTGAAGGCAGTGCTCTACCGCTGAGCTAACCACCCAAACCGCTAATTATGCCATAGGCAAA
>JAPTVL010000318.1 GCA_028065725.1 Betaproteobacteria bacterium
TCACCCATTTCTGGGAAAAAGCGGAGCGCAAGGAAAACGGCAAGATCAACTTCGTCGGCGGTTTCGACGGCTACACCGTGGGCAACCTGCGCGAGATCAAGCGCATGTTCGACCTGATGGGCCTGGACTACACCATCCTGGGCGATAACAGCGATGTGTTCGACACCCCGACCGACGGCGAATTCCGCATGTACGACGGCGGCACCAGGATGGAAGCGGCCAAAGACGCGCTGAACGCCAAGGGCACCGTGTTCATGCAGCAGTACGGCTCGGAAAAAACCGCCGAGTACGTCAAGAGCAAGGGCCAGGAAGCGCTGGTGTTCAACCACCCGGTCGGCGTCACCGCCACCGACGAGTTCCTGATGGCGATTTCCAAGCTCACCGGCAAGGAAATTCCTACGGCGCTGGAACTGGAGCGCGGCCGCCTGCTCGACGCGATGGCCGACTCGCAAGCCTACCTGCACGGCAAGAAATTCGCCATCTACGGCGACCCCAGCCTGTGCATGGGACTGACCGCCTTCCTGCTGGAAATGGGCGCCGAGCCGGTACACGTGCTCGCCACCAACGGCAACAAGGAATGGGCCGTCGCAATGCAGGCCCTGCTCGACGCCTCGCCCTTCGGCCAGGGCTGCAAGGCCCATGCCGGCAAGGACCTGTGGCACATGCGCTCGCTACTGGCCACGGAACCGGTGGATTTCCTGATCGGCAACACCTACGGCAAGTTCCTCGAGCGCGACGTCGGCACCCCGCTGATCCGCATCGGCTTCCCGGTGTTTGACCGTCACCACCATCACCGTTCCCCGGTGTGGGGCTATCAGGGCTCGCTCAACGTGCTGGTGAAAATTCTCGACAAGATTTTCGACGAGATGGACAAGTCCACCAACGTGGCGGGCAAGACCGACTACAGCTACGACATCATCCGCTAACGGCGGTGAGGGGTGAGGGGGTAGAGGTGAGGCGTAGCCTTGCTTTTACTCCTCACTCCTCACGCCTCACCTCTCACGGAGTAAATAATGGCCAATATCACTTTTTCCTCCCCGGCGATGAAGAAGGACGTCACCGTCTACGCCGTTGCCGGCGACCGGCGCACCGTCCTGGCGCTGGCTCAGGAACATAAAATTCCAATCAACTTCGAGTGTCAGGACGGTGAGTGCGGTTCCTGCACGGTGCAGGTTACGCCTATCGGCAACAAATTTCCCATGGCTGCCCACCTGACCGAAAAGGAAAAAACCGTTCTGCTGCTGGCCGGCAAGATCACCAGGCAGCAGTGCGAGCAGATCGAAATCACGGATATTGCGCCGATGTGGCGGCTGGCTTGCCAGTACATCATACGGGACGAGGATATCCTGGTGCAGTTCTGAGGTACGTCGGTGACTGCTGACAAGAAGCCCATCGGTTGTTCGATGGGCTTTTTTTTTAGGGCGCTCAACAATGCCTGAATAATCTTGCCGCCTTTGCGGTGCGGTGTGCCTAATAATTTACAGCCCTGTTCGCTTCTCATTCGAGGCCAGTCTGCCTGGGCCAGAATCTACTAAATACATGGCGTTACGCCACGACTCCGCCATTCAGCCGGAATACCAAAGTCCGCCTTAACGCCTGTTCCGTATCGGCAAGTTTACAGACATTCCTGCACCAGCCCCGATGTTGAGCCATAAGAAACTGTTTTTATTGTTATATTTGTTATGGCATGACAATTGCTTAAATTGTATGGCTGCCGTGAAATCGGCTTGGCTGAATCAAGCGGCGCTAAGTCAAGTCGGCAAATGAAGGCGCAAATGGAGGTCTAAGGTCATGTTTCGCTGGATCATTGGCTCGAGCCTGAAATTCCGTTTCCTGGTGTTGGCCGCCGCTGCTGCGTTGCTGGTCTTCGGAACCGGGCAGCTGCACAAAATGCCGGTCGACGTTTTCCCCGAGTTTGCTCCGCCGAAGGTGGAAATTCAGACCGAAGGCCCAGGCATGACCTCCACCGAGGTCGAAGAGCTGATCACGATTCCGATGGAGGATCAGCTCCGGGGAGTGCCGGGCGTCGAGTACGTCCGCTCCTCTTCGGTGGTCGGACTGTCGCAGGTCGTGCTCCTTTTCAGGATGGGCACCGATCTCATGGAGGCGCGGCAGCGCGTGCAGGAACGGCTGAAACTGGCGATCGCGGAGCTGCCGCAGTCCTCGGGCATGCCGGTGATGCTTCAGCCCCTGTCCTCCACCAGCCGGGTCATGAAGATCGGAATCTCGTCGAAGACACTCGACATGATGGACCTTTCGATGGCCGCCTACTGGACGATGAAGTTCCGTCTCATGGCTGTCCCCGGTGTGGCCAACGTTCCGATCTGGGGCGAGCGGATCAAGTCGTTGCAGGTGCAGACCGATCCGGTCATGATGCGCGCCCAGGGCGTCACCCTCGACGAGGTCATGGAAACGACCTCGAGCGCCCTGGATTTCGGCTTGCTGAGGTATACCGGCGCGGCGAAGACCCGCATCGACGGCATGCTCGACACGCCCAACCAGAGACTCGTCATCCATAACGTGTCACCCGTATTTTCAGTGGAACATCTGGCCGAGGTGCCGGTCACCCTGAAAGCCAGGCGCGCCGATCCGCCACGGCTGAAAGACGTGGCCAAAGTGGCCTGGGACACCTGGCCGCTCGTCGGTGATGCGGTCATCAATGACGGCGTCGGCCTGATGATGATCGTCGAGAAACTGCCATGGGCCAACACGCTGGATGTAACGCGTGGAGTCGAGGAGGCGATTGCCGCAATGCGGCCCGGCCTGCCAGGCATCGAGATCGATACCACCATCTTCCGGCCGGCGACCTTCATCGAGTTGTCGATGGATAACCTGACGACGGCGCTCGTCATCGGTTCCGTCCTGGTGATCCTCGTCCTCGGGGCCTTCCTCTTCGAATGGCGGGTGGCGTTGATCAGTGTCATCGCGATCCCGCTGTCCCTGGTGGCCGCGGGGGTCGTTCTCTATTACTACGGCGCCACGATCAACACCATGGTTCTGGCGGGATTCGTCGTCGCCCTCGGCTCGGTCGTGGATGATGCGATCATCGACGTCGAGAACATCGTGCGGCGCCTGCGCCAGGCCCGCCTGGCGGGAAGCGAAAAATCGACGGCGCGCATCATTCTGGAAGCGTCGCTGGAAGTACGCCCGGCGATCTTTCATGCGACAGTGATCATCGCATTGGCGGTGATGCCGGTGTTTTTCATGGGCGGATTGGCAGGGGCGTTCTTCGAACCGCTGGCCCTCGGCTTCATCCTTGCGATGCTGGCCTCCATGGTGGTGGCATTGACGGTGACGCCGGCCCTGTGCCTTATCCTGCTGAATCGTGGCGGCACCGAACAGCGGGAGTCCCCGTTGGTCCCGTGGCTCAAGCGTCACTACGCTGCGATGCTTGCACGCGTCATGGATGCGCCGCGCAGGACATTCGCCGTCGCCCTCGTCGTTGTCGTTGCCGGCGTCGGGGTCTATCCGTTCCTCGGGGCGTCGCTGCTTCCAGCATTCAAGGAGAGAGACTTCCTGATGCACTGGGTTCCCCCCGAGGGGACGTCCCACCCGGAAACGTTCAGGATTACGCAACAGGCCAGCCGTGAGCTGCGGGCCATTCCAGGCGTCCGCAACTTCGGCGCGCACATCGGACGCGCCGTCGGCGGGGATGAACCCTACGGCGTGAATTTCACCGAGAACTGGATCAGCGTCGACCCAAAGGTGAACTACGACCAGGTACGCGGAAGCGTCGAGGCAGCCGTCGCCGGCTATCCCGGGCTTTATCGCGATGTTCAGACCTACCTGAGAGAACGGATCAAGGAGGTTCTGACCGGTGCGGGCGAATCCATCGTCGTGCGCATATTCGGGCCCGAGCTCTCGGTCCTGCGGCAAAAGGCCCATGACGTGGAAGAAGCCATGAAGGGTATAGACGGCCTCATTGACCTGCATCCCGAGCAACAGGTCGAGGTGCCGCAGATACAGGTCAGAGCGAAGCTCGAAGCAGCCGCGCGCTACGGGCTCAAGCCCGGCGACATCCGCCGGGTGGTGAACGTCCTGATGAATGGCCTGGAGGTGACGGACATCCATAGGGACGGCAAGGTGTACGACATCTTTGTGTGGTCGTTGCCGTCATCGCGCAACAGTGTCGAGGATATCCGTGAATTCCTGATCGACACCCCGTATGGCGGGCGCGTACGGCTGGCAGAGGTGGCTGACGTAGAACTCCTGCCGGTTCCGAACAAGATCAAGCGCGAGAACAACTCCCGGCGCATCGATGTCCATGCCAACGTCAAGGGGCGTGATCTTGGCTCCGTGGCCGAGGAGGTCAAACAACGGCTCGACAAGATCCAGTTCCCGGTTGGGTATTACCCGCAACTACTGGGGGAATACAAGGAGCGTCAGGCGGCGCAAAGAAGTCTGCTGAACTACTCGATCGCCTTCGCGGCCGCGATCTTCGTCATTCTCCAGGTGTCGCTGCGCAACTGGAAGCTGGCCAGCCTGATCTATCTCGCCCTTCCGGCGGCACTGGTCGGCGGCATACTCGCAGCCTCCGCAGGAGACCGCGTCATTTCGCTCGGTTCCCTGGTGGGCATGATCACCGTGCTTGGCATCGCCGCGCGCAACGGCATCCTGCTCATCCAGCATTATCGGCACATAGAGCAGGTGGAAGGCGAACCTTTCGGACTCGCGCTCGTCATGCGCGGAGCCAGCGAACGCTTGTCGCCGATCCTGATGACCACCCTGTGCACTGGCCTGGCGCTGCTGCCACTGATCATTCCCGGCAGCATTCCCGGTCACGAGATCGAGCACCCGATGGCAGTGGTCATCCTGGGCGGCCTCGTCACCTCCACCTTGCTGACCCTGTTCGTGGTGCCGATCCTCTACCTTAGATTCGGCTTCAGACCCGCCAGGGAAAGCGACGGTCTGCCTGCCCCGGCGGCAGCGCGCTAAGGAAGGAGGGATAAAAGCATGATTCGTACACTTTATTACTACGCGGCGATCGCTTCGGCCATCTTTTCGACATTCGCCGCACCCATACGCGCGGAGGAGGTGCCATCAGATCGTTCCGGCAAACACGCTTCCGTGCAGGACGCGGCCCAACCCCGCAAGCTGGAACGTTCGCATGCAAAAGACGCAGAAGCAGACAAGCATACAGCCAAACCCGTGCAGGACGCAGCCGAGCCGGAGCATTTCCGTGGCCAGATCACCGCGGTTCAGGCTTCCTCGATAGTCATGAAGACCGGGGAAGGCAAGACGGTGCGCCTCGGCATTACGGATGTAGTCCCGATTTTCAGCCTGAGCAAGGGAAGCTTTACGGATGTGGATTTTGGCGTCTACGTCGGTGCCGCGGCGGTAAAACTGGACGAATACAGCCCCATCATCCGGGATTCGGCGGTCTGGCTGCACAAGGGGTTCGAACTGCGGATCATCGACGAGCAACTGCGTGGCATTGCCCTGGGAGAGAAAAAGTGGGACCGGACGCCTGACAGCGTCATTGCTCACGGCTGGGTGGATGACATCGAGGTCCGCGTGCTCTCGATCAAGTGGGGGCCCACCGACTATGACGAAACGGATGTGGAAATACCCCGGGATGCGCCGGTCATCAGGATGTCGCTCGGAGACAAGAGCCTGATCAAGCCGGGAGCGCAGGTCCTTGCCGGCGCGCAAAAGGGTGAAGACGGCAAATATGCTGCGGTCTTTGTTTTCGTGGGCAAGGACGGCATCGTCCCGCCATTGTAGGAAACAACCGCTGGTTATTGCGGAATACGACATCAGGGCGACCAGCAGGACTTGTAATGTAGCGGCGAGCGCAAGCGCCGGTTATAGCCAGTAGTTGCAAAGAGAGGAGGCACTCGAATGAATGCGGAATCCAGGGTCGCCGTGAGGGCGTACCGTAAGTGGGAATCTATCCTTGGTGTCGTTTCCGTTGCAGCGGCAGCCACACTCTTGCTGGTGCCGGCAGCAACTCGTGCCGTTGATCCCGGAGGCTCGGGAACTGCTGGCAAGCGCCATGAGGTCACGGTGGAAAGCATTTCCGGGAGCAAAGCCAAGCGCGTAACCCTGACCGCGAAGGCAGCAGAACGGCTGGGCATCATGACGGGCAAAGCGGGCGAGGAACAGATCGTCCGTAAACAGATGGTGAGCGGCCTGGTCATCCAGCCGCTGGAGAAAATACCGGATCAGCAGCCCCTCAGCAATGGGTTCGGCGGCTATGGGCCGGCGGCGCCGCCACAGCCGAAACCGACCAGCGGCGGATTCGGAGCTTTCGGAAAAGTGGTGGCGGTAAAGGCTCCGCCGCCAGCCGCGGCACCGGCGACGCCACCTGTCGACGGCGAGGTATGGGTGCTCGTGACGCTGTCCCAGGGGGAGCTGGAACGGCTGGCGCTGGACAAGCCTGCGCGCCTCTTGCCGCTGGACACGCGCAACAAGCTGGCAAACGAGGTCTTCGCCGTGCCGTCCGGAATACCGCCGCTTGAAGACATGAAACGCTCGATGTTGTCTCTTTACTACAAGGTGCCAGGCAAGGATCACGGCCTGACACTGAAAAATCGCATGCGCGTCGAGTTGCAGCTGTCCGGTAGCGACGAAAGGCAGAAAGTCGTGCCATACAGTGCCGTGTACTACGACGCGAGTGGAACTGCCTGGGTATACGTCAACACGAAACCGCTGACATACGAACGCCAGCGCATCGCTGTTGAACGCGTCGTAGGCGATCTGGCTGTACTTTCCGACGGCCCGCCAGTCGGAACCTCGGTGGTCACCGTCGGTGCGGCGCTGCTGTACGGCGCGGAGATCTTCGGCAAATAGAAACAGGGGAAACCGCCTGCCGTGCGGCGGTGAGATCTTCGACTAATTAAAGGCACAGAAGGAGGTATAAGATCATGTTCCGCTGGATTATTGGCTCTAGCCTGCAGTTCCGCTTCCTGGTGTTGGGTGTCGCCGCCGCGTTGGTCCTGTTCGGGATCACCCAACTCAAGAAAATGCCCGTCGATGTCTTCCCCGAGTTCGCACCGCCCATCGTGGAGGTACAGACGGAAGCGGCCGGGCTGTCCGCCGAGGAGGTGGAAAGCCTGATCACCCTCAATCTCGAAGAGTTGCTGAGCGGCGTGCCGTGGCTTGAATCGATCCGCTCGCAATCCGTGACCGGCCTTTCGTCGATCGTGCTCACCTTCAAGCGCGGAACCGACATCATGAAGGCGCGGCAGATGATGCAGGAGCGCCTGACCCTGGCGTATACCCTGCCGAACGTCGCGCAGCCGCCAGTTATTCTCCAGCCCCTTTCGGCGACCAGCCGCTTCATGATGATCGGGATTTCGTCGGACAAGATCGACCCGACGGAACTGTCGCTGCTCACCCGCTGGACGATCAAGCCAAGGCTGCTGGGCGTACCAGGCGTGGCCAACGTGGCGATATGGGGCCAGCGCTTGCGGCAAATGCACGTGCATATCGATCCCAATCGTCTGTACGATGCCCGTGTGATGCAAGAGGACATCATCGCCGCAGCCGGAGACGCTTTGTGGGTATCGCCCCTGACCTTTCTGAAGGGATCGGCGCCGGGGACGGGCGGCTGGATCGATAATCATAACCAAAGGCTCAGCGTTCAGCACTCCATGCCGATCGAGTCTCCGGAGGACATGGCGAAGGTGTCCGTTGCGCCACTGCATCTGCTGATGACCGGCAAGAAGATGGCATTGGGCGATGTCTCCGAGGTGACGTTCGCACACCCTCCGCTTATCGGCGATGCCGTCGTCAAGAACGGCAACGGTCTCATGCTGGTGATCGAGAAGTTCCCGTCCGCCAACACGCTGGAAGTCACGCGCGGCGTCGAGCAGGCGCTCGCCGAGTTGAGTCGCGGTCTGCCGGGTGTCCAGATCGACTCCAACGTGTTCCGGCTGGCGACGTACGTCGAGGATTCGATCTCCAATCTGACCCAGGCGATCATCATCGGCGCCATCCTCGTGATCCTGGTCATAGGCGCATTCCTGTTCAATTGGCGCAGTACCTTGATCAGCGTCGTGGTGATCCCGCTATCGCTATTGGCCGCCGTGATCGCCCTGCAC
>JAPTVL010000119.1 GCA_028065725.1 Betaproteobacteria bacterium
ATACGGAGGGGCTCGAACTCGCGCGTGCAGGCGTCACCATGGATGCCTGCGGCGCCATTGTCGTGGACGATCACCTGCGCACTTCGGTGCCCCACATCTATGCAGCCGGTGACTGCACCAATGCGCCACAGTTCGTGTACGTGGCGGCGGCGGCGGGTACCCGTGCTGCCATCAACATGACTGGTGGCGATGCCGCGCTTGATCTGTCCACCGTGCCTGCGGTCGTGTTCACCGATCCGCAGGTGGCCACGGTGGGTCTCACCGAAGCGCAGGCAAACAGGCTAGGCATGGAAACCGACAGCCGCACACTCACGCTCGACAACGTGCCGCGCGCACTGGCCAACTTCGACACCCGCGGATTCATCAAGCTGGTGGCAGACAAGAATACGGGGCGAATACTGGGTGCGCAGATACTGGCGGGAGAAGGCGGCGAAATCATCCAGACTGCGGCGCTGGCAATTCGCAACCGCATGACCGGGGCGGACCTGGCGGGGCAGTTATTCCCCTACCTCACCATGGTGGAAGGGCTCAAGCTCTGCGCTCAAACCTTCACCAAGGACGTGAAGCAGTTGTCTTGCTGCGCGGGTTGAGCTGACCTGGCGCTCAGGGGCGCCAGTAGCGGTAGCCTTCCATTTGCAGCCGGACCATCTCCGGTGCACCGGCGGGCACGAACTCCACTTCCAGCGGGAAATCAGCGTCGGTATAGCCATGCCCGCGCATGCTGATGCGGCAGGCCTTGAACCGCACGCCTTCCCGCGCCAGCGCGGCGATCAAAGTACCGGTATCGTTGTTGTCAGCCAGCAGCGAAGCGATACCGCCCTCGTAGGCGACCACTTCGATTTTCACTTTGTTCGGGCCGACGTCCTCTAGCACCTTGGCGATTTGCAGGAACGCGCGCCGCTGCGCATCGGAATCGCCGACAGTCATTTGCATGACGAAAGGAATCGGATTTGGCTCGGCTGCCTGGGCGCTGATTCCGCACAGTCCGAACAGCATCAACAACCAAGCACGCAATACGACCCTCATGAACCCTCCTACGCGGCGAGATCGGGAATGAAAAAGAAATAGGCGTTCAGCATGTAAAGCCCGGAGAGGATCAGAAGCAGCGCGCCGATGATCTCGAAGATCTTCTGCGCATGCTGCAGAGACTTGAGGCTTTCCAGCCAGCCCACCGCCCACGCGCCCAGGATGATCGGCACCGCGCGCCCCAAGGCAAACGCCAACAGCAGCGTCGCGCCGAACAGCGGTGAGCCGATGCCGGTGGCCACGCCCAGCAGGATCACCAGGGCTGGCGTGCAAAACGGACACACCGCCACCGAAAACGGAATGCCAAGAACGAACGCGCCCCAGCCGTTCTCGGCGCGCTTCGCACGAAAGCGCAACACCGGTAGCGGCAGCCTGATCCAGCCCGGCCACATCAGGCCCAGCAGAATCAGGAGCGGCCCCAGCACCAGCCCCCATTCCCGGCCCAGGAGTTTCTGCACCCACTGCCCGCCCAGCCCGGCCGCTACGCCCAGGAACACATGGGTCAGCACCATGCCGGCGATAAACATGGCGCCGAAGCGCACGGCGCGCCTGGTTTCATGTGCCTTGGTCACATAGGCGAGGGAAACCGGAATGGCGGCCAGGGCCACGGGGTTGAAGCTGAAAATGAATCCTGCACTAAAGCCCACGCCGAGGGATGCGAGGCTCGCCTGTTCCAGTGTCGCTTTCAGTGCGGTCATGTCCATGTTTCAAGTTCCCGTTTGCCAGATCAGAAAAGCGCCGCTCCACAGCAACGCGGCAGTCACATAGGGGCTCGCACCGGCGGCCTTGCCCAGGAACGCACGGTGCGCCGCATTCAAGCCATGCAGGCTGTCCCACACGGTGGGCAACGAGAACATGCCGGCGAAGGCCAGCCCCGCCCCGAGCGCGATGTCGACGCGGTGGCCGAGTGCGGCGATGACGCCCACCACCGCCACCAGCGGCAGGGTGCAGGCGGGCAGCGTCAAGCCCAGCTTGAGCGCCTGCGGCAATTGATGCCCCCTCGGAATGATGCGAAAGAATTCGAGATGGGGCACCGGCAGATAGATGCGGCGGCTCACCAGGTAGACCGTGCCGATAAGGCCGAGCATGAGGGCCGCCCTCGGGGCGGAGATTCCATCGAGCCCGAGAGCGGCGGCGATGCCGAAAATTGCCGCCAGCAGAATGGTGCGCGACAGGATCAGTTGGGCGAGCGCGGAACGACGCTGGTGCGCCGCGTCATGGCTGGCGCGCGCGGCGAACAGGGTGTGCGTGGCGATGGTGCAGGGCTCGAAGAAAGCCAGCAAACCGAGCGCCGCCGCCGTCACGAGCAATACCGCGCTCATGTTGCCTTTCCCTGTCTCAGCCGTCTATCGAGTTCCGCACGCAATTTGGCGGCGCCGGGCAGCGACGCAAATACCAGCTCGCCGTCGATGGCGATGGCGGGCGAGGCCATCACGCCGAGCTCCACGGCGTAATCCATTTCTTCCAGGATGTTTACCTCGCGCCAGGCGACCTTGTCCGCTCCCAACTCTTCCGCGACTGCCTTGAGCAGCATCTTGGCCTGGCCACACTTGCCGCAGCCCGGCGAGGAAAACACTTCCACCTTGATCAAAGCTTCCCTCCTTTGGCTTGTTTGGCAATGCTGTTTTCCAGCGCTGCGAGGATGGGGCACTCATCCAGCGGCCGGGTCTCGGCATTGCAGATGGCGATCAGCTCGCTGAGCGCGCCGGACATGACTTGCAGTGCGCGGATCTTGTGTTCCAGTTGCAGCTTCTTGGCGATGGCTAGGCTTTTCACGTCCTTGCAGCAAGCGGCATCGCTGTTTTTCAGCGTCAGCAGTTCGCGAATTTCTGCCAGGCTGAAACCGCACTGCTGCGCCTGTTTGATGAAACGCAGGCGTCGCACGGCATCCTCGTCGTAGAGGCGATAGCCCGCGCTGGTTTTACTGGCGGGCGCGAGCAGGCCTTCCTTTTCGTAGTAGCGAACGGTGTCGGTCGTGATGCCTGCCTCGGTCGCTAGTTTTCCGATGGTATGCATGACAGGCTTTTTCATGGAATCGAAGTTTAAACCTTAGAGGTAAGACCAAGGTCAAGGGGAATGTCGCCATCAGACGTAGAAAATATGACCTACCGGCCTGTCGCCCGGAGAGGCGTCAGCTCACGGAATGGAAAAATCGTACGCTAAGCCGTCCTCCTCAGCTCCATGATGCAAACAGCCCGCGCAAGGCGGGCTGTCGATGATGCCAGCGAAAGCTGGGCGCTACCCGCAACACCCCGTTCCCCGCTAAATTACTCCTTGGCGGGCCCGGTGGCAGGAGCATCGCCTTCGGCGGGGCCAACACCTGGAGCGGCGGCATCGCGCTGACCCTTCAGCTCATCCATCATGCGCTGAAGCATCGCCTCGGCCAGCGTCCGGCGCGTCTCAGGATCCAGTTCCGAGAACATCATGGACATGCAGCGCGGCATCATGTTCTTCATGAATTCCATTCGATCCTCCGTCCTCATTTCCTTGAACACGTTGTCCATCATGGTTTCCATCATGCGTGGCATGTCCTCCGGCGTCATCATGCCGGACATCATTTTCTCCATCATCTTCGTCATCATGCCCCTGCCCATCGCCATGGGATTGAATCCGCCTTGCCCGGCCTGCGATTCGCCGCCTGCCTGGGTGTCCTGGTCTTTCGGTTCCATGTTGGTCTCCTTGGTGAATGATTCGGTTGATCTTGTTGCTAGGCACAACATCCGCACCCGGCGGACCTGTCATCACTGCTCTTGGTTGATGATTCAGTTGATCCTGTCTCTGATGGGTTTTCAGCCCGGACTTTCTTGGCCAAGAGCCTCGGGTTGCTCGCGCCCACGGTCATGGCGACGCTGATCACCTCGTCGATCTCGGCATCGCTCGCCTGGAGTTCCTTGAGCACGCCGAGGGCGTATTTCGTGCAGAACTCGCAGCCCGCACCCAGCGCCGCCCCAAGACAGATGAGGTGGCGGGTCTTCCGGTCCAGTGCGCCCTCGGGGCCGTAGACGGCCGCATGAAAGTGGTTGTAGTGCTCGATAATTTCGTCATGATCGTGGGCCATGGTTAGCTCCTTTCTGAATTCAGTTCACCCGGACGAAGATTGCCCCGTAGTGATAGGGCGGCAACTCGACCAAGGCTTCCAGCTTGAAGCCGGCCGGCTCGACGGCCGCACGGGTCTGTTCCGGCGACATGCGCAGTTCGGTACTTGGCCCGCGCGGCTGGCCCAGGACGGTCGTCTCTTCGCGCGGCTTGGGATACCAATTGACGATGGCAAGGCGGCCGTTCGGCTTCAGGCTCGACGCGACTTCCCGGGCCAGCGCCGTCTTGTCCGGCACGCCATGGAAGGTGTTGGCGATCAGGACATAGTCCGCCGGCGCGCCAATCAGACCGGTCAGTTCCATGGCGTCTCCGCGCAGCCAGTCGCAGTTCGCCATCCCCTCGCATGCTGCTTGCGCCTGCTCAAGCATCTCTGGATCAAGGTCGAATCCGACGACGCGCCCCGGCCCAACTCGCCGGGCAATGGCGGCGGTGAAATAGCCGTAGCCGCAGCCCAGGTCGACGACCGTCATTCCAGGCTCGATGCGCAAGGTCCTGATGACGCCATCAGGGTCGGGCCACAAGGCGTGCCACCAGTCCCGGTCGGGCATCCCGGTGGCAGGAAACAAGCGCTCCTGAATCATCATTCGAGTTCCTTCTTCATTTGCTGATACTCCTCTCGGCTGATTTCCCCACGGGCGTAACGCCGGTCGAGAATCTCTTTTGCGCTCTCCTCTGTGTCACGCATCCCGCGGTCACGCATCCCCCACCCGCCGCACATCGGCCAACCCCCGCCTCCACCCCCGCCCCCGCCACGGAAGAGGAAGACCAGGAGCACAATCAGAAAGATCAGCGGAAAGATCCACATCAACGGAAACCATCCCCACGGTCCATATGGCCACATGACTACACCTCCTTGGTTCTTGCCAACGCCGAATGGCGCCTGGCTGGCTGGCCCCGCTGATGAGCCTCGCTTGAGGCAGGGCCTTGGCGCAACTCCAGCCACTGCTTGAGGTCGTGCAGTATGCGCAGCAGTTCGGGGTCGGCGAGGCAGTAATAGATGAACGGCCCGCGCCGCTCGGCGCGGACGAATCCCGCTTCGCGCAGCACGCGCAAGTGGAACGAGACGTTGGTTTGTCCCAGGCCCGTCGCATTGATGATGTCCGTAACAGGACGGCATTCAAGCCCCAGCCCGCACAGGATACGCAGGCGGTTCGCCTCCCCAAGCACCTTGAGTGCCGGGATGATCTGCGCTTGGTCGTGCTCAGGAAAATTCATTCTTGAATATAAAACAACACGCATATAAATAACAATTCATATACTAGCTGAAATTGGACTGGCGTCAAGATTCGTTTCGGGGACGGAGTGCAAACGGTTGTCTGCTGACCCGTGCTGCTGCGGACGTCCCAGATCGGCTTCTGGCCTCTCGGCGCGTGGTTTCAGGGGTTGCTATACCGGTTCGGCATTGACCCAATAATAGATTACGTTTTATCATTATCGCAATTGTCGAATTGAAAGAGGTTTCCCCAGTGAACTCGACCGTAAAAGTCATTACCAGCCCAGTGTGCAATGTCACCTGCTTCGAGCAGGAGAAGGTCGACCGCATCAAAGCGGAGCTTGCCAAAGAAGAGCGCCTGCTCCCCCAACTCGCCGAGTTGTACAAGCTGCTCGGTAACACGACGCGGCTGAAGATTCTGCTGGCGCTCGCCCAGGCCGAGCTGTGCGTGTGCGATGTGGCCCACGTGCTCGGACTTACCGTGGCGGCAACCTCGCATCAATTGAAACTGCTGCGCGACCAGGGATGGCTGGCCATGCGCAACGACGGCAAGATGGTCTATTACCGGCTGCAGGTCGAGGGACTGCTGACGGCGCTCAGGGGCGAAATGCGTTTGCTGGAAGAACGCTTGGCCTGAGCATCTCCTCAATGAAAGATCAGCAGATGGAATCGGAAACATTGCAGGATGGTCGCCGAGCCAATGTCGAGAAGACCACGGTCGATCTGCGGGTGGACGGCCTATGCTGCACCGAGTGCGCGGTCGCCGTGGAAAAGGCACTGGCCCACCGGCCCGGCGTGCAGCAATACCGCATCCTGACGGCAGCCGAGAAGGTACAGGTGGACTTCGATCCCCGTCGCGTGAGCGCCGAGGAAGTGGGCCAGAGCATCGCAGCGCTCGGTTACAAGGTTCATCCAGTCGGGGCACCGGTGGCTCGGACGCTCAGTTCGCCTCGCGTGTTCAGCCCGGACACGGTGCGCTTTGCGTTCGTGGCGGTCGTGGCGCTGATCGCGTTGCTCGAGATCGGTGGCGAATTCCTCGGTTGGTTCGAGGTAGCTAAGGAACGCATCCCGATGCCGGTGTTGCTTGCCACCATTGCCCTGGGCGGCTATCCAATCTTCAAGCGCGCTGCCCTCGGGCTGATCCACAGGCAGATCAACGTCGACACGATGATGAGCGTGGGCATCCTCGGCGCCGCCACCCTCGGCCAGTACACCGCCGCGATGCTCATCGTGTTCTTCATGAACATCGCGCACTACTTGGAGGAGTTCACGACGGGCAAATCGCGCAAGGCCATCCAGGAGCTGATCCGGCTGTCGCCCAAGACCGCGCGGATCAAGCTCGACGGGCGCGAAATCGAGGTCGCGGTCGAGGCGCTCAAGCCGGGCGACGTGGTGGCGATCCGTCCTGGCGAACAGATCCCGGCAGACGGCGTCGTGGTAAGCGGGCGTAGCGCGGTCAACCAGGCCTCTATCACCGGCGAGAGCGTGCCGGCAGAGAAACAGCCGGGGGACGAGGTCTACGCCGCGACCTTCAACGAACTGGGCTATGTTGAAGTCCGGGTCACGCGCGTCGGGCCGGACACCACCTTCGGCAAGATCGTCAGGCTCGTCGAAGAAGCCGAAGCCGTTAAAGCCCCCATCCAGAAATTCGCCGATCGCTTCACCACCTGGTTTCTCCCCGCGGCCATCGGGGCCGCAGTGCTGACCTACCTTGTTTCGGGCGAGCCGCTCTTCGCCATCGCGGTGCTCGTCGCGGCCTGTCCCTGCGCGGTGGGGCTCGCCACCCCGCTTTCGGTGGTGGCGAGCGTGGGCGGCGGCGCGCGTCATGGGCTGCTCGTCAAGGGCGGGCGTTATCTCGAAGCGCTCGCCAGGGTGGACTGCGTCGTCATGGACAAGACCGGCACCGTCACCTTCGGCAAACCCCAGGTCACCGACATGATTGCCGTGAACGGCCTGCCGGAGGGCGAGATCCTGCGCTATGCGGCCTCGCTCGAAAAGAACTCCGAGCATCCCATCGCCTCGGCGATTCTGGAACACGCCCGTGCGAAAAACATCGCGATCCCTGATCCGGAAGGCTTCGAGTACCTGGTTGGCAAGGGGCTGCGCGGCAGGGTGGCGGGCAAGACCGCGCTGCTCGGCAACGCCCGCTTCCTGCGCGAAAGCGATGTTCCCCTGAGCGCGGCCGTCGAGACCCGGGCGCAGGCGCTGGAGCAGGACGGCAAGACCGTCCTGCTCCTGGCCCTGGATGGAAGCATCGTGGGTGCCATCGCCGTGGCCGACGTGATCCGCGACGAAGTGCCGGCGGCCCTCGCCGCCCTCAAGCGCCTCGGCATCAAGCGCCTGCTGCTTCTCACCGGCGACAACGAGCGCGTGGCGGCGGCGATCGCCGCGAAGGTTGGCGTCACCGAATTCCGTGCGGGCCTCCTGCCCGAAGACAAGATTGCGATCGTGCGTGAGCTTCAACAAACGGGCCTCAAGGTGGCGATGGTGGGCGACGGGGTGAACGACGCGCCCGCGCTGGCGCAGGCCGACGTCGGCATCGCCATGGGCGTGGTCGGCAGCGACGTGGCGCTCGAAGCCGCGCACGTCGCGCTGATGCGCGACGACTGGCGCCAGATTCCGCAGGCCATCATTGCAGGCCGGCGCACCTACCGCACCATCCGCCAGAACATCGCGCTCGGCA
>JAPTVL010000253.1 GCA_028065725.1 Betaproteobacteria bacterium
TTCTGGTAGGGCACCAGGCCTGATTCGCCCTGCCATTCGCGCGATATCCAGTCGAGGGTGTTTTTCAGGAGCGGCGGAATCGAGCTGTTGTATTCCGGGCTGGCGATCAGCAAGGCATCGTGCTCCCTGAACAGCGCCTTCAGGCGCAGCGCGTTGTCGGGCAGGCCGTCGCGGTCTTCGAGGTCGCCGTCGTAAAGCGGCAGCGGGTAGTCGGAGAGATCGATCAGGGTGACATCGCCGCCCGCGGCCCGGGTGGCACCCACTGCGGCCTGGATGAGTTTGCGGTTCCAGGAATCGCGGCGAATGCTTCCGGAAAAGGCGAGAATCTTGGGCATGGGCCTTCCTTGCTGAAAAACATGCGATTGTATCGAGGCTTGTACGATGCGGCACCGCGGGCGTGGTTCCTGGCGGCCAAACCCGGCACAATTCGGGCAACGCGTTCAAACGATTCGACATGCAACCGACTTTTGCGGAGGGGCTTGATGTCCACTGAAAATAAGCCGCTCGACCGAATGCGGCTCGACAAGTGGTTGTGGGCGGCCCGATTTTTCAAGACGCGCAGTCTTGCTACCCAGGCCATCGAGCATGGCCGGGTGAAGCTGAACGGAGAACGCATCAAACCTGCGCGCGAAGTGAAACCCGGCGATCGTCTGGATGTCCATATCAATGATTTCGCCTGGACACTCACGGTGCGTGCGCTGTCGATGCAGCGCGGCCCGGCACCGGCCGCGCAAGCGCTGTATGAAGAGGATCCCGCCAGCCATGCGCGTCGCCAGCAGCAGATCAGCGAGCGCAAGCTGGCGGGCAGTCCGGCGGCGGCGATCAAGGGCCGCCCAACCAAACGCGACCGGCGGCAGATTCATCGCTTCACGGGTGAATGAGGCGTCTCAATTTACTGTCAGCCCCCGCAAAGCGCAGACAAACACATAGAATCACGCTGTCCGCGAACCCTTATCTATGACTGTTTCTCCCGCGTTTTTCCTGTTTCTGCGCCGCGCATCGCGCTGGTTTGCGGTTCTGTTTGCACTCGCTGCACTGGGATTTTCGACGGCGGCGTCGCTGATGTTTTTCTGGGTGTTGCCGAATATTGCCGAACACCGCGACACGGTGGCCAGCCTGATGTCGCGCGCGCTGGGGCAGCGGGTGACGCTGGAGGCCGTGTCGGGGGTGTGGCAGCAGACGCGCCCCGAATTCAGTCTGCAGGGCGTGCGCCTGTACGACCAGCAGGGCCAACCCGCACTCCACCTGCCTGAATTGAAGGCCACGTTTGCCTGGCGCTCGCTGTTGTTTCTGGAGCCGCGCTTCAACCGCATCGAACTGCAGAGCCTGACCCTGGACGTGCGGCGCGCGCCGGACGGGCATCTTTATGTCGGCGGAATTCCCGTCAACCCGGCCGATCCTGACAGTGGTTTTTCAAGTTGGCTGTTGCGGCAGGGGCGCGTGCATGTGGGCCAGGCCACGCTCACCTGGCTGGACGAGGTGCGCAACGCCGAGCCGCTGATTCTGCGCGAGGTCGACCTGACGCTGAGCAATGCGCGCCGCACCCACCGGCTGCAATTGCGTGCCGTCCCGCCACCCAGCCTGGCCCAGCCACTGACGATAGACGCGAAAATCAGCGCCCGCGACACGGACGATCTCAAAACCTGGAAAGGAAACATCGATGCGACCGTGGCGGGAATCTCGTTTCCGCATCTCGCCACCTGGCTGGCGCTGCCGTATCAACCCCGGCAGGGGTGGGGTGCGCTGAAAGTGATATTCAAGGTGGCGGACGGCACCCTGGCAGGGATGGCCGCGGGCTTCGATCTGCGGGCAATCGAAACCACGCTGGGCGAGGGCCTGCCCGCCTTGCGGCTGGCGCAGGTGCGCGGCCGTGCGGCATGGCGGCAGGGTCCTGACGATCAGCGCATCGTGTTTGAAAACCTGCGCGTGGCGCACCCGGGGGGGGCGCTGGGCGCGCCGTTCAATATGGGGCTGGCCTGGGGCCCCGCATCGCGCGAAATCACCGCCAAGGCATTCAAGCTGAGCGGCTGGCAAGCGATTCTGCCGAGCCTGCCGATGGACGACGCTCTGCGTGCGCGCCTGCAGACCCTGCAACCGCAGGGACGGTTCGACGACCTGACGTTGCGCTGGACCGGCGCGCAGCCGGGCATCGACAACTTCGGCATTGCGGCCCATTTCAGCGGTTTGGGCGTGACAGCGGTTGACACGCAGCCGGGGCTGGCCGGCCTCAGCGGGCGCGTCGAGGGGGATGCGCGCGCAGGCGTGTTCGAGATCGATTCGACGCAACTGTCACTCGATCTGCCCAGCCTGTTCCGCGAGCCGCTGTTCGGCTTCGACAGCCTGCGGGCGCGCGGCAGCTGGAAAAAAACGCCACGCGGCCGCCGCTTGACGCTGGACGACGCGGCCTTTGCCAACGCGGACATGGCCGGCACTGCGCAGGGACATTACGAACTGATCGCCGGCCAGCCCGGCGTCATCGATCTGACCGCGCATCTGAGCCGCGCCGAGGGTACGGCGGTGTACCGCTATCTGCCGAAAAAAATCGGCGACATCACGGTCAACTGGGTGAAGCGCGGCGTCGTGGCCGGGCACTCAGACAGCGTGCAGCTGATTCTGAAAGGCGATCTGGCGCAGTTCCCGTTCGACCAGGGCAACGGGGCGTTCAGGATCGAGGCGCAGGTGCACGATGCAGTGATCGATTATGTGCCGGACTGGCCGCGCATCGAGGGCATCCAGGCACGCGTGCTGTTCCAGGGCAAGCTGATGGAGATAACCTCCAGCCAGGCACGGATTTATGGGGTGGCCCTGTTGCCGGTGAAGGCAGTCATCCCGGATCTGATCCATCACGAAGAGCTGTTGCATGTCGAAGGCGAGGCCAGCGGCCCCATCCAGGACTTCATCCGCTTTGCCAATTTCAGCCCGATGGGCGAGCGCTTGCGCGGTTTCACCGAAGCACTGGACGGCAGCGGGCCGATGAAGCTTGCCCTGAAGCTGCAGGTACCGCTGCGCCACAGTCATGACGCCACACTGGCAGGTCAGCTGTCGTTCCTGGGCAACACCCTGTTTCCGCCCGGGTTGCCGCGGCTCGACCAGGTGCGCGGCAACATCGATTTCACCGGCGACAGCCTGAATGCAAAAAACCTGACCGCGCAGTTTCTGGGGGGACCATTGCGCATCGACACCGCCACTCGCAATGGCCAGGTGCAGATTCTGGCGCAGGGGGGCGCCACCGCGGCCGGCATCTCTCCCTGGCTCGGCGCGGCATGGGGCAAGCGCTTGGCGGGCCAGACAAGCTGGCGCGGCCAGATCGATCTGGAACCGGGGGGCGAACGCATCCGCATCGAATCCGATCTGGTCGGGCTGGGTTCCAGCCTGCCTGCGCCGCTGGCGAAGCGTGCTGCGGAGCCGTTGCCGCTGCGGGTGGCCACCCAGCCGCAGGGCGATGGTCGGCTGCATGAGGTGCGGCTCGCTCAAACCGTCAGTGCGGCATGGCGCAGCACCGCGAAAGGCGATTTCGACCGCGGCGAAATCCGCTTCGGCGGGCAGGCGGTGATGCCGGCCGAGCC
Organism: Betaproteobacteria bacterium; assembly: GCA_028065725.1. Next base: position 3,567 of record JAPTVL010000253.1, read on the forward strand.
GGGTTTGCGGCTGTCCGGCAGCGGCCGCGGCCTGGACATTACGGGCTGGACTGCGCTGTTGCCCAAGGGCGACGGCAAGGAAAGCGTGCCGCTGTCATCCATCGACCTTGGCTTCGAGACATTTGACCTGATGGGGCGACGCTATCAGGGCGTGCGCCTGCAGGGGCGCACCCGCAACGGCCTGTTGCGCACCCAGGTGACGGGACGCGAACTCAACGGGGTAGTGACCTATCGTCCGGCCGGTGCATACGATGCCACAGGGGCTTCTGCCCGTAATGGATCGGAGTCCTTGAAGGCGCAGCCTGCCCGCGTGTCGGCGCTGTTCAGGCAACTGACCATCCCGGCCCGGGTGCCCGGCGCCGGGTCGACCGATGGCGTCAACCTGACGGCAGCGGATTTCCCGACGCTGGATGTGACGGTGGAGGATTTTCGCCTGGAGGAGCGTCCGCTGGGGCGGCTGGAGGTGGTGGCGCGCGGCGCGCCGCAAGGCCTGGTGATCGACAGCCTGCAACTCACGCACGCTGACAGCGTGTTCCGCATGAGCGGCCTGTGGCGTGATGGCGCGCCGAGCGAAACCCGTGCCGAGCTGAGTCTGGGCGTGCTCGATGCGAGCAGGTTCCTCGCCCGCTTCGGTTATCCCGACACGCTCAAGCGCGGCAGCGCCGAGATCCGGGGCAACACCACCTGGGTGGGTTCGCCTGCCGATTTCGCGTTCGACACGCTGGCGGGCGAACTCGATTTCAAGGCCAAAGGCGGACAGTTCCTCAGGATCAACCCGGGTGCGGGCAAGCTGCTCGGCGTGTTGAGCCTGCAATCGCTGCCGCGCCGGTTGAACTTCGATTTCCGTGATATCTTCAATGAAGGCTATGCCTTCGATGACATCAGCGCCACCCTGCGCATCGCGCGCGGCGTGGTCTATAGCGATGACTTCAGGATGCACGGGCCGGCCGCCAAGGTAAACATGTCCGGAATGGCCGACCTCAATCAGGAAGTCGTGCAGTTGCGGGTGAAAGTGATCCCGAAACTGTCCGAGGGCGTTGCCGTGGCTGGGGCGCTGATTGGCGGGCCACTGGCAGGGGTAGGTGCGCTGGCTGCGCAAAAACTGCTGCGCGACCCGTTCGAGGAGGCCATCAGCCGGGAATACATGGTGACCGGGGCGTGGCAGGCACCCGATGTCAAAAAGTTGACCAAAACCAAGGCCGAAGCCCCGGCGGTGTCTGAACCGTGATCGTGGAATCTGTGACATGACGACGAAAAAACCAGCAAAAACCAGCGTGGCGCGTTCCAAGGGCGCGCAAGTGAAGAAGACGACCGCGCCGCAGGCCGGCACGGTGCGCGTGGCGGCGATCCAGATGGCGTCCGGACCCAGCGTTCCGGCCAACCTGGCCGAGACCGAACGGCTGATCGAACTGGCGGTCGAGTCCGGCGCACGCCTGGTCGTGCTGCCGGAGTTCTTCTGCATCATGGCGATGAAAGACAGCTATGTGGTGAAGGCGCGCGAGGCCGAAGGCCATGGCCCGATCCAGGCCTTCCTGTCGCGCATGGCAAAGAAACACAAGATCTGGATGATCGGCGGCTCGGTCCCGCTGGAGGCGAGCGTCGCCAACAAGGTGCGCAACAGCTGTCTGGTGTACGACGAGCGCGGCAAGCAGGTGGCGCGCTACGACAAGATCCACCTGTTCGGCCTCGACCTCGGCAACGAGCACTACCAGGAAGCCAAGCTGATCGAGCCGGGCGACAAGGTCGTCGTCGTCAACAGCCCGTTCGGCCGCATCGGCCTGTCGATCTGTTACGACCTGCGCTTTCCCGAGCTGTATCGCGCCATGCCCGACGTCGACATCATCGTGGTGCCGTCGGCCTTCACCGCCACCACCGGGCGCGCGCATTTCGAAACCCTGATCCGGGCGCGTGCGATCGAAAACCTCGCCTACGTGATCGCGCCGGCGCAGGGTGGCTACCATCTGTCGGGCCGCGAAACCAACGGCGACAGCATGATCGTCGACCCGTGGGGGGTGGTGCTCGACCGCCTGCCGCGCGGTTCCGGCGTCGTCATCGCCAACATCAACCCGGCCTACCAGGCCAGCCTCAGGAAGAGCCTGCCTGCGCTGCAGCACCGCTTCATCACATGCCAGCAGATCGAGGTTGAAGTGGTCGAGCGCCGCGTGGTCGCCAAGCGCGAGCCCTCCGCCAAATAAATCAGGACACACCATGAACCCCACCGACGCCTTCGTTCCCATCCAGACCGCCGAGCAGTTGTTCCATTCCGCCGAAGCCACGCTCTTGACGCCGAACGGGCTCGATGCCGACAAGCTCGCGCCGGTGTTCGGCCGCCTGCTGACGCACGACGTCGACTACGCCGACCTGTATTTCCAGTATTCGCGTTCCGAAGGCTGGAGCCTGGAAGAAGGCCAGGTCAAATCGGGCAGCTTCAACATCGACCAGGGTGTCGGCGTGCGCGCGATCTCGGGCGAGAAAACCGCGTTCGCCTATTCCGACGACATCAGCCTCGATGCGCTCGGCGCCGCCGCCGACGCCACCCGCGCGATCGCGCGCGCCGGCCAGAACCGCAGCTTCGGCATGGTGCAGCGCGGCGAAGGCCGCCTGCTGTACAACGCGGTCGATCCGCTGGTCTCGCTGGCCGACGCCGACAAGGTCGCGCTGCTGGAACGGCTGGAGAAGAAGGCGCGCGCGATGGACCCGCGCGTCATCCAGGTGATGGCGAGCCTCGCCTCCGAATACGAAGTGATCTTCATCGCGCGTTCCGACGGCCACCTCGCCGCCGACGTGCGTCCGCTGGTGCGCCTGTCGCTGCAGGTCATCGCCGAGCAGGACGGCCGCCGCGAACAGGGCTCCGGCGGCGGCGGCGGCCGCTTCGACTACAGCTATTTCACCGACGACATCCTGGAAAAGTACGCGCGCCAGGCCGTGCACCAGGCCATGGTCAACCTCGACGCGCGTCCCGCGCCCGCCGGCAGCATGACCGTCGTCCTCGGCTCAGGCTGGCCCGGCATCCTGCTGCACGAGGCGATCGGCCATGGCCTCGAAGGCGACTTCAACCGCAAGGGCAGCTCGGCCTTCTCAGGCCGGATTGGTGAAAGAGTGGCGGCACCCGGCGTCACCGTCATCGACGACGGCACCATCCCCCTGCGCCGCGGTTCATTGAACGTCGACGACGAAGGCAACCCGACGCAGCGCACCGTGCTGATCGAAGACGGCATCCTCACCGGCTACATGCAGGACATGATGAACGCGCGGCTCATGGGCATGCCGATCACCGGCAACGCCCGCCGCGAATCCTTCGCGCATCTGACCATGCCGCGCATGACCAACACCCTCATGCTGGGCGGCGACAAGGACCCGCACGAAATCATCGCCTCGGTGAAGAACGGCCTCTACGCCGTCAACTTCGGCGGTGGCCAGGTCGACATCACCAGCGGCAAATTCGTCTTCTCCGCCGCCGAGGCCTACATGATCGAGGACGGCAAGATCACCTACCCCGTCAAAGGCGCCACCCTCATCGGCAACGGCCCCGAAGTGCTGACCCGCGTCTCCATGATCGGCAACGACATGGAAATGGATTCGGGCGTCGGCACCTGCGGCAAGGAAGGTCAGAGCGTGCCGGTCGGCGTGGGGCAGCCGACGCTGCGGATCGACGGGTTGACTGTGGGTGGGACGGCTTAGTTGCGCTTGCGGAACAAGCGGCGTTTACGTGTCTGACCTGGAAAAAGCGCCCGAATTAAATGGCAACCTATTGCAGGCTCTCGCTGAGAGTGACGAGCGCCGCAGGCCAGGACGTGCTGAACGCATCCTTTGGGTGTCGGCACTACGTCCGCAAACAGGCGCAGTATTCGGTCCTCTCGATACAATGACTATCCTCAATGAAGCACGTGAGTGCTTCATTGAGGGCCACTACATTGCAACGGTACTTCTTGCGATGGCTTTTATTGAACATACCGTAATTGATGAATTGGCTGAGAGCGGGTCTGGGAGGCCCGGGCAATTTTCTCTCGCGTTGGATGCGGCGGCGAAGAAACGACTCTTCCCAGACGAGCTCCTCTCCAGAACTAGAAACCTCAGCCTAATTCGAAATGCGTTTACTCATCGAAAGCCATCGGATAATCCCGATAGTTTTGGATATCGATTTCAGGCCAGAGGGGTGCATCCAGCAAGAATTCTAGAAGAGGATGCGAAGCAGTTTCTTGCGCTCATGTATGAGTACTTTTGTTGCACGCTTAAGGAACTCCGCGAATAGTTTTTTTGGGTGTCAGCCTGAATAAAAAAAGCCAGTCATCGCCATCCTGGTTTTGGCTTTTCTCCCCTTACAGCCCCGCCGAAAATCGAGCCTGCCGGGCGGATCAGCGGCGAAGGTGTTTGAGCCCCGCCCACAAAAAACCAATTAAAAACAGCAAGGCGGGGCGAGTTCTTCGCCGC
>JAPTVL010000158.1 GCA_028065725.1 Betaproteobacteria bacterium
AACGCAGGGTTGGGCGTCATTCGTGAAACAGTTGTTTACGGAGCGCCTCAACGAACGCATTTGCCTCTCCCCTAAGCCAAGGGAATCCCTTTGCTACATTGAGATCGTTCCCCGCAGTGTTGACAACTACAGAGGGCGATCCCCACAGAAGTAGCACGGCTAGGGCGACAACGACGATGCCGACAACCTGTACAGCAACGTCTGCTTCTAGGAGGCCAAGGCCGATCAACAACAGTACGAGTCCGCCAGCAACGCTTCGAGAAGTGTCAAGACGAACAGAAGTTACGTGCTTCAAAGGTATGTCTTGCCTTGAACCACCCCTAAACCATCCTTTGTTGCAGAAATAAACCACGCGCTTGTTTGTCACTGTGCCAAATTGATTGTTTACAAACTCTTGTTCTGTGGATTGTGCTGCAACTTCTGTTTCCATTTTGGTTCTCCTTTTGACGTAAAAAGTTGCCTGAAATATCTGAGCGACAGGTGGCGCTTATCTTGACGCCCAACGTTGAGTTGAGGGGCGCGCCGCTTTAGGCGCGTCCCTCTCGAACGCCGTGTTGGGCGGCAAACACCGACTCATAATGCTCCACCGTTGGAAACGACTCATAAAAATGATACAAGAGTATCTTCCAATCCTGATATTTCCGCGACTGACGAAAACCAATGGTGTGATCTTCCAGCCCTTGCCACTGCACCAGAAAGAGATACTTGTCCTGCGATTCCAGGCAACGCTGCAACTGGTGCGAAACATAACCGGGCATGGACGAAATGCAGAATAGCTGAAAAACTAACGGCCTGCCAATCACAAACCTTGAGCCAGAGCCAAGATCGTCTGTGGCCTGGAAACAGGCTATCCCTGTGCCAGGCAGGATACGTCCGCCTGCCCGCGGCAGACGGCACCGGGGATCAGGCTGCGGTGCCGAGCGGCTTCGCCCGTGCGATCCGCGCACGCTCACGCGGGCTGTTCATCGCTTTCCACAAGCCGCTGCGCCGTTGTACGTTGAGCCAGAAGTCCGGGCTGTTGCCGAACACCCGGGCGGGAATGAGCGCGGTCGCGGCCGTCACGTTCCGGCGGTCGCTGGCCATTCGGTCAATGTGTTGGGGGAGATGTCGAGCAGTCGACAGGGGCTGACAGCGAGGCGTTGCCCAGCTTCACGCTCCCGCTGAAAGAGTCCGGAGACGCGCGACTACGGCCTTACTGACAGAGGCATGGATCGATTTAGGAAATCGGGGCGGTAACTCGTCAGCCAATCGTTCCATGACGCCGTCCGCAACTGCCGCGACTTCCTCGATCACAGTTTGAACCGTCGCCTTCGAAAGCCCCGCCGCACTTCCGGTCTCGATAAAATATCGGCCTTGAATCCCGTCAATTCTGTAGTGGTTGGCGGTGCCCACGGCCATCGCGAGCTTCATCTGCTTGCTCTCGATCCGGCGGGCGTCGAGGCTGGGCTGAGCTGAAAGGATGTCATAGAGGGGCGTCAGCCGGTAGCTGCCGCCCGGTCCCAAAAAAATGCTGAAATTCTTGGCGTGCCCATCCGTCGCACCGATGAGCCAGAACAGGATTTGGGCCTTGAGTACGGTCCTCCGGTCCTCATCTGGCGTGTCGCTGCCCTTGAGGAGATCCAGGATCTGCACGAGTCCGGGCCCACCATCGCTCTGATACTTTCTGCTGGGAGGAACCGCCAGCGCTTGGCAGCAATCCTCCTGCGGCAGACGCAACAAACGCCCGTCTCGCGTCCAGTGTCGGTCGAAGCGCTCAATAACGAGCGCCGTGGTTTTCCCGAACGTCTTGAGAGCGGCGTCATTGACCGGAAGCCCGAAGGCTGCGAGCAGCCTCAAGCAATAGAATTCATTCTCGACGCTGTTCGACAGATCGATGCCGTTCGGCAGTCCACCGATCTGAGGCTTGAGGATATGAGTCGTCGGGGTCGTCCTGAGAGGCTTGCGCCAGCGCTTACCATCCCAGAGCAACGCCGTCTTTTCCTGTGCGCCGGCAACCGAGATGCGAAAGTCATCGTCTCGGCTTAGTCCAAGCGGCGCCTGCCCAAGGCTCCGCAGCAACTTTTCGATGGCGGCGTCATCGACCGGATCGCCTTCGATCGCGGTGCCACGCTCCTCGACTTCATCCGCGATGAACTGGAGCGCACCGACACAATCCCGGCCAATGACCGCGAGCAAACTGTAGGCATCGACCCCGTCAGCGCCGACCCTTTCTGCGACGCGCCGGCGCAGTGATTCAGAGTCGGGAAGCAAATTCTCAAAGACCGCACTGACTGGAGCGCCACGATAAGCATCTTCTCGTAGCGGCAATGAAAGAGAGACCGGGATCGCATTTTGCCAACTGAGCCAGCTATCGTCATATCGAAAGCTAATCGCGCCGCCCGGCTCCTTGAGAAGATGGCCGACGAGGCGATTGTTGAGATAGACGCGCAGCGGCACATGCTGGCGGCGGCGCGGCATTAGAAGATATCCTCGATGGTGGCAGCTTGTCCCTTCGATCGTGGTCCGATCTGGAATTCAAGATCGAGCGCGGCGAGAACGGCAAAAATCGTGTCGAGCTTTGTTGCCGGATTGCCCGTTTCGATCAGGGAAATCGTCTCCTGACGCAGTCCTGCCTTCTCGCCGAGTTGCGTCTGACTCCATCCCCGCTGCTTGCGTGCGCGGCGGATGAGGTTGCCGATCTGCTTGGGATTTCGTGCCAAGTCTGTCATGTGGGAATTATGGTCTGTTCCCGATAATGCGTCAATATCGGATATAGCTAATAACTATACTATATGCGCCAACTACGATAATATTGATATATAGGAATTGACACATAAAACCGCAGGTTGGTATGGTGTTGAAACTGGCGTCGCCATGAGGACGTCGCAGCGACGCTGAGGGGACGATCCAACGCATACAAAAGATTGGGGGCGGAAGCGTTGAGCATCAGCATACATAATCCAGACCAGTACATGGCGTCATTGCGCAGGGAAGAAAACGCATTGGACTCCTCGTGGGAGCGGGCGCCACCGCGGGGACCGCCAAAGACGACGGAACCTACCCGCTCATTCCCGCAGTCGAGGGGCTCACAACCCAGGTCTTAAGCACGCTCGCCCGAAATACGGCACACAGATTGCTGCCCTCAAGGCCGAGCTGGATAAGCATGATATCGAGACGATCCTCTCGCGTATCCGCTTGCTCAGCAAAGTCATCGGCAAATCAACCATTCACGGTCTCGACGGCGACGGCTTTAAGGCTTTCGGCGAGGATATCTGCACGGAGATCGGCAAGATTGTGAATGTACGGCTGCCGAAGAACGGTTGCGCGTATAATGATATCGTCAACTGGATAACCGGTATCACGCGCGATCATCCGATCGAGATATTTACGACCAACTACGACCTTTCGTTCGAGAAAGCGTTTGAGGCCGTCCGGGCTCCATACTTCGATGGCTTTACCGGAGGACGGGAACCGTTCTTCGATCCCGTATCGGTGGCCGGAAACGATTTACCGCCTCGCTGGACAAGACTATGGAAGCTGCATGGTTCTTTTGGGTGGAAGGCGAGCGATAAAGATGAAGGGATCCGCACGGGAAACGAGGTAGCCACGCATCTGGTGTTTCCAGAGCACCTAACCCGGCATAACCGGGTTAGGAGTCCTCTGACGATTTCGCGCTCGTCGGCGGGCGGCGTCCACTGAACGCCGAAGAACGGCAGCGAGAATCCGGTTAGTCGATGCGCCAGAGATTTCGCCGCAATCTGTCCCTTCTTGGTGATATCTCGTGATCTGGCCACCTTCATCCCCCGATCATTGTTATACGCCGCATCCGACAGGAATTGATGCTCCCCAATCGGCACTCACCGCAGCAGCCGCACGAGCTCGTCCGATTGCTCCGCGAATTTTCGGGCGTTGGTCTTCCGAAGATGTTCCAGGTTTTGCAGCTTCCAGCGCGGCCCGGGGAGCTGTTTCAAATGCGGCACGTCCAGCAGCGCCCATTCGGGCTCTGTGGTGACCAGCGACAGCAGAAACCGGCGCTCATCGGCGCTCAGGCCATCCTGGAGTTCGCGCATCATACGCTCGCGCACTGTCAAGAGCGCATCGAGTTCGACAGGTTCGGCGGTCATGCCTGTGAAATTGTGCTCGAACTCCAGGCGGATGTCGCGCGGCGACGGAAACAGAACCTCGTGGACCGGCCGGTTATGGCTCGCGAGGTAGACGACAAAAGCGCGACGAATGCCGGCGATGATACCCTCATGCGCAAAGAGCTGCAGGACGTCGAACAGATCACGGGGATGCTGCCGGTCCATCGCCGCCACCAGCTTGCCGCCATACACGTCCTCGAGCGACACGACCGGAATTTCGAGATGCGCCTGCAGTGTCTCGCGCGCATTCTGAGTCAGTGACGCCGTGCGGACCGGTTGGACGGTGCCGCGCATGACGAAGTTGACCTCGATCTTGACCTCGATAGCGCCTCGCCGCACCAGCAGCTTGGTCTCGCCGGACTCCGCCGCGGCCGGCGCATGGGTCTGGAAGCCTTGCTTCTGCAGACGCGCGGCGGATTTGGCGGATGGCTTCGTTGATGCGCCGGAGTGCCTTCTCGCGCGGCAGTGTGTGGTCGGGAAACACCAGATCGAGATCGACCGAGAGCCGTGGCATGTCGCGCACGAACAGGTTGATTGCCGTGCCGCCCTTGAGCGCGAACGTGTCGTCGACAAGCACGAGCGGGGCGACGCGCGTCAGCAGCCGTGCACCGTCGAGATAGGCCTGGTTCATGGTTTCAGCACCAGGAGTCCGTCGCCGAAACGGGACACCCACGGCCGGTCGCTGCCCTTGGGCAATTGAGACGGATCGAGCTTGCCAGCCCAGGGCTGGGAGAGTTCGCGGCCGAGCTGCAGGCACAGGCGTACGGTCTTGACGCTGGTGCAGCGCTTGAGCAGGTCGCGCAGCACGTCGGCACGCAGGCTGTAAGTGCTCTCGACCAGCTCGCGCGCTTCTTGCAGCGGCTGCCGGACGCCAACTTCGCTCAGCACCTCCAGCAATGCGCGTTCCGGCGCCGAGACGAGCGGGCCGCCCTTGCGGTTCTCGAAGGGCCGGACATGAAGCAACGCGTCTGGCTCCTCCTTGAAGAGCCGCTTGCGGTGGTATTCGGCCGGGAAGCGCTGGGTGAACCACTCCGGAAGGCGCCCCGCGTTCCAGCCGTAAAGGTGGAGGGCAGGCCGCTGGGACAGGTATTGGCGTATGCCATGCCAGTCGAGCGCGGACTTGCCGCCGACATGCAATCCGTCGAAGCTCCGCTGCAGCAGGGTGAGGCTCGGGTGCAAGGCGGGCGGATCGTTCGGCCGGCAATAGACGCCGCGCGCCAGCCGCTGCAGCCAGCCGGCGCGGACATAGTGGACGGCGAGATCGGCCGATATCCCTAGGGCGGCGAGGTCTTCGGAGGTTAGCGGCATGCCCGGCACCAGGCGGGCATAGAGCCGATTTAGCTTGTTCCTGTGAATCGTAGGCATACTACGATTATAGCAACAATTCGAAATCCTGGCCAAGTTTGAATTCGGCTGAGCTATCGTAGCCCGACTACGGTAATTAGTACTATATCAAATGGGCAGGGAAAGCCTTCCCCTGCGGCCGACCCCTTCTGCGGGGTGTCCCCGCAACGCCCCGAGAGCCAGAGTGCGGACGGGGTTTCCGTGACGGGTTAAGGGTTGGGAGAGAGGCTCCCGGCGCCCGTCGCGGAGATCCGCGATGTCCAGACATGACTGCAGCGCCCGTTCCGGCTCCGACCGGACGAGCCTCTACGATGAAATCGCCACCAAGATCATCGCCGAGCTGGAGGCCGGCCGCGTGCCCTGGGTCCAGCCTTGGGGAACGGCGGCGGCGAAGGCGCCGCTCGCCATGCCGAAGAACGCCACCACCGGCCGAAATTATTCGGGGATCAATGTGCTGATCCTCTGGGGCTCGGTGATCGAGCACGGCTTCCCGGTTCAGGGCTGGGTCACTTTTCGGCAGGCGCTCTCCCTCGGCGGCAATGTCCGCAAGGGCGAGCACGGCACCACCGTCGTCTATGCCGACCGCTTCATTCCCGACGGCAAGAAGAAACGGGCGCAGAAGATCGGCGAGGAAGCGCAGGCGATCCCGTTCCTGAAGCGCTTCACGGTGTTCAACTTGGCGCAGTGCGAAGGGGTGCCCGACGATTTCATCGTCGCGTCGCCTCCGCCGGAGCTAGATCTGATTGAGCCGACGGTCGAAGCGCTGATCAAGGCGACCGGCATCGACTTCCGGGTCGGCGGCAACCGGGCCTTCTACGTCCCGGCCCACGACTATGTGCAGGTCCCGCTGCCGCAAGCCTATTTCGAGCCAATCGACCGGCATCGTACAGCACTGCACGAACTTGGTCACGCCAGCGGCGCGCCGCACCGGCTGAACCGCGATCTCTCCGGCCCCTTCGGGTCCAAGAAGCATGCGTTCGAGGATCTGGTCGCCGAGATGAACGCCGCATTCTGCTGCGCCTCGCTCGGCATCGTCCCGACCTGCGCCATGCCGACTACGTCGGCTCCTGGAGGTGCTGCGGGGAGGACAACCACCCGATTATTACAATGGCCTTGAACGCCTTGCTGTTACCGGGTTTCATCAGAACAACCCCTCTCAATACCGTCACCAATACCGTCTCCAGAAGAATGCCTAGTGTTCATGCGGGTTTCCGGGCGATGACGAAAAACTGATCCTGTACTGACTATTCAGGACTATTGGTTCAAACACCGCCGTTGATCATTGCTGACTGGCTGCACGACGGTTGGTCATGGTAGTGGGCGCTGCCCCCGCAAGGTGTTCGCCAACATTGAAAGCACATCGGCAATTTTTCCTGCCGTTTCTGGCGGTGGCAAAGGGAGTTTGAGACTTTGCGCCCCAGTATCTGGATCACGCTCGATCCAGGGATGCGCCGGAGCAGCGGGGTTGCCGGCCGCACCAAGGACAGCAACCAGCTGAACACCAAGCTGAGTCAATGCTTGCCAGGGATCGGATTCGTTGCGCGTGGTCTGGTCTGGAGACGCTTCACTCACAGACTCAGATATCGCCATCCCGCCAGCGCCGGCTTCTGTCTCCGCATTTGCTTCCGGCTTGGATGCCATTTCGGTCACAATCGCCACGCCTGCGGTCTCTTCGGCAGGCGTCATTGCCTCTCCTTCGCCCATGTGGCCGGTGACATTCTCGATGTCCTTCATGAAGCGGTTGAGGCGCGAGCCGCCCAGCGAGATCTCCCCCGTTCCGCCATCGAGAATTCCGGCCGACAGCGACCGCTTGAAGGCCAGCACCGAGAGCATGCCTTCCTCGATCGTTCCCTTGGCGACGAAATTGACGATCTGCACGGGCCGTTTCTGACCCATGCGGTGAATCCGGGCGATGCGCTGTTCGAGCAGCGCCGGGTTCCACGGCAAATCCATGTTCACGAGAGTGGATGCGTGTTGCAAATTCAAGCCCGTCGCCCCAGCATCGGTCGAAAGAAATACGCGACAGTCGGGATCGTCGCGGAAGCGTTCGACAAGCGCAGGGCGCTTCTCCGAGGGAATTCCGCCGTGGAAGCTGACGTAGCCGATGCCGCGTGCTTCCAGACGCCGGATCACGATGTCGTGGGTACGCGTCCATTGGCTGAACACCACGGCCTTGGCGTCCGGTTGTTCGAACAGGCCATCGAACAGCGCTGCCAGTTCGTCCGCCTTGACGCCATGATCGGTTTCCTGATCCAGCAAATAAGTGCTGTTGCAAGACATGCGCATGTTCTGCAGGGCGCAAGTCAGCCGCCGTTGGTCCTTGTCCGAGAGGAATTTCGTCTTGCGCCAGCGCTGCACGATCCTGGTCACGATTTCCGCGTTTTCCTGGTGGTAAGCCATCTGCAATTCAGTCATCGGCACCAGCAGGTTCTGGTCGGTGCGTTCCGGCAACTGCATCAGGACTTCCGATTTGTGGCGGCGGATCATGATCGGCGCCAGGGTCTGG
>JAPTVL010000210.1 GCA_028065725.1 Betaproteobacteria bacterium
CACCATGCTGCGCATCGGCAGCATGAACATGCTGCTGCACGGCGTCGAGAACCCGGACATCCGCTACCGCGACTCGCTGGCGCAGGACCACGCCGGCGAGGAAGAGAAGTACACGCTGGTGCTGGCCAATCCACCCTTCGCCGGCAGCCTGGACTACGAGAACACCGCCAAGGATCTGCTGCAGATCGTCAAGACCAAGAAGACCGAGCTGCTGTTCCTCGCGCTGTTCCTGCGCCTGCTCAAGCCCGGCGGCCGTGCCGCGGTGATCGTGCCCGACGGCGTGCTGTTTGGCTCCAGCACCGCGCACAAGGCGCTGCGCCGGATGCTGGTCGAGGACCAGAAGCTCGACGCCGTGGTCAAACTGCCCGGCGGCGTGTTCCGGCCCTACGCCGGCGTGTCCACCGCGATCCTGCTGTTCACCAAGACCAACTCCGGCGGCACCGACCAGGTCTGGTTCTACAACGTCGATGCCGACGGCTGGAGCCTCGACGACAAGCGCACGCCGCTGCTGCCCGAGGACAAGCTCGGTCCGGTGCCTTCCTGTCATTCCCGCGCGACCGCCATGGATGGCGGAAGCACCCGAAATGCAGGAGCAATTTCGGGTGAAAGCCGGACCAGCGCGCAGCGCGCAGAACGCCCGAAGGGCGGCCCCGAAGGGGCGAGCGAAGCGAGTAATCCAGTGTCTTTGTCTCCCGAAGACCACGCCAGGAACAACCTGCCCGACGTGCTCGCGCGCTGGCGCACCCTGCACCCCTCTCCCATCGGGAGAGGGGCCGGGGGTGAGGGTACGCAATCGCCCGAGATTTCCCGCCCGCGCACCGCGCAGAGCTTCTGCGTGCCCAAGGCCGACATCGCCGCGCAGGGCTACGACCTCTCGCTCAACCGCTACAAGGAAGTGGTGCACGAGGCGATCGAGCACCGCGCGCCGAAGGAAATCCTGGCCGAGCTGGCGAAGCTGGAGGAGGAAATCCAGCGGGGGATGAAGGAGCTGGAGGGGATGCTGGGATGAGTGTTGCGCCGCTCAGCGCGATCGGCAACGTGGTGGACCAAGTGGTTTCTTGGCAACCGGAGCGCGATGACCCTGACGGTACGTTCACCTACATCGATCTGAGCGCGGTCGATCAGGAAGCAAAGATCGTTACTGGGGCGCGCGAACTTGCGTGCTCTGAAGCGCCGAGCAGGGCACGACAACTGGTACACGCTGGAGACGTGCTCGTTTCAACAGTTAGGCCGAATTTGAACGGAGTGGCGCACGTTCCGATGGAGTTCGATGGGGCGACAGCTTCGACGGGTTTCTGCGTACTCCGCCCGAGGGCAAGTCGGCTTGACGGTCGTTACCTGTATCAATGGGTGAAGTCGCCTGGCTTCGTGGGCGACATGGTGCGCAAGGCGACCGGCGCGAGTTACCCAGCGGTGTCCGATCGCATCGTCTGGGAATCTAAGCTCCCCCTCCCATCCATCCCCGAGCAGCGGCGGATTGCGGAGATCCTGGACAAGACGGACGCGCTGCGAGCCAAGCGCCGCGCCGCCCTCGCCCAGCTCGACACCCTCACCCAATCCATTTTCCTCGACATGTTCGGCGACCCCGCCACGAACCCGAAGGGGTGGACACAGGTTCCTATCGGCGACCATGCGAGCAAGATCGGGAGCGGAGCGACTCCTCGCGGCGGAGAAGAGAGCTACAAAGGCGCTGGTATCACGCTTATCAGGAGCATGAACGTCCGAGACGGCGTGTTCCTGAGAGACGGCCTCGCATTCATCGACGACGAGCAAGCCGCCCAGCTCGAGGGTGTCGTCGTTGAAGCCGACGATGTAATGCTGAACATTACTGGTGCGAGCGTTGCGCGCGTATGCCGTGCGCCGGCAAATGTGCTTCCCGCAAGGGTGAACCAGCATGTGGCAATCATCCGACCCACGGCGACGTTCAATCCGCACTTCCTTGAGCAGTGCCTCCTGTCTCCATCCGTGAAGGAACGCCTTCTGAAGATCGCGCGCGCCGGCGCAACGCGCGAGGCCATCACCAAGTCAGCGATCGAACAGTTCAGGGTCATCCGTCCGCCGCGCGAAGCGCAAGATCAGTTCGCTGCCCGAGTGGCCGCGAGCGAAGGAATCTACCGCCAAATGCGTGCCGCGCTCGGCGAGATGGACTCGCTCTTCGCCTCCCTCCAGCACCGTGCATTCCGGGGGAACCTCTGACATGGCCAGTGTTCCTTCTTTTCCGGAAGGACAAGTGGAGGCACTCGCTCGCCTGCTCGGTGAATGCGGGTCCGGGACGGACATCTCGCGCGTGCTTCGCGACCGTGGTCTTCACGACAACTCCGGCGAGCCCGTAGCCCGTAGGTTGGGGTGAGCTTGCGAACCCCAACATGACGGCATGAGAGCGACGAGCCGATGTCGGGGTTCCTTGCGTCACCCCGACCTACATGGAATTTTCAACGGGACGGCGATGCGATACCGGCGCGCGAATGTGAAAGGAGGCACCTATTTCTTCACGGTGAATCTCGCTGAGCGCCACCTTCGTTTGCTGATGGACCACGTGGATGCCTTGCGTGCGGTGGTCGCCCGGGTGAAACGATCGCATCCTTTTCACATTGACGCTTTCGCGGTGTTGCCGGATCACTTGCATGCGATCTGGACGCTGCCGGAGGGCGACGCGGACTTCGCAATGCGGTGGATGCTGATCAAGGCAGGATTCTCGCGCCACCTTGCGCAGGGAGAGCGGCGCAATGCAAGCCGTGTGGGCAAGGGCGAGCGCGGCATTTGGCAGCGGCGCTATTGGGAACATCTGATCCGTGACGACGTCGATTACCAGCGACATGTGGACTATGTGCACTACAACCCCGTGAAGCATGGATATGTCGCCCGCGCGGCGGACTGGGCGTATTCGAGTCTTCATCGCCATATCAGGGCCGGCATGGCGAGTCCCGATTGGGGTGTCGGCGTAGGAGATGAAGGCAAATATGGCGAGCGGTAATCAGGAATGCGTCGGGGTTCGCAAGCTCACCCCAACCTACCGGCTACCGCCATCGGCGGTGCAGCAGTTGCTTGCGGAGCTGCGCCGGGAAGGCAGGGTCGCCTTGTCGGGTCAGCGCCGCTGGGCGCGCTGGAAGCTGGCTGCGTCAGGTCAGGCTGCGGGCAACGCCTAAAGATTTTTCGCATGGCGCCAAGCGACGCTAAAAAAACTCGCACAGAATTTGCGGCGTAAAAACAGTGCTTTATAAAACGCGCTCAAAAAAATGCGCCGCTTGAGAAATCTTTAGCGTGCGTCTTGGCTGCTGTCTTCGAGCCCGCGCCGAGCGCGGAGGGTGTGGTGCGCGACGATCTGCACAGCCTTCGAGGTGAGGCGCATTTCATCCTTGCATTCCTGGAGCGCCGCTCCGTAATTGCACGGGTGCCTGTACGTGCGCGACGGCGGACTGGTGCACGCGCTGCCCGGGATCGCCGATCGCGCGGCGGAACTGAAACGAGCCGCCCCTTTGATTTACGTTCAATGTCAAACCTAAAATAACGGCCATCCTTGTTTTAGGCTCGCCTGCATGCGCCGCCCCCCGCCCGGACAGTATGTCGAGGTCGCTACCGCAGGCGAGCGGTTCAAGGCCTACGTGCCGACCCCGCTGCCGCCGGCGCCGCCGATCGACTGGTCGCCGGCGTTGCGGCGGCGTTTCGACGAGGCGCTGCTGGCGCTGGGCCGGCTGGACGCGCTGACCGCGCACCTGCCCAACGCCTCGCTGCTGCTCTACAGCTTCGTGCGCAAGGAGGCGGTGCTGTCCTCGCAGATCGAGGGTACGCAGTCGTCGCTGGCCGACTTGCTGCTGTACGAAATCGACGAGCAGCCAGGCGTGCCGGTGGAGGATGCGCACGAGGTCAGCCGCTGCGTGGCCGCGCTGGAGCATGGGCTGAAAAAATTGCGCGGCGGCCTGCCGCTGTGCATGCGGCTGCTCGGCGAGATGCACAAG
The DNA here is from genome assembly GCA_028065725.1 of Betaproteobacteria bacterium. The sequence goes on from JAPTVL010000210.1 coordinate 3,957, forward strand.
GTGCTGCTGGCGCATCCCGGCGGACGCGGCAAGACGCCGGGCGAAGTACGGCGCTCGCAAGTGTGGATCGGCGGCACGCGGCCGGGCAATGCGGTGTTCGTGCCGCCACCCGCTTCCGAACTGGCCGCCTGCCTGGCTGCGCTCGAGCGTTTTCTCAACGACCAGCCGGAGCCCGTACCGCCGCTGCTCAAGGCGGCGCTGGCGCACGTGCAGTTCGAAACCATCCATCCCTTTCTCGATGGCAATGGCCGCATCGGCCGGCTGCTGATCGTGCTGCAACTGGTGGCCGACGGCGTGCTGCGCGAGCCGATGCTGTATCCGAGCCTGTTCTTCAAGACGCATCGCGCGCTGTACTACGAGCTGCTGAACGAGGTGCGGCTGCGCGGCGACTGGGAGCGCTGGCTGGATTTCTTCGCGGAGGGCGTGCAGGTGAGCGCGTCGCAGGCGGTGGCCACCGCCAACGCGCTGCTGACGCTGGTCAACGCCGACCGCGACCGTATCGCCGGGCTGGGTCGCGCGGCCCGCTCGGCACTGGCGGTGCACGAGGCCCTGCAGCGCCAGCCCATCGCCACCTCGGCCGCATTGGTGAAAGCGACCGGGCTGACCGCGGCGACGGTGAACAAGTCGCTCGCGCACCTGGAGCGAATCCGGGTTGTCGCCGAGCTGACGAGCCGGCAACGCGGCCGCGTGTTCAGCTACCGTGGCTACGTGAAGGAACTGGCTGCAGAGCTGGAACCCGCGCCGTGAGCCAGTTCGCCTTTCTCGAACGCGAGTGGCCCTCGGTGCATGAGGCCGCCGGCAAGGCCGCGGCCGCGGTGCATGCCGATCCGCGCACGGCCTGCTTCTACGCGCGCAGAGCACTCGAACTGGCCGTTGCCTGGGCCTACAAGCACGACGCCGCGCTCAAGCTCCCCTATCAGGACAACCTGTCGGCGCTGATCCACGAGCCCAGCTTCAAGATCACCGCCGGCGAGGCCGTGTTCAACAAGGCGAAGGTCATCACCACGCTGGGCAACCGCGCGGTTCACAGCCATCGCGCGATCCCGTCCGACGATGCCCTCGTTGCGGTCCGGGAACTGTTCCATGTGGCGTACTGGCTGGCTCGCACCTACGGCCGCGCGGCGCGGCCGGCGCCCGGGCTTGCCTTCGATGCGGCCGCGTTGCCGAGATCCATGCGCGCATCGAGCCAGACGGCCGACCCGCTGCAGCGGCTCGAAGCGGGATTGCGCGAACGCGATGAAAAGCTCGCGGCATTGCTGGCCGACAAGACCGCGCTCGACGAGGAACTGCAGCGCCTGCGCGCCGATGTGGCCGCGGCCAAGCAGGCGGCAGCGGCGCAGCCGGACACGCACGACTACTCCGAAGCCGAGACCCGCGACTACTTCATCGATCTGCTGCTGAAAGAAGCTGGCTGGCCGCTCGATCAGCCGCAGGACCGCGAATTCGAAGTTACCGGCATGCCCAACAACGCGGGCAAGGGCTACGTCGACTATGTGCTGTGGGGCGACGACGGCAAGCCGCTGGGCCTGGTCGAGGCCAAGCGCACGCGCCGCGACGCGCGCGTCGGCCAGCAGCAGGCCAAGCTCTACGCCGATTGCCTGGAGCGCCAGTTCGGCCAGCGCCCGCTGATCTTCTACTCCAACGGTTACGAGCACTGGCTGTGGGACGACAGCCGCTATCCGCCGCGTGCAGTGCAGGGCTTCTACAAGAAAGCCGAGCTCGAGCTCGCCATCCAGCGACGCGCTGCGCGCAAGTCGCTGGCAACGGGGGAGATCAATCCGGCCATCGTCGAGCGTTACTACCAGACGCGCGCCATCCGGCGCATCGCCGAAGCCTTCGAGCGCGACCACGACCGCAAGGCGCTGGTGGTGATGGCGACGGGCGCCGGCAAGACGCGGACGGTGATCGCGCTGGCCGACCTGCTCATGCGCTGCAACTGGGCCAAGCGCATCCTGTTTCTCGCCGACCGGGTGGCATTGGTGAATCAGGCCGTGAACGCCTTCAAACACCACTTGCCGGATGCGTCGCCAGTCAACCTGGTGACCGAGAAGGACGCCGAGGGGCGCGTCTTCGTCTCCACCTATCCGACGATGATGGGATTGATCGACGAGACGCGCGACGGCCAGCGTCGCTTCGGCGTCGGGCATTTCGACCTGGTCGTCATCGACGAGGCGCACCGCTCGGTGTTCCAGAAGTACCGCGCCATCTTCGACTACTTCGACTCGCTGCTGGTAGGGCTCACGGCCACGCCCAAGGACGAAGTGGACCGCAACACCTACAGTCTGTTCGATCTCGAGGACGGCGTGCCGACCGACGCCTACTCGCTCGAAGAGGCGGTACGCGACGGTTTCCTCGTGCCGCCCAGGGCCGTGTCGGTGCCGCTCAAGTTCCAGCGCGAGGGCATCCGCTACGACGATCTCCCGGAAGAGGACAAGGATCAGTGGGACGCGCTGGAGTGGGACGACGACGGCAACGTGCCGAATCGTGTCGAGGCCGAGGCGGTTAACAAGTGGCTGTTCAACAAGGACACCGTAGACAAGGTGCTGGAGCACCTGATGACGCGCGGCATGACAGTGGCCGGCGGCGACCGGCTCGGCAAGACCATCGTGTTCGCCAAGAACCAGGCGCACGCCGAATTCATCGCCGAGCGCTTCAACGCCAACTATCCGCATTACAAAGGCGAGTTCGCGCGCGTCATCACCTTCAAGACCGAGTATGCGCAGAACCTGATCGACAGCTTTTCGGCCAAGGACAGGGCACCGCACATCGCCATCTCGGTGGACATGCTGGACACGGGCATCGACATTCCGGAGGTCGTGAACCTGGTCTTCTTCAAGCTGGTGCGCTCGAAGACCAAGTTCTGGCAGATGCTCGGCCGCGGCACGCGCCTCTGCCCGGATCTGTTCGGACCCGAACGAGACAAGACGTTCTTCTGTGTCTTCGACTATTGCCAGAACCTGGAGTACTTCAGCCAGAACATCCCGGCCATCGAGGGCTCGCTGGGTGCGCCGCTCGGCAAGCGGCTGTTCAATGCCCGGCTGGAGTTGATCGGCGAACTGGACAAGGCGCTGGCGGAAGGCCAGCGCGATGCCGCTCGCGAGCAGCGGGCGCCGCCGCACGGGCCTCCCGATTCCGATGACGAGGTACGCGCACAAATCGCCGCGTTGCTGCATCGCGAGGTGGCCGCCATGAACCTCGCCAACTTCGTCGTGCGTCCGCGGCGGCGCATCGTCGAAAAGTACGCCCATCCCGAGTCCTGGACGATCTTGTCTCCGGAGGCGCTATCGGAGCTGTCGCACGAGGTGGCGGGCCTGCCGACGGAGCTCGACCCGGAAGGCGAGGAGGCCAAGCGTTTCGACTTGCTGGTGCTGAACCTGCAGCTCGCGATGCTGCGCTCGGAACCGGGTTTCGCCCGGTTGCGGGATCAGGTCAAAGAGCTCGCCGGACTGCTGGAGGAGAAATCCGCGATACCGATGGTGCGCGACCAGATGGCGCTCATCCAGGACGTCCAGACCGACGCGTGGTGGCAAGACGTGACTGTCCCCATGCTCGAGGGCATGCGCAGGCGGTTGCGTGACCTGATCAAGCTGATCGAGAAGCAGAAACGCAAGCCGATCTACACCGACTTCGAGGACGAGATGGGCGGGGAGCTGGCAGTCGAGCTGCCCGGCTTCGGCCAGGGTACGGACTACACGAAGTTCCGCGCCAAGGCCCGGGCGTTCCTGCGCGCGCATCAGGACCACGTGGCGATTCGCAAGTTGCGGATGAACAAGGCATTGACCGCCGCCGATCTCGCGGAGCTGCAGCGCATGCTCGCGGACAGCGGCGTCGGCGCTGCGGACGACATCCGCCGCGCCGCCGAGGAAGCGCACGGGCTCGGGCTCTTCGTGCGCTCACTGGTCGGGCTTGACCGGCAGGCGGCGAAGGAAGCCTTGGCCGGGTTTCTCAATGGCAAGATGCTGAGTGCCAACCAGATCGAGTTCGTGAACCTGATCG
>JAPTVL010000224.1 GCA_028065725.1 Betaproteobacteria bacterium
ACCCGATGATGGCCGCCTATACACGCAACCTCAAGGATGCGGACATCCAGAACCTGTCGGCATTTCTGACCACGCTGCAGCCCTGAGCGGTTATTTCTTGAACAGATCGTCGAGCGAGGCGGGCGGCGCAGGCTTGTCCGCTTCAGCGCCGCTCCGCTCTGCAAAAAGGGCATCGAGCGCGCTGCGTCTTGTCTGCGCCATCGCCGCTCCGCCGCCCTTGTAGGCGTCGGGTCGCGGCACGAACCAGCCGCAATCGTTGGCCCGCGTCTTGTCGGCCACCCGCTCGGTCGCCAGTTCGCGGCACTGCCCGGCGCGGTGCGCATCGTAATGACGGCACAGCTTGCACACGTGCAGGTCGGCATGGCAGCTGGGACAGGTTTCGCGGCGCGACAGCGGCAGCAGCATGCCGGCGAGGCTGGCGCCGCATTTCCAGCATTGCAGGCTCATGAATTGGGGTACTCCTGGCCCGGGAATTCAGGGGTGCGCAGGGCGTAATAGCGCAGGTCGGCCAGCGCCACATGGCGCATGGCGCGCGCATGGGTGGCATCGAGAATCACCGGCGGCGCCACCCCGTCTTCGGCGGCTTCCAGCCAGCGCGTGGCGCACACACACCAGCGGTCGCCCGGCTTCAGACCCGGAAAATCGTATTCCGGAACGGGGGTGACGAGGTCGTTGCCACGCTGCAGCGCGTAGTCGAGAAACGCCTCGGTCATCTGCGCGCACACGGTGTGGCTGCCGATGTCATGCATCCCGGTGCGGCAGACACCGTCCCGAACGAAGCCGGTCATCGGCGACACGCTGCACACCTGCAGCAGGCCGCCCAACACATTGCGCGCTTCGCTCACTGGGTTCTCCTGTCCGATGGAATGTGCAAAAAATAGCACATGTTTCAGGGCTGGCTTTCCGGCTCGGCAAGGGTGGGCGGGGCAGCGAGCGTGCCCGCCTCCGCTGCGGCTGCGTGAGCCCGTTCGACGTGTTCCAGCAGGCTGGGCGCAGGGTAGCCGTCGGCCGGCAGCTCGTGAGCCACCTGATAACGCCGGATGGCGCTCTGCGTTTGCGGACCGACCAGGCCGTCCGGGGTGCCGGCGTCGAATCCCAATTCGTTCAGCGCCTGCTGCAGCGCTTTCACCTGCACGATGCTGAGCGCGTCCGCTTCGCCCGCCAGCGCGACCGGCGCAGCGCCGCCCGCCAGTTGTTGCGCCATCTGGGCCACGGCCAGCGCGTAATTCACCGAGCGGTTCCATCGCATCGCCACGTCGAAGTTGTCGAACACCATGAAGGCCGGCCCCTGCCAGCCTTGCGGCAGGACCAGCGCGGTCGGACCCGTCGCGTCCGGCAATGCGCCGCCACCCGCGGGCTGCACGCCGAGCGCCACCCATTCCGCCACCGGCAGGCGGTGGTTGACACGCGCGCGGCGCAGGTCGAAACCTTGCGGCAGCCGAACCTCCAGCGCCACCGGTTCGCCCGTGCGCCAGCCTGCGCGCTTGAGGTAGTTCGCGGCCGAATGCATGGCGTCGGGCAGCGACTGCCACAGGTCGATGCGGCCATCGCCGTCGGCATCGACCGCATAGGCGCGGAAGGTCGACGGCATGAACTGCATGTGCCCCATCGCGCCGGCCCACGACCCGTTCATGTCGATGGCGGCAACGTGGCCGGCGTCGATGATGCGCAGCGCATCGAGCAGCTGGCTGCGGAAGAACGTGCTGCGGCGGCCGTCAAAGGCGAGCGTGGTGAGGCTCGCGGGGATGTTGAGGCTGCCGAGGGTGGTGCCGTAATTGGTTTCCAGGCCCCAGAACGCCACCAGCACGGCCTTCGGGATGCCGTATTGCTGCTCGATCGTATCGAGCAGCACGGCATGTTCGGCCAGTAACGCCTGGCCACGTGCGACCTGCGAGGGGGTGACGCGCCGCCCCAGGTAATCCGAGAAAGTCTGCAGGAATTCGGGCTGGCGGCGATCGAGTTCGATCACGCGCTCGACCGGCGTGATGCCGGTCAGCGCGGAATCGAGCGTGGCGGGGGAAATGCCCTCCGCCGCGGCTTCCTGGCGGAAGGCTTCGAGCCAGATCTCAAAATCGGCGTAGCCATGGGCGGGGGACACCGTCAGCAAAGCCAACAGGAACACAAGCTTACGCATGCTGCTGCAGCCAGTATTCGAGCAGCGCCAGATGCCACAGCTTGCTGCCCTGGATGCGGGTGTGGTGCTGCTCCGGCGCGTCCAGCAGCTTGTTGACGTAGGCCCGGTGGTACAGGCCGCGCTCGCGGCAGGCCTGCGAATTCAGAATGTCCTGCATGAAGTTCAAAAATTCTCCGCGTACGTATTTGAGCGCAGGCATCGGGAAATAGCCTTTCTTGCGGTCGATCACCGCGTCCGGCACCAGGCCGCGCGCGATGGTCTTCAGCACGTGCTTGCCCTCCGACGCCAGCTTGAGCTCGGGCGGCATCGCCGCCGCCAGTTCCACCAGCTGGTGGTCGAGGAAGGGCACGCGCGCCTCCAGCCCCCACGCCATGGTCATGTTGTCGACCCGCTTCACCGGGTCGTCGGTGATCAGCAGGGTCGTATCCATGCGCAACACCTGATCGATGAATTCGTCTGCAAAAGGTTCCGCCAGATGCGCGGCGACGAGCTCCGCCGTATAGTCAGGACCGTGATACGCCGGCATGCTCATCTCGAGAAACTCGTCGTGATCGCGGTCGAAATAATGGCGGCGGAAACGATCGAGCGCCGAGCCGGATGTCTCCGCCGCCATGCGCGGATACCAGAAATAGCCGCCGAACACTTCGTCGGCGCCCTGCCCGCTCTGCACCACCTTGACGGTCTTGCTGACCTGCTCGGCCAGCAAGTAGAACGCCACCGCGTCCTGCGCGAACATCGGCTCGGACATCTGCTCCACCGCCTCGGGCAGGCGACGCAGCACCTCGGCGTTGGGGATCAGGTACTTGTGGTGGCGCGTGCCGTACCTCGCCGCCACCGGGTCGGAATATTCGAATTCGTTGCCGCGTTCTTCCGGCTGATCCTCGAAGCCGACCGAGAAGGTCATCAGGTCGGGCACGCCCTGCTCGGCGAGCAGCGCGACGAGCAGGCTCGAATCGAGCCCGCCGGAGAGCAGCACGCCGACCTTGACGTCGGCGATCTCGATGCGCTTCTTCACCGCCTGCCGGAGGCTGTCGTGGATGGCTTCGGTCCACTCGGCCTCGGTCTTGGGCACTGCCGGGCGCTGTGCTGCCAGCGACCAGTATTTGCGGTGGCTGATTTCGCCACGCAGGTTCACGCTCATGGTGGTGCCGGGGGCGAGCTTGCGAATGCCGTTGAAGATCGTGCGCGGCGCCGGCACCACCGCATGCAGGGTGAACAGGTGATGCAGTGCCACCGCGTCGATGCCGGTGTCGACGACGCCCGCCGCCAGCAGCGCCTGCGGGGTCGAGGCGAAGCGGAAGCAGCCGAGGTTTTCGCTGTAGTACAGCGGCTTGATGCCGAGGCGGTCGCGCGCCAGAAACAGGGTGTCGCGGTTCCAGAGGGCGAACGCGAACATGCCGTGCAGGCGCTCGACGCACACCTCGCCCCACTGCAGATACGCGCGCAGGATGACTTCGGTGTCGCCGTCGGAATGGAATACATGGCCGAGCGTGATCAGCTCGGCACGCAGTTCCGGATAGTTGTAAATGGTGCCGTTGAATACCAGCGCCGTGCCGGTCGCGGCATCGACCATCGGCTGTTTCGAGCGGGGTGAAAGATCGATGATCGCCAGCCGCCGGTGGCCCAGCCGCACCGGGCCATCGGCGTGCTGGCCTTCGGCGTCCGGCCCGCGGCGCGCCAGCTTCGCCAGCATGCGCGCCATGACTGCCGCATCGGGTGCCTTGTTGTCGAACCGGAATTCACCTGCTATGCCGCACATGCCATTGTCCTCGTTACGCCACCAGCGGCGGCTCGTCCATCAGCGCGATCTGCTCGCGCAATTCGAGTATCCGCGCCTGCCAGTACAGCTGGGTATTGAACCACGGAAACGCGGCGGGAAAAGCCGGGTCGTCCCAGCGGCGGGCGAGCCAGGCCGCGTAGTGGATCAGCCGCAAGGTCCGCAGCGCCTCGACCAGATGCAGTTCGCGCGGATCGAATTCCATGAAGTCCTCGTAGCCCTTGAGAATCTCGTTCATCTGCACCTGCTGCTCGTCGCGCTCGCCCGACAGCAGCATCCACAGGTCCTGCACCGCCGGGCCCATGCGGCTGTCATCGAAATCGACGAAATGCGGCCCGGACTCGGTCCACAGCACGTTGCCGGCATAGCAGTCGCCGTGCAGGCGGATGGCGCGCACCGGGCCTGCGCGCTCGTAACTGTGCGCCACGCTTTGCAGGGCGTGCTCGACCACGCTGTCCCATGCAGGCGCCAGGTCGGTCGGCAGCCAGTTGCCGTCGCGCAAAAAATCGCGCGATGCAATGCCGAAGCTTTCGAGGTCGAGCGCCGGCCGCTGCGTATAGCCCGCCGCCGCGCCGACCGCATGAATCCGCCCGAGAAAGCGCCCCATCCATTGCAGGGTGTCGGCACGGTCGAATTCGGGCATGCGCCCACCCTGTTTAGGGTAGACCGCGAAGCGAAAACCGGCATGTGCGTGGAGCGTGGTTGTTGACGCTTTAGCGTCTTTACAACCACGGCCTACCCCTTGCGGGTGGAGCGTGGCGCCGCTCAATTGCAGCGGGGCGACGACCGGGATTTCACGCGCGGCGAGTTCGATCGTGAACGCGTGCTCTTCCAGGATGGCCGCGTCGCTCCAGCGTTCGGGGCGGTAGAACTTGACCACCACCGGGGCTGCGTCGTCCACCCCCATCTGGTAGACGCGGTTTTCATAGCTGTTCAGCGCCAGCAGGCGGCCGTCGGCACGCAAACCGGTGCTGTCGAGCGCGTCGAGCGCGACGTCGGGGGTGAGCGCGGTATAGGGGTGGGATGAATTCATCGTGGACTTGGCGGCAAAGCAGCTATGCTCAAAAGCATCAGGACATAGATAATGCCTCAACTCCAAGCCCGCATTGCCACGCCATGACGTCGCCCGATCCCTTCCGCATGGACATCTCCCGCCATATCTGGGAAACGCGCTACCGCAGTGCCGGCGAAACCGACATCCACGCCAGCTGGAAACGGGTGGCGCAGGCGATCGCTGCGGCCGAAGGGCAGGGCCGCGACGCCTGGGCCGAGCGCTTTTTCAGCCTGCTGGACGGCTTCCGCTTCCTGCCCGGCGGGCGCATTCTCGCCGGCGCCGGCACCGGCCACCGGGTGACGCTGTTCAACTGCTTCGTCATGGGCGAGATCGCCGATGACCTGACGAGCATTTTCGAGGCACTGAAAGAAGGCGCGCTCACCATGCAGCAGGGCGGCGGAGTGGGCTACGATTTTTCCACCCTGCGCCCGGCCGGCACAGTGGCGCAGGCAACCGGCAGCATCGCGTCCGGCCCGGTGTCGTTCATGCATATCTGGGATGCCATGTGCGCCACCATGCTGTCCACCGGCGCGCGGCGCGGCGCGATGATGGCGACGCTGCGCTGCGACCATCCCGACATCGAAACCTTCGTCGACGCCAAGCGCGACTCGGCGGCGCTGCGGCACTTCAACCTGTCGGTGCTGGTGAGCGATGCCTTCATGGCGGCGGTGGCGAATGACGCCGACTGGCCGCTGGCGTTTCCCGGCCTGGCGGACACGCGCACCGTGAAGGCGCGCGACCTGTGGCAACGCATTGTGCGCGCAGCCTACGACACCGCCGAACCCGGGGTGCTGTTCGTCGACACCATCAACCGCGACAACACGCTGGCCGACCGGGAAACGCTGAGCGCCACCAACCCCTGCGGCGAGATTCCGCTGCCGCCCTACGGTGCCTGCGACCTCGGTTCGCTCAACCTCGCCGCCTTCGTGATCTCGCCGTACGCCGCCGACGCCCGCCTCGACCTCGACGCGCTGGCCGACGCGGCGCGGCTGGCGGTGCGTTTTCTCGACGACGTCATCGACGTCTCGCGCTACCCGCTGCCGGAGCAGGCCGCGCAGGCGTGCCGCACGCGGCGCATCGGGCTCGGCATCACGGGGCTGGCCGACGCGCTGGTGCTGCTCGGCCTCGGCTACGACAGCGACGCTGCGCGCACGCTGGCGGCAGAGGTGATGCGCACGCTGCGCGACGCCGCCTATCGCGCGTCGATCGAGCTTGCCGGCGAAAAAGGCGCCTTCCCGGCATTCGATTCCGGCGCATTTCTGGCCAGCGGCTTTGCCAGCCGGCTGCCGCAAGACATCCGCGACGCCATCGCCGCGCACGGCATCCGCAACAGTCATCTGTTGGCGATCGCGCCAGCCGGCACGATCAGTCTGCTGGCCAACAATCTTTCGAGCGGCATCGAGCCGGTTTTCGCCGCCGAGGCGGAACGCCGCGTGCTGGGAACCGACGGCCGCTACCGCACCCACCGTGTGGTCGATTACGCCTGCCAGCTGTGGCGGCAGCAGGGCGAGGACCTGCCGCCTGCTTTTGTCGAGGCGCGGCAGCTCGATCCGCTCGCCCATCTGCAGATGCAGGCCGCGCTGCAGCCTTTCGTCGACAACGCCATTTCCAAGACCATCAATGTGGCTGCCGATACGCCCTTCGAGCGCTTCGAGGAACTCTACCGGCGGGCGCACGCGCTGGGGCTCAAGGGCTGCACCGTGTTTCGCCCCAATCCCGTCACCGGCGCCATTCTCAGCCAGCCGCCGGCGCGCGAACAGTTGCACTGTTGCGGCCTGGAACGCGAGGCGGATTAAGCGGGCAGGCCCTACCCGCCAAACCCGGGCAGTACGCTCAAGTTCTTTTGGCGTCAGCCGTAAAGGTTGTGGACGCAAGCTGATCACACGACACAAAAAACGACTGGCTTGATTCGACCACCCTCTTGCACCGCTGAATTCATTATCGGAAAGGAAATGGATATGCCCCGCCACGCCCCCCTGACGAGCGCACTGATTTTGAGCGCCCTGCTCAGCCTGCCCGCACTGTCTCATGCTGCCAACTACCGATTGGGCGTTTTTGCCGGCAGCGCCGGCAAGGACAACCAGTCCGAACTCAAGGCCATGTTCAAGCCCCTGGTCGAGTACATCGCCAAGTCGACCGGCGAAAACGTCAAGCTGGAAATCAGCCAGAGCTTCGGCAACATGGACCGCCGCCTCGACGCGGGCCGCTACACAATCTTTCTCGGCCCGCCTCATTTGACGGCGGATGCCATCGAGGAAGGCTACGAGCCTGTCGCCAAATGGGACAAGCCGATCTTTGGCGTGGTCGTCACCACCGTCGACAAGCCCTATAAAACCATCGCCGACCTCAAGGGCACCCGGATGGGGATTGCGGGTCGGGATACGGCTGCGGGCCCCCTGTGCATCTCCGCGCTCAACAAGGCCGGGGTGCGTCCGGACCAGGATCTGGGCGCAGTCTACGAAGGCAAGTTCCAGGACGTCATGGTCCAGCAGCTCTCGCTGGGCAGCCTCGACGCGATCTGCACCGGCCCTGGCGCCTTGAGAATCATGAACGAACAGGAACCGGGCAAGTACAAGGTTATCGGCGAATCCGCCCGCGTTCCCGGCTTTGCGCTGAGCATCGACAAGGACCTGAGCGCTGCGGAAAAGAAAAAGCTGATCGCCGCCCTGGTCGGCATGGGCAAGAACCCCGAGGGCAAATTCGCGCTCAAATCAATCGAAGGCAGCGCAGCCGGGGCCGCAGACACCCTGCCAACGACCTCCAAGGAGTATTTCACCTCCAACATGCTGATGCAGGAAAACAAGCGTTTGTACAACACACAGATTCCCCCCAAGTAAGCAACGATCCACTTGGAAGCGGCCTCGATTCGAGGCCGTTTTTTTGCCCGCCCGCTTCCAGTCACCGCATCGGGCTGAAGCCGGTTAAGCTAGCCAAATGAAAGCGTCTCGCTTGCCCATGCCCCCTTCCCTCCCCCGTATCGGCCT
>JAPTVL010000226.1 GCA_028065725.1 Betaproteobacteria bacterium
TCACCTTTCGACCGTCAAACCTCGACTCCCTCTCGCCGCCAGGCTTTCCGGATAAGGTGAGAGAGTTTGGGACGAGGGCATCGAGGCTGGCGACGATTATGGGATGCCTCAAACTACCTCACCTATCAACCCAGCAATGGCATCTCAATCGCTCTCACCTTTCGACCGTCAAACCTCGACTCCCTCTCTCCGCCAGGCTTTCCGGATAAGGTCACCGAGACCCTATACCCTTTAGTCCTTGGCTACTACTGTGTCATAGAGCCCGTAATGGGTCAGCCCTGAGTGACTCTCGATACCCGTATAACGAAGCGACGCATCTTCATAGCGGCGGAAGGCGAAAACGGCCTGGTTCATCTGCTCGGTGTTGAACACCTTGAGGCGGACGAGCAGATGAAAGTCCTGCACCGTCAGGCCGGTGACCGCAAGAAACAAATCCGGTTCCAGTTTGGTAATCACATCCTGAAGCGTGTTCTCGCGAAAGTCGGTGAGGTACATGAACGCCGGAATACGGGTGGCGAATTTGATCAGTTTTTCTTGGACCAGCTTGCGCTTCGACTTGTATTCCTTTTCCTCGTCGGAGAGTTCCTTCTTCTCCTTGGCCGACAAGTCCTTGTCCTTGGCCTTGTTCTTGAGATCCTTGACCCGATCACTCTTGTTGATGATGGTCTCGATGATGTTGTCGCCCAGCGCGCGCCACCCCTCGATGCGCTCCACGGCGGCCATCGCCTCGGGGTTATCCATGATGCGCCGGAGCGTGTCGTTATCCACGTTCACCAGCAGCGCGCTTTCCCACTTGCGCGCCAGCAGCGTGGCCGAGGTTCCGGCCATCGCGATGTCGAGAATGCCTCCCGCGTCGATTTGCGTCATGTTCGCGCCGTCGTAGGCCAGCACCGGCAGGAAAGCCACGAGGTCCTTGACAGCGTTCTCCGGGTTCGGCTCATTGGGCGACAGGCCGATGCCGTACTCGGAAAGTTGCCGCAGGGCGCGGGTCGGCGCGAAGTCGAACACAAAGCAGACCGGCTTGAGGATTTCCTCCTCGTTCGGGTTGTCGCCGTTGGGATTTTTGATCGACCACGGCGATTGAACGCGGAACGCCGCCTGGAAGTAGGTTTCGGGCGACTTGAGATTGCGCAGCATCAGGATGGATGACCACTGCGGCACGGTCACGCCGGTGGTCAGCTTACCGCAGGACAGCGTGATGCTCTTGGTCTCGAATCCGCTGCCGATGGCCTGGCGCACGGGCGGCAAAGCCTCCAGCCCGATGCCCGCCGTCGCCCCGGCGGCAACGATCACCGAGTAGTCATGCCAGAAAATGTTGTGCTTTTCCGCCAGCAGATTGGCCATCGCATGGCAGGCCGCGACATTGGGCAGAAACCAGAACGAATGTTGCAGGTACGGCAGCAAACGCACATCGGAATACGGAAACGGAGGTCGCGTGCCTGTCTTCAGGTGTTCGACAGACTTCGCCGTGTAGCCGCCACGAATGATGTCCAGCCACTTCTGCACGTCCCTCTTGTGTTTGAACTTTGCCGCTTTGCCTGTGCCCGATGCCTCGAAGAAAGCATTGAGGTCGAACTCGTCAAACTCTCCGCCGCTCGCAATGGCCAGCAGCTCATCGGGCATCTGGTACGTCAGCAAGCGCATCTGCGGCAAAGCCCCATAGGGGTTCCGCTTCCCTGGATTCTTGGCGGCGAACGCTTCCTTGGCACGCTGCTCGTCGGTATAGGTCCAGTTGAAAATCTGTTCCTCGATAAACTCGCCGGTCGCCAGCGCCTTGAAGGGCGTGCCGGAAAGGTAGAGGTAGGCCCGCGTGGTGATGGGCAGGAACTCGGTTTCCTTCTCCGAAAGCACGGTGAGGTCTTCGTTCATGTCCTCCAGGCCACCAGCGTATTCGAGCTTGGCCTCCTTCTTCGCCACGGCTTCCTCTTCGCCCTCGAACAGTTCCTTGGCGGTATCGCGCCAGGCGCCGAAATGGTATTCGTCGAACACCACGAGGTCCCAATTCACCGCATGGAGCCACTCGTTCTTGGGCTTGATGTTGCCGGCGGCATCGCGGCCGAGCAAATCCTGAAATGAACCAAAATAGACAACGGGCTTTTTCTTGTCGATCTGCGTCGGGTCGCTGCCGGAGGAACGCGAAAGGTACTGCCAGCCATTGAAATCCACATGGGATTCAAGGTCTGTCTGCCAGGCATCTTCGACGGCCGGCTTGAAGGTGAGCACCAGAACACGCTTGGCCCCGAGCTTCCTGGCCAACTGGTAGGTGGTGAAGGTCTTGCCGAAACGCATCTTCGCGTTCCACAGGAAGCGCGGGGCGGCGTTCTTGTTTTCGGCCCAGATCGACTGGTAGTAGTCGAAGGTTTTATTGACCGCCTCGGACTGCTCGCGGCGCATCGGGAAGGTTTCGTGATGCGTTCCCGCAAATCGTTCGCCGGTGCGCAATTCGGTCAGCACGGTCTTCACGTCCTTGACCGTGCAGCGTACCCATTCCAGCTTGACCTTTTCGAAACCTTTCTTCTGGAGCGCCGCGCGTACCTCGTGATCGCTGAAAATGCTGCTGTCGTCGCGCTCGGCGGATTCGTTCAGCTCAATCCGGTAGTTCTCAATGGCGGCCGTCTTGAGCTGCTCGGCGATGCGCTGCTTCACGTCGCGCGTGGTTTGCCCCACCTTGAGCAGCCCCTTGTGCGCCGCATCGGCAATCGAGTAGGCGTAGATGCGCGGCCGGGCTTCCGGCTTGGGGGCGAGGATTTCCTCGATCGTGGGCCTACTCATCGTCACTTTCGTCAACTGTGACATCGCCCAGCAAGTCGGTGCTTAGGTCCATCGGCCGCACAAGCTTTTCAATAAACTCGATTTCGCTCTGGGAAATGCCGTACTTCGAATACAGGTCTTCGTCCGTCCATTTCCTGTCCCAAGGCTGAGTCGGCACGAAGGTATAGACCTTTCGTGTCGTGTCTTGCGACGGCTTGTGCAGCAGAATCAACAGACGCGTCAGCCGGCATGTCAGGTAAGACAATGCGCTTTCCGCCTCGGCTTGCGATTCGAACGGACCGATGCACAAATAGGTTTCGGAACAGATACTGGCCGGTTCGCCGATGAATGGTGTGCTGAGAATCCGGTGAGGATAGGTGTCGCGGTTGCCTGTGCCAGGCGCAGCACGGCCAATATAAATCTTCCAGCTATCGATAAGTTCAGTGCCTGTCTCAACCTCTTTTCTGCCGACGTACCCGGTTCCGCCATTTTGGTAAATCGTCACATCCCCTTTCTTTATCTGCTTACGCCCGCGGAAGAAGGTACGAAATCCAAAAGGACGGAGAGAACTGACAAGCTGGTCGAATCGCTTTTCAGCAGCGAGGATGAGCGAGTCATTGGAAGCCCCCTCGTGTCTCATTACCTTTTTCAGAATCGAAAGCCCTTCGTTGAAACGAATGAACACATCAGCGCCGCTTTCCATGAGCGGTCGGTTCGCCGTGGAAACCGGCCAGTCCTTGAAATGGGTGCTTACATTGCACGAGCCCGGATGATCGCGATCCCAAAGAAAGTAGCAGACACCACCTTTGAGGCCCACGCCCGGAAATACATCTGCCGCACTGAGGTAGTCGTCAATCGAACGTATGCGGTTGTCAGCGAGCATCGATTCACGGAACTCATCCAAACCTTTCCCGCCCGCGAACCAGCGCGATGGAATCACCAAAGATAGATAACGCGGTTCGAGCTTCTTGGCTTGATCCACGAACATCTGATAAATCGGTGCGGCACTCTTGCCAAAACCGCCATCGTCCAACTGATACGGCGGGTTGCCGATAATCACGTCAAATTGCATGTCGCCTCCAAACCACTCGGCGATCCGAGCCTTGATATTGTCGGTGTGAATGAATGCATAAGCATGGGTTTCCAGCTCTTCCCCACGGTCTAAGGCACTTTGGCTTGCACCGCAAAAGGTGCACTTGCCATACGCCCAAGTGTGCTCGGTGCGTTCGAACCAGATATTGCCAGCATCACTTTTAAACCCCTTGGCGACGGAGTGCTCCCCATTGGCGTGCTTCGAGCAATACACGCTGCGCCGCGCCAGCAAGCTGGTGAGGTGCGTGATCCCAATGCCAAACACCTGCTTGGTCAGGATGTGGTCTACGCGCTCTTCCAGGTTCGGTATTTTGCGTTCGAGCCCTTTGGTAAGCCGGCTGGTGATTTCGCGCAGGAACACGCCCGACTTGGTGTTCGGGTCGAGAAATCGCACCTTCTTGTCGGCCCAGATGTTCGCTCCGTTGTGGCTGGCTGCCCAGGCTTCGGCCAGCGTATCCAGCATCCGGTTGGCGAATTCGGGCGGCGTAAAAACCTCGTCGTTCGAGAGATTCGCGATGCAGGTCAGCACGTCCGGATTGCGGCCGCGCAGCGTGAAAGATGCCTGCCCGTTCATGCGGCCCCCTGCTCAGTGTCACCGGTCGCCATGCTGGCAAGCTCGCGCACGGTCATCGGCGGGTAGGTCTTGATTGGCGTGAAGATTTCATGCTTGGCAAACAGCGACCCCTGTTCGACATGGTTCGACATGCCGGTAAGGATGTCGAAGCGGAAGTCACGGCGCTGAAATTTGCCCTTGCCGAGGTAGCCCCATTCGGCAAAGGTGATCGGCTGTCCATTGCTGGCCAGCATTTTCAGGGCGTCGCCATGAACGAGATTCCATGACAGCACACAAAACGCAGCCCGGTACAGTTCGTCCGACGCCTCGATGTTCAGGTACTCAGCGAAGATTTCCAACAGGTTCGCGCGGCACTCTGCGATGTTGTCCGCCAGCAGTTCGATGCCGTAGATGCACATCAGCGCGTACAGCGCGAAGTGCCGCCGCTCGAAATCCGATTTGGAATATTTGAGTTCGACGGCAGCAAGCTTGCGTTGCAACACCCGAACAAGGAAGTTCCCGCTCCCGCACGCCGGTTCAAGAAAACGGGAGTCGATACGCTCCGTCTCCTCTTTGACGAGGTCGAGCATGGCATCAACCATCCACTGGGGAGTAAAGACCTCCCCATGATCGGCGACGCGTTGTTTTGACTTGACCAGATTCATGGGCAATAAGTTGCAGGCGATAACGCGTTAGAACCGTTGCATTATGCCTGACCCATCCCGGACACCAGATGCGCGTTCAGCGTCCGCTATCTGGCAGCCTGTTGGGAAGGCAGCTGACCAATTGCAGCCTGATACGGTGCTTGGCCAAGACCATGATTTCCCTTGGTCAGGCAGGGTGAGATAGGGTGGTGAGACCAAATGAGATTTCGCACCTTGGGGCTCTGGCCCAAACCCCGCACTCGCCGTGAGGGATCCGGGGTGGGTTAAAACCAACCCACCCCAGCCGCCGGGAGCGTCGAGAGCGAGGCGGCATCAAGGGCTTTCGCGGCATAAACGGGAGCCCTCCCACGGCACGAAGCCACCGTGGGCCCCTCCCATTTATTCCACGTTACCTTGGACCCGCCTCCGCTCATTTCAGCCCCTTCGTCAGCAAGCTCGGCAACAACACATGCCTGCGCGCTGCGGCGGCCGGTGCCTTGATCGCGGTGATAGCCGCATCCAGATCGCCCACCAGCACCACCTGATCGACGCCGCGCGTCACCGCCGTGTAGATCATCGAGTGATCCAGCAGTTTTGAGTGTCGCAGTGGAATGATGACACGGCGGAACTGATTGCCTTGGGCCTTGTGCACCGTCAGGCAATAGGCATGCTCAAGTCCGCGCGCCTCTTCCTCAGTGAAGCTTAGCGACCGGCCGTCGAACATCACCTCACAACACGGTGTTCCTGGTTCGCCAACCGGCAACGCCTTCACCACTCGGCCGAGACTTCCATTCCGCAATTTCAGGTCATAGTCGTTCTGCGTAAACATCACAAGATCGCCTTCACGCAGCGGCATTAGGCGTTTTGTAATCACACGTACCAGACCAAATTCACGGTCCATGCACATGACTTCCTTTGACATCTTCTGGTACTTGTCATGCAGTATCCAGTTCAGAGGGTGCACACCGCCCGGCCCATTCTTAAGGGGTGAGAGGACTTGCACGGAGTGGTCGCGGCCACATCCGCCGAGCTCACCATAAATTTTGACGACGTTCTCATTCAGCTCGGAAGCGGCGCACGAGATGAAGGAAACGCCCCGGTCAAACAATCCATCCTGTATTCGTGGCGCGGGACGCCGTGGCGCAGCTTTACCGTGATAGCCATCCCATTGGGGCGTTTCATGGTTCCTGATGGCAGCCGCCACCATGGGAATTCCGCTCGCCTTGCTCTGGCGCGTCACTTGGATCAAATGCGTCTGTGGAATGAGGGGATGCCCGGCCAGGGCATGCAGCACCGAGCCTGGCCCGATCCCTGGCAACTGGCATTGATCCCCGACCAGAATCAATCGGACGCCCTGCGGCAGATGGCGGAACAGTCGGTGAAACATCAGCACATCGACCATTGAGGATTCGTCAACTACCACCACGCTACCGAACGGGATTTCGCCCGATTCAACGCGGTTCAGGAATGCAGCGATGGTCATGCTTTCAAGACGCGTTGCTTGTGCCATCCGTTCGGCGGCCAGCCCGGCCAAAGCGATCTGATAGATGGCAAGATCGGGTTGCCGAGCCTTCAGGGCTTGATAGACAGCGTCAAGGACAGTTGTCTTCCCCGTGCCGGCGCCGCCCAAGATGAGACTCAAATGGTTTGCGACTGACGTTCGCACCGCCTGTCGTTGCTCGGCATTGAGCGGATACTTCCCCATGGCGCGGTAGTCATCAATGAGCTTTTCCAGATCGTAGTCATTGACTGGAATCTCATTAAACAAGTTGGTCTGCTGGGCTTCCTCCACACCCTGCGCCAGTTGCAGGATGCGGTCGGCAACGTCCTGCTCAATGATCGCAAGACCGTTGCCCTGTAGATATTCACCAACCACCTTGAACGGCACGTAATCACAGTCTGCCGGCGCCTGCGCCTGCGCCGTGGCCCGGTCCGCCAGTTGCCAATCGGGGCGTTTGCTGTCGCTCAACAGATTGGCAACCCGCCGACGAGCCTCAACAATCGGGAGGCAGGTGTGCCCCAGTGCCATGCCATCGTGTAGGGCCTGTTCGACGGCCCCCGCAATCCGACGAGGATCGTCCTTGGCAACCTTCAAGCGCGCACGTGCAAACGCATCGACCCGCCGCCATTGGGCTTCAAAGGCAAGCAAATGGTAGGGATTGGCTTCGATCTGCTCTCGGGCGTGCTCGCCCCAATGGTCGATGGTCTTGCGGCTGGTTTTTCGGGGCAAACCAATCTGATCCAGCCAGTTCAGCGCCTTGGCGACTCCTGCCTTGGAAATGGCGCAGCACAAGCGCTCGGCCAGATCAGGACTGAGGATGGTGGAGAGGGTCGCAATGTCGTGCGCCTCGGCCAGCTGCTCTAGGTCTGAGCCGAACGTGCTCCATAGCAGTCGGGCTTTCTTCGGCCCGATTCCGAAGCATTCCTTGCTGTTTGCGATCCAATCGATCCAGCGCTGCCCGCTGGGCATGGTCAATTCAGCCGTCTTGGCATTTATCACCATCTCATGCCTTAGAAAGCCGCTTGGCGTGGGTACGCTGCGCATGCGCACCGGCCCCTCGATTGACCACATCTGCCCGATCTCAATGAATCCAGAATCGGGAACCAGGCTGGGAGGGCACTCCACTGCGTAGCCTTGGCCGTCGCCATCAATACCGTACCACAACGCGCCAAACCGGCTATTGCGCACGCTGCGCACAAGCAGGCTGACGGTCAAGTGCCGAATTGGATCGGGCGCATTCATGGGGGAAGGAGCCTTCCTGTGAGGCCGAGGTGCTCGTCGATCCTGCGAAACTTGCTTCTCAGCTGGGCGAGATCAGCTTGAAGTGTGGCGTTCCGCTCTTCCAGTTGTTTGATACGGGCCTGAGCATCTTCGAGATCCCTTTCACCGCGCCGATCAGCCGCAGCCTTTGATGCCCCTGGGGCCACCTTAGAGCCCTTTGATGCGGTATTTTTGGGTGAGATGAATCCCTGCGCCATCCATTGCTGCTCAACGTCTTGCAGGCGTTTTTTGACGCGCGGGTTGGTCCTGAACGGCTGAGTGCTGGCAAAGTTGCAGGCATTCGCGATCATCTGCTTGTTGATGTCGCCCCGGCGCACCCAGTTCGCATGGTCACTCAAGCGATCCCGCTCGGCTACCCACTTCTCAAACTCTTGCAGGGCTTGCTGGGCGCCCTGCTGGCCGGATTGGTTAGATTGGCTCATACCCGCTTACTCTTCACCACTGGCATCGGCATATCGTTACTCTTGCCGAGAATTTTGGAGATGGCCGTAGCAAAGCCAGGATTGAAAACAAAACGCCCGCGTTCATCCACGATCTCCCCGGTGTCGCCGATCCGCAGCTTTAGCTGGGCCAAGGACTTGGGGTCGATGGCGGCGGTGAGGGCGTTGCGTTCGGAATCGGTGAGTTGCGCTGCCGGTTCGATGAGCGCGACGTTGGTTGCCCCCTTGGCAATTTCAGCACCCAGCGGTCTCATATCGATGGGAACAACCGTCACACTTTTGAGCATATTGAGTTCGGCGCGAATCTTGTCCCGCTCGATGATCGCCATCTGGCACACACTTCGAATCGCGGGGTCCTCGATCTTCTTGAGAAAAGCATGCTTGTCTGTAGGCACAAACTGGTCCTTGATCGCTTTCGAGGGCTTGGGACCGTTGTAAGATTCCCACGCCCTAATTAGCGCGGCGTAGTCCTCCGACTGCTTGTTGTAGATCGTCCGAGCCTTGAAGAGGCTATGACTCTCCGCGATACGCGCCATGTTAGCTATGCTTAGGTCGCGAGCGCCTTGGCTATTCCTGCTGTACTCCAGCGAACACAGTTCATGGAGCTTGCGTAACTTCTCTTCCTTGTCGCGACGATTGCCCTTGGCGAGAATCGCTTTTAGCACTTCGTCAGGATGAATTGATACGACTACGTCAATTGCCATGGGTCCCATCCTTTTGCGCAAGGCTCAGCGTTACAGGCTTCTGCTCGGCTTGGCCGGACAGTTTCTGAATGCTCTGGAGCTTCACACCGAGAAGCATTTCTAGGGATTCCTTGCGATCCATGATCTCTACTACTTTGCGCCGACCAAGAATCGGATTTACTGGATTTGCAGCAAGCTCCAACGCGCGCATCATCGCATTTGCTGCCCTTAGTTTCTCAGGTTCTGACAAGCGTGCTAGCACTGGAGGTTTCCCTTCTCTCTCAAATGCGGCATCGAGTAGTTGCGCGAATTCAAATACTGCAACACCTGGGTCAAGGTCAGGGAATAACTGAACATCAGACACGATCCCTGCCAGTACCAACGCTTCAGAGTCGGTCTCTTCTATGACTGCGTTAAGCGTTAGCAAATCGCCTTGAGCCGCTAACGAAGTAGCGCTGTCTGTATCTTCCGGCAAGTCAGCAATACGTTCGATAGTGCGATTGATTGCGGCAATGTCCAGGGCATATTCATTCATCTTCTGCATTGCCATTTCGTACCTTCTCTCTACGGCACGCAGCTTTGAACCATTCATAAATGGGAGCGCGTCCGCTTCGACACGAGCCTTTTCCTTCTTAAGATTGTTACGTTCGCGTTCTGCACTAATTGCGGCCTCACTAGCTTTATGGAGATGGTACTGTCTGTTGTTCAATGTCGCCGCAAGTCCTAGCGCATGCTGCCTACCCGCACATTTCCAACGGCAGCGCGAACAATTGCGGACACCACCAGGAGTCGGACCATATATCCACTTGGCCTGATCAGCCCCAGCGCTTCGTAGGACCGGACCACCGTTGTGGCATCCTGGAAGTATCGGGTTATCAGAGTTACCCCCCGCAAGGCAAACGCCATCATGCATCATCAACCATCCAACCGGACTTCGATCCGCCGGATTGGCTGGAATGACGGATGTCCAGTCTTCAGTGTTAAAAACTACGCGACTCCGAAGTTGCTCGGCCTGAAGGCCCTTCAAGTCGCGAATCATCGTCGCATCTTTAGTCGAGTCCAGCTTTAGCGCAGCGTTAGCGATTGCATCCTGAATTCGCTTCAAGCCAGGTTTCGTGTAATAGATCGTCATGATGAACCTAGCGTGACCAACTATCTTCATCATAATTTCTGGCGGCACGTCTCCGTCAAGAATCATGTGCGTTATCAAACTGACACGTGTTGCGTGAGGAGTGCTCCATGGCCGACCAGTCTCGGGATTGACTAGTTCGATCTTCTCGCCATCGGGAAGCCGGTGACCATCCTTTTCCAAGCATGCTTCTTCTTCAGCGAGAAGCCGCATCCATGCGTGCTCAAGTTGCCCACCTGAAATCGGCCCCTCGCCCTCAAGTTCGGGGGTCCTAAACAGAAATGCAGCGTCAGGATATTCGTCGCCCTTTGCTTTCGACTTTACGGAAAGAGCTCTTTGTGCATCGATGTCCACCCACCTGGTTAACTTCTTGATCGGGTTGTATTTCATCTGCCAATCGCGGAGTTTCTCTAGCCAATAATATGGATCCTCCCAGATGTTAGGAAGCTCCGGCCAAGCGCACACGAATCCTTTGTCCGTTCCGTATTTACCGATGTCGGCCGTTTTGTTGGTATTGAAGTACATCACGACTTTTGCGCCCAACTCCTCTTCCGCCGGGGTGGGGCGTCGAATAGCACCTTGTTGGCGTGGTTTCCGAGGCGTGCCCTGTGCGAGGGGGGACTTATTGAGTATCCACTTGCCCTTAACCCTGATGAACGTGTCCGCTTCTCCGGAATCTAGCGCCCGGACTTGCCCACTTCGTGGTGTGGTTTGCAAATGAATGAGATGCGCAACCCAGCGAACAGGGCTCCACATTTCAAGCACAGGGCCACCTTTATCTCTTTCCCGATGACGCCACACGCAGTCACGATCACTTAGATCAATCTTGTCCTCACTTACTTCGAACCAACAAGCGTTAGGCATAAGACCTCTAACCCACTCCCAATCCATGAAATCTTTGCCTTGAACTATTCGATGACGAAGATCATCTATGATCCAGTAAGGCATGACGGTTTTTACCGATTCGTCATTACGCTGAAATTCGCCAGGTTTTGGTTTGCCAATTGGGTTCCGAAATTGGTGAACTAGCCGCACCGGTGGGTTGCTGCTAACGTCAGCAAACTCGTCCGTATCAAGTACCCACTCAATAAATTCGTAAATCTTGGTGACATAACCCTTTCCCGCCCACGACTGTGGGCATGCGGTTTTATAGAAATCCGGGAGGACTTTGCCTCGTAACAAGAATTCCTTCGGGTCCTTCGGTAGACCGTAAGCGATTAAATAGCGCTTAATAAACGCGCTCACAGCGTTCATTGTTTGGTCAGCGCCATTTACATTCGATTGGAACCAGTCGGACAGGAGTTTTCGCCAATCTTCCAGTTCCGGATCGAGCCGCGTTACCCAAAGAAAGGCGAAATCCTCACTCCTGGTAAGTTCGGTGTACCGTACTATGGCTCCAGCCTTGATGGCTTCGCCGTACCATCTCTTTACAGCGGCCTCTGTAACGTTTAATCGTTCTGCCACCTCAGCAAACGTCTCGCCCTTTCCGCATGCCTCCACCGCATCTGCCCGCTGCTTGCTAGTTGCTATTCGACCCGACTTGTATCTATCGTCGTACCTTCCCAGTGCGCGATTTACTACGATTAGCGGAACTTCCAGACTGCGCGCGATTGTCTGCGCCGATTTGCCCTCATCGGCAGCCTGCTGAATTTGAGCTTTACTTTCATCCGTAAGCTGATAGGTTGTCAGCAAGCTGTCATTGACCCTCCGTACAAGCTTTACGGAGAAACCAAGCTGGGTGGCAACTGCAACTGCTGAGTACCCTTTTGCTAACAAATCATAGGATTTAGTTTCAGGTTCCTTCGCGACGTCAGTAACTCCATTTTGCAAAATGATCTGGCTACGGATAGCTTGTACCAATTCTGGTTCCAACTTGATCGTTGTAGCGACCCCTCCTACCGGCATCCCGTTCGCTAGCAAACGTACTACTTCATTTCTTTGTGCTGGCGTGACGCTTCGCGTCTCTTCCAATCTTTTGCATAGAGCCTCCATCGCCTTTGAGGCGCGATCAAGCCCTAGACTTCGGGCGATAGGTGAAATTGTTTCTCCGAGATTGAAGCGACGGGTTATTTCCTTTTCTTGTTTCTCCGTGATTCGTGTTTTTTCAAGGGGTGTTTTCGTTACTCGCTTCCACACGTTGCTGATGGTGCTAATGTGGATTCCATATTGCTTTGCTAGATCTCGGGAACTGGCGCCATCTTTCAGTGCTTCGACAATCTCTACATTTTCCTTTTCGGTGAGCTTTCTCGGTCCTCCTTGTCCTCCTGCAGCCAAGTGATACTTCATCACCGTGGCCTGGCTAATCCCCAGCGATTTGGCAATGCTTCTAGTGGTCTCACCGGCAGTTTTGCGTTTTACAATTTCGACGCGCTGCTCTTGATTGGTCTTGGGTAAAAACGACTCTGGAGGACGATCAAATTCTCTGAGCGCCTTGCGCACAGTCTCCGGGTTAAGCCCCATAGCCTTTGCGATTTCAGACGTCGTTTGACCACCGACTCGTAGCCGAAGTATTTCTTGTTTTGAGTATTGCTTCCGCTGTCGCCGCTGCTTCTTTTCCATGATCGTTCTTAGCTAGATTTGGAGTGCCGCAAGGCGGCTAGGGTGTCGGGCTTCTTGTACGGTGTTGTTCAGTCGTATGGTTGCCGAAGTAATTGCTGATACAACTTCGTTGATTTCAGGCTGCGTATAGACGAGTTGACTATCTGGCGAGCAGTGATGCATCATCCTCTGGATAATTATTTGGTCTATGCCACCCCGTCTCGCCCGTTGCCCATAGGCGTGCCGTTTGCCATGCGCTGTTGTGCCGTCCTTTTTGCTATAGACCATCCCGATACGCTCAACGGCGTTTTGTAGGGCCTTTTCGTATTGGGCTATGGTGTAGATGCCCCCGCGCTCATGACTACCGAGATTGCTCCATGCGTAGGGATGGTTGCGTTCTATGTTGGCGACCTGAGCCATGTAGTATTTCCAGATTTGCATAAACCACACCCCATAAACTTCGGGGAACCAGTGGACTTGCATGAACCAATGGTCATCAAGTGCAGGGTGTTTCCATCCGGCTCTGAGATTGCTGCGTAACTTGTGTCTTGGCACCAAACCGTATTTCAAAGCAAGATAGTCCTCACGCGATCCGCGCTTGCCGGATAAATCTTTCCAGTCATCCGGTGCGTAGCCTAGGCTCGGGTGATGCACCGCGACGAATGCGCGGCTTGGATCATCCCAGTGTGGATGCACGTCGGCGATATACAAATGAAATGGCTCGCTGACACGCAACCCCCCGCCAAACATCAGCAGACTGATCAGCATGCCTCGGTAGTCCTGCTTGCCCGCGACCCTGAATCCCTTGAATAGCAGCTCCTCGAATCGTTCTTCTGGGAAAGCTGGGGGCCGCTTCTCTAAGACATTGGGTGTTAGTTCGCCTCGGGTGAGTCGTCCGCATTGCTTGGGTTTGCCTGACCATGCGTGACCTAGGAATGCCTTGTCGCGACGGTACTTGTAGGCTTGATAGTCCAACCGCTGGTCATGCGCATTACCCGTGTATCGAGGATTGAACTTGGCGGCGCGCGGCGCGTCCTCATGCCCTAGCCAATCAAAAAAGTCGCTGAGTTGAGAAATCATGAAGTTGGCATCGCGGGGGGACATCGCAGACCACCAGAGATTGCTTGGGTCATTCCTAGTTTCTGCATCGAACGTGCCATGGCGTAGGGCGTTGGCGAAGTTGCGAAATATCCGCCATTCCTCCTCGCCTTGGATCGCGTTGACCTCCAGGTACTCTAAGAACAACTTGACGCCGCGCACCAACTTGTTCTGCCAGGGAAGGCTGCGGTGTCGCGAAAGGCAGTAGTCGACGAGCGGGCGAACAGGACCTTGAGGCGTCATCAAGACTGGCATTTCTACCGACCTCCCCGTGTTGTCCGCATAGACCTTGCCGGTGACCACACTAAAAACCACAAGAAAGCCCTCCGCTCATCATAGTTCTGATTACATAATATGTCATAATAGGGCTATTAGCGATCTATTTTCGGGCAAATTTTTTAGTTTCGGTAAGTTTTGTTCGAAAAGACGAGTCGATTTGGTGTAAGTATGTGTCTAAAAATGGGGGGGATAATCACGTTTCCGGCGCCGCGCACGCCGTAGGCGATGGCGGGCGGGCAGGTCAGCCTGGCTTTGCCACCCGGCTTCATGCGCTGCACGCCCTCGGTCCAGCACTTGATGACGCGATTGAGCGGAAACTCCGCCGGCTCGCCGCGCTTGTAGGAACTGTCGAATTCCTTGCCGTCTGCCAGGATGCCTTTGTAATGCACTTTTACGGTGTCGGCGGCCACCGGGCTGTTGCCGTTTCCCGGCTTGAGAGACAAAAAGACCAGCCCGCTGGGGCTGACGACTGCCCCGGCTTCCCTGGCGGCAGTTGCCGCGAAGTCGACCTGGGACCAGGCGGGGACGGCGCAAACGGCAAGCAAAGTGGCGATGATTCTTTTCACGGCAAGGCTCCGGTTATTTTCTGGCCCCGCATCATCCACTGTTCCCGGCCCGGGCGCAATTCGGATTGGTTGGCAGATGGAACTGATCCGCCTGAATCCCGTCGCGCGACATTTGGGAAGCCAAAACAGCGGGAGATTCCTCGTCAATTTCCTGATTACCAGCTGGTGAAGGCAGGCGCAGGATTACGAAAAACCCGCGTCTCAAGAGGAACTTTCCATGCGCATCGAATCCGTAGAACTGGTTGCACTGCCCAACGCACCGGCCTGGCAGGAGAAGGTCTACCGGGCCCATCTCGATACCGGCGAGGATATGGACCTGTTCCAGCAGCACTGGGATGTTCCCCTGCCGCCGGAAAGCCTGGTCGGCCTGACCGTGGAAGAGGCGCGGAAAAGACGCAACGAACGGATGTTCGCCATCGCTTCCGGCAATCACTGAGGATCCGGGCTTGGCGGCGGCTTCAGCCCGTCGGCTTGAACGGCAGATGGGCTGCGGTTTCCGCCGCGTAATCCTGCATCGCCGAGTCTTCGCGGACGATGAAGTCTGCCACCGCGCGGCGCATGCCGGGGTGGGCGATCCAGAACCCTGACCAGGTCGCGACCGGTTCGAAGCCGCGGGCCAGTTTGTGTTCGCCTTGCGCGCCCGGCTCGAAGCGTTGCAGTCCGTTGCGGATGCAGTACTCGATGCCCTGATGGTAGCAAAGCTCGAAGTGCAGGCCGGGCATCTCGATTTCGGTGCCCCAGTGGCGGCCATGCAGGGTGTGCCCGTCGCGGTAGCAAATCGCCGAGGCGACCGGCGTGTCGCCCTCAAAGGCGATGAACACAACCAGGCGCCGGGCGAGCAGGGCGCCGGCCTCGATGAAGAATTCCAGCGGGAAGGCCGGATGGTTGCCATAGCGGACAAAGGTGTCGCGATACTGGCGGTGGATGGCGCGCCAGAGAGCGGGATCGATTTCGTCGCCATGCATGGCTTCCAGCCTGAGGCCGGATTCCACGACGGCGCGGCGTTCGCGCTTGAGCTTCTTGCGCTTGTCGGCGGTGAAGCCGGCGAGGAAGTCGTCGAAGTCGCGGTAATCCCGGTTGATCCAGTGGAACTGCACACCGCGCCGCATCAGCAGTCCGGCCTCCACCAGGCGCGCACGGTCGTCTTCTTCGATGAACAGACACTGCCAGGACGAGGCACCGAGCCGTTGCACAGTATCCAGCGCGGCCTGGATCAGCAGCGGCGCGATCGACTCCCGCGCCATGCCCTGTCGCACCAGCAGGCGCGGCCCTGGTGCCGGGGTATAGGGCATGCCGCTGACCAGCTTGGGGTAGTAGTTCAACCCGGCGCGTTGCCAGGCCGATGCCCAGTTCCAGTCGCGGGAGAAGTCACCGAAGGAATGGGTGCGCAGGTACAGCGGCAGCAGGCCCAGCAGCAGGCCGTCCTGGTAGAGACCCAGATGCTGCGCCTGCCAGCCCATCGCCGCGCCGCCGGCGCCGACTTTCTCCGCCGTGCCGAGGAAGGCGCGGCTGACGAACGGATCGTCGCCGTGGTCGAGCGAATCCCAGTCCGCGTCCGGAATGTCGGTGGCCGCCGGGTGCAGGGCAATTTCCATGGTGGGCAATCCTACCCTGCGTCGTCCGGCGCAGGAATTTTTTGCCGGAATCCATGGCGGAGGACTGAAGCGCTTCTGTTCAGGCCATCGGTGGCTAGCCGCGATGGGCTAAAATACTCGCCTGATTTTTGATCTTCCGGCTTTGATCCCCATGCGCATCCTGCTCAGCAACGACGACGGCTATCTCGCGCCGGGGCTCGCCCAGCTTGCCAGCAGTCTTGCCGACATCGGCGATATCACGGTGGTGGCGCCGGAACGCAATCGCAGCGGGGCGAGCAACTCCCTGACGCTGGATCGCCCGCTCTCGCTGCGTCGCGCAGCCAACGGTTACATGTATGTCAGCGGCACGCCGTCGGATTGCGTGCATCTGGCCGTCACCGGAGTGCTCGATCATCAGCCGGACATGGTGGTGTCGGGCATCAATCTCGGCGCCAACATGGGCGACGACACGATCTATTCCGGCACCGTGGCGGCGGCTACCGAAGGCTATCTGCTCGGCGTGCCCTCGATCGCGATTTCGCTGGGCAGTTTCGAGGGAAAGCATTTCGCCACTGCCGGGCGCGTAGCGCGCGAACTGGTGCAGCGTTTCAAGCGCACGTCGTTTGCCGAGCCGGTGCTGCTGAATGTCAATGTGCCGGACATTCCCTACGAGCAACTGCGCGGCATCCAGGTCACCCGCCTGGGGCGCCGCCACAAGGCGGAGCCGGCCGTCAAATCGGTCAGTCCGCGCGGCGAGACGCTTTACTGGATCGGTCCTGCTGGGCCGGCGGCCGATGCCGGCGAAGGCACCGATTTTTACGCCGTCGAGCATGGCTGGGTGTCGGTGACGCCGCTGCAAATCGACCTGACCCATGCCACTCAACTGGATGGCGTGCGCAACTGGCTCACGCCGGACCAATGAGTACCGCGGCACTGGCCGGCATCGGCATGACCTCTGCGCGCACCCGCACGCGCATGGTCGAGCGCCTGCGCGCCCAGGGCATCCGCGACAGCCGCGTACTGCATGCGATGGGACTGGTGCCGCGGCATATTTTTCTCGAACAGGCGCTGGCCAATCGCGCCTACGAGGACACCGCGCTGCCGCTGGGTTTCGGCCAGACCATCTCGCAGCCGTATGTAGTGGCGCGCATGATCGAAATCCTGATCACCGACCGCCAGTTGGGCAAGACCCTGGAGATCGGCGCCGGTTGTGGTTATCAGGCGGCGATCCTGGGGGTGCTGTCGAAGCAGGTATTCGCCGTCGAGCGCATTGCGCCCCTGCTGGCGCGGGCGCGGGTGAACCTGAAACAGCTCAAGCTTTCGCATATCCGCCTCAAACACGCCGACGGCAATCTTGGACTGCCGGAAGCGGCGCCATTTGATACCATCATTTTGGCGGCCGCTGCGGCCGCGGTGCCGCAGACCCTGTTGGCGCAACTGGCGCCGGGCGGGCGCCTGGTGATGCCGCTGGGCAAAGCGGAACAGGTGATCAGCCTGGTCGAACGCAGTGAACGCGGTTTTGTGGAAACCCGATTTGATGCGGTGCGCTTCGTGCCGCTGTTGCCGGGAGTGGAATGAACGCGACACGTCTGATTCTGGTCTTGCTGCTGCCGCTCATCGGCGCCTGCGCCAGCCATGCACCGGCACCGGTCGAGGTGCGCGATGCGGCGTCGGCCACGGGGAAGCCGGCAACATTGCCGGCATCGGCGGCGCAGGGTGCGGCGACGCCGGATTCCGGTGCCGGTTATTACACCGTTAAGAAGGGCGATACGCTCTACAGCATTGCGCTCGACCATGGGCAGGACCACAAGGATGTGGCGGCCTGGAACAATCTCGACAACCCCAGCGTGATCCGGATCGGCCAGAGATTGCGCGTCGCGCCGGAGGACAATGGTGCGCCGGTAGCGGTGGTGAAACCCGTGACCTCCAGCGCGCCGATCGAAGTCAAAGCCGAGGCTGCGTCCACGCCCGCGCCGAAAACCACCAGCAGTACCGACAACCTCAAGCGCGAGCCGAAAGGCGGCAAGCTGGCCTATTCGGATGCAGCGCTGGCCAAGGCGCAACAGGCCGAACAGGCTGCGCGACCTGTCGAAGCGAAGCCTGAGGAGCCCAAGTCCGCGCGACCCGCGGAAGTCAGGCCCACCGAAAAGCCGGCGCCTGGCGGCGACGAACCGGACTGGATGTGGCCGGCCAACGGCAAACTGCTCACGCCGTTTGCCGAGGGCGGCAGCAAGGGTGTGGACATCGCCGGCAAGGCGGGGGACCCGGTGCTGGCGGCCGCCGGCGGCGTGGTCTCGTATGCCGGGGCCGGCTTGCGCGGCTACGGCAATCTGATCGTGCTGCGCCACAATGCGACTTATCTTTCGGTGTATGCCCACAACAGCAAGTTGCTGGTCAAGGAAAAGGACAGCGTGGCCAAGGGCCAGAAGATCGCCGAGATGGGCAGCACCGATGCCGAAAGTCCGCGCCTGCATTTCGAGATCCGCCACCAGGGCAAACCGGCCGATCCGCAGAAGTTTCTACCGGCGCGCTGAGATTCGATGAGCGACGACGCCTTCCTTCCGGAACGCGACGACGCCGAGGTCGCACCGGATTCCCATGAGTCCGGCTTCATCGAGGACATCACCCAGGTTTATCTGCATGAAATCGGCGCCACGCCGCTGCTGACCGCCGCCGAGGAAGTCAGGCTGGCGCGTGCCGCGCATGCCGGCGATTTTCTTGCCCGGCAGCACATGATCGAGGCCAATTTGCGGCTGGTGGTCAGCATCGCGCGGCACTACCTGCATCGCGGCCTGCCGCTCGACGACCTGATCGAGGAAGGCAATCTGGGCCTGATCCATGCCCTGGAAAAGTTCGACCCGGAACGCGGATTCCGCTTTTCGACCTATGCCACGTGGTGGATTCGGCAGAACGTCGAGCGCGCCATCATGAACCAGTCGCGCACCGTGCGCCTGCCGATCTACGTGATCAAGGAACTGAATATCGTCCTGCGCGCCATGCGCCAGCTCGACCGTGAACGGGGTACGCAAGACGAGGCGCCGAGCGCGATGCTCGACGACGTGGCGCGCCTGCTGGATCGTCCGGTCGAGGATATCCGCCGCCTGCTGGTGCTCAACGAACGTTCTGCCTCGCTCGATTCACCGCTCGACATCGATCCCGAACTGTCGATGTCCGATTCGATGGCGGATGAATCGACCGAAGATCCCTCGACCCATCTGGAGCAGCACGAGGCCGAGTTGCTGGTCGCCGAGTGGGTGGCGCAACTCACCGAGCGTCAGCGTCTGGTGGTCGAGCGCCGCTACGGACTGGGCGGTTGCGATCCGACCACGCTGGAGGATATCGCCAGCGATCTGGGGCTGACGCGCGAGCGGGTGCGTCAGATCCAGATGGAGGCTCTGTCCAAGCTGCGCAAGCGCATCGCGCGCGACGGCTTGACGCCCGAAGCCTTATTGTGAGGCGCGCAACGCGGCGGCGAGGTCCATGACCGCGGCCGCGTAGAAACTGCTGCGGTTGTAGCGCGTGATCACATAAAAGTTGCGATAGCCGAGACGATACTCGGTCATCGCATTGGGCGTGACCAGGTCGATCAAGGCCGCCGGCCGGTCGGGAATCACCGTGGCGTCAGCGCCGACTCCTGCAAGGCTGACATCGGCCGTGGCCATTTGCCGTGGCAGGCGCTGCGGCACGATGCCCTCGTCGAGGAGCGCCTGCACGCCGTCGCCGCTGATCGCGACGGTGGTCGCGATCGGCGCCTCGCGTTCCCAGCCGTGCCCGGCGAGAAAATTGGCCACGCTGCCAATCGCATCGGCCGCGCTGCCGCTCAGGTCGATGCGGCCGTCATGGTCGAAGTCGATGGCGAAGCGTCGGCGCGAAGACGGCAGGAACTGCGGCAGGCCCAGCGCCCCGGCATAGGATCCGGTATATCCCAGCGGGTCGCGGCCTTCCTCACGCGCCAGGAGTAGCAATTCCTCGAGTTCGCGGCGAAACAGTTCTGCCCGTGGCGGGTAGTCGAAGGCGAGGGTGGTCAGCGCGGCAAAGGTGCCAAAATTGCCCAGTTGCTTGCCGTAGATGGTTTCGACGCCGATGATGGCGGCGATGATGTCGGCCGGCACGCCAAATTGGGCTTCGGCAGCCGCCAGCTGGGCCGCGTGGACATGCATGAAGCGCCGCCCGGCAGCGATTCGGCCGGGCTCGACAAAGCGCGCGCGGTAGGCACGCCAGGAGCGCACGCCGGGATCCCTGGGCGGCATGATGGCCTTGATCACGGCGGCGATGGGTTTGGTCCGGCGGAACAATCCGGTGAGGGCGTCGGCGTCGAAACCGTGCCGGACATGCATGTCCGCGACGAAAGCCTGCACGTCATCGCGCTGCGCGTAGTTTTCAGCGCGCAGGCCGCAGCTCAGCAAAGCCAGTGACAGGAGCAGAAGCAGGCGGATCATGGCCGGAAGGCGGCGATCCGGGTTTTGAGCCGGATCAGGTCCTCGGGATCGGGCGCCGGCCCATAGCGCAGGCGGGCGTACAGCGTAGCGATTTCGCGAATCTCCGGTTCGTGGTTGCGATCCCCGGCGGCGGCGCGTTCGGCGAAGTCCAGCGGTCCTTCCCATGCCTGCCAGACAATTCCGCGCCGGGCGAGCCTTGCGGTGAAGCGGCGCCAGGCGGCCAGCGCCGGGTCCACGTGCAGGCGATTGCGCAGTATCCAGGTGGTCAGTCCGAGCATGGCCGCGCCGCAGAGAACCGCGAGTACCGCGGTCATGCTGCGCCAGTCGGGCTCCTTGAGGCCGAGGGTGGCCAGCAGATCGCGCTGGCGTTGCGGGTTGTAGCCCAAGACCCACTGGTTCCAGCCATTGGTGACGGCATCCAGCCGGTAGCGCAGTTCCTTGAGCCAGGGCAGGTTGGCGCGGGCGAGGAAGGGCAGGGCTTCGCCGGACGGAACCGCCGCGGCCAGATTGCTGTTGATGCGGCTCGGCGCCGAGATTGCCGTCGGATCGATGCGCACCCAGCCGCGCCCGGCGAGCCAGACTTCGGTCCAGGCATGGGCGTCGTACTGGCGGACTTCCAGGTAGCCATCCACGGGATTGACTTCGCCGCCCTGATAACCGGCCACTACGCGTGCCGGAACGCCAGCGGCACGCAAGGCAAACACGAAGGCGGCGGCGAAATGTTCGCAGAAGCCCCGCTTGGTGTCGAACAGAAACTCGTCGACCATGTCGGGGCCGAGCAGCGGCGGGTTCAGCGTGTAGAGCAGCAACTGCTGGTTGAAGAAGTTTTCGGCCGCGGCGAGGATGGCGGCACCATTCTCGCCGTACTCGGCCCGCCAGCCGGCGCTGACGGCCCGCATGCGCGGGTTGCCGTCCTTCGGCAATGCCAGTGCGTCGCGCAGTATGCCGGGTGCTTCGCGCACGCCGGCATTCGCCTGGGGCCAGGCGCTCTGCGTGTAGCGCAGCCGGTTGCGCACGGGGCGGCGGGCGACGGGCTGATAGTCGAGGGTGAGCGCGCTGTCCGGCGGCAGGCTGGACGGCATTTCCAGCGCAAACAACCAGAACTTGCCATGCGGTTCCAGGGTCACTTCGTAGTCCACCCGCAGCCCCTGTCCGGCGTACGGAATCTCCGGATAGGCCCCCAGGGTTTGCGCGACACGCCAGCTGCGGCCGTCGAAGCGCGGCATCACCGGGCCGCGCCAGTAGAGCTGCGATTGCGGCGGCACGGCATCCTTGAACTTGACGCGGAACGCGATCGCATCGGATTGGGAGAGTTGCGCGATCGAACCGGGCGCCATGGTATCGGAGATGCCCGAAACGGCCGAGAAGCGATCCTGCGGAAGGCCCCACAGTGGCCCCTGTACGCGCGGAAAGAGGAGGAACAGCAGCAGCATGAATGGCATCGCCTGGGCCAGCATCAATGCGGCACGCCGCAGCTGTTGCTGCGGCGGTGGCCGATCGTCGCTGGCCGCCAGCAGGGCGGCGGTGGTGACTAGCACCGTCAGCCCGGCCAGCAATGCGATTGGGATGGTCTGGGTGAACAGGAACTGGCCAAGCACCAGGAAGTAGCACAGCAGGGCCGTCGCTACGGCATCGCGCGCGGCCCGCAGCTCAAGCAGCTT
This sequence comes from Betaproteobacteria bacterium, assembly GCA_028065725.1. The sequence goes on from JAPTVL010000226.1 coordinate 22,230, forward strand.
CAGCGCCAGGAACACCACCAGCAAGGCCGTGCCCGGCGTGCGGCCGAGAATGGTCCGGTACTGCAGGAACACGCCGACCGTACCGGCGAAGACCAGGATCAGCAGCAGCCAGCGCGGCGGCAAGCGCCAGTGTTTCCATGTCAGCGCGGCGCGCCAGATGAAGGTGCTTGCGGTGGCCAGCGCGAGCCACAGTGGAACTTGCTGCGCCAGCGGTGCGCTGGCGGCGATTGCACTGGCCAGCAGCCACCAGGCCTGGCGCCGGCTGACCGGGCGGCTAGCGCGGGCCATGGTCGTACAAAGCCAGCGCGCGCAGGCCGGCAGCGAGTTGGGCCGGGCCATTGTCGGGTGCAAGCTGCATGCCGGGCAGTCGCAAACCCCAGACCAATCCTGCCGCGTCGGCATCGAGCATCCAGCGCGCGAGTATCGACAAACGCTGTTCGCCGTCCGGTGTCTGCGACAGCTCGTTCCAGTCCAGCCAGATCTGTTGGGCGCTCGCGCCCGAGAACAGCTTGGTCAGCAGCGGGCCGTCCTGCTGGCGGGCCACCGCTTTCCATGCCACATGGCGTGGCGCATCGGCCACCTGATGCTTGCGCAGGCCGGAAAAGTCATCCGCGCCGCGGCCATCCCGGGTCGAACCGCGTGCCGAGTCGCCGCCCCAGGGCAGCGGCGGCGCTTTGGCGGCAGGCGCCGGATAGACCAGGCAGTTGAGGTCGGGGACGGCATAGCTCCAGGCGCGTACCAGTCCCAGCGACCAGGTGGTCTCGATGGTGACGCGCGGCATCGGCAGCCAGCCGCGTTTTACCGTGGTGGCAGCCAGCGTGGCGAGCGTGCTGGCGTGCGCATCGATATCGACTTCGATCGGGTCCCGGTCGCCGAGGAACAGGCGCAGGCTGGTGCGGGCATCGGGCCGCCGGTTGTCCAGCACCAGCGCGAAGTGGGCCGGGCTGCCGGCGAATACCGGCTCGCAGCGGCCGGGACGAATCGCGATGTGCACCAGGTTGCGGAAGGTGTGCAGGATGGCCACGATGCCCAGTCCGGCCAGCAGAAACACCAGCGCATGCCCGAGGCTCAGGTTGTAGTTCATTGCCCCGAGCAGGATCACTCCCAGCGCTGCGGCATAAGCCAGTCCGGCCCGCGTCGGCAGGACGTACACACGACGCTGGGTAAGGATGATTGGCGCCGGTTCCGGCGGACGCACACGCAGCGCCCAGCGGACGAAGGTTTCGTGCAGTCGGTGGCGCAGGACGGTGAGCATGATTCCAGGTGGAATGGGCTCTCAGGGCAGCGGCACGGCCTCGATCAGCGTTGCAGCGATTGCATCGGCATCCGTCTGCATGGTGTCCTCGACCGGCCTCAGGCGGTGCGCAATCACGCCGGGAAGAACGGCCTGCACATCTTCCGGCAGCACGTGGTCGCGGCCGTCGAGCAAGGCCCAGGCGCGTGCGGCTGCCAGCAATGCCAGGCAGGCGCGCGGTGACAGGCCCGCCTGCCAGCGCGGCGACGTACGGGTGTGGGCGGCCAGGGCCTGAACGTACTCGATCAGGGCCGATGAGGCGTGTATCGCGCGTACCCGATCCTGCAGTTCCATCAGGCGCCGCGGCGCGATGCGCGGTCCCAGGCTGGCGACCATCTCATGCCGGTCGGCGCCGGCCAGCAATTCGCGTTCTGCCGCGGCGTCGGGATAGCCGAGTTCGATCTTGAGCATGAAGCGGTCAAGCTGGGATTCGGGTAGCGGGAAGGTCCCGATCTGGTGTGTCGGGTTCTGCGTGGCGATCACAAAAAAAGGTTCGGGCAGGGCGCGGGTTTCTCCCTCGGTCGTCACCTGCCGCTCCTCCATCGCTTCGAGTAAAGCGCTTTGCGCCTTGGGCGTGGCGCGATTGATTTCATCGGCCAGTACCACCTGGGTAAAGACCGGACCGGGATGGAAGTGGAAGCTGCCGCTGCCGCGGTCGAAGATGGAGACGCCGAGAATATCCGCCGGCAGCATATCGCTGGTGAATTGGATGCGCTGGAAATCCAGGCCCAGCACCCGCGCCAGGACATGCGCCAGTGTGGTCTTGCCGACACCCGGCAAATCTTCGATGAGCAGATGGCCGCGCGCCAGCAGGCAGGCCAGCGAGAGACGGATCGGCCGTTCCTTGCCGAGAATGATGCGGTTGATGTCAAGCAGAATGGCTTCGAGTTCGGGGAGTCGCATGGGGTCGGGGTTTTGCGCGGACTTTGATGGATAATGCGTTTTTGAGAGATATTGTAAGTCATCAGGCAAGACACCCGTCATGACCATTACCGCCTTCATTTCCCATCGCGACTGCTGGCAACACGATATGGGAGCCCACCACCCTGAATGTCCTGATCGACTTGGCGCCATCAGCGATCGCCTGATAGCCTCCGGCCTCGATGTCTATCTGCAGTTTCACGATGCGCCGCTGGCCGAGATGGATCAGTTGCTGCGCGTGCATCCGCGGGAATACGTCGACCATGTGCATGGCAGCAGCCCGGCGCACGGCATCGTCCATCTTGACCCGGATACGGCGATGTCGCCGGGAACCCTGCAGGCGGCGCTGCGCTCTGCCGGCGCCGGTTGCTATGCCACCGACCTGGTGATGCGCGGCGACGTGCAGAACGCCTTCTGTGCCGTGCGTCCGCCCGGGCATCATGCCGAGCGGGCCAAGGCGATGGGTTTCTGCTTCTTCAACAACGTCGCCATTGCGGCGCGGCATGCGCTCGATGCGTGGGGGCTTTCCCGCGTGGCGATCATCGATTTCGACGTGCATCACGGCAACGGCACCGAAGACATCTTCGCCGGCGATCCGCGCGTTCTGATGGCGGGAATTTTCCAGCACCCGTTCTACCCCTACTGCGGAACCGAGAATCCCGCGCCCAACATGTGCAACGTTCCGCTGCCGGCGGGAACCCGGGGTGAGGACTTCCGTCAGGTGGTCTATGACATATGGCTGCCCCGGCTGCGGGAATTCAAGCCGGACATGATTTTCATCTCGGCCGGCTTCGATGCTCATTACGAGGACGACATGGCCTCGCTGGGATTGGTCGAGTCTGACTATGCGTGGGTTACGGAGCAGATCAAACAGGTCGCCCGCGAATTCGCCAAGGGACGCATCGTGTCCGTGCTCGAAGGCGGCTATGTGCTCTCCGCGCTTGCCCGCAGCGTCACGACGCACATCAAGGCGCTGGCTGATTTGTAAGCGGGTTTTGCTGTGCGCGCCGCGGCTTGGCGATCAGTTAAAATCATTTTTTTCGCCTTTGGCGTGGCTGCCGGTTTCGGCATTCAGTTCTGGATACGTTCATGAAGACCATACAGGGTTCCATTCCCGCCATACTCACGCCGATGCAGGACGACGGCTCGCTCGATTTGCCCGGGTTGCGGCGCCTGCTCGATTGGCACATCGGCGAGGGCACCGATGGCGTCGTGATCGTCGGCACCACGGGCGAGTCGCCGACCGTCAGTTATGAAGAGCATTGCGCACTGATCGAAACGACGGTGCAGCACGTCGCCGGACGGATTCCGGTGATTGCGGGTACCGGCGCAAACTCGACGGCGGAGGCGATCGAACTGGCGAAGTTTGCGCGGCAGGCCGGAGCCGATGCGCACCTGTCGGTGGTGCCTTACTACAACAAGCCGACGCAGGAGGGCCTGTTTCAGCACTTCAAGGCGATCGCCGAGGCGGTCGATCTGCCGCTGATCCTCTACAACGTGCCGGGGCGTACCGTTGCCGATCTGGCCAATGAAACGACCCTGCGACTGGCACAGGTGCCGGGCATCGTCGGCATCAAGGATGCCACCGGCAATATCGAGCGCGGTTCCGATTTGTTGAAGCGCGCACCGGTGGGCTTCAGCGTGTTCAGCGGCGACGACGCCACGGCCATCGCCCTGATGCTGCTGGGGGGCAAGGGCTCGATCTCCGTCACCGCGAACGTTGCGCCGCGCTTGATGCACCAGATGTGCGCGGCCGCAATCGCCGGCGACCTGGCTACCGCGCGGGCGGCCAATTTCCGCCTGCTGGGCCTGCATCGCAATCTGTTCCTTGAAGCCAATCCGATTCCGGTGAAGTGGGCGGTGCAGCAGATGAAACTGATTGGCGGTGGCATTCGCCTGCCGATGACGCCATTGGCACCGGAGTTTCATGAGCGCCTGCGGGTGGCCATGCGTGAAGCCGACATCACTCTCTGACCAGGAAACCAATATTCAATGAAGCGCTCCTTTTCCTTCCTGTCATTGCCGCTGCTGCTGATCGGCCTGCTTGCCGGCTGCAGCGGCAATATCCTGCCCGAATCCAAAAAGATCGAGTACAAGTCTGCCGGCAAGCTGCCGCCGCTCGAGATTCCGCCCGATCTGACCCAGCAAAGCCGCGACGAGCGCTATGCGGTGCCGGATGTCTCCGCCAGCAAGGGGACTGCCACGTATTCGGCCTATTCCAGCGAACGCGCCGGGCAGGCGCGGACCACGACTGCCCAGGATCTGCTGCCGCAGGTGGACAAGATGCGCGTCGAGCGCTCTGGTACGCAGCGCTGGCTGGTCGTCAACGGCGCCCCGGAGAAACTCTGGCCCGGCATCAAGGAATTCTGGCAGGAGTTGGGATTCATGGTGAACGTGGAAGTGCCCGAGGCCGGCATCATGGAAACCGACTGGGCCGAGAATCGCGCCAAGATTCCGCAGGACATCATCCGCAGTTCCATCGGCAAGGTTTTCGACAGCCTGTATTCGACGGCGGAACGCGATAAGTTCCGTACCCGCCTGGAGAAGGGCGTTGAACCCGGAACCGTCGAGATCTATATTAGTCATCGCGGCATGTACGAGACCTATATTAACGAGGGCAAGAGCGAGACCAAGTGGCAACCGCGTCCGGCCGATCCGGAACTGGAAGCCGAAATGCTGCGACGCCTGATGGTACGGCTTGGCGTCGAGGAATCCCGCGCCAAGACGATGGTCGGCGCCGAGTCGAAACAGGAGCGCGCCAAGCTTTCCCGGGCCACGGATGGCGCGGGCGCCCTGATGCTGGAAGAGTCCTTCGATCGCGCCTGGCGCCGTGTCGGGCTGGCACTGGATCGCGTCGGGTTCACCGTGGAAGATCGCGATCGGGCGCAGGGATTGTATTTCGTGCGCTATGTCGACCCGGATGCCGACAGCAAGAAAAAGGGCGACGACAAGGGCTTCTTGTCCAAGCTGATGTTCTGGAAGGGCGGCGCCGCCGACAAGCCGAGCCAGGCCCAGTACCGCATTCACCTCAAGGCCGCCGGCGAATCGACCAACGTGCAGGTATTGACCCGCGAAGGGGGCGCCGATCGCTCCGATACTTCCCGGCGCATCCTCGGACTGCTGCACGAGCAATTGAAGTAGGCCGGGCCGGGTGCGTTTCGCGTCGCTCGGCAGCGGCAGCAAGGGCAATGCCCTGCTGGTCGAAGCCGGCAGCACCCGGGTACTGATCGACGCCGGGTTCGGGCCGCGCGAAATGTCGCGGCGGCTGGAACGATTGGGCCTGGCGGCGGATGACGTCGATGCGGTACTGGTCACGCATGAACACTCCGATCACATCGGTGGCGCTTTTGCCTGTGCGCGGCGCTTCGGCTGGTCGGTAGTGCTTACCCATGGCACGCTGGCGGCGTCTCGCGATACCGACGTCGATGCGCGCGTTACGATCATCGACAGCCACGATGCGTTTTCAGTCGGCGATCTTGGCGTACAACCGTTCCCGGTACCGCACGACGCCCGCGAGCCGGTGCAGTTCATCCTTGCCGACGGCGCGCGGCGCCTCGGCGTATTGACCGATGCGGGCCATGTCACGCCGCACATGGTCGCCATGCTGAATGAATGCGATGCCCTAGTGCTGGAGTGCAATCACGACGCAGCGATGCTGGAGCAGGGAAAGTATCCGCCGGCATTGAAGCGGCGGATCGGCGGCCTCTGGGGCCATCTCGACAATGCCGCCGCAGCCTCGCTGTTGTCGCAGGTAGGTGCCGCGAAACTGCAGCACGTGGTCGCCGCCCACCTTTCCGAAGAGAACAACTCGCCGGCGCTTGCCCGGGCAGCTTTATCGTCGGTACTGGGATGCGCGCAGGACTGGATCGGGATCGCGACACAGGAGGACGGGTTCTCCTGGCGCGGGATTTGATCACCGACCGTCGTTATCCAGAAACAAAAAAGCCAGCCCGCAGGCTGGCTTTTTCTTGCCTGAAGGCGGATGAAGAATTACTTCTTCAGTGCGTCCTTGGCACCTTCGACAGCACCTTTTGCAGCAGCGCCAGCGATTTCCTTGGCCTTGTCGGCAGCAGCGGGAGCGGCAGCGGCGTCAGCGGGCTTGGCAGCGTCCGCAGCAGGTGCGGCGGCCGGGGCAGCAGCCGGGGCAGCAGCCGGGGCAGCAGCATCGGCAGCCTTGGGAGCTTCAGCGGGCGCCGGGGCGGCAGCGGGCGCCGGGGCGGCAGGGGCGGCGGCGGGAGCGGCCGGGGCTTCGGTCTTGCCACAAGCGGACACAGCCAGGGCGAGGAGGGCGGCGACGAGGAGAGATTGCTTCATGTTGATGATTTCCTTAACGTTATGGAGTGACTTGGCCAATTGGTTGATCGCGATGTTTCCATCGCAATCAACGTTTAATTTTATCATGCCAAATAATTCTAGTGTTGCGCCAAAACATTCATAAGCTGATTGCGCGCGCTCATAAGCCGCTTGTATTCAAGTTCAGACAGGGTTGGGAAAACTCCCATAACTCCTCGAAACGCTGTCGCCAGGGACTCAGGTAGACCGGATCGTCGAGAATCAGCGCACTGCGCGGCTGATCGTACTGGAAACGCCGTACGCCATGATTTTCGTCGGCCAGCACGTGGGTATCCGCAAGGTGACGCAAATTGTCCGGACTTTGCCGCAGCTCGATCGCATGCGAGAAACCTGCGATCAGTCGAATCAGGCGCGGCGCATCGCGCATCAGCGGCTCCGGATTGTGCAGCACCATGCGAATCCGGTGCGGTCCATCGCCTTGCAGAAACCCGGCGAGAATGTCGAGACGGGCCTTTTCGTTGAGCCGCAAGGCGAAAAGTTCGCGATCAAAAATCATGATCTCGCGCTGTGCCAAGCCGAGGACAGTATCGCAGGCCTGGCGATAATCGGCTTCGCTGGTCAGCAACTGGTAGCGGGAACTCATGATCGAGGGGTCTTGCTTTTGTTGCTGCGCCAAACTGGCGCGGCAAAGGTTTGAGAACAGGGGGCCCGGACGATTTGCTGCCGGCGCAGCGCCGCGACCGGGCCTGGCGGGCCGATTATAATCGGCCCCTTTTGCAGAATGGATCCCGATTTCGCCATGCCGCTTGCACACATCGAATCACTGGATCACGAAGGGCGCGGGGTGGCGCACGTCGAGGGCAAGGCGATTTTTATTGAAGGTGCGCTGCCCAGCGAGTTGGTGGACTACGCCAGCTATCGACGCAAGCCGAGTTACGAAAAGGCCCACACCGTGCGTGTGCTGCGCGCGTCGAGCCAGCGGGTGACGCCGCCCTGTCCGCATTTCGGTACCTGCGGCGGCTGTTCGATGCAGCATCTGCATCTTGCCGGGCAGACCGCCGCCAAGCAGCGCGTGCTCGAAGATGCACTGTGGCATATCGCGCGCCTGAAGCCCGAGCAGTTGTTTCCGCCGATCGCCGGCACCGGATGGGGCTATCGCACGCGCGCCCGCCTGTCGGTGCGCTACGTCGCAAGCAAGGGCGGTGCCTTGATCGGCTTCCGCGAAAAGCACAGTAGCTATGTGGCGGTGATGGATTCCTGTGCCGTGCTGCCGGCGTCGGCTTCGGCATTGATCCCGGCACTCAAGAGTCTGGTTGAAGGCATGTCCCGGCCGGATCGCATGCCACAGATCGAGGTCGCGGTCGGCGGTGCGCACACGGTGCTGCTGCTGCGCCATCTGGAGTCGCTGACGCCCGACGATCTGGACCGCTTGCGGCAGTTCGCCGACCGGCATCGGATCATCTGGTACCTGCAGTCCAAGGGCCTGGACACCGTCACCCTGTTTCATCCGGTCGATGCGCCGATGCTGAGCTACGAACTGCCGGACTTCGGTCTCGAACTGATGTTCCATCCGACCGAATTCACCCAGGTCAATCATGGTGTCAATTGCATGCTGGTGCGTCGCGCGATGGCCTTGCTCGGGCCGCAGGCCGGCGAGCGGATCGCCGACATGTTCTGCGGTCTCGGAAATTTCACCCTGCCGATTGCGCGACTCGGTGCGCAAGTCGTCGGCATCGAGGGCAGCGCCGCCCTGGTCAAGCGGGCGCGGCAGAATGCGGAGCACAACGGCTTGGCCGAGCGCTGCGAATTTGCTGTCGCCAACCTGTTCGAGGCAACCGAGGAAAGTCTTGCGGCCTTGGGGCCATTCGACAAACTGCTGATCGATCCGCCGCGCGAAGGGGCCATCGCGCTGGTCAAGGCGCTGCCGGCCGGGCATGGTCCGCGCCGCATCGTGTATGTCTCATGCAGTCCGGCCACGCTGGCGCGCGACGCGGCGGTCCTGGTGCATGAAAAGGGCTATCGCCTGGGTGGCGCCGGCATCGCCAACATGTTTCCGCATACCTCGCATCTCGAATCGATTGCCTTGTTCGAGTACTGAGCCGGCACGGAAATGCAAAACGGCGACTTGCGTCGCCGTTATTCCCGTTTGGCGCCGTATCGCCAGCGCCGACTTCCGGCTCGATCAGTCGCGTTCGCCGGTAAAGGCCATCAGCAGATGCAGCAGGCTGACGAAAACGTTATAGATATCCAGATAGACGGCCAGTGTCGCCGTTATGTAGTTGGTCTCGCCGCCCTGGACGATGCGATTGATGTCGTAAAGGATGTAGGCGGAGAAGAGGACCACGGCGATGGCGGAAATCGCCAGGGCCAAGGCGGGAATCTGGAAGAAGATGTTGGCCACGATCGCCGCCAGCAGCAGGATCACGCCGGCAAAGAGAAACTTGCCGATATTCGAGAAGTCGCGTTTGGTGCTCGTCGCGACGCCGGCCAAGGCGAAGAAGATTGCCCCGGTGCCGCCCGCGGCCATGGCGATCAGCGTGCCGCCGTTGGCGAATCCGAGAGCGACCTGCAGGATGCGCGAGAGCATCAGGCCCATGAAGAAGGTGAAGCCAAGCAGCAGCGCCACGCCCATGCCGCTGTTCTTGGTGCGCTCGATGCCCCACATGAAGCCCCAGGCCACGGCGAGGAACAGCATGAAGGCAATGAACGGGCTGCCGGCCATGAACGAGAACTTCAGCTGTACGCCGACCAGCGCGCCGGCAACGGTGGGCACCATCGACAGCGCGAGCAGGGCATAGGTGTTGCGCAGGACTCGGTGCTGATTCTGGGCGATGCCCTGCGTCGCGGTTTGCGAATAGGTATGGACGTTTTCCATGGTTTCGATTATCTCCTGTGAGAGAACTCCGATAGCTTCGACAAGCGTCGGTTCGCCAAGTTCCGGGCGTTCGGGAACCAAGCAAGCGCCCACGAATTATAGCGACGAATAGTCGGTCGTCCGCAAGCGCTCCCATCCTCCGGGATCAAGGGGCAGCCGAAGGCGGAATCCGGTTGCACCTGCGGCCGATGGCGTCTAAGCTGGACCCGGCTGGATATACGGGAGGCATGGTGGCTTCGCTCGATCGCATCCGGACACACGGTTTTCGGCGCTGGTATGAACGGCAGCTGATTGAATGCCATGCCTGGCTGGTCAGCTGGTTCCTCGGCGTCATTGTCCTGGTCAGCGGTATCGAGGTGGCCGGCGCCGGACCGGGGTCACGCGGATCGGGCGCACTGTTGTTGCTGGGGGGGTTGGCCGTCACCTTGTATAGCTGGAAGCGCTACCATTTGTTGCTCGAAATTGCCGAACGGCTTGGCGAACAGGCGGTTTGCCCGGGTTGCAAAACCTACGCCAAATTCAAAATCCAGTCGTCGGGGCCGGCGCCGCTGCCGGATGGCGGCGACCCCGTTCTGGAAAATCATGGCGGCGGCATCTGGTTGCGCGCCCGATGCCGCCAGTGCGGCGACGAGTGGATGCTCAAGTAGCGCATTCGGGAATGTGACATCGTAGAAATCAATTGATACGATAGACATAAAAAGGAGGTTTGCGGGTGCGTTTGGGAATCGGGTTCGTTGCGGCAGGCGTGGTCGCGGCAAACAGCGGGTTTGCCCAGCAGGTCGACCGCCATGGACCCATACCCGGACTAACTCCACCCAGTGGGCCGGTCGAATGGCGCCCGGCTCCAGGGGTGACGATTGCAGGGGAAGTGCCGCGGCTGCAGCTGTCGGTGATGCTCGGGAAGTCCAAGCCTGCTTTGCGCAAGCGTGTCGCTGGGGAGTCCGTGGCCGGCTTTGGCGAGACGCATGAACTTCGGCTGGAGCGGAATCTGCGCAGCAACGCGGCTATTGCCGATACCGGCCTGAGACCGGCTTTGCCCAGCGGTGACCTGAATCCAGGCGGCCTTGTTCGCGCCAGCCGCATGCGGATTCGCGACGGTGCCGTGTTTCTCGAGGGCGATGGCAGCGTGCAGTCGGCAGCATCACTGGCGGACCTGACTTCAGCGACTGCTGTGCCGCCAGACAAAGCCGCACAAATCGGGCGGCAGGATTGAGCAGCGCAGCGGCGCGTTCGACAGTCGGCGCTGGCAATACGGCGACTCAAGGCCTGCTGCAAAATTCATTTGCCTGACTGGCGGATGGGGTGGGATTCGAACCCACGGAAGGCTTGCACCTTCGCCGGTTTTCAAGACCGGTGCATTCAACCGCTCTGCCACCCATCCGTCGGGCTGCGGATTCTAGCATTGCGCCTGGGCGTGGCTGGCCTAGTTGAAGCTCGAGAAATCCGGTTTGCGTTTTTCGAAGAAGGCGGCGAAGGCTTCCTTGGCCTCGGGCGACACCAGGCGCTGGCGGAATATGTCAGCTTCGACGTTCATGGTTTCCCGGATCAGGGCGTCTTGCGCGCGCTTCATCAGTTGCTTGGTCAGGCGCAGCGACGCCGCCGGCTGCGTGGTCAGTTTGCGGCAGCGTTCGAGCGCATGATCGAGAACCTGTCCGTCGGGCAACACAGCGTTGACGATGCCGACATCGAGCGCGGTCTGTGCCGGAAAGACTTCACCCAGCATCAGCATCTCAGCTGCTTTCGCATGACCGGCGCGCAGCGGTAGCAACAGGCTGGACGCTGCCTCCGGGGTCAGGCCGAGATTGGCGAAGGGCAGGGCGAAGCGCGCGCTGTTGCCGGCATAGACCAGGTCGCAGTGCAGCAGCATGGTGGTGCCGACGCCGATGGCGACGCCTTCGACGGCGGCGACAAAGGGCTTCTGCAAATTGGCGAAGCCCTTGATGAACCGGAACACCGGCGCGCTCTCATCCATCGGCGGCGTGGCGAGGAAGTCGGCGAGGTCGTTGCCGGCGGTGAAGTTGCCGCCTGCGCCGGAGATCAGAATCACGCGCACTGCAGGATCGGCATCGGCGCTGGCCAGCGCATCCGCCATGGCCTGATACATCGCGGCAGTGAGCGCGTTCTTTTTCTCCGGGCGCGCCATCTCGATGCGGAACACGCCATCGGTGAGGCCGAGTCGAACCGACTCGCTCATTTCCTGGGCTTGGACATGAAGGCTTCCATGCCCGCCTTGCGGTCTTCGTTCACTTTCTGCGCATGCGGCCGTTCGCCGATCAGCTTGATGTAGGCCTTGGCCTGGGGCAGGAATTCATCGAGGAAATCGCGCCCGTAGATCTTGCGCGTTGCCTGGCTGACGAGAGGCAGATGTACCCAAGCGGCGCAATCGGCGTGGGTGAAGCTGGTGCCACCGATGAAGGGAGCGAAGCGGGCGAGCCGCCCCAAGCTCTTGAGGCCTTTCTCAAGCAGGGAAGCGACTTCCTTCCTGGTCTCCTCGGATACCGTGCCGCCGAAGAAGGCTTCCGCATACAGGCGCCGCGCGGGCAATTCGACGTGCAGTTCGAGATGCTCGATCAGTTCGCGGCATTTCGCGCGCTCGAAGGCATCGCGCGGATAAAGCGGCGGCTCGGGCCAACAGTCCTCGATATATTCCGTGAGCACCTGCGATTCGCTGAGCACGCCCTTGGGGGTGCGCAAGAACGGCACCTTGCCCATCGGGGATTCGGCCAGCATTTCATCCTTTTGCGACGTAAAAACTACTGCTTCGGCGAAGGGAACATTCTTCTCCAGCAACGAGAGTTTGACCTTGTTGTAATAATTGCTGACGGCAAAGCCGCAGAGGGTAATCGGTGTCGTCAATTCATGCTCCAGGAAAACGCAGTTTCAGTAAAGGCTAACGCCAGTATTATCGGCGTTAAGCATCGCGGCCGTCACTAAAACGATAATCACGCAGTCGCTCGCGCAGCTGCAGCTTGGACAACTTGCCGGTGGCCGTATGCGGCAAGTCGTCGACGAAGATCACATCGTCGGGTATCCACCACTTCGCCACCTTGCCCTCGTAGAAAGCGATCAGCTCCTCGCGGCTGACTTCCTGCCCGGCTTTCTTGATGACGACCAGCAACGGCCGTTCATCCCACTTCGGGTGGGCTGCACCGATCACGGCGGCCTCGGTCACCGCCGGGTGGGCGACCGCGATGTTCTCCAGATCGATCGACGAAATCCATTCGCCGCCCGACTTGATGACGTCCTTCGAGCGGTCGGTAATCTGCATGTAGCCGTCCGGGTCGATGGTGGCAACGTCGCCGGTGGGGAACCAGCCGTCGCGCAACGGGCTGCCGCCCTCGCCCTTGTAGTAGCCGCTGGTGATCCATGGCCCGCGTACCAGCAGGTCGCCGAAGGCCTTGCCGTCATGAGGCAGGGCATTGCCCTCGCCATCGACAATCTTCAGCTCGACGCCGAAGATGCTGCGGCCCTGCTTGAGGCGGATGCGGTCGCGTTCCTCGGCGGACAAGGCGAGGTGCTTGTGCTTGTAGGTGTTGACCGTGCCCAGCGGGCTCATTTCGGTCATGCCCCAGGCATGCAGCACGGTGACGCCGAACTGTTCGTCGAAGCCGCGGATCATGGCCGGCGGTGCGGCCGAACCGCCGATGACCAGGCGCCTGACGGTCGACAGCTTGAGCTGGTTGGCCTGCAGGTACTGCAGCAGGCCGAGCCAGATGGTCGGCACGCCGGCGGACATGGTGACGCCTTCTTCCTCGAACATCGCGTACAGGCTGGCGCCATCCAGATGCGGGCCGGGCATGACCAGTTTGGCCCCGGTCAGCGCGCAGGCATAGGGCAGGCCCCAGGCGTTGACGTGGAACATCGGCACCACCGGCAGGATGCAGTCGCGCGCGGAGGCACCGAGTCCGTCCGGCAGGCTGGAACCGTAGGCATGCAGCACCGTGGAGCGATGGGAGTACAGCACGCCCTTGGGGTTGCCGGTGGTGCCCGAGGTGTAGCACAGCGACGATGCGGTGTTCTCGTCGAACTCCGGCCACTCGAAGTCGTCGTCCTTCGCGGCCAGCAGCTCCTCGTAGCAGTGCAGGTTCGGAATCGGGTTGGCTGGCATTTCACTGCGGGCGCACAGCGCGATCCAGCCCTTGACTCCCGGACAATGTGGTACCAGGGCTTCGATCAGATTGGCGAAGTTGACGTCGAAGAAGATGAACCGGTCATCGGCGTGGTTGGCGATATAGGCGATCTGCTCGGGGAACAGGCGCGGGTTGATGGTGTGGCAGATCGCCGCCATGCCCGAGACCGCATAGTAGATCTCGAAATGCCGATGGGTGTTCCAGGCCAGGGTGCCGATGCGGTCCCCGGCCTTGACGCCGAGCGATTGCAGGACGCGAACCAGCTGGCGCGAGCGGCGATGGGCGGCGGCATAGGTGTAGCGATGCGTGCCCCCGACCGGCAGGCGGGAAACGATCTCGGTATCGCCGTGGTTTTGAGCGGCGTGCTGCAGGAGCGCTGAAATCATCAGCGGCCGGTTCATCATCAAGCCAAGCATGGGTAGGTGCTCCTCTCTGTCGGTTTGGTCATATGCCAAATTGGACGGCAACCATAGCATCGGAATAGCCGGGAGACAATTGGCAATTGAGTGGCCCACAGACCGGTTCCGCGTGACGGAACGAAACCGCACCAGGACGCGGGCCTGAAATCTTCAGGCGAGGTCTTCGCGGGTGGCGTCGGCCCAGCAGTTGGGTGTTTCGTAGAGCCGGATGCGCTCCAGATGCAGGTGATTGCCGTAGCTGTCGCGATAGAGCGGATCGAGAATCGAGAAGGCAATGCGGGCCAGATTTTCCGCTGTAGGAACCTCATCGAGCACGACGGTCTTGTGCTCCGGCACGCCGGCGAGAAAGCTCGCCACGACTTCGTCGTCGCGCCAGACCAGGAATGCATGGTCCCAGGGATCGACCACATGTCGTTTGGCAATCGCCTTGACTTCGGAGAAGTCCATCACCATGCCGTCGTCCGGTCTTCCTGCGGCATGTATGACGCCGCCGGCGAGGGTGATTTCCAGCGCGTAGCGATGCCCGTGCAAATGACGGCACTGGCTTTGGTGATTCGGGATGCGGTGGCCCGCATCGAATTCGAGGCGGCGGGTGATGCGCATGGTCAGGATGGCCGGGTTTGTGGCAAAGTGGTCGCCGCTGGCTGCGAGCGAACTGGCGCGCATTATAGCTTTGCCGCGACGCCGTCCCGCCAGCGCCGACTTTTGAAATGCGCTGCAGTTTTATTAATTTTCCCGCCTTGCCATGTCCCGCATCCTGCTCAAGACCGAAGACCATTCGCGCGACAGCGCCGGCATGCGCTATGTCTATCCGGTAATTTCACGCCGGGCGGGCGGGGTGTCGATCGGCATCAATCTGAATCCGAACAATGCCTGCAACTGGCGCTGCATTTATTGCCAGGTTCCGGATCTAAGGCGCGGCGGGCCGCCACCGATTGACCTGGGCTTGCTCGAGCAGGAACTTAACGACTTCCTGCAGGCGGGCATTGCCGGCGACTTCATGGCGACGCGCGTGCCTGCAGGCGTGCGCCGTCTGGTCGATGTGGCGTTTTCAGGCAATGGCGAACCGACCAGCGCGCCCGAGTTTCCCGCCGCGGTGGACATCGTCGAAAGAGCCCTCGCCAGCCATGACCTGACCGACAGCGTCGTCATCCGGCTGATCACGAATGGCAGCCTGCTCGATCGCAAAACCGTGCAAGCCGGGATTGCGCAAATCGGCCTGGCGGGAGGCGAGGTCTGGTTCAAACTGGATACGGGCACGGCAGCCGGAATGGCCCGAATCAACGGTACTCGCGCACGCCCTGAAGTCGTCGCAAGACGGTTGGCGTGCTGCGCAGGTCTGGCCCCGACCTGGATCCAGACCTGTCTGTTTCGGCTTGACGGTGAGCCGCCTGCGGCACAGGAATTCCAGGCCTATCTCGACTTGCTGGCGCCGTTGGCACACATGCTGGCGGGAGTGCATCTTTATAGCCTGGCCCGGCCGTCGCTGCAAAAAGAAGCGCCCCGCCTGGGGCGCCTCGATGCGGCGTGGCTGGAGCGGGCGGCCGGGCCGATACGCAAGCTCGGCCTGGCCGTGCGCGTCAGTCCGTGACGCGGTGCGGCGTCAGGCTGCTTTTCTGCCCTTGGCAGCGGCCCTGGCTTCATTTTTCAGGTCCTTGAACAGACTTGGCTTTGCTGCGCGCAGATACTCGACGACTTCGTAATCTTCGCGCTTGATCTTCTGAATGTCGATCTGTTCGACATAGACCAGGCGCAACAGTTGCTGCACCGGCCGCGGCATGTTGCGGCCGCTCTCGTAACGCGAGCCGCCGCTCTGGGTCACGCCCAGCTGCGACCAGAACTGCTGTTGATTCATGCCCAGCTTGCGGCGGATATCGCGGGCTTCGACTTTGGTGTTTGCTTTCATCTGCTTACTCCATGAAATTATTATGTCCGGGTAAATACAACGGGATAACCCGGACCCGATCGTCTATTACCGAAGTAATATGTCCAAAACTATAGGACAAATTGTTTCGCCATACAAGAAAATTGTTGTGACATTAGTACATAGGTATAACTTGACCTGCGCAATGGTCATTGCCGGATGCGCCGTTTGTCGCCGGCGACTATCAGGTAAAATCTACTGTTTTCCAACTGACCGAGCACGGCAATGGCTTTGATTGTTCAGAAATACGGCGGCACATCGATGGGTTCGCCCGATCGCATCCGCAATGTCGCCAAACGGGTCGCGCGCTGGAAAGCCCAGGGACATCAACTGGTGGTGGTGGTTTCCGCCATGAGCGGCGAGACCAATCGCCTGATCGCCCTGGCCAGGGATGTTTCACCGCAGCCCGATGCGCGCGAACTCGATGTGATGATTTCCACCGGCGAGCAGGTCACCATCGCCCTGCTGGCAATGGCGATCAGGGATCTAGGCCTCAAGGCCAAGAGCTACACCGGGGGCCAGGTAAAGGTGCTCACCGACAGCACCTTCACCAAGGCGCGGATTCTCGAGATCGACGACGCCAAGATCCGGCGCGATCTCGACGACGATGCCGTGATCATCGTCGCCGGCTTCCAGGGAGTCGATGCCGACGGCAACATCACGACACTGGGACGCGGCGGCTCGGATACCTCGGCGGTGGCGCTAGCGGCGGCACTGGCTGCAGACGAATGCCAGATCTACACTGATGTCGACGGCGTCTACACCACCGATCCGCGCATCGTGCCGGAGGCGAGAAAACTGGAGCGCATCACCTTCGAGGAAATGCTCGAAATGGCCAGCCTCGGCTCCAAGGTGCTGCAGATCCGCTCCGTCGAATTCGCCGGCAAGTACAAGGTCAAGCTGCGCGTGCTCTCCAGCTTCGAGGAGGAGGGACAGGAGACCAGCGGCACGCTCATCACTCTTGAGGAAGACACCAACATGGAACAACCGATCATTTCCGGCATCGCCTTCAATCGCGACGAGGCCAAGCTTACCGTGCTCGGCGTACCCGACCGTCCCGGCATCGCCTACCAGATTCTCGGACCGATCGCCGATGCCAACATCGACGTCGACATGATCATCCAGAACGTCGGTCACGATGGTACCACCGACTTTTCCTTCACGGTCAATCGCAGCGAGTTCGCCCGTACCAGGAAGCTTCTGGAAGAGCAGATCAAGGCTCACGTCGGCGCGCGCGCCGTCGAGGGCGACAACAAGATCTGCAAGGTTTCCGCTGTCGGCGTCGGCATGCGCTCCCATCCGGGTGTGGCGAGCAAGATGTTTCGTACCCTGGCCGAGGAAGGCATCAACATCCAGATGATTTCGACGTCCGAGATCAAGATTTCGGTGGTGGTCGATGAGAAGTACCTCGAACTGGCCGTGCGGGTACTCCACCGGGCCTTCGAACTCGATCAGCCGGCCTGACGCCCGCTCGACACTTTCCGTTTTGTCCAGACAAGCCCCGGCCGCGCGCCGGGGCTTGTCTTTGTGCCTCCTCAGAACACGCCCAGGGCGAGCCCGCTCGCCAGCGTGATTCCCAGTTCCTCGCAGCGCAACAGATCAACCGCGGCGATGGTTTTCGGTGCAAGTATCTGCTCGGGTGTCTGCGCCCGAGTACAGACGATCAGCGGTTCCGCAATCGGCCGCAGGCGCCAGCCGGTGGCAATGCGCTCGATCTGCCGCGCGGCATTCTGTCCGTCGCTGCCGGCACAGATCAGCGTTGCATAAGGCCGGCCATTGATCCGGTCGAGCGCCGGGTAATAGCAGCGATCGAAAAAATCCTTCATCAGCCCCGAGATCGCCGCCAGATTCTCCGGCGTGGCAAAGACATAGGCATCGGCCTCGATCACGTCATTGCCCCGGACCGTCGAGGCGTGCAACAGTCGCACCGTCACGCCGCCTTCCTCAGCGGCGCCGGCGGCCACGGCGCGCGCCATCTGTTCGGTACCGCCGGTCATCGAGTGGTACGCGACGAGCAGGGTCTTCATGTCGGCGTTACCCGGAACGAGCGGTTCGGCTCGGTTCAGTCCAGACCCGACAGAAAATAGCTGACGGCCAGTATCTCGTCATCGGTCATTTTCGATGCGATCGAATGCATCAGGGTCTGGTCCGTGGTGCGTGACTGCTCCAAAAAATGGCGCAGCTGCAGTTCCAGATATCTGGCATGTTGTCCGGCGAGTCGGGGCAGCAGTTTGCCGCCGCGTGCTTTGGGACCGTGACAGACGGCACAGGCCGAAATTCCCCTTTCCGGATCTCCCGCCATGTAGAAATTGCGTCCGGCTTCGATCAATGCCCTATCCTGCCGCGGGACCGGTATCAGTTGCTGAAGGCTGAAATAGTTCGCCAGTTTCTCGATATCGTTGCCTGAAAGACCGGCCATCTCCTTTTCCATTTCGTTGCTCTTGCGCGCCCGGCTTTTGAAATTGAACATTTGCCGAATCAGGTAATCGGCATTCTGCCCCGCCAGTTTTGGAAACTCTGCGTTGGAACTCTGCCCGGTCGGGCCGTGGCACGTGCTGCAACGAGTGTTGATGATATCGTTGATGCGTTTTGAGCTGGTGGTGGCTGAGGCAGCGCTGCACGTCGTGGCAGCGGCAAGTATCGCCATCATCCATTTCAATGCCAACCTCATTGCGTGATCCTCCGCCGGTGCGAGTCGCCATTCTGGATCAGAATCGATCCCTGTTCCAGTAGTGATCTCGACTAAAACAACATAGGAGTTCCCCCGGCTTTGCCGGGGTGGCAGTAAAAGTTTGACTTATACGGGAGTCCATCGAGAAACTTCAAATCGTGAGCCGCCAAGCACACGAAAAGGAGAATCAGGATGGAC
>JAPTVL010000005.1 GCA_028065725.1 Betaproteobacteria bacterium
CGGTGCGCGACAAGCCCCGCCGTTCAGGGCGGGCAAGGCTAGCGCGGACGGCGTAGCCGTCCCTGGGTTCTAGTGTGGGGCCTGCTGCTGTTCGATGTACTGGCGCACGATGAAGATCGGAGCGCCGCCGCAGGATGAGGCGAAGTAGGACGGCGACCACAGTACGCCTTTCCAATAGCGTTTCTGGATGTCTGGCCGCTCCTTGCGCAGCAGGCGGCTCGACACCCCCCTTGAGGCTGTTCACGAGGCGGGAGACGGCAACCTTGGGCGGATACTCCACCAATAGGTGGACGTGATCGTCCTCGCCGTCCATCTCGATCAGTTGCGCCTCGAAGTCGGCACAGACCTTGCCGAAGATCGTCCGCAGGCGGTTGATGGCGTCGCCATCGAACATGCGGCGGCGGTACTTCGCCACAAAGACCAGGTGAACGTGCATCCTGAAAACGCAGTGCCGTCCGTGCCGAATATTGTTGTCATCGCTCATAGACCAACACTATCATAGACGCATGAAACGCCTCCAAGCCTTCAGGTACGAACTCATGCCAACCGGCGACCAGGAGCGCGACTTGCGCCGCTTCGCCGGGTCGTGCCGCTTCGTGTTCAACAAGGCGCTGGCGCTGCAGAAAGAACGCTATGAGCGCGGTGAGAAAAAGCTGGGCTACGCCGGACTGTGCAAGGAACTCACTACCTGGCGCCACGGCACGGAAACACCTTGGCTCTCCGATGCGCCCATCCACCCGTTGCAGCAGACGCTCAAGGATCTGGAACGCGCCTACGGCAATTTCTTCGCCAATCAGACCGAGCGAAACGTTGAGCAGCCGATTCCAAACGGCGGCGCGGTCGGCGTCGACATGGGTGTGGCGCGATTTGCCACGCTCTCCGACGGCACGTACTACGCACCATTCAACAGCTTCAGGCGGCACTAGGCTCGCTTGCGCCGTGCGCAGCAGGCCATGAGCCGAAAGATGAAGTTCGGCAGCAACTGGAAGGAGAAATCGCGCATCCAGAAGATCCATGCCCGCATTGGCAACGCCCGCCGCGACTACTTGCACAAGGCCACGACCACGATCAGCCAAAACCACGCGATGGTGTGTATCGAGGACTTGCAGGTTCGGAGCCTGTCCATGTCGGCGGCTGGTAGCACCGAGCAACCGGGCAGAAACGTTCGGGCCAAATCCGGCCTGAACAAGTCCATACTCGATCAGGGCTGGTTCGAGTTCCGCCGCCAGCTGAACTACAAGCTCCAGTGGCAAGGCGGCTATCTCGTGGCGGTGCCCCCGCAGAACACGAGTCGCACCTGTCCGTGCTGCGGCCATGTCTCGGCGGACAACCGGCGGACTCAAGCCTGGTTCGAGTGTGTGGAGTGCGGTTTCGAGGAAAACGCCGATCTGGTCGGTGCAATCAATATTTTAAGGGCGGGACACGCCCGGTTCGCCTGTGAAGTGAGCGGTGCGGTAATGCCGCCAGCAGCAGGAACCCACCGAAGCGGCTCAGGAGCGGCTCAATGCCGCGCCTGAGCGCCGCAGGAATCTCCGTCCTTCCCGCGCAAGCGGTGGCCACAGGCCAAGGGCGGGGAGGATGTCAAGCCGATGGTGCATGCCGATCTGGAAGCATTCGGCAGGACGAATCTCGCGCACCGGTTCCTGCACGGCGGCTAGCCGCCGTTTTTCTTGGCTCGACGCCTACCCGAGCGGGATTTTCAGGAATGGATGGATGCCTACTGGGCCAAAGACGTTCAGGAACTCTACCGACTGGAGCGGCACTTTTCCTTTCAGAGGTTTGTTGAACTGCTCTTGGCCGCCAGCGGCGGAATCTTCGAGGCCACGCGCCATGCCCGTCCGTGCGAAGTCAGCCGCACTACCATCTCCAATTATCTTGCCGTGCTCGAAACGACTTTCGTCGCGCATGTGCTGCGCCCATTCAGCTCAAGCGCATCCACAGAAATCATTTCGGCTCCGAAGGTCTATGGCTTTGATACCGGGTTTGTCTGCTACCACCGTGGGTGGCACGAATTGCGGCGCGAGGACATGGGGCTGTTGTGGGAGCATTTCGTGCTGAACGAGCTGCAGGCGCGCCTACAGTCGCGCGATTTTCATTACTGGCGCGACAAGAGAGGACATGAAGTCGATTCCATCCTGGCAAGGAGAAATCAACCGCCGGTCGCCATCGAGTGCAAATGGTCGACGGAAGACTTCGATGCCGCAGGAATCAAGGCGTTCCGAAGAAGATACGTGAAGGGGGAAAACTTTGTCGCAGCCCCCGACGTTGATCGAGCATTCGTTCGGCATTACGACGGAATCGCGGTCAGATTCCTCAGCCTCCAGGAATTGGTGAACGTGGTGATGTCCGGGTCTAATCCGCCACAGTCCTAATCCGTTAATGCACCAACACCGGACCGTCAAAAGCGGGACCGGCGGCTTGAAATTGATTGAATTATTTGAGATAGTTAAAGTGTGGTTTTAACTCGATCGCATAGCTCAATACAGCGCTTGCTTGAGGCCTTGCCACGCGGCGAGCCCGTGGAAACATCCATGCTGGCTGAGCACGGTGTATCTCCACAGTTGGCATCCTACCTCGCCAAGCGTGGATGGTTACAGCATCTGTCGCGCGGTCTGTATTTGCTGGTCGGCGATCAACCGAGCCGGGATGGATGCCTGACCTATTTGGCGCGGCACATTCCCGGCTTCCATGTCGGAAGCAAAACGGCACTTGCCTGGCGGGGCATCCGGCACAATCTGGCCACCCGTGAGCTACTGGAACTGTGGGGTGACCAGCCTGTGCGCCTCCCAGCCTGGCTGACAGAGCGCTACCCCAGCCGTTACCAGACTACCCGATTGTTCGATATCGGCTTGCCCAGCAATTTTGGACTACAGCCCCTGCCCGAGAAACCGAATGGTCCACCGGTATCCGTTCCCGAACGCGCGCTGCTGGAAATGCTGTGCAATGTTGGCAAGCATCAATCGGTGGAAGAAGCCAGGCACCTGACAGAGGGCCTGCGTAATCTCCGTCTCGATGTGTTCGACATGCTGCTTACTCATTGCACGCGCATCAAGGTGGTTCGGCTGGCGCGCCAGTTCGCCGACGAGCTGGAACTGCCCTGGGCGAAGATCGTCCACCCGCACAGCCAGCGTATGGGCAGCGACCGGCGCTGGATGCTGCGCACCCGTAGCGGCGAACTCTTGAGCCTGAAGAAATAATGGATCGCCAATACGTCGATGCCGTCCGCCTGCTGCTCACGGTTGCACCGGTGATATTTGAGTCTCCGCGCTTTGCGCTGAAGGGCGGCACAGCGATCAACCTCTTTGTGCAGGATCTCCCCCGCCTATCTGTTGATATCGATGTCGTCTTCGCGAATCACGCCTTGGAGCGTGAATCAGCACTCATCGAGATCGGCAACGATCTCCAGATAGCTCAGGTCAAGCTGGAACACATGGGCTATTCGGCCTCGATCCACAAAACCCATAAGGGTGACGAGGCCCAATTGCTGGTGGCGGATCAGGCCAGCCTGGTCAAGGTCGAGGTGAATCTCGTCTTTCGGGGAACGCTGTTGCCCGTGGCGCCGCGCACTCTGGTGAGTTCGGCGCGCAACCTGTTCACCACCTCGATGGAATTGCCGGTCCTTGCCATTTCCGAACTGTACGGCAGCAAGCTGGTTGCTGCGCTGGATCGCCAGCATCCGCGCGACTGGTTTGACATTGCCGCCATGATTGACGGCCTTGGCCTCGAAACTCCAATGGTCGACTGTTTTGTGGCCTATCTCGCCGGTCACAACCGCCCGGTCCATGAGGTGTTGTTTTCCAATGACCTGCCGCTGGACGAGATTTTCAGCAGCGATCTTGTCGGCATGACCGCCGCCGAGATTCCGCTGCGACGGCTGATCGAAACCCGGCGGTACATCCGGCAACAACTACCGAAGGTAATCACTGATGCGCACAGGCACTTCCTGCTTTCTCTCGTGCGCGCGGAACCCGACTGGTCGCTGATGCCATTCGAACACCTCAAGGATTTGCCGGCGATCCGCTGGAAGCTGCTCAACCTGAAAAAACTGCGCACGACCAACAAAGCCCGGTTCGAGTTTCAGGCCACCGAACTCATGGATCGTTTTGACTGCTTTCCTCTGTGATCTCACTCGACCAACAACTCGTCGACCAACAGCAAGAGTGCGCACGGTTGCGCAGCGAAAATGCCCGTCTGATTTTCTTGTTGGAAAAACATGGTATCGCTCATACCGTCGAGCCATCTCCGCCGGCGCCGTCGGCCTCACCACCCCGGGTCAGCGCGAACCTCAGCACTGAGCAGAAGGTCACGCTTTTTAGGAGATTGTTCCGTGGTCGCACCGATGTCTACCCAGTCCGCTGGAAGAACAAGGATGGCAGCAAGTCTGGCTATACGCCGGCCTGCGGCAACGAATGGGAAGTCGGCCTCTGTGACAAGAAGCAGGTGAAGTGCAGCGAATGTGGAAACCGACTGCTGCTACCGCTCGCGGATCAGGTTATTTACGACCACTTGGCCGGCAAGCATGTCGTCGGCGTCTATCCGTTGCTCGCCGATGACACCTGCCATTTCCTCGCCGCCGATTTCGACGAGGCCGACTGGTGCGACGATGCCAAAGCCTTTGCCGTTTCCTGTCACGAGCTCGGTGTGCCAGTCGCCATTGAAATATCCCGCTCCGGCGCCGGCGCCCATGCCTGGATATTCTTCTCGTCCGCCGTATCCGCCCGCGATGCGCGCCGTCTCGGTTCCGCCATCATCAGCCATACCTGCGCCCGAACCCGTCAGCTGAAACTCGAATCGTATGACCGACTGTTTCCCAACCAGGACACACTGCCCAAGGGCGGTTTCGGCAACCTGATCGCGCTGCCGCTCCAGAAAGCAGCGAGAGAAAAAGGCTTCAGCCTGTTTGTCGACGACGATCTTAAGCCGCATGCCGATCAGTGGGCATTTCTGGCGTCTGTCCGTCCGATGTCCATCTCTGATCTGGAATCCGCAATCCTGTGCGCTACAGGCGGCGGTCATCCGCTGGATGTTGCGTTCATCACCGAAGAGGACGAGCATGAGCCATGGAAACACCAGCCTGTCCCGAAAAAGCTGGCCGGCCCCTTGCCCGACAAGCTCACCGCCGTGCTCGCCAATCAGATTTACTTCGAGAAAGCCCAGTTGCCACAGGCGTTGACGAATCGCCTGATCCGCCTTGCGGCATTTCAGAACCCTGAGTTCTACAAGGCTCAGGCCATGCGTCGGTCGACATGGGAACTCCCGCGTGTTATCGGATGCGCCGAAAACTATCCCCGCCACATTGCCTTGCCCCGTGGTTGTCTCGACGCAGCGACCAAGTTGCTTGACGAAAACGGTGTCAGACTCGGTCTCGTCGATGAGCGGTTTGCCGGCGAGTCACTACCCCTGAAATTCGCCGGCCAGCTTCGCCCAGATCAGGAGAAGGCGGTCAAAGCCATGATGGCCCACGATACCGGCGTCCTCTGCGCTCCGACCGCGTTTGGCAAAACTGTGACCGCGGCGGCGCTGATTGCTCGGCGCGGGGTCAGTACGCTGATCTTGGTTCATCGCAATGAACTCCTCAAGCAGTGGCAGGAGCGCCTGCGTGCATTTCTGGGGCTGGACAAAGGCCAGCTTGGCACCATTGGTGGCGGCAAGCGCAAACCAACTGGGGTAATCGACATTGCTTCCATGCAGTCACTTTTTCGCGGTGGCGAAGTCAGCGACGTTATCGAGCGCTATGGTCATGTCGTGATCGACGAGTGTCATCATCTCGCGGCGCGCTCATATGAAAAGTTGTTCAAAGCGGCCAAGGCGCACTATGTGCTTGGCCTTACGGCGACGCCGATCCGCCGCGACGGCCAGCATCCGATTATCTTCATGCAGTGCGGTCCGATCCGCCATCAAGCCAGCCGGCCGGAAGGTGCGCCAAGATCACTGACGGTCATCCCTCGAATCCTGGAGACGCAAGCGAATGGCGATCCTGCCATGCCCATCCAGGATGTCTTCCGGCAGCTTGCCAACAGCGCCGAGCGCAGTCAGCGAATCGTCGACGATGTGCTCCACGCCTATCGTTCCGGTCGCAGTATCCTCGTACTCACCGAGCGCACTGAGCATCTCACCACGTTGGAGCAGGCACTTGCCGACCGTATTGAAAATCTGTTCGCCTTGCATGGCCGCATGGCCAGAAAGCAGCGCGCCGCATTATTTGAAGCGCTGGAAGCTTTGCCCGGCGATGCTCCCCGCGTATTGCTCGCCACCGGCCGGTTGATCGGGGAGGGGTTCGATCACCCACCGCTCGATACGCTGATGCTGGCCATGCCGATTTCGTGGAAAGGCACCTTGCAGCAATATGCCGGCCGCCTGCATCGCGAGCACGCGAGCAAATCCGAAGTGCTGATCTATGACTACGTCGACACCGATAACGTGATGCTCGAACGCATGTGGGACAAGAGGCAGCGCGGCTATCGTGCCATGGGATATCGGATCGACACCACTCAGGAAAAACTTTGTTGAAGTGAGGCCGTCATGAAGAGCAAATCGTCAAAATCACGTGGTTCCAGGGCGACCAAGCCACCAAAGGAACAAAAACTTTCCCGCACCCACGCCCCGGCAGAAATTTCTCCAATTGAATGGCAACGCGTGTTACGTCGTCAGTTTGGCCGCGAGCAGGCGTTCGAGTTGGAAAACATCGGCGCGGAGCCACTCTTTTCCGAGTTTCGTGTCAGCAATCCGCAGTCGAAGAGCGCCTATCGTGTGGCGATTCGCGGCAAGCTGCCGGGTGACAACTACTGCGCCTGCCCGGATTACACCACCAACGAACTGGGTACCTGCAAGCACATTGAATTCGTGCTCGCGCAGTTGGAGAAAAAACGCGGTGCCAAGGCTGTCCTCGCGCGCGGCTATCGCCCGCCGTTCTCCGAGCTGTACCTGCGCAACGATGGCGGGAGGGCAATTCATTTCCGCCCTGGGACGGATTGTCCGCCGTCGGTACTGAAAGCCGCCGGTCTGCTGTTCGAAGCGAAGCACGAGTGGGTATTGCCGCAGGAGAGGTTCGGCGAGATGGAATGGTTTGTCTCGGCTGTGGCCAAAAGCGGGCATGAACTGCGTGCCTATGACGATGCACTGGACTTTGTTGCCGTGCGGCGCGATGCCGATAAGCGGGCTGCTGCGCTCGACGGCATCCTTCCGCGAGGCAGCGCCGATCCTTTGCTGAGAAAGTTGCTCAAGGTGCCCATGTACTCCTACCAGGCCGAAGGCGCGCTGTTCGCCGTGCGTGCGGGCAGGGCGTTGATTGGCGATGAAATGGGCCTGGGAAAAACCATTCAGGCCATTGCCTCTGCCGAAATTCTGGCGCGGCACTTTGGCGTGACGAAGGTGCTGGTGATTTGTCCGACCTCGCTCAAGTACCAGTGGCAAAGCGAAATCAAACGCTTTGCCGGTCGCGATTCCTTCGTTATTACCGGAGGTCGTGCGCAACGGCAGAAGGATTACGCCCGCGATGACTTCTGCAAGATCACCAATTACGAAAAGCTCCAACCCGATCTGGATTTGATCGTGACCTGGGCGCCCGATCTGGTGATCGTCGATGAGGCGCAGCGCGTCAAGAACTGGAACACCATCGCCGCCCGCGCGCTGAAGCGCATCGACAGCCCTTATGCCGTGGTGCTGACAGGCACACCGCTGGAAAACAAGTTGGAGGAGTTGATTTCCATCGTCCAGTTTGTCGATCAGCACCGCCTCGGGCCAACCTGGAAATTGCTGCATGAACATCAGGTCAAGGATGAGCACGGGCGCGTCACCGGCTACACTGGGCTGGAAAAGATTGGCCAGACCCTGGCGCCGATCATGATCCGCCGCCACAAATCGGAAGTCCTGATGCAGTTGCCGGAACGCACCGACCA
>JAPTVL010000501.1 GCA_028065725.1 Betaproteobacteria bacterium
GACGACGACATGATTTTCGACATCGGCCCGAAGAGCGCGCAGCAGCTCGCCGACATCATCATGAAGGCCGGCACCGTGGTGTGGAACGGCCCGGTTGGCGTGTTCGAGTTCGACCAGTTCGGCGAAGGCACCAGGACCATCGCGATGGCGATCGCCAACACCAGCGCCTTTACCCTGGCCGGCGGCGGCGACACCATCGCCGCGATCCAGAAGTACGACATCTACGACAAGGTGAGCTACATTTCCACCGCCGGCGGCGCCTTCCTCGAATACCTGGAAGGCAAGGTTCTGCCCGCCGTGGCGATTCTGGAGGAACGCGCGAAGGGCTGGGCCCTTCGCGGGTGAGGCGTAAAGGGCGGGGGGTGAGGAAACGGGCGCAAGTCTGTCGCCTCACCCCTAACGCCTTACTCCTTACCCTTCCACCCCCCACTCCTTACGCCTCACCCATACAATGATCCGCAGAACCAAAATCGTTGCCACCCTCGGCCCCGCCTGTTCCGATGCCAAAACCCTGGACCGGATGATGGAAGCCGGCCTGGATGTGGTGCGTCTCAATTTTTCCCATGGCACGGCGCAGGACCATATCGACCGTGCCGAGCTGGTGCGCTCGCTGGCCCGCACGCGCGGCCGTGCGGTCGGTGTGCTGGTCGACCTGCAAGGCCCGAAGATCCGCATCGGCAAATTCAAGGACAACAAGATTACGCTCGCCAAGGGCGACCTCTTCATTCTCGACGCCGCCTGCACGCTGGGCGACCAGACCCGTGTCGGCCTCGACTACAAGGAACTGCCGAATGATGTGAAGCGGGGTGTGACCCTGCTGCTGGACGACGGCCGCATCGAATTCTGGGTCGAGGAGGTCAAGGGCACCGAGATCATCTGCAAGGTGGTGCAGGGCGGCGTGCTGTCCAACAACAAGGGCATCAACCGCAAGGGCGGCGGCCTGTCGGCCGCCGCGCTGACCGAAAAGGACATCGAGGACATCAAGACCGCCGCGGCGCTGAATGCCGATTATCTGGCTGTGTCGTTCCCGCGTTCGGGTGCCGACATGCGCCAGGCACGCGAACTGTTGCGCGCGGCTGGCGGCAAGAGTCAGCTGGTTGCGAAGATCGAGCGCACCGAAGCGATCGAGCATCTGGAAGAGATTCTCGATGCCTCCGATGCCATCATGGTGGCGCGCGGCGATCTCGGCGTGGAAGTCGGCGATGCCGCCGTGCCCGCGCTACAGAAGCGCATGATCCGCATGGCGCTGGAACGCAACAAGGTCGTCATCACCGCCACCCAGATGATGGAATCAATGATCTCCAGCCCGATCCCGACCCGCGCCGAAGTCTCCGACGTCGCCAACGCGGTGTTGGACGGCACCGATGCGGTGATGCTGTCGGCCGAAACGGCCGCCGGCCAGTTCCCGGTCGAGGCGGTGCAGGCGATGGACCGCGTGTGTCTGGAAGCGGAGAAGGAAGCCGAGCCGGTTTTTTCCGGCGCGCGCCTCGACCACAGCTTCTTGCGCCCCGACGAGGCGATTGCGATGTCGGCTGTGTTCACCTCGGTGCACCTCAACATCAAGGCCATCGCCGCGCTGACCGAGTCGGGCAACACCTGTTTGTGGATGAGCCGCCTGTCCACCCGGGTGCCGGTCTATGCCTTGACACCCGAAGTTCAAACCCGTAGAAAAGTCACGCTTTTCCGCGGCGTGTATCCGATCAACCTGAAAACGGCCAGCAAGGAGCGCGATGCGCTGCTGGCGGAAGCCGAAGAAGAGCTGCGGCGGCGTGGTGCGGTGCGCGACGGCGATCTGATCCTGCTGACCATCGGCGAGCCCATCGGCCAGTCGGGCGGCACCAACACCATGAAAATCGTCCGCGTGGGCGATTCGAAAAAGACCTGATTTTGCAAACACGTAGCGTGCTGAATATTTTTAACCTAGGAGAGTGTAAATGGCCCTGATTTCCCTTCGTCAACTGCTCGACCATGCCGCCGAAAACGGCTATGGCCTGCCCGCATTCAACGTCAACAACATGGAACAGGTGCAGGCCATCATGCAGGCCGCCGCCGCCGTGGATTCCCCGGTGATCCTGCAAGGTTCCGCCGGCGCCCGTTCCTACGCCGGCGAGCCCTTCCTGCGCCATTTGATCCTGGCCGCGATCGAGATGTATCCGCAGATTCCCGTCTGCATGCACCAGGACCACGGCGCGTCCCCCAGTATCTGCTTCCGCTCCATCCAGTCCGGCTTTTCCTCGGTGATGATGGACGGCTCTCTGGGCACCGACGGCAAGACCCCGTCCACCTACGAATACAACGTGGCCACCACCGCCAAGGTGTCCGAACTGGCGCATGCCTGCGGCGTATCGGTCGAAGGTGAACTGGGCTGCCTGGGCTCGCTGGAATCCGGTATGGCCGGTGAAGAGGATGGCCATGGGGCCGAAGGCAAGCTGTCCCACGACCAGCTGCTGACCGACCCCGACGAAGCCGCCGATTTCGTTTCCAAGACCAAGGTCGATGCCCTGGCGATCGCCATCGGTACCTCGCACGGCGCCTACAAGTTCACCCAGAAGCCCACCGGCAAGGTGCTGCGCATCGACCGCGTGAAGGAAATCCACGAGCGCATCCCCAACGTG
Organism: Betaproteobacteria bacterium; assembly: GCA_028065725.1. The sequence goes on from JAPTVL010000501.1 coordinate 2,616, forward strand.
CACCTGGTGATGCACGGCTCGTCCTCCGTGCCGGAAGACTGGCTCGCCATCATCAACAGCTACGGCGGCGACATGGGCCAGACCTACGGCGTGCCGGTGAGCGAAATCGTCGAAGGCATCAAGAACGGCGTGCGCAAGGTCAACATCGACACCGACCTGCGCATGGCGTCTACCGGCGCCATCCGCAAGCACCTGGCGGAAAACAAGTCCAACTTCGACCCGCGCAAGTTCCTCAAGGAAGCGACCAAGGGCATGAGCGACATCTGCAAGGCGCGTTACGAAGCCTTTGGCGCCGCCGGCCAGGCCGGCAAGATCAAGAAGGTCTTCAACCTGGAAGAAATGCAGAAGCGCTACGACAAGGGCGAACTGGACCCCAAGGTCAACTGATCGTCAGAGCCATAACAAAAAGGGGACGCCGCGGCGTCCCCTTTTTGTTGACGGCCCCGCCACTGAGGCGGGGCCGGCGTCTGGCGGCAGTCGCGCTCAGGCGGCCTTTTCGTGGTGGTAACCGGTCACGGTGTCGACTTCGCTCTTGGAGCCGAGGATCACCGGCACGCGCTGGTGCAGGCCTTCGGGGGCGAGGTCGAGGATACGCGAATAGCCGGTGGTGGCAGCGCCGCCGGCCTGCTCGACGATGAAGGCCATCGGGTTGGCTTCGTACAGCAGGCGCAGCTTGCCGGCCTTGGCGGGATCCTTGGTGTCCTTGGGGTACATGAAGATGCCGCCGCGGGTGAGGATGCGGTGCACTTCGGCCACCATGGAAGCAACCCAGCGCATGTTGAAATCCTTGCCGCGCGGGCCGGTCTTGCCGGCCAGGCACTCGTCGACGTAGCGCTGCACCGGCTTTTCCCAGAAACGCATGTTCGACGCGTTGATCGCGAATTCCTTGGTTTCGGCGGGGATGGTCATGTTGGGGTGGGTCAGCACGAACTCGCCGACGTCGCGGTCGAGCGTGAAGCCGTTGGTGCCGTGGCCAAAGGTCAGCACCAGCATGGTCGAGGAACCGTAGATTGCGTAGCCGGCGCACACCTGCTGGGTGCCGGGCTGCAGGAAGTCTTCGGTCTTGGCGGCGCGGCCGGCGACCGGGGCCTTGAGGATCGAGAAGATGGTGCCGACCGAGATGTTGACGTCGACGTTGCTGGAGCCGTCGAGCGGATCGAACACCAGCAGGTACTTGCCGAGCGGATACTGGCCGGGGATCGCATAGACCTCGTCCATTTCCTCCGACGCCATGCCGGCCAGGTGGCCCGCCCATTCGTTGGAGCGGATCATGATGTCGTTGGTGATGACGTCGAGCTTCTTCTGCGTCTCGCCCTGCACGTTCTCGGAATCCAGCGCGCCCATCACGCCCAGCAGCGCGCCCTTGTTCACGGCGTTGGAAATCGCCTTGCAGGCGGTGACGACGTCGTTCAGCAGCGAGGTGAAATCGCCGGTGGCGCCGGCGGTGCGGCGCTGCTCTTCAATGATGAACTGGGTAAGGGTGGTGCCGGTGTGCATGGTCGGACTCCGAAATGTATAAGCAAATCAGAATATTATACACCAGCAACGCTGGCGCCCGCTTAGTCGGTTCCCACCAGCTGATCGGAGCGGGTGAAGGTCCAGGTCCGCGTTATAGACAAAATGTCGGCCTTTTTCCGCATATCGTCGGGAAAGGGGGCATAAGGCGCGGCGAGTTCGACGATCTTGATCGCGGCCGTGTCGAGAATCTTGGAGCCGGATGAGCTGTCGACCTCAACTGCCTCGATCCGGCCGTTGGCATAGATCGACACAGTAAGCCTGAGGCTGCCGTAAATGCCCTGGCGGCGGGCGGCTTCGGGGTAATTGACGTTGCCGACCCGCTCGACTTTGGTGACCCAGTCCTCGACGTAGCGCGCAAACGCGTATTCCTTGACGTTGGCGCCGATGAAGGCGCGCTTGGGGCGCTTCTGGTATTCGTCCCACTGTTGCGAGATGCGCGCCTGCAGTTGCGCCATTTCGCGCGCCTGCAGGTTGAGCTGGCTGGCGTCGAGTACCGGCTGCACCGGTGCCGGCGGCGTTGCCGGTGTCGGCTTCTGCAACTGGCCATTGGGCTGCAACTGGCTCAGCAGGATTTTGGCCTGCTGTTCCAGTTCGGACACGCGCGATTGCAAGGCGGCTTCCTCGCTGCCGGCTTGTGTTTTCGGGCTGGCGGGCAGCGGACTTTTCAGCCGCCGGTCATCGTCGGTGTTGCCGCCGCCGGCCAGATTCACCTGGGCCAGCGCGTCGGGATTGAGCGGCGATTCCAGGGTCTTGGCGTTGACCAGCACCACCTCCATCGGCAGGTTGGGGTCCTCGAACAGGCGCGGGTTGACCTGCACGAACTGGGTCGACAGCGCCATGCCGTGCACCGCGGCCGACGCCAGCAAGGCCAGCGCCATGCGCGTGCCTTGCCTGGAGGGTTCAGCGAGAGTAAGGGGCGGGTTGGACACCATGGGGGCCGGAAGTGGAACTGACCTGATTTTACGGAAGGGCGACGCTGCTGTCAGGCGGCGTCACGGTTTCAAGGTACTCGGCGTGGAAGCCGATGTCGAGCAGATCGATGTTTGAAATCGCCAGCCGCACCTTCGCGCCCGGCGCGATCCCCGTCACCGAGGGCGCGCGCGTCACCAGCGGCAGCGTGTCGAAGCGCACCAGGTCCTCGCGAATGACATGGGCGGTGACCTCGTGGATGTTTTCCTGGATCAGCCAGCGCAGCATCCAGTAGCGTTCCAGCCGCCGCTGGAATTCGTTGTAGGCGTCGTAGGCCAGTTCGAAGTCGCGCACCACCGAAAACAGCGCTTCGCTCCTCGGCGGGTACACCGGGTCGCTGCCCTGCACCAGGCTGATCAGCTGGCGCTGGTTGACCAGGTCGACATAACGCCGCAAGGGCGACGACGACCATGCATACTGGTCGACGCCGAGACCGACGTGCGGGTCGGGGCTGGTGGTCATGCGCGTCTTGCCGTTGGCCTGCGCCCGGTAGATGCCCGGCACCCGCTTTTCCGCCAGCCAGCCGCCCCAGTGCGCGTTGGCGAAGATCATCAGCTCGGAGACCACCTTGTCGATCGGGCTGCCGCGCTTGCGCGGCACGATGCGGATGCGTTCACCGTCGAGCTTGAAGTTGTAGTCGACGCGCTCGACCGTATCGGCCTTGCCGCGACCGGCTTCCAGTACGGCGGCGAAGTCGCGCAGCCATTCCAGCTCGCGGCGGTAGGGATAATCCGGAACGTCGGGATTGCCGAGGGTGCCGTCGTTGAACAGCACCTCCAGCGTCTCGTGGCGCAGGTTGTCGGCGATGTGCACCATCTCGAGCCTGGTTTCGGTGGCCAGTACGCGCAGATCGGACGCCACGTCCACATACAGCGACAGTGCCGGGCAGTCGTGGGTTTCGCCCAGGGTGTAATGGTGAATCAGCGCGTCCGGCAGCATGGTGATCTTGTCGCCGGGGAAGTAGACCGTGGAAAGCCGTTCGCGCGCGACCTTGTCGAGTTCCGATCCCGGCGCGATGCCGAGCGCGGGCGCCGCGATGTGGATGCCGACGCGGACGCTGCCGTCGTCGCGCCATTCGACCGACAGCGCATCGTCGATCTCGGTGGTCGCCGCGTCGTCCATCGAGAATGCGCGCACGGAACGCTTCGGCAGTTCGGGCGGATCGCTTGGATTAAAAGCAGCCGGCTCGGTGACGTCGGCAAAGCCGGTGCCGCGCGGGAAGTGTTCCAGCAAGAAGGTCGCCAGGTGGAAGTCGAGCGTCGACGGAATCGCGCCGCAGCGCTCGATCAGTCTTAGTTGCGACAACCCGGTGGCCGCCGCCGCATCTTCCAGCGCCTTGTATTCCAGCGTGTTCTTGTCCGGCGCGATGAGGATGCGCGGGATCAGCGAGGCGTACTCATCAGGCAATTTGAAACTGGCGAGCTCCGCCGCCAGATGCGCCTGTTTTTCTGCCGCCAGCCGCTTCTTCTCCAGCCCGGCCTTGGCCGCCGCCAGCGTGTCGGCGGGTGCCGGGCGGTAGCGCCCCTTGCCCTTCTTGTGGAAATAAATGGGCGAGGCGTGCAGCTTCTGCAGCAGCGCCACCGATTCCGGCGGCGTCGGCGCGTGGCCGTAGTATTCCTGCGCCAGCTGTTCGAAGCCGAATTCGTCGGTGCCTGCCGCTTCCCACAGGAAGTCGGCGTCGAGTTCCGCCGTCAGCGTCTCGGCCTGCTGCATCACCTCGGTCGGCGCGGGCGCAGCAAAGCGCAGCAGGATGTTCGCCGTCTTGATCTTGCTGCGCTTGCCCGAGGCGGTTTCCACCTGCGCCGTGGCATCGGTTTCGGACAGGATGGAACCGGCCTTGAAATGGCCGTCCTCTTCAAAGATGAGGTACATGAAATAAGTGTCCTGTCCCGTAAATTCGTGACATCAAAATGCCGAGTTCGCTCCCATCCTTTGTCGCCAGGCTCGCCGGGTGTCCAACCCGGCTGCGCCCAGCTTCGCGGCTGGAAACGAACTCGACATTTTGATTGTGCAAAAGCATGTGTGATACCACCCTGTTCGTCCCGAATTTACGGGACAGGGCACTAGAAATCCAGAATGGTTTGGTAGTGGCGCTCGAATCCGGAAAATCCGTGGTCGCCGCCGTCCTCGATGATCTGCGTGGCGCCTGCATAGTAGGCCACCGCATCACGGTAATCGAGCACCGCGTCGCCGGTCTGCGCCAGTAAGAGATAACGCCTGGGCAGGGTGATGGCATCGACATCCAGCGCGGCGAGTTCGGCCAGATGCGCTTCGGTAAGTTCCCACTTCTCGCCGCTGTGCCAGTTGGTCTGCGGGCCGAGTGCGCTGTGCAGGAGCCTGTGGGCGTGCACCGCCGGATTCACCAGCACGGCCTTCCAGCCGTGCTTTTCCGCCAGATGGGTCGCATAGAAGCCGCCGAGCGAACTGCCGACCAGCGTGACCGAATCAGGGCGGCGTTGTTCCAGTCCGGCCTCGACGTGCGCAATGGCCTCGCGCGGGCTGTTGGGCAGCGCCGGGCAATAGTAGTCTGCCTGCCGCCCAAGACTCGCCATGTGCTCGCCGAGCTGCCGGGCCTTGCCGGATGCGGGGGAGGAATTGAAGCCGTGGAGATAGACGATCATCCCGGGATTTTACCGGGGTGAGGGGGATTCCTGAAACTTGGCGATAGCCAGTTCTTCGCAGGACTCCTGACCGTTGGCCGGGGGTAGCCCGGCAGCTAGTCACTTTCTTTTGTCTCGCCAAAAGAAAGTAACCCAAGAAAAG
>JAPTVL010000348.1 GCA_028065725.1 Betaproteobacteria bacterium
TGGAACTCGACGCCACGCCGCGCCCGCAATGGCTGGGGCTGTCGCTCAAGGCGCACACGCCATTGGACGAGACCCATGCGACAGTGGAATTCGTCGCCCGCTACAAGCTCAATGGCCGCGCGTTCAAGTTGCACGAGACCAGCCGCTTCGAGAAGCGGGACGGGCGCTGGCTGTATGTCGGCGGCGAGATACATGAATAAGAACCCGCGAATGAAGGAGGCGTGATGCGTGCGCTCAAGCTGGGCCATGCCGTATTGAAAGTACGCAGTCTGGCGTCGTCGGTGCCGTTCTATCGCGACGTACTCGGGCTCACCGAAGTCGCGCGCCACGGCGGCCGCATGGTGTTCTTCTCGTGCGGCGAGAACCACCACGACCTCGCGCTGCTGGAGATCGGTGCGCAGGCGCAGTCGCCCGAGGATCATCAGATCGGCCTGTATCACCTGGCGTTCAAGGTCGGCGATTCGCTGGACGAACTGCGCGCCTGCCGCGACCACCTCGCCGCGCACGGCGTCGAACTCGCCGGCCAGTCCGACCATCGCGTCAGCCAGGCGCTGTATTGCCACGACCCCGACGGCATCCTGATCGAACTCTACGTCGACGCCGACCCGGCCCTGTGGCGCGACGACCCGGGGGCCGTAGCCTATGTAGGCGCACTGAAGCTGTAGGGACGATTGAATGAACAAAACCGCGCGTGCGCGGGCTTTGTTCAGCTTCCCGCACAAGTAATGGCTGTCCGGTTTTCTACCCTGCGCGGTGTAATGGCACTGGCACATTATTTGCATGCATAAAAGACACGGCAGTCAGATTTGTTTTTTTACGGGCCCGAAACCGGCCCAGCGGGGTTAGAAATATGTGCGCGTCCCAAAGGCTAGAGGCAAGTGTCGAGCTTGCAACCATCTATGAAATCAGCAAGATACTGAGTTCATCTCTCGATCTGAACAAGACCGCGAGGGAAGTGCTCGGCGTGCTTTCTTCCCATCTCAAGATGCGGCGGGGCATGGTCAGTTTGGTGCAGCCGTCGGGCGACCTGCACGTTGTTGAGGCGACCGGCATGTCGGCCGAGGCTGCCCAGCGCGGGCGGTTTCGCAAGGGCGAGGGCATCACCGGCAAAATCCTGGAAACGGGCGTGCCCATGGTGGTGCCGGACGTGGCGAAAGAGCCGCTGTTCCTGAACCGCACGGGTTCGCGCAGCCTGGGCGAGGGCAGGGTGGTCGCCTTCATCGGCGTGCCGATCAAGCAGGGACGGGTAACCATCGGCGTGCTCAGCGTTGACCGCGAAGTGGACAGCGCGCCGATGAATTTCGAATCGGATGTCCGCTTCCTGGCCATGATCGCCAACCTGATCGGACAGACCGCGCGCCTGCACCAAAATGTGGCAGCCGAACGCGATGAACTGATGCAGCGGCAGCAGCGCATGCAGAAGGAACTGCAGGGCAAGTACAGCCTGGACAACGTCATCGGCCGCAGCAAGCGCATGCAGGAGGTGTTCGCCGAAGTGCACCAGGCGTCGCCCGGAAAGTCGACCGTGCTGCTGCGCGGCGAAAGCGGCACCGGCAAGGAAGTCATCGCCCGCTCGATCCACTACCTGAGCCCGCGCAAGGACGCGCCCTTCGTCAAGGTCAACTGTGCCGCCCTGTCCGAAACCCTGCTCGAATCCGAACTGTTCGGGCACGAGAAAGGCTCGTTCACCGGCGCGACGCAGGAACGCAAGGGACGCTTCGAAATGGCGCAGGGCGGCACGCTGTTCCTGGACGAACTCGGGGAAATCTCGGCGTCGTTCCAGACCAAGCTGCTGCGCGTGCTGCAGGAACGGGAATTCGAGCGCGTGGGCGGCAACAAGTCGATCAAGGTGGACGTGCGCCTGATCGCCGCCACCAACCGCAACATGGAGGAGGACGTGGCCAAGGGAACCTTCCGCGCCGACCTCTACTACCGCGTCAACGTGGTGAGCATCTTCCTGCCGCCGCTGCGCGAGCGGCGCGAAGACATTCCCCTGCTGATCGCGCACTTCCTGGACAAGTTCAACAAGGACAACGGCCGCAAGCTTTCCATCTCGCCGGAAGCCGTGGACGTGATGCTCAAGTGCAACTGGCCCGGCAATGTGCGCGAACTGGAGAATTGCGTGGAACGCACCGCGACCATGACGCGGTCCAACGCGATCCAGGATGTGGATTTGCCGTGCCAGCAGAACAAGTGCTTCTCGCAGGTACTGCAGCACTATGGCCAGGCGCAGCAATCAATCCCGATCGCTTTTGTGTCTCCAGCGGAAAGCCTGCCGGAGGTATCCGGCGGCGGTTTCGGCGGGGCGCCTGGCGGCGATGAGCCGGCCTTCATGACCGAACGCGAGCGCCTGGTGTGGGCCCTGGAACAATGCGGATGGGTGCAGGCGAAAGCGGCGCGCCTGCTGAATCTGACGCCGCGCCAGATCGGCTACGCGCTGTCGAAATACAACATCGAAGTCAAACGACTTTAAGCGTTGCGCGCGGTTGTCGATGCAGACAGCCGCGTCCGCGATCCGCCGCCTTTCCCCCTGTAGCCTTCCCGACAATTCCTTCCCCGGCAATCTCCATTTGTAGCAACTGCAACAAACGCGAGGTTCGCGCTAAGTGATTCAATCTTCAGGAATTTAAGCAAATTTCCTGAGTGGCATGCTTGTTGCTGAACAGCTCCTGTAAGAACCCATTTAGCGGGCGATCGATTTCACGATCGCCATCGGTTGAAGCGGACAGGAGCCAAGTATGGACAATCAGGCAAGTGTGGCGAACGCAGGAAATGACCAGGGCACGTCGCTGGACCAGATCATGCAACAGGTGGCCGAGCACAAGGGGTGCGGCACGTCCGGCGAGGGCGGGAAAGCCAGTTGCGGCTCGTCCGGCGGACCGGAGGACATGGCGCCGGAGGTGTGGGAAAAGGTAAAGAACCATCCCTGCTACAGCGAGGAGGCGCATCACCATTACGCACGCATGCACGTGGCGGTGGCGCCGGCGTGCAATATCCAGTGCAACTACTGCAATCGCAAATACGACTGCGCCAACGAAAGCCGTCCCGGCGTGGTGAGCGAGAAGCTCACCCCGGAGCAGGCGTCCAGAAAGGTGCTGGCCGTGGCCTCCACCATTCCGCAAATGACCGTGCTGGGCATCGCCGGACCGGGCGACCCACTTGCCAATCCGGCAAAAACCTTCAAGACCTTCGAGCTGATCTACAACGCCGCGCCCGACATCAAGCTGTGTCTTTCGACCAACGGCCTGGCATTGCCGGACCATGTCGAGACCATCAAGAAGTTCAACGTCGACCACGTGACCATCACCATCAACATGGTCGATCCGGAAGTCGGGCAGCACATCTATCCGTGGATCTTCTGGAAGAACAAGCGCATCACCGGCATCGAAGCCGCCAGGATACTCACCGAACGGCAGATGCTGGGCCTCGAGATGCTGACCGAGGCCGGCATTCTGTGCAAAGTGAATTCGGTGATGATCCCCGGCATCAACGACCAGCACCTGATCGAGGTCAACAAGGCGGTCAAATCGCGCGGCGCCTTCCTGCACAACATCATGCCGCTCATTTCCGCGCCGGAACACGGCACGGTGTTCGGCCTCAACGGCCAGCGCGGACCCACGGCGCAGGAACTGAAAGCGCTGCAGGACAACTGCGAAGGCGAGATGAACATGATGCGCCACTGCCGCCAGTGCCGCGCCGATGCGGTGGGCCTGCTGGGCGAGGACCGCTCGTCCGAGTTCAGTACTGAAAAAGTCATGGAGATGGACATTCAGTACGACGCCGAGGGCCGCAAAGCCTATCAGCAGCAGGTGGAGCAGGAACGCCAGGCCACGGTGGCGGCCAGGGAAGCCGAGATGGCCGATCTGGAGGCGGAGTTCAGCGATGTGAAGATTCTGATCGCCGTCGCCACCAAGGGCCACGGCCGGGTCAACGAACACTTCGGGCATGCGCAGGAGTTCCAGATTTACGAACTCAGCACCGAGGGTTCCAAGTTCGTCGGCCACCGCCGCGTCGACCTCTACTGCCAGGGCGGCTTCGGCGAGGAAGACACCCTGCCGACCGTGATCCGCGCCATCAACGACTGCGTCGCCGTGTTCGTGGCCAAGATCGGCGGCTGCCCGAAGGACAGCCTGAAAGCGGCGGGCATCGACCCGGTGGACAAGTACGCGCACGAGTTCATCGAACAGTCGGCGGTGAAGTACTTCAAGGAATACCTGGCGAAAGTGAAGTCCGGCGAAATCGTTCACGCCGCCCGCGGCGATGCCGACATCCGCCAGGGCGCCTACATCGCCGCCTGAAATTGATTCGTATACGCAACTGTTAAGGAGAGCAAGACCATGGCATTCAAGATCATCACCTCCCAATGCACCGCCTGTTCGGCCTGCGAACCGGAGTGTCCCAACAACGCCATCCGCGAGAAGGACGGCACTTTCATCATCAAGCCGGAGAAGTGCACCGAGTGCATCGGCTACTTCGACGACCCGCAGTGTGTCGCGGTCTGCCCGGTCGACGACACCTGCGTGATCGACAACAGTTTCCCGCGCTACGTGGCGGCCTAGGAGAGCATGATGGAACTGTCCCTTACGCCTGCCGCCGAGAAGTTCGTGCGCCGCATGGTCCGTTTCAGCAGCGCCGGCGAGAGCGGCGGCTTCCGCCTCACGGTGAGCGCCGGCGGCTGCTCCGGGCTGGCCTCCGAATTCACCGTGGAGTCGACGCCGCTGCCCGGCGATGCGGTGATCGAGGTCAACGGCGTCAAGCTCTTCCTGCCGGCGGAAAGCCGCCTGCTGCTGCAAGGGGCGACCATCGATTTCGCGGATACGCCGACCAACAGCGGGCTGACCTTCGTCACGCCGAATTCGCCGTCCTGCGCCTGCAGCAGTTCCAGCAGCAGTGGGGTGTCCAGCATCGACATCTCCGGCATCGGCCACGGCCACAAGCATTGAGGCGAGGAAGGGTGAGGTCATGGCGGATCAATGTGCAATGGAGGGCGGGATCGTGACGGCAAACCCCGCCGTGCCGGCGGACATGGATCCCGAATGGCTGGAGCGCACCTGTTTTGGCGGCCACCTGCCGGAGCAGGTCGAGCAGCACCTGCGTCTGGCCGGCCTCAACTACCAGCACGACGAGATCGCCGAGCGTCATCTGTTCCAGGCGCAGGCCCTGGCGCCAGGTCACGCCGCCGTGCTGATCGCGCTGTACCGCTTCTATTTCTACAAGGGGCGCCTCGCCGATGCGCTCGAGGTGGCCGAGCGTTGCCTGGCCAAGGCCGCGCGCGACAACCGCCTGAACGAAGACTGGCGCCGCGTGCGGCAGGGCGATGCGGAATTCGGCAGCTACGACGCCATCCTGCCGCGCTTCTACCTGTTCACCCTGAAGGCCTGGGGCTACCTGCAGATGCGCCTGGGAGGGCTGGAGGAAAGCCATGCCGCGTTGACGAAGATGCTGGAGCTCGACCCGAGCGACAAATTGAACGCCACGGTGCTGCTCAAGGTGCTGGCCCGTCACGGACAGGAGGACGAGGATGAGTGAGCCGGGGATGAGCGAGCTGGGCCCGCCCGTGGACTGGCAAGGCGGCAAGGTGGATTGCGCAAGTTGCGCCTGCCAGGACCTGTACGAACAGCAACGCTGTTGCGTCGGCCATGCGTGCGTGCATGACCGCTACGCCAAGCGCATCGACCGTTTCTTTTCCTGGAATCCGGAACGGGCCAAGGATTACCTGACCCATCCCTATTTCGAAGTACGTGCGGTGGCGGCCAAATACGTGGACGTGTTCCACCTGCCGCAGCTGATACTGGATCCGGACGAGACCGTGCGCTGGAGCGCGGCGGTCAGATTGCCCCCCAAGCATCTGTTGACGCTGGTGAACGACCCGCACCGCGAGGTGCGGATACGGGTGGCGGCACGCCTCGATCCGCATGAGCTGGGCGCCATGATCCATGACCCGGATTACTACGTGCGGCAGGTGGTGGCGCGGCGCATCCCGGAAAACCTGCTGACCCTGCTGATGCACGATGCGGACCCCACGGTCCGCAGCACGGTGGCAAACCGAATCGGCGATACCTGGTTGCCGGCGATGGCAAAAGACGGCGATGCGGCCGTTCGCCGCGAAGCGGCCAAGCGCATGAAGGCGTGGCAATTGGTCCTGCTGCTGGGCGATCCGGACTGGCGCGTGCGCTACGAGGTGGCCAGCCGGGCCGAGCGCAGCCATCTGGGTCGGCTGGCCGACGACGAGGATGAACTCGTGCGGGGCGTCGCCCGGCTGCGCCTGGGCAGGAGCGCCGGGGATATCCTCAAGCTGGTGACGCCGAAGCCGGCGCTTCAGCCGTTTTAGCAATCACGTTTCAGGAGATGAAAAATGGCCAAGATCAGTCGCGACAGTGACATCGTTGAGATCACCGCCGACCCGATTTTCGACTACGGGGCGAAGGTGAAGTCCATCAAGACGGTGCGCAACGACGGCACCTACGCCGGCAAGGACATCGGCGAAGTCCTGGTGAAAAAAGGCGACATCGGCTACGTCACCAGCATCGGCACCTTTCTGCAGCAGTTCTACATCTACGCCGTCGATTTCGTCGACACCGGCCATCGCGTCGGCATGCGCGGCAAGGAACTGGAAGCCGTGAACGAACCGGCGCGCAGCGAGGAGGTGACGGCATGAGCAGGGAGCAGTGCCTGCCGCCGCAGGCGGGAGGTGCGACCGGCCGCGAATGTCGTCAGGAGCCGACACCAATGCATTCGGAATATCGAGAGCCCCGAGGAGGCGACGCATGATCGAGCCGCGCGAAGCGAAATACCAATGGGGCCAGCGCATCGTGGCGATGGTCGACCTGTTCAACGACGGCAGCTACCCGGACCGCGAGCCGGAGTCCCTGCTGGTGAGCAACGGCACGCCGGGGGAAATCGTCAATGTGGGATATCACGAGGCGCTCAACCTGCCTGTCTACCTGGTTGAATTCCAGGAGGGCGGCGTGGTGGGGTGCTTCGAGGAAGAAATCACGCCGGCTTGAGCGGGCGGCGCTGGCGAATGCGGAGCGATACGTGGGCTGCATGCATCCGAACGATGTGGATCGCAAGCGCATCGAGCGTGCGCTGGATGCCCGTGCACGCTACCGCTACGTCAGCCCCGAAGTGCGGGCGGAAGAAGGGGGCTACCGGATACAGAGCCCATGCTGCTCGCGCAATGTCGACCAGTCCGGCGGGGTGATCGATATCGCGCGGCTGGAATATGTGAGCGCGTTGCAGGCGTGGCATTTGTTCCGCAAGGACCATGCGCGGCGCGCCTGGCAGTTTTACGGAGCGTTCGGCGCCTTGGGCGAACTGCTGCAATTTTTGAATCAGGACCCGGATCGGATTTTTTGGCAATGACGGATCACGACAGCATCTACCTGGACAACAACGCCACCACGGCGCTGGCGCCCGCGTGCGTGGAGCCGGTGATGGCCTGCCTGCGCGACGTCTACGGCAATCCGTCCAGCAAGCACGCCGCCGGCATCCGCGCCAAGGAACAGCTGGAACAGGCGCGCGCCTCGGTGGCCCGGCTGCTGAATGCGGCGCCGGCCGAGATCGTGTTCACCGCCAGCGGAACCGAAGCCAACCACCTGGCGATCCGGGGCGCGCTGGCGGCACGACCCGGCAAGTCCCATGTGGTGGTCAGCGCGGTGGAGCATCCGTCCACCCTGAGCTTGCTGGCCCATCTGCAAGCCGAAGGCGTGCGCATCACGCAGCTGCCGGTCGACCGGGAAGGCATGCTCGACCTCGCGGCACTCGAACACGCGATCACGCCGGACACCGCGCTGGTCTCGCTGATGTGGGCCAACAACGAAACCGGTGTGCTGTTTCCGATTGCGGACGCGGCGCGCATC
>JAPTVL010000489.1 GCA_028065725.1 Betaproteobacteria bacterium
ACCTGATCCGCACCTACTACCAGGCTCAGGGCCTGTTCGGTATCCCCAAGGCGGGCGAGATCGACTACTCGCAGACGCTCAGCCTCGACCTCTCGACCGTCGAACCCTCGGTCGCCGGCCCCAAGCGGCCGCAGGACCGCATCGCGCTGTCCGAGATCGAAACCACCTTCGCCACGCTGATGCAAAAGCCCAAGACGGAAGGCGGCTACGACAAGACCGCCGAAGACCTGCGCCGCACCTATGCGGTCGAAGGCGGCGGCGAACTGCGTCACGGCAGCGTGGTCATCGCGGCGATCACCTCGTGCACCAACACCTCCAACCCCGGCGTGATGATCGCCGCCGGCCTGCTCGCCAAAAAGGCCGTCGAGCTCGGCCTCTACACCCCGTCGCACGTGAAAACCAGCATGGGGCCCGGCTCGCGCGCGGTGACCGAATACCTGAAATCCGCCGGCCTGCTGCCCTACCTCGAACAGCTCGGCTTCAGCGTGGTCGGCTACGGCTGCACCACCTGCATCGGCAATTCCGGCCCGTTGCCGGAAGCGATCGAGAAGACCGTGCTCGACAACGACCTGGTCGCCTGCTCGGTACTCTCGGGCAACCGCAACTTCGAGGCGCGCGTGCACCAGAACGTCAAGGCCAACTTCCTGATGTCGCCGCCGCTGGTGGTCGCCTTCGCGCTGGCCGGCCGCGTGCCGTTCAACGTCGAGAAGGAACCGATCGGCGCCGGCAAGAACGGTCCGGTGTACCTGAAGGACATCTGGCCGAGCAACGAGGACGTCGCAGCGCTGCTGCATCATTCCACCGACGCCGGCGTCTACAGGAGCTACGCCGACGTCGGCGCCGACAATCCGCTGTGGGACGGCGTGCCCGCGCCCACCGGTGCGGTGTACGAATGGGACGAAAAATCCACCTACATCCAGCAGCCGCCCTTCTTCGCCGGCGCCAAGGCCGCCACCCCCGCCATCCGAGGCGCCCGTGCGCTGGCGATCTTCGGCGACTCGGTCACCACCGACCACATCAGCCCGGCCGGCGGCATCAAGCCGACCTCGCCGGCCGGCCTGTATCTCACCGAGCACGGCGTGCAGAAAGCCGACTTCAACAGTTACGGCGCGCGCCGCGGCAACCACGAGGTGATGATGCGCGGCACCTTCGCCAACGTGCGCATCAAGAACCTGATGATCCCCGGCAGCGAAGGCGGCATCACGCTGAAGGACGGCGAGGAAAAGCCGATCTACGACGCCGCCATGGAATATCAGCGTGACGGCACGCCGCTGATGATCTTCGCCGGCGAGGAATACGGCACCGGCTCTTCCCGCGACTGGGCGGCCAAGGGCACCACGCTGCTGGGCGTGAAGGCGGTCGTCGCCAAGAGCTTCGAACGCATCCATCGCGCCAACCTTGCCGGCATGGGCGTGCTGCCCTGCCAGTTCAAGGACGGCGTCGACGCCGCCACGCTGAAGCTCGATGGCAGCGAGACCTTCGATCTCGAAGGCACCGAATCCGGCATCACGCCGCAGCAGGATGTCACGCTGGTGATCCGCCGCGCCGATGGCAAGCTTGAGCGCGTCGCGCTCAAGCTGCGCATCGACACGCCGATCGAGGTCGAGTACTACAACAAGGGGGGGATTTTGCCTTTCGTTCTGGGCCAACTGGTCAGTTAAAACGTTCGGGGGATACCCTCCTTTGGAATGGGGCAGGCGAGAACGCCTGCCCCATTCCATTTTCAGGCTTGCGTACATGCCCCTCGGTAGCCGGGATCGATCGCTGCTACACTTTATAGCGTCGGGTTATTTATTGAAGTCAAGTCTTGATGCGTGCGCATGAACCAAACCAATTCAGGCATCAAGAATAATAATACCTTTAACTCTTGAATTGACCCGATTCATACATTAGCATTGCCTTAAATACACATTAACGGGAGACCACCATGACGAAACGCGCTGTTCTGCTAACCCTGTCCGCCTTGGCTGCTGCTGCATTGCAAACCGGTTGCAGCGACAAGGCCTTGACCTATCAGGCCAATATCAAGCCGATTCTCGACGCCAACTGCGTGTCCTGCCATGTGCCAGGCGGCGCCGGCTACGAGAAATCCGGTCTGCGCCTGGATAGCCATGAAGCCCTGATGAAGGGCACAAAGTTCGGTGCTGTTGTGGTTCCCGGTTCAAGCGTCAGCAGCACGCTGTACCGTCTGGTGTCGGGCCAGGCTGATCCTTCGATCCGCATGCCGCACGGCTCGGCCGCGCTGCCTGATGCGGATGTCGCTACCATCGCCGCCTGGATCGATCAGGGCGCGAAGTACTAAACACATTTCCTACGTGGAGCAACCCCAATGAGCAATCGCGGCTTCTTCCATTTCAGCGCCCTGCCGATGTCGACGCGCATGGTCTACACCATGACGCTGCTGGTGCTGGGTACAGGATATCTGTTTGCCATGCTGCAGGTGTTTTTCAGCCACGCAGGACTGGACGGCAACGCCAGGAACATATCCGCCCAGGACATTCGTATTGCCTACCATGGCAGCGAAACCGATACCCGTCTGGTAACGGCATTGAAAGGCCCGATGGCTGGGATGCTGCCGGAAGCGGAACGTGCCACCATTTTCAAGTGGGTTGATTCAGGCGCCAGTCCTGATGCCTATGAAAGCGAAATCAAACCGATTCTGGAAGAACGCTGCATCGCCTGCCACGACGGCAGCAACCCGCACATCCCACTCCTGACCAGCCAGGAAGAAGTGATGAAAGTGGTGGCCAAGGATACCGGGGCGACGATTCCGACGCTGGTGCGCGTATCGCATATCCACCTGTTCGGCATCACCTTCATCTTCTTCATCGTCAGCAGCATCTTCACGCACACCTACATGCGCCCGTTGTGGCTGAAATGCGTGATCATCGTGCTGCCCTTCCTGACCATCCTCACCGATATCTTCTCGTGGTATCTGACCAAATGGATTCCCGGATTCGCCTGGTTCATCATCGGGAGCGGTGCCTTGATGGGGATTTCATTCACGGCACAGTGGGTCATCTCGATGTGGCAGATGTGGTTCTACACGCTGCCGCCCGACATTGAAGAGTGCGGCGGCGCCCTGCCGGTACTGGGCGGCAAACACTAAAGCCGGGAAGGTTTCTGCTTCGGCAGTTCGTGACTGGCCGGGTTTACCCGGCCAGTTTGCGTTGAAGGGAGCGTTTGCTTATTCCGGGCTGACCGGCTAGCGTCAATGGCAGGTAGCTGCCTCGAATTCCCCCTGATCGCTGATCAAAAACTGAACGTCTCCGAAAACAGCGCGCTCACCTTGCCGGGCGCCAGCGGTTTGCTGACGATATAACCCTGAATTTCGTCGCAGCCGTTCTGCCGCAAAAACGCCATCTGTTCGATTTGTTCGACGCCTTCGGCGACCACGCGCAAACTCAGGGAGTGTGCCAGCCTGATGATGGCATTGACGATTTCTGCGTCGTCGCTATTGGTCAACACATCGTCCACAAAGCTCTTGTCGATTTTCAGCGCATCGATCGGCATGCGCTTCAGCTGCCCCAGGTTGGAATACCCCGTTCCAAAATCGTCGATGTAGACGTGCAGCCCGCGTTGGCGCAGCGCATCGAGGATGCCGAACGTTCGCTCTGGGTTGTCCATCGCCGCGCTCTCGGTCACTTCGAGCTGCAAATGGGCGGGTTCCATTCCGGTGTCCTTCAGGATGGCGTCGACATCCTCGATCAGGCGCGCGTCTGAAAGCTGCCGTGGAGACAGGTTGACCGCCACCGGTGGCGGATTGAGTCCCGCATCGCGCCAGACGATCCACTGTTCGCATGCCGCCCGCACCACCCAGCGCCCCACCGGTACGATAAGGCCGGTTTCCTCTGCCACCGGGATGAACTGTTCGGGACCAATGATGCTGCCCGAGCGGGGAAGCCAGCGAATCAGGGCTTCCAGCCCCACTACCCGGCCACTGGCAAGATCGACCTTGGGCTGATATACCAGCGCCAGTTCGTTGCGTTCCAGGGCCTGACGCAGGCCGCTTTCCAACGACAGCTGCTGCTGCGCCACCGTATTCAATTCGGTACTGAAATACTCAAAGCCGCTGCGGCGCTGTTTGGCCTGATACATCGCCAGATCGGCCTGGCGCAACAGGGTGTTGGCGTCAAGACCATCGTCCGGATAGACACTGATGCCGATACTGGCGCCGATCGCGTAACGCCGCTGCCCCAGCTTGAACGATTCGGCCAGCGCCTGAGTCAGCTTGCGGGCAACCCGGCTGGCGGCGCGCGAGGCCGGCGGATGGGTCAGGATGACGGCAAATTCATCGCCCCCCAGACGGGCGACAAAATCATCAGCTCGCAACTGCTCGGCCAGCCGGTTGGCCACGACGCGCAGTACCTGGTCGCCCACCTCGTGCCCCTGCGAGTCGTTGATGTGCTTGAAGCGGTCGAGATCGATGAACAGCAGCGAAACCTGGGATTTGTCGCGCTGCGCACGCGCCAGCGCATGGCCGAGAAAATCCTGGAAATACGAACGATTGGGCAGACCGGTGAGCGGATCGTGGTTGGCCAGCATGTCCAGCCGCATTTCGGAATAGCGGCGCTCGGCCAGAGCCGCCGCCACGAACAGGCCACCCAGCGCCATGGTCAGCATGCTGATCTGCAGCGCAAACACGTCACTCGGCGTGGTCGTGCTGGTGATGCCGCCGTAGGACACAACCGTCACCCCCATCACGATGATCGCCGCCAGAAAAATGGCCAGACTCGCCCCGGTCACCGAAAACCGCAATGCCGCCCACAACACGGCCGGCACCATCACGAAGAGGACGATTTCGGCCGGCCGCAAGGGTTCGGCGTATTCCATCATCACCAGCGTCAGGACCAGCATGCTGAGCACCAGCACCAGAGCTTCCAGCCGCGCGCCCTTGTTGGTCGGCAGCAATTCCCAGCGCGAAACCGTCAGCAACAGGGGCGCGATCATGTACACCCCCAGCAAATCGCCCAGCCACCACACCCATAATCCGCGCAACAGCAGGTCAGTCGACAGGGCACCAATGAAAAGCAGGCTGAACACCCCTGTCAGCGCACTCACCGCACAGCCAAGCGGCGCGGCCACCAGCGCAAACTTGGCGACGCTGGATACATAATCAAGGGAGGGACTGAAAGGCTGCAGATGGCGTGGCAGGGCGCCCATGATCCACGCCCCGGTCGCCGCACCGAGCGCGAAACGGGTTGCGTCTTCCAGCGGCAGAATGAGGCTGTTGACCGCCAGCGCCCCCAGCAGGACGCCCACCACTCCCGCCGCGCCGAAACGCAGGCTCGCCATGGCGCCAATGCCCGCTGCCAGCCAGATGGCGGCGACGATATCGGCGACGTAGGCGGCAAGTTTGAGACTGAGCCAGCCTGCCAGCGCATAGGCCAGCGCGGTCAGCCCGACTATCAGCGCAAAGCGCCCGACTTCAGCGGAACCAGGCAGTGACAGACGGGCCAAGAGATGAAACCGGTTTATTGTGTAGAATCGAGCTCGGCCCGCACCGACTCCAGCGCATCCTTGAGCGTTTCCTCGGACAAGCCGTTGAGTTGTTCGGCCAGCATTTCAGCCGCGTCGATGGTGTCGGCCTCATCGGGCAGACTGTCGGTATCGAGGTTGGCGACGAACACCGCCGCTGCGCCCGTCACCTGCAACAGCTGGCGGCGTTCGTTCATCAACATTTCGAGTTCTTCGCGCAGCAGACGGATTTCGTCTTCCTTCATGGCGTTCAGGGGCATACCTATCTCCTCATTCTGGTCAGCCGAACAGGGTTAACACCCCGGTGTAGCCATATAAACGGTTGTGGGAAATTTCGCCGTTGGCAAAAAAACCCACCAGGGGAAAATCTCCCAGGGCATCGCGAATCAGTCCCAGTTCACGATTCGGTGCGCCGAACATGTGTTGGCCGCGCCCCAGGCAGGAATAATACACGCCGCCCCGGATCGGCGTGTTCAATTGCGCACCGATGATGGAGAGCATCCGTTGCAGATCCTCTTCGGCGGTTTGCTGATCGCGCCGGCAGAACAGCAGTTCGTCCCCCGGCTCGACATGCTCGCCGACCGCCACCAGATTGTTTTGTGGGTCGACGCCGAGGATATTGCGCACCAGATAATCACCGGTATCCGAGCCCCGCACTGGCAGACCGACGAAAATATACCCTGCCGCCCGCCGCAGGTCGCGTGCCAGCACCTCGCCGATTTCCTCCTTCATCACGTCGAGTGCCGGACGGTGATCGAGGCTGCCGATGACATTCTTGTTGGCAGTGGTGATGCGGTGACGCGGACCCAGCGGCGAGATGCCCTGCGTCAGCCGGGTCGCCAGTTTGACCCGCTCGCTGAACAACACGCCGGACAGTCCGCCGCTCACCACGCCGTCGCTGATCTGTGCCGTCTCGCCGCGCGAACTCGACAGTCCGCCGACGACAAAGCCGCTCGAGACGCGCGCAGAGAGGCCGTCGATCAGCTCCTGGATGCGGTTATTCGCCGGGTCGCCATGAACGACAGCGAAGTAGGCGTCCGACGGCTGTGACTCGATGTCCTGCAGGGTGCGCAGCACCGGCAGCATGCTGAAATCGGATACTGCAAACTCACCGAGCATCACTGCCATCGCCGGTTCCTCCAGGTACTCCACCCCGGTGACGCAGACCCCCACGCCCACGCTGCCGGTCCAGTGCGGCACGCCCGTCGCGCTTCTGAAAAAAGCCAGGATCGCGGCGAGTTCATTGGCAAAGGCATCCGACACGTAGAGAAACCCCAGGGTGGCCGACGCCGGAATCGCGCCCAGCTGATTCATGCAGGTCTGCGCAGCCTGGGGCCAGTCAGGATGCGCGGCGTGGGCAAATTTGAACGGCGTGGTCATGGCAGTGGAGAGCGCATCGATGTCCACGATATTATGCGGAACTCGTTTTAAGGTTTCACCTCATGCCGGAAATTTCTGCGCTCTACCCACCCCTCGCCCCCTATGCCAGCGGCATGCTGGAAACGGCCGGCATCCACCGCGTCTACTGGGAGACCTCAGGCAATCCGGACGGCATTCCGGTGCTGTTCGTGCACGGCGGCCCCGGCTCCGGCACCTCGCCCAACCAGCGGCGGTTTTTCGATCCGGCACGTTACCGCATCGTGTTGTTCGACCAGCGCGGCAGCGGCCGCTCGACGCCGCACGGCGAACTCGCCGACAACACCACGCCGCAACTGATCGCCGACATGGAAGCGTTGCGGCGCGCACTCGGCATTGAAACCTGGCTGGTGTTCGGCGGCTCGTGGGGCTCGACCCTGGCACTCGCCTATGCCGAAGCCCACCCGGAACATTGCCGCGGGCTGGTGCTGCGCGGCATCTTCCTGTGCCGCCCCAGCGAAATCGACTGGTTTCTTTACGGCATCCGCGCCTTCTTCCCGGAAGCGCAGCGGCAACTGGCCGGATTCATTCCCGAAGACGAACGCGGCGACCTGCTCACCGCCTACCACCGTCGACTGCTCGATCCCGACCCTGCGGTGCACCAGCCCGCTGCGTACCAGTGGGCCACGTTCGAGGCCTCGTGTTCGACCCTGCTGCCGAGCCCCGAACTCGTCGCCGCGTTCGGCAGCGAAATGACCGCGCTGTCGCTGTCGCGCATCGAAGCGCACTATTTCGTCAACAACATCTTCCTGCCCGACAACAGCCTGCTCGCCAACGTCGACCGCATCCGTGCCATCCCGGCCATCATCGTGCAGGGACGCTACGACGCCGTCTGCCCGATCGTGTCGGCCGACGAACTGGCGCGCGCCTGGCCCGAGGCGCGCTACGTGATCGTGCCCGACGCCGGCCATTCGGCGTTCGAGCCGGGCATCTGCCGCGAACTGGTCGGCG
>JAPTVL010000198.1 GCA_028065725.1 Betaproteobacteria bacterium
GGGGTAGATGGATATCTGCACCGGCAAGTCATTCCAGTCCAGGCGCAGCTGCGCCTCGACGCCGATTCGCCGATTGTCGACAATATCGTAGGAGATGCCGTGAGATAGCAGCGCAATCTCGACATCTTTGCTGCTGTCAGCGTATAAGTCGAGCTCCACGGCGGAGTAGCGTCCGGCGGTTCCGTCGAGGGCGCCGCCGGTGAGATAGGGATGGAATTCGGCCAGCAGGCGCATGACCTCGAGCGCCGTCATGCGCAGGTCGCGCACGCGTTCGCGCTGCTCGTCTTCCTGGTAAAGCGATTGCCAGGCGCGCAGTTCGGTCTCGACTTCCTCGTTGGTCGGCAGGGCTTCGCCGTCGGCGGCACCCAGACTGCGCGCCGCCTTGCGTTTGGCGGCGCCGTAGTCGCCGATGCCTTCTTCCGCCATCAGGCGCGCCGCCGCGCCGGCAATGGCGCGGCGCAGGTGGCTGGAGGCGGAGGAGGCAAGCTTGCGGCGTGGCATGGCGAAATCGGTAAATGCGGCTGGCAGTTGTGTCCCTGGCCTTCGGCGTTGCGAACGGCATCCAGCGGCGGGATAGAATTCGCCGCATTATTCCATCATTCATGGCAACCGAGCGCGACATGCATATCCACATCCTCGGCATCTGCGGCACCTTCATGGGCGGCATCGCCCTGCTGGCGCGGGCTGCCGGCCACCGCGTGACCGGCTGCGACAGCAACGTCTATCCGCCGATGAGCACGCAACTGACCGAGCAGGGCATCGATCTGGTGGAGGGCTATGGCGCCGATCAGGTCGCGCTGGCTCCGGACCTGTTTGTTGTCGGCAACGCGATTTCGCGCGGCAATCCGCTGCTGGAATCCATACTCGAGCGCAACCTGCCCTACGTGTCCGGCCCGCAGTGGCTGGCCGAGAACATCCTGCGCGGGCGCTGGGTGCTGGGCGTGGCCGGTACCCACGGCAAGACCACCACTACCGCGCTGCTGGCGTGGATTCTGGAGGAGGCCGGGCTGAAGCCGTCGTTTCTGGTGGGCGGCGTGCCGCAAGGCTTTGGCGTTTCGGCGCGACTGACCGGCTCGCCCTTCTTCGTCATCGAGGCGGACGAGTATGACACCGCCTTTTGCGACAAGCGCTCCAAGTTCGTGCATTACCTGCCGCGGACCGTGATTCTGAACAACCTGGAGTTCGATCATGCCGACATCTTTACTGATCTTGCTGCCATCGAGACGCAATTTCATCATCTGGTAAGGACTTTGCCGGGCAATGGCCTGATCGTCGCCAATGCCCGGGAGGCCTCGCTGAAGCGTGTGCTGGCGCGTGGCTGCTGGACGCCGGTGGAATGGTTCAATGGCGCGGAGGGCTGGCAGGCCGGAGCAGCCGACGACTCGGGCGGTTTCGAACTGAGCCTCGCCGGCAAACCGCAGGGCCGGGTCAATCGCTTCGACCTTGCCGGCGCCCATAACCGGGCCAACGCCGTGGCCGCATTGGCGGCAGCCCGGCATGCAGGAGTTCCGCTGGCAGTCGGGCGCAAGGCGCTGGAAAGCTTCAGCGGCATCAAGCGGCGACTGGAGGTCCGGGGTACCGTGCGCGGCGTGACGGTGCTCGACGATTTCGCCCACCACCCGACGGCGATCCGCGTCACGCTTGAAGGTTTGCGCCAGAAGCTCGGCTCCGGCCGCATTCTGGCGGTGCTGGAGCCGCGGTCCAACACCATGAAGCTCGGGGTGATGAACGAGCAGTTGCCCGGCAGCCTGGTTGCGGCCGATGCCGTGTTCTGTTATGCCAACAAGCTGGGCTGGGATGCGGCGCTGACCCTGGCGCCGCTGGGCGATCGGGCGCGGGTTTTCGATGACCTGGGTGCATTGGTCGCCGCCGTGGCCGCCGTCGCGCGCACCGGGGATCAGGTGCTGGTGATGAGCAATGGCGGCTTCGGCGGGGTGCATGACAAACTGCTGGCGGCGCTGGCGACCTGACCCGCCCGACCGGGCGGGAGGCACCTCCCGCTTCCGCACTTCGCACAAAAAATACACCCTCGCCACGGCGAAAGTCTGCGCGCAACGGGTATGCCGCATGATTGTGCAGTGCACATCGTTTATATCAATAATTTCTCATTTGAATTGATCCAGATCAAAAGGACTGTGTTAACCTTTACGCCTGTTGAGTAAAGAACGGGGGTTCCCGGGAACCCTTTTGGCAGGCATTCGAACACGTCAGCAAATCGTGCCAACGCAGTGCCGCGTGGCGCGAAACTGGCGCGGAGGGGGGGGAGATGGCACGACACTCGAACAAGAGCCGCGACGCCGGGCGCGTGCGGCGCGGTCCTGGCGGCTTGCTGATGGGCGGCCTGCTCGGCGTGCTGAGCGGCGCGGCGAATGCCGCCTGGGATCTCAATCTTCAGGCGCCGGTCACTGCGCTGGCCAAGCGGGTCTACGACTTGCATACCCTCCTGACCTGGGTCATTTTCATCATTTTCGTCGGCGTTTTTGCCGTCGTTACCTGGTCGATCATCTTCCATCGCAAGTCCAGGGGCCACCAGGCGGCGGATTTCCATGACAACACCAAGGTGGAAATTGCCTGGACCGTGGTGCCGACGCTGATCCTGATCGCAATTGCCGTCCCGGCCACTTCGGCGCTGGTGGATATGCGCGACACCTCGCAGCCCGATCTGACCATCAAGGCCACCGGCTACCAGTGGAAGTGGGGTTACGAATACCTGACCGGCGACGCCGCCGGGCTCAAGTACATGAGCGTGATGTCGACGCCGCGCGAGCAGATCGAAAACAAGGCGCCCAAGGGCGAGCATTATCTGCTCGAGGTCGATCACCCGCTGGTGGTGCCGGTCGGCAAGAAAGTGCGGATGCTGCTTACGGCATCCGACGTGATCCACAACTGGTCGGTGCCGGCCTTCGCGGTCAAGACCGATGCGGTGCCGGGCTTCCTGCGCGACACCTGGTTCCGTGCCGAGAAGGAAGGCACTTACCGTGGGCAGTGTTCCGAGCTGTGCGGCAAGGATCACGGCTTCATGCCGGTGGTGGTCGAGGTCGTCTCCGCGGAAAAGTACGCGGCCTGGGTCGCCGAGCAGAAAAAGGCCATGGCGGCCAGCGCCGACGACCCGGGCAAGGTCTGGCAGCTTGATGAACTGATGGCCCGCGGCGAAAAGGTCTATGCCACCAACTGCGCGGCCTGCCACCAGCCCAACGGCGCCGGATTGCCGCCGGCCTTCCCCGCGCTCGACGGGTCGAAGATCGCCAAGGGGCCGAAAGCCGGCCACATCGACATCGTCCTCAAGGGCAAGCCGGGAACCGCGATGGCACCCTTCGGCGCCCAGTTGAGCGACACCGATATCGCGGCCGTCGTGGCCTACGAGCGGAACGCCTGGTCCAACAAGCTCGGCGAGCTGGTTCAGCCCGCCGAGGTCAAGGCACTTCGCGGCAAGTGATCGCGCCACCGGCCTTCAGGAGAATCTGATTATGCAAGCAGCCCAACACGCCGGCGATGCCGGTCACCACGCCGACCACAGCCACGGTCACGGCCCGACCGGCCTGATGCGCTGGATCACCACGACCAATCACAAGGACATCGGCTCGATGTACCTGTGGTTCAGCTTCGTCATGTTCCTGGTCGGCGGCGCCATGTCGCTGGTCATTCGCGCCGAACTCATGACGCCCGGATTGCAGTACGTGGCGCCGGAGTTCTACAACCAGATGCTGACGCTGCACGCGCTGATCATGGTGTTCGGCGCGATCATGCCGGCCTTCGTCGGCTTCGCCAACTGGATGATCCCGCTGATGATCGGCGCGCCCGACATGGCCTTCGCGCGCATGAACAACTGGAGCTTCTGGCTGCTGCCGCCGGCCGCGATCCTGCTCACCGCCTCGATTTTCGTGCCCGGCGGCGCCGCCGGTACCGGCTGGACTCTCTACCCGCCGCTGTCGGTGCAGATGGGCATGGGCATGGACATGGCCATCTTCGCCATCCATATCCTCGGCATGTCGTCGATCATGGGCTCGATCAACATCATCACCACCATCCTCAACATGCGCACGCCCGGCATGACCCTGATGAAGATGCCGCTGTTCTGCTGGACCTGGCTGGTGACGGCTTTCCTGCTGATCGCCTCGATGCCGATCCTGGCCGGCGCCGTGACCATGCTGCTGACCGATCGCCATTTCGGCACCAGTTTCTTCGCCGCCGCCGGCGGCGGCGATCCGGTGCTGTTCCAGCACATCTTCTGGTTCTTCGGCCATCCCGAGGTGTACATCATCGCCTTGCCGGCCTTCGGCGTGGTTTCCCACGTGATCCCGGCGTTTTCGCGCAAGCACCTGTTCGGCTACACCTCGATGGTGTATGCGATCGCCGCGATCGGCCTGATTTCCTTCTTCGTCTGGGCGCACCACATGTATGTGACGGGCATTCCGCTGACCGGCCAGCTCTACTTCATGTATGCGACCATGCTGATCGCCATTCCGACCGGGGTCAAGGTGTTCAACTGGGTCACCACCATGTGGCGCGGCTCGCTGAGTTTCGAGACGCCGATGCTGTTTGCGCTGGGCTTCCTGGTGCTGTTCACCATCGGCGGACTCACCGGCCTGGTGCTGGCCATGACCGCGGTGGACATCCAGTTGCAGGACACCTATTACGTGGTCGCCCACTTCCATTACGTGATGGTCGCCGGCGCGCTGTTCTCGGCCTATGCCGGCCTGTATTACTGGTTGCCGAAATGGACCGGCTACATGTACCACGAAGGACTCGGCAAGCTGCACTTCTGGCTGTCGATGATTTTCTTCAACATTGCCTTCTTCCCGCAGCACTTCCTCGGCCTGGCCGGCATGCCGCGCCGGATTCCGGACTATGCGCAGCAGTTCGCCGACTTCAACATGATTTCGAGCTTCGGTTCCTTCGGCTTCGGCTTCAGCCAGCTGCTGGTGCTGGTGGTGGTGTTCAAGGCCATGAAGGGCGGCGCCAGGGCGGACGCCCGGCCCTGGGACGGCGCGCGCGGGCTGGAATGGACCGTGCCCTCGCCGGCGCCGCACCATACCTTCGAAGATCCGCCCAGGTTCGATCCGGCCGAGGCCCACGGATGAGCATCGATCCATCCCGCGCGCAGACCAACCGTCGCATTGCGATCGGCTTGGCCCTGTTCGCGGCCGCCGTCTTCCTGAGTTTCATCCTTCGGCAATGGATGGCCGGGACTTGAACCCCGAGCTGATCCCGGTCGGCGGCGAGGCGGTACCTTCGTTGCCGCGAGCCGGCAGCCACCGGCGCATCGTCGCCGGCCTGCTGGCGGTGGTTGCCGGCAGCCTGTTGTTCGTCGCCGCGCAGCCGCGCCTCTACCAGGCCTTCTGCGAATGGACCGGGCTCTACGACATCGATCGCGCGCAGCGGGTCGCGGCGTCGGCGCTGCCGAGCCGGCCGGTGACGCTCGAGTTCGATGCCAACAGTCACGACAACGGCCTGCGCTTCCGGCCCGAGATCACCAGCCTGGCGGCGCGGACCGGCGAGATCGTGCATGTCACCTACCGGGTGGAGAACACCCGCAATACCACGGTGATCGGCCAGGCGGTGCCCAGCTACGGCCCGCAGCATGCGGGCGGCTACGTCAAGAAGCTGGACTGCTTCTGCTTCAAGCAGCAGACCTTCGCTCCCCACGAGGTGCGCGAAATGCCGGTGGTCTTCGTGCTGGACAAGACGCTGCCCGACGAGGTGAACACGGTTACGCTGTCATACACCTTCTTCGAGGTGCCGGCGGGCAGCGTGGCGTCGTCGGCAGGCGCGGCGGAAGGCCGGATGTGAGCGATGTCCCTGCCGAATACGTCGCCACCGCCGTCGCAGGGCCGCTTCCTGCGCACCCTGCGTACTGTCGCCTGGGGCCTGCTGGGCGTGCGCGGGCACAAGTTGCACGAAGAGGGCGCGCCGTCGCTGTCGCCGCTGCAGATACTGATAACGGCGCTGGTTTTCATGCTCGTGTTCGTGCTTACGCTGGTGGCGGTGGCCATCAACATCGGCAAGTAGCGACCGCACGCATGAGCGCGCCAGCAATAACGACAACATGATTCGGAGGAGGTCAACATGAGTCACCCTGCATCCACCAGCCGCTATTTCGTTCCCCAGCCCTCGCACTGGCCGCTGGTCGGTTCACTGGCCCTGCTGCTGCTGGCGGGCGGTGCCGTGCTGACGATGAATTCGATCGCCAACGGCGGCCTGCTGCTGCTTGGCGGCTTCGCCGTGCTTGCCGTCATGCTGTTCGGCTGGTTCGGCCGCGTGATCGGCGAGTCCGAGAGCGGCAGCTACAACCCGCAGGTGGACCGCTCCTTCCGTTGGGCCATGTCGTGGTTCATTTTTTCCGAGGTGATGTTCTTTGCGGCCTTCTTCGGCGCCCTGTTCTACATCCGCGTGCTGTCGGTGCCGGAAATTGCCAGTCCGGACCAGGCCGCGCTATGGGATGGATTCAAGGATCACTGGCCGACCGCCGGCCCCGCGGCCAAGGACGCCTTCACCCCGATGCATGCCTGGGGCATTCCGGCGATCAACACCCTGTTGCTGTTGAGTTCCGGCGCCACCGTGACCTGGGCGCACTGGGGGCTGATCGCCAACAAGCGGCAGCAGCTGATCATCGGCCTGGCATTGACCGTCGCACTCGGCCTGCTGTTCATCAGCCTGCAGGCCTACGAGTACGCCGAAGCCTACAGCCACATGAATTTAAAAATGACGACCGGCGTCTACGGCTCGACCTTCTACATGCTGACCGGCTTTCACGGATTTCACGTGACCCTGGGCGCGACGATGTTGATCGTGATCCTGGTGCGTGCAATGAAGGGGCACTTTACCGCCGAGCGCCATTTCGCCTTCGAGGCCGTGGCCTGGTACTGGCACTTCGTCGATGTGGTCTGGCTCGGCCTGTTCGTCGTCGTCTATTGGCTGTAAGCCCCGGCGTGCGGCGCACCGGGAGTGCGCCGCACGGCCTTGATCAAAGGCGTTCGCCGATCCAGCCAAACCGGTAGGCGGCCATCAGCAGCAGGAACAGCAGCAGCGAAAGACCAACGCGCAGGGAAAGCGCCTTGACCGCCCGGGTCTTGTCCTGACCCCGGTCCCGATAGACGAAGACCAGCGCGCTGCCGAGGCTGGCGACGATGGCGATCAGCATCAGAACGACTACCATGCGCATGGATTGCTCCCGTTGAAGAATACGCCCAGTCTAACCGACCCGCCCTTTGCGGACGTCGCCAACCGAGCCACACTGCCGATGTCGATTGCCTTGTTCCAGCGCAGCCGCCTGCGCCTGCTGATCGTGATGCTGCTGCTTGCGCTCTGCCTGGGCATGGCCTGGCTGCAATTCTGGCGCGCCGAAACCCGTGGCGCGAAATTCGAGCGCGAGCAGGCGGCACTGACCGCGGCGCCGATCAGTCTGTCGCCGCAGCAGCGTCAGCGCGAGCAACTGCTCGACCGGGCGGCGACCGCCCGCGGGCGCTGGCTGCCGGCAAAAACCCTGTATCTGGACAACAAGATCCATCGCGGCCGCGCCGGCTATCAGGTGCTGACGCCCCTGCAACTGGCCGGCAGCGAGGCCGTGGTCCTGGTCAACCGCGGCTGGATTGCCGCGCCGCGACTGCGTTCCGAGTTGCCCGCAGTGGCGTCGGCGCCGGGCGAGATCGAGGTGTCCGGCGTCACTCGCAGCTTCGAGACGCGCATCTTCGAGTTGCAGGAAAGCTTGCCGCAGGGGGCGATCTGGCAACATGTGCGCGAAGCGGATTACCGGCGGCACAGCGGCCTCGATGCACTGCCGGTGCTGCTGCTGCAGACCGACGTGCAGGATGACGGGCTGATCCGCGACTGGGGCTCTCCGGCAAATCCGGCGCACAAGCACTATGGCTACATGGCGATGTGGCTGGTTTTTGCACTGATGACGGCGGCTTACGGCCTGCTGGCGTGGCGCAAGAAATGACAGAAGGCGCAGAGATGAAAAATACCGACTCGGCCACCGTTGCCGCCGCACCCCGCGGCCAGCTCAAGGGCCGCCTGATACTGCTGGCCATCGTGGCGATCGGCGTATTGCCGCTGCTGGCCGCCCTGTACTTCCGCTATGTGTCGCCGCCCGAGGTCAAGGCGACCACAGGCCAGCCGCTCGTACCGGTGCGCCTGCCGTTCGAACTTCTGCAGCGCGCGGACGGCGTGGCACTGGAGCATCCCGAAGTCAGCGGCAAGTGGCTGGTGATCCTTGCCGCGCCGGGCAGTTGCGACCAGCGTTGCCAGCATGCGCTGTACCTGACCCGCCAGGCGCGCACCGCGCAGGGCCGCAACATGGCGCGCGTCGACCGCCTCTGGCTGCTCACCGATGCGACGCCGCCGGCGCACGAACTGCTGGCGGCGCACCCGGACCTGGTCCTGGTCAAGGCCACCGACGGCAAGCTGCTGCAGCTGCTCGGGGGCGCGGAGCGCCGCTACATCAACCTGGTGGATCGGCGTGGTCTGCTGGTCTTTCGCTACGCCGACGATCCCGAGCCGAAAGCCTTCATTCGCGAGCTCGGCAAGCTGATCAAGTTCTGATCGTGGACAAGTTCGCCGTGGCACCAGCGCCGACTCTTCTACGGGGCTCGCCTGATTTTAGGCTACAGCCGGGAAGGGCTTTGACGACGTCCCAGGTGCTGTCGAAAGCGGCCGCCAGACCGCGGCAAATCCCGCTTCGGGAGCGCCGCCAGTGCCGCCATTCAGCCGTCGGGTGCGTGATAAACTCGACCTCGTTCCCGCCTCAATCGTTCATCCTTCAAGCGTGAAATCCACTACTCTCAAACTGCAACAGGGTTCGCTGCGCCTGCGCCACTATTTCCAGCTGGCGAAGCCGCGCGTGGTGTCGCTGATCGTATTTTGCGCGGTGATCGGCATGTTCCTCGCCGTCCCCGGCATGGTGCCGTGGCGCATCCTGCTGGCCGGCACGCTGGGCATTGCACTGGTGGCAGGCGCCGCCGCGGCCGCGAATTGCCTGATCGAGCAGAAGATCGATGCACGGATGGCCCGTACGCGCGGCCGGCCGCTGCCGCAGGGCGACGTCAATTCGCTGGAGACCCTGCTGTTCTCGGGCCTCATCGGCGGCGCCGGGCTGTTCCTGCTCTACGTCTGGGTGAACCCCTTCACGATGTGGCTGACCTTCGCCACCTTCGTCGGCTATGCGGTGATCTACACGATCTTTCTCAAGCCGAACACCTCGCAGAACATCGTCATCGGCGGCGCCTCCGGCGCGATGCCGCCGGTGCTCGGCTGGGCCGCGGTGACGGGCGACGCGCCAGGCGAAGCCTGGCTGCTGTTCCTGATCATTTTCGTGTGGACGCCGCCGCACTTCTGGTCGCTGGCGCTGTACCGCACCAAGGAATACGCTGCGGCCGGCCTGCCGATGCTGCCGGTGACCCATGGCGCCGAATACACCCGCCGCCACGTGTTCCTGTACACCGTCGGCCTGACGCTGATCACGCTCGTTCCCTATGCGATCGGCATGACCGGCTGGTTCTACCTGACGTCCGCCGTGCTGCTCGACACGATTTTTCTCGGCTACGCCTGGCTGATCTGGCGCGACTACTCGGACGCGGTAGCGCGCATCACGTTCCGCTGGTCGATCGTTTATCTCGCGCTGCTTTTTGCCGCGCTCCTAGTCGATCACTACCTGCCGCCGTTCTTCTGAGCGCTCCGATGCGCGTCCTGCTGCTGTTTCTGGCGCTGCTGCTGGGCGCCTGCAGTCCGCCGGCAAAGTTCAATGCCACGGAATTGACCGGCATCGACTGGGGCAAGGATTTCGCGTTGTTCGACCACCACGGCAAGCCGCGGCGCCTGGCCGATTTCAAGGGGCGTGCGGTCGTCATGTTCTTCGGCTACACGCAATGCCCGGATGTCTGCCCGACCACCATGGCCGGCATGCGCGAGTCGATGGCCCTGCTGGGGCCGGACGCCGAGCGGGTCCAGGTGCTGTTCGTCTCGATCGATCCGGAGCGCGACACGCCGCAACTACTGGCGCAGTACGTGCCGGCCTTCCATCCCTCCTTCCTCGGCCTGTATGGCGATGCAGCGGCGACCGCGGCGGTCGCCAAGGAGTTCAAGATTTTCTATCACAAGCAGCCGGGCAGCAGTCCGACCAGCTATGCCATGGACCACACGGCCGGCAGCTATGTGTTCGACCCGGGCGGGCGTCTGCGGCTCTACCTGCGCCACGGCGAAACGCCGCCGCGCATCGCCGCCGACCTCAAGCGCCTGCTGGCGGGCGAGTAGGAAGGCACAAAACAAAGGCAGCCCGGAATGCTGCCGGGGCTGCCTTTTCTGTCGCTGCGGCCGAGTTGCTCAGGCGGTAAGCGTGGCTTTCATTTTCTGCATGGCCTTGACCTCGATCTGGCGAATGCGTTCGGCCGAAACGCCGTACTCGGCAGCCAGTTCATGCAGCGTCGCGGCTTCCTCGCCGTCCGCCACCAGCCAGCGCCGCTGCACGATGGTGCGGCTGCGTTCGTCGAGGCTGGCCAGTGCCGAGCTCAGGCCCTGGTCCTGCAAGCGGTCGTATTCCTTGCGCTCGAGTATTGCCGAGGGTTCGACGCTGCGGTCGGCCGCCAGATAGGCGATCGGCGCATAGCTGTCTTCGTCGTCATCGGTCAGCGGTTCGAGCGACACGTCGGCGCCGGTCAGCCGCGTTTCCATCTCGATGACTTCCTCGGGCTTGACCCCGAGCTGCTTGGCGACTGCCACCACTTCTTCGGCGCCCAGGGTATTGAAGCCCTGCCGCGCATCGGCGTCCTGTGCCAGCGCGGCCTTGATGCTGCGCAGATTGAAGAACAGCTTGCGCTGCGCCTTGGTCGTCGCGATCTTGACCATGCGCCAGTTCTTCAGGATGTACTCGTGCATCTCGGCCTTGATCCAGTGCATGGCGAAAGACACGAGGCGCACGCCACGATCGGGATCGAAGCGCTTGACGGCCTTCATCAGCCCGATGTTGCCCTCCTGGATCAGGTCGGCATGGGGCAGGCCGTAACCCAGATAACCGCGGGCGATGGCGATGACCAGACGCAGGTGCGAGGTAACCAGTTGGCGTGCAGCGTCCAAGTCCTGTTCGTCGCGGAAGCGCCGGGCGAGGCGTTGTTCCTCTGCTTCGCTCAGTATCGGTACGCGATTGGCGGCCGAAATGTAAGCCTCGATGCTGCCGCTGGCGGCCAGCATCGGCAATTGGTCAAAAGATACGGTATTGCTCACGGGGCATCCTCCTTGAACACAATATTAGCACTCTTCGATTAAGAGTGCTAAGTCCAGGAGAAGTTCCCGACAAATTTTGTCGGGTTTGTGCCCCTCAGGCTTTTTGGGGTGCCCCGGGCGGGCGCTTGGCCTTTTTGAAGAAGCGCTTAGCCGGTTTGCTTCCCGGCACGGCATCCTGCCGCCTCGGTTGTTCCGGACGACGTCCCTGATTTTGCCCCGGCCCTTGCTGGCGCCTTCCCGGTTCCGCCTGGGCGCTCTGGATGCGATTGCCGGGTGCCAGGCAAATTTCGAGTTCGATGATCTCGTCCCATATCGCATCGGTGCGCTGGTGATCCGGAATCGCCAGCAACTCGCGCAAGCGGCGGCGCGGATCCGGTGCCTGCGGTTCGTTGCGCACCTGGGCTGCCGGCGCTTGCTCGCCGTCTGTTGGGGCGACGGCGGGTTTCTGTTCGATGGGCGCCGTGTCGACGGCAGGCTGATCTATGGGTTCTTCTTGGCTCATTTGCATATTATCGCCCGAATAATCGGTTCCGTTCCAGTGTTGTCGGTCCTGCCAGACCGGATGTGGGGTTTTTAGCGACGGCCGTTGCGCCGCGTTTCCATAACTTTCAATTCTGCCTGAGGTACTGGCGCAGGGAGATCGTCGCCCCGAGCCAGCCGAGGCCGCAGGCAAAGCCCAGCAACAGCGCCGAGTCGCGCGCATCCAGCGCCTGCAGCACCAGGCTGAGCTCATACAGCCGCACCAGCTCGCCCAACGGCCCGCGCAGCCAGATCGCCGCGGCGGCGACCAGCAGCCAGGCGATGATACCGCCCCCGAGCCCCAGCAGCATTCCGTGGTACAGGAAGGGGCGCCGGATGAAGGAATCCGTGGCCCCCAGCAGGCGGCTTACTTCGATCTCCGCACGATGAGTAAGCACTTGCATCCGAATGATGCTGAAACTGATGGCGATGAGGCCGGTGCCGAGCAGTCCGCCCAGCAGCATGATCGCGGTGCGGCCGAACTTGAGCAGGGCGTCGAGGCGAGTTACCCAGGCCGAATCGAACTGCACATGTTCGACCCCGGGCCATTGGCGGAATTCGCTGGCGAGCTTTTCCATCGCCTCGGGGCGTTCATCCGCGACGCCGACCACGAAGGCATCGGGGAAGGGATTGGCGGGCAGCGCGTCGATCACGTCCCCCAGCCCCGGGTTGTTCTTCATGCGCGCCAGCGTGTCTTCGCGCGGCAGAAAGCGGACCTGTTTGACGCCGCCGTACTTGCCCAGGC
Source organism: Betaproteobacteria bacterium (assembly GCA_028065725.1). The sequence goes on from JAPTVL010000198.1 coordinate 12,479, forward strand.
GCGATCCGATTTCCTTGGCCGCCGTACGTTCGGCGCCGACTTCCATGAAAATCGAAATCTGCGGCACGGTCGAGGCGCTGCCGGTCAGTTGCTGTGCATTGGCGAGCAGCATCTGGCCGCCGGCCGGCAGGGCCAGTGCGATGCCGATGGCGAGCAGCGACAGCAGGCTGTTCAGCGGTGCGGCCGCCAGCCGGCGCAATGCCAGCAGGATCGCCGCGTGGTGGTGGGCGAGCCAGATTCTCATGCCAGCAGCCGGCCGTGATCGAGCTGCAGGCGCCGCGCCGCGGGGAACAGCTCGTGGGCGTAGGTGGCGATCAGCACCGTGACGCCGACATGGTGGAATTCGTGGAAGATGCGCGCCACGTCGGCCGCGGTCTCTGCATCCAGGTGCGCGGTCGGTTCGTCGGCCAGCAGCAGCTTGGGCCGGCTCACCACGGCGCGGGCGATCGCCAGGCGCTGCTGCTCGCCGCCCGAGAGCATCACCGGCAGCGCCTTTTCACGCCGGCCCAAGCCGACCTTGTCGAGCGCGGCCCGCACGCGCCGCGCGGCCTCCCCGGGCGGGAAGCCGACGATCGACAGCGGCAGCATGACGTTGTCGAACACGCTGCGGTCGAACAGCAGCTTCTGGTCCTGGAACACCATGCCGATGCGGCGGCGCAAATACGGCAGCGCTGCACGCGAGATTCCGCCGAGGTTCTGGCCGCCGACCAGAACGGCCCCCGTGGTGGACTTTTCCACCGCGGCGACCAGCTTGAGCAGGGTCGATTTCCCGGCGCCGGAATGGCCGCCGACCAGAACCATCTCCCGCTCGGCCACTTCGCAACTGATATCCGAAAGCGCATCGACTCCGGGCGGATAGCGCTTGGAGACGCGGTCGAAACGAATCACCGTCAGGGTCCCAGCAGCGCCTCGACAAACTCGCCGGCGCGGAAGGCTTGCAGGTCGTCGATGCCCTCGCCGACACCGATGAAGCGCACCGGCTTCGGACACTGGCGCGCGATCGCCGCCAGCACGCCGCCCTTGGCCGTGCCGTCGAGCTTGGTGATCACCAGTCCGGTGACGCCGATCGCCTGGTCGAAAGCCTTGACCTGCTGCACGGCGTTCTGGCCGATGTTGGCGTCGAGCACCAGCAGCACTTCGTGGGGGCCCGTGTCGTGGGCCTTCTGGATCACGCGGCGCACCTTGGCGATTTCTTCCATCAGATGCAGTTGCGTCGGCAGGCGTCCGGCGGTGTCGGCCAGCACCACGTCGATCTTGCGCGCGCGGGCGGCGCTGATCGCATCGAACACCACGGCGGCCGGATCGCCGCCTTCCTGCGCGATCACGGTGATGCCGTTTCTTTCGCCCCAGGTCATCAACTGTTCGCGCGCGGCGGCGCGGAAGGTGTCGCCGGCGGCCAGCAGCACGCTCTTGCCCTGGCTCTGGAAATGCTTGGCCAGCTTGCCGATCGAGGTGGTCTTGCCGGCGCCATTGACGCCGGCGATCATGATCACGAAGGGTTGGTGGCCGTCGGCTTCCAGCGGTTGTTCCAGCGGTGTGAGCAGGGTCTTCAGCCCCTGCGCCAGTGCCGCCCGCAACTGGTCGGGGGTTTCCAGCTTGTCGCGCTTTACGGCGGCCTTGAGCTCGGCCAGCAGCCAGTGCGTCGCCTCGACGCCGCAATCCGCCATCAGCAGCGTGCTTTCGAGGTCTTCGAGCAGTTCGTCGTCGATCCTGGCCCGGCTGAAGAGCTCGCCGAGCGGCGTGTTGAGGGTGGCGCGGGTGCGCGCAAGGCCGGCTTTGAGGCGTTCGCCCCACGCGGCACGCGGCGCCTCCTTGGCTGCGGCGGGAGCGGCAGCGTCGTCCTTCGTTTTCAGGAAACCAAACATGCGGAATGCGGTCCGAGACGGGAGCCGCGCTAAGATGCACGGCTTGCGAATTTTAGCAGAAGCCCCATTCCCCGATTTCATTGCTGCGCCAGCCGCCTCGACTCGACATGAAAATATCGCTTGCCACCATCGCCTTGCTGTTCATCGCCGTAGCGCCGGCGCCGACTCTTGCCAATCCCTTCGAAACCAAACTGGCCAACGGCCTGCGCGTCATCGTCAAGGAAGACCGCCGGGCGCCGACCGCCGTGCACATGGTCTGGTACCGCGCCGGCAGCATGGACGAGAAGGACGGCACCTCGGGCGTTGCCCACGTGCTGGAACACATGATGTTCAAGGGTACGAAGAATCTCGAATCGGGCGAGTTCAACAAGCGCGTGGCCGAGGCCGGCGGCCGCGACAACGCCTTCACCAGCCGTGACTACACGGCCTACTTCCAGATCGTGCCGAAAGGCGCGCTGCCCGAGATGATGAAGCTCGAGGCCGACCGCATGGCCAATCTGAAACTGGAGCCCGGGGAATTCGCCGCCGAAATCAAGGTGGTCATGGAAGAGCGCCGGTTGCGCACCGACGACAATCCGCAAGGCCTGGTCTATGAAGGCCTGAATTCGACCATGTTCCAGGCCCATCCCTATCGACGGCCGATCATCGGCTGGATGGACGACCTCGAGCACATGACCTGGCAGGACGCCCGCGACTGGTATCGCGCCTGGTATGCGCCGAACAACGCCTATGTCGTGGTGGTGGGCGATGTGGATCACCGCGAAGTGTTTCGCCTGGCGCAGAAGTATTACGGCATGCACAAGGCGCGCGCCCTGCCCGAGCGCAAGCCGCAGAACGAGCCGGAGCAGGCCGGCATGCGCCGTATCAGCGTCAAGGCTCCGGCCAAACTGCCCTACCTCGCCATGGCGTGGAAGGCGCCGAAGCTGCGCGACGTGCATAAGGATCGCGATCCGTATGCGCTCGAAGTGCTGGCGGCGGTGCTCGACGGCCACGATGCCTCGCGCTTCGCGAAAAACCTGGTGCGCGGCAGCCGCGTCGCGCAGTCGGCCGGCGCCGGCTATGACGGCACGCTGCGCGGCGAAGCCAGCTTCACCCTCGACGGCCAGCCGGCGGAAGGCAAGACCATCGCCGACCTGGAAGCCGCCTTGCGCGCCGAGCTCAAGCGCGTCCAGGACGAAGGCGTCTCGGCCGAGGAACTGGCGCGGGTCAAGACCCAGTCGATCGCGGCACAGATCTACAAGCGCGATTCGCTGATGGCCCAGGCCATGGAAATCGGCGGCCTCGAGGCCGCCGGGGTGTCCTGGCGCGACATCGATGTCCTGCTGGAAAAGCTCAAGAGCGTGACTGCGGAAGAGGTTCAGGCCGTGGCGAAGAAATACTTCAAGGACGATACCCTGAGCATTGCCGTGCTCGATCCGCAAGCTCTCGAAAACAGCAAACCGAAGAAGCCCTCCGGGGCAGTGAGGCACTGATGAAGCAAAACAAATTGAACGCCCCCCACCCCCGGCCCACGGCTGGCTTTGCACAGCCAGCCGGCTTCGGCGGCGCAAAGCAGTGCTTTGCGAAACCCCGCCTGCGCCCCCTTCCCGGGGCGGGGCTACTGGTTGGCTCGCTTCGCTCGATAATTTTGGGCTGTTTACAAGCTCGTTTCACGTTGATCTGCCTGCTGACGTCCTTGGCATCGAGCCTGGCCTTGGCCGGCGTCAAGATCGAACATTGGACCGCGCCGACCGGGGCCAGGGTGTATTTCATCGAGACCCACGTGCTGCCCATTCTCGACGTCCAGATCGACTTTGCCGGCGGCGGCGCCTTCGTGCCTGCGGCCAAGGCCGGGCTCGCCGGCCTGACCCGCGGCCTGCTCGAGGCCGGCGCCGCGGACATGGACGAGGAAAGGATCGCCGGTCGCCTGGTCGATATCGGCGCCCGGCTGGGCGGCGGCGCCGACAGCGACCGCGCCAGCATCAGCCTGCGCACCCTGACCAGCAAGCCGGAACGCGAGGCGGCGCTCGACCTGATGCGCACCGTGCTGTCGGCGCCGACTTTCCCGCAGGCGGTGCTGGAGCGCGAAAAAGGCCGCACCATCGCCAGCATCCGCGAAGCCGAGACGCGACCCGATGCGATCGCCGGCAAGCGCTTCGCCGCCGCCATCTATCCCGATCACCCCTATGGCGTCAGTCCGACGGTGGACAGCGTCAGCGCGATCACGCGCGACGACCTGGTGGCCTTCCACCGCCGGCATTACGGCGCCAAGGGCGCCGTGGTGGCCATCATCGGCGATGTCTCGCGCGCCGAGGCGGAAGCGATCGCCCAGCGCCTGACCGAAGCGCTGCCGCCCGGCGGTGCCGAACTGGTGCCGCCGCCGGTGAAGAAGCCGGCACGGGCGACGATCAGGATTCCGCATCCGGCGGCGCAAAGCCATGTGCACGTGGGCCTGCCGGCGATCAGCCGCAGCGATCCCGATTACTTTCCGCTGCTGGTCGGCAACTACACCCTGGGCGGCGGCGGCTTCGTGTCGCGCCTGATGAAGGAAGTCCGCGAAAAGCGCGGCTATGCCTACAGCGTGTATTCCTACTTCGCCCCGCGCAAGCTCGAAGGCCCGTTCGAAATCGGATTGCAGACCAAGCGCGAGCAGGTGGACGCGGCGCTCAAGGTGGTGGATGAGGTGCTTACCGAGTACATGGCCAAGGGCCCGACGCCGCAGGAACTGGCGGCGGCGAAGAAGAACATGGTCGATGGCCTGGCGCTGCGCATGGACAGCAATGCCAAGCTGCTTGGTTATTTGTCGACGATCGGCTTCTACGGCCTGCCGCTGACCTATCTCGACGACTTTCCGGCGCGGGTGAATGCCGTTACCGCCGCGCAGGTCAAGGCCGCCTTCGCCCGCCATGTGAAGCCGGAACATCTGGTGACCGTGGTCGTTGCGACGGACTGAGGCCGGGTCGGGGCCGTGAGCGCCGCCCGCAGGGCCGCCCCAAGGGCGGCGCCGCCAGGTTACGGAGCTGCGCAGCAGCGAACCGTCGTCACCCCCTGCCTCGGGCAGGGGGTTGGGGGATGGTAGTCCAGTGAGCCGGATTCGCATCACCGGCGGCGAATGGCGCAGCCGCCTGGTCCAGGTGCCCGACGCACCGGGCTTGCGGCCGACGCCTGATCGCGTGCGCGAGACCCTGTTCAACTGGCTGGGGCAGGATCTCGGCGGGCTCAGTTGCCTTGACCTCTTTGCCGGCAGCGGCATCCTCGGTTTCGAGGCGGCCTCGCGCGGTGCCGATTACGTCGCCTTGGTGGAACGTTCGCGAACCACCTTCGCGGCGCTGAAAAAGCATGCCGATGGTTTCGCCTGCCCGCGAGTGGAACTGTTTTGCTGCGATGCGTTAAAATTCGCCCCCCCATCGGGTCGGCGCTTCGATGTGCTGTTTCTTGATCCACCTTATGGGCAAGGCTGGTTGAGCCGCGTAGAGTCCCGTCTGGATGAGTTGGCTGCGCCGTGCGCGCGGCTGTATGCAGAGGCAGAAATGCCTTTGGAGAAGCTGGGTCGCTGGACGGTGACGAAGCAGGGGCGGGCCGGCCAGGTTTTCTTTCACCTGCTGGAGCAGGCATGAGCAAGAGCATTGCGGTTTATCCGGGGACCTTCGATCCCCTGACCAGCGGGCACGAGGATCTCGTGAAACGCGCATCCAGCCTGTTCGATCGGGTCATCATCGGCGTCGCCGAAAGCCGCGCCAAACATCCCATGTTTTCGCTGGCGGAGCGGGTGGACATCGCGCGCGAAGTGCTGGTCGGCTATTCCAACGTCGAGATTCACGGCTTCGATTGCCTGCTCATGGATTTCATGCGGCAGCATGGCGCCAGCGTGATCATGCGCGGCCTGCGCGCCGTATCCGATTTCGAATACGAATTCCAGATGGCGGGCATGAACCGCAATCTCTATCCCGATGTCGAAACCGTATTCCTCACGCCGTCGGACCAGTACATGTTCGTCTCGGCGACGATGGTGCGCGAAATCGCTTCGCTGGGCGGCGATGTCTCCAAGTTTGTTCCACCGCAGGTTCAGCAGCGGCTTTCCAGCAGGTTTCGCCAAGGCAACCGAGGTTAAAGAAAGTCCAAAGGAAAAATCATGTCCCTGATGATCACCGATGAATGCATCAACTGTGACGTATGCGAGCCGGAATGCCCGAACAACGCCATTTCGCAGGGCGATGAGATCTACATCATCGATCCCGCCAAATGTACCGAGTGCGTTGGCCATTTCGATACGCCGCAGTGCCGCGAGGTTTGCCCGGTCGATTGCATTCCGGACGACCCGAATCATGTCGAAACCAAAGACCAGCTGATGGCGAAGTTTCTTGCCCTGACCGCGAAGTAAGACGCTAGCGCTGGCAGTTCGCACAGAAGAAGCTTGCGCGCTGCCCCTGTCGCAGTTCCCTGATCGGGCGGCCGCAGACGCGGCAGGGATCGCCGCCGCGGCCATAGACAAAATACTGCTGCTGAAAATAGCCCGAACTGCCGTCGGAATGGATGAAGTCGCGCAGGCTGCTGCCGCCGGCGTCGATGGCGGCCGCCAGCGTGGCCTTGATTGCCGGCACCAGGCGCTGCAGGCGCTTGCAGGAAATCCGCCCGGCCGGGGTGCGCGGGTCGATGCCGGCGCGAAACAGGCTCTCCGCGGCGTAGATGTTGCCGATGCCGACCACGCGATGGCTGTCCATCAGCGTCGGCTTGATCGCCGCCGCCAGGCCCGCAAGTTCCTGCCCGAGCCATTCCGCGGTGAACTCGTCGGTCAGCGGCTCGATGCCGAGCACGGCCAGCAGCGGATGCGCCGGCGCATCCTGCGGCAGCCAGAGCATCGCCCCGAAGCGTCGCGGATCGCGCAGGCGCAGGGCCAGCTTGCTGCCCCCGACGCCGAATACCAGGTCGACATGATCGTGCTTTGCGGCGGCGAGACGCGCGGGCACCAGGCGCAGACTGCCGGACATGCCCAGGTGGATCAGCAGACGGCCCTTGCCGAAGTCCAGCAGCAGGTACTTGCCGCGGCGACCGACGGCCGCCAGGCGCTGGCCGCGCAGCATGCCGGGCAGATTCTCCGGCAGCGGATAGCGCAGCGCCGGCACCCGCAGGATCACGTTCTCGACGCGCTGGCCGGTCAGCGCCGGCGCAATGCCGCGGCGGGTGACCTCGACCTCCGGCAGTTCAGGCATGCCGGGGCCGGCGCGAAATATCTGGCGAAACTGCTAACATCGCCGCATTGTATGAGACTTAGCGTTTGACCGCCGTGTTCCGCCCGGGTCCACCCTCATGAATCTCGCTTCATTCACCTTCGCGCTGATCCTCTCGCTGGCCGGCTCCTGTGCGATGGCGCAGGCGCCCGCGCAGGGAACGGGTCCGGATGAGCCTGCGCAGGCCCCTGCGGAATTGCCCGCACAGCATCCCGCAGTGCCGTCGGCGACAGCGAAGGAACCGGACCGGCTGCCCAAGCAGGAATTGACGGCGCAGATCCTCTACCAGTTCCTGCTCGCCGAAATCGCCGCCCAGCGGGGCCAGTTCGCACTGGCGGCCGGCGCCTACCTCGACCTCGCCAAGAGCACGCGCGATCCGAGAATCGTGCGCCGGGCGGCAGAAATCGCCTTTCACGCGCGCCAGTACGAACCGGCGCTGGAGGCGATCCGGCTCTGGCTGACGCTCGAACCCGACTCGCCATCGGCGAAGCAGATGCGGGCGACGCTGCTGCTTGCCAGCGGCCGGATCGATGAGTTGGCCGCCATCCTGGCGCGCGATCTGGAAGCGCAAGGTGCGCGCGTCGGCGATGCCCTGCTGCAGATGGCGCGCGCCTTCTCCCGCTATCCGGACAAGCCTGCCGTGCAGCGACTGTTCGAACTGCTGACCCAGCCCTATTCCGGGCTGGCCGAGGCGCGATTCGTGCGCGCCCAGACCGCCCTCGGTGCGGGAGATGCGGCGCGCGCGCGCGGCGAGATCGACCAGGCATTGCAATTGCGCCCGAACTGGGAACTGGCCGCCCTGTTCAAGGCGGACCTGCTGCCGCGCGGTGCGGAGCAGCTCGAATTCCTGAAAGCCTGGCTGGCTGTCAACCCGGATGCCCAGCAGCTGCGGCTGGGCTATGCGCGGACGCTGGTGGGCGAAAAGCGCTACGCGGAATCGCGCGTCGAGTTTCGCCGGCTGCTGGAGGCCAATCCCGACAACGCCGAGATGCTCTACGCCGTCGGCATACTCTCGCTGCAGGTCAACGACGCCACGGAGGCCGAGCAGCCGCTGAAGCGCTTTGTCGCCATCGGCCGCGGCGACCTGAATCCGGCGCGTTTCTATCTGGGGCAGATCGCCGATCAGGCGGGACGGCTGGACGATGCGCTGGCCTGGTACGACCAGGTCGACGCGGGCGAACATGCCCTGCCGGCGAAAATTCGGGCCGCCCAGGTCCTGCTGCGGCAGAACAAGCTCGACGCGGCGCGCGAGCGCCTGGCGGCGGCGCGCGCCGACACGCCCGGCGACGTGCGCCTGGTGGTGGCGGAGGCCCAGTTGCTGCGGGATGCCAGCCGTCACGAGGACGCTTTTGCCTTCCTCAACAAGGCGCTGGAAGTGCAGCCGGATCAGCCGGAGATTCTTTACGAAACCGCCCTGGCGGCAGAGAAACTGGAACATCTGGACCTGATGGAGCGCCACCTGCGGCGCCTGATCGTCCTCACGCCGGATTCGCCACAGGGCTACAACGCCCTCGGCTATTCGCTGGCCGATCGCAATCTGCGCCTCGAGGAAGCCGCGCAACTGATCGACAAGGCCTTGTCGCTGGCACCCGAAGACCCCTTCATTCTCGACAGCAAGGGCTGGGTCCTGTTCCGCCAGGGCAGGCTCGCCGAGGCGCTGGCCGCCTTGCAGAAGGCCTATGCACAAAAACCCGATGCCGAGATCGCCGCCCACATCGGCGAGGTGCTGTGGGCGCTGGGCCGGCCCCAGGAGGCGCAGGCCATTTGGCGCGAGGCCAGCAAGGTCCATCCGACCAATCAGGTGCTGACGGCGACCATCAAGCGATTTGTTCCTTGAGAACCTGGCTGTTGTGCCTGCTGGCCATGGTGCTTGGCGCCTGTGCCGAGATGCAGGAAGCGCCCCCCGCTGCGGCGCAGACCCTCGGGCCGCCCCTGCAGCGCTTTTCCGCCGACGGGCGCATTTCGCTGCGCCAGGGCGAGCGCCGCGACCATTTGCGCTTCCACTGGGAACACAGCACGGGCAGCGACGTCGTGCTGCTCATGTCGCCGCTGGGGCAGGGCTTGGCCGAGCTGGCACGCGATGCGGGCGGTGCGCGGCTGACGCAGCCGAATCAGCCGATCATTGCGGCCGACACCCTGCCGCAACTGGCACAGCGCATCTTCGGTGCGCCGTTGCCGCTGGAAGCCATGGCGGACTGGCTGCGCGGCGCTCGCCCGGCCCTGGTCGGCGAGATGGACGGCTGGCAGGTGGTGGTCAGCGAGACCTCGGCATATCGCCAGCACCGACTCCTGCGCATCATCGAAGCGCGCCGCGAGGATGTCGAATTCAAGTTGATCGTCGATGAGTGGGATATAGCGGAATGAATGACTGGCAGCGGGTCTGGCCGGCGCCGGCCAAGATCAACCTGTTCCTCCATGTCGTCGGCCGTCGCGCCGACGGCTACCATCTGCTGCAAACCGTGTTCCGCTTCCTCGATTTCGGCGACACGCTGTACTGCGAGCCGCGCAGCGACGGCCGCATCCTGCTGGCGACGCCCCTGCCCGGGGTGGCGCCGGAGACGGACCTCACCGTGCGCGCGGCGGAGGCCTTGCGCGCGGCGACCGGCGCCACGGCCGGCGTCACGCTGCGGGTCGAAAAGCGCCTGCCGATGGGCGGCGGGCTGGGCGGCGGCAGCTCCGATGCGGCAACGACGCTGCTGGCGCTGAACCGCCTGTGGGGTACCGGTCTCGATTCCCCGGCCTTGCAGCGGATCGGCCTTGCCCTCGGCGCCGATGTGCCGATCTTCGTGCATGGCCGTTCGGCCTTTGCCGAAGGCGTCGGCGAACGCTTTGCCGACGTCAGCCTGCCGCCGGCCTGGTATCTGGTGCTGGTGCCTGCCGTCACCGTGCCGACGCCCGAAATCTTTCGCGCGCCGCAGCTGCGCCGCGACACGCCGGCGATCCGGGCCGGCGACTGGCGTCCCGGATTCGGCCGCAACGACCTCGAAGCCGTGGCCTGCGCACTGTATCCCGAGGTCGGCCGGCATCTGGCATGGCTGCGCCGGTACGGCGATGCCCGCATGAGCGGTTCGGGCGCCTGCTGCTTCGTCGAATTTGCCGCAGAGTCGGCAGCCCGGGCGGCTCTGGCCGCCCTGCCGGCAGGCATGCGCGGCTTCGTGGCCGCCGGATTGGACCGTCATCCCCTCGTTCTGATTTGACAGCGGGGGTGAAAACCCCGAAAATGCGCGTCCTTTCGACCTCCGCCCGCAAGGCGGAGTGACGATGTTGGGGAGTCGCCAAGTTGGTTAAGGCACTGGATTTTGATTCCAGCATGCGAAGGTTCGAATCCTTCCTCCCCAGCCAATCATTCACCCTGACAGCCCGGCAGGACTCATTCCTTCCAGCTTGATTCGAGCAGACCGACATGGCCTACGACAGCCTGATGGTGTTCACCGGCAATGCCAATCCCAAGTTGGCGGCGGATGTCGTCAAGCGCCTGAACATATCGCTCGGCCGCGCCAATGTCGGGCGCTTTTCCGACGGTGAGGTGAATTGCGAAATCCTCGAGCATGTGCGCGGCCATGACGTGTTCGTGCTGCAGTCGACCTGCTATCCGACCAACGACAACCTGATGGAACTGATGGTCATGGTGGACGCGCTGAAGCGCGCTTCGGCCGGACGCATCACCGCCGCCATCCCGTATTTCGGCTACGCCCGCCAGGATCGCCGGACCCGCTCGGCGCGCGTCGCGATTACCGCCAAGGTGGTGGCCAACATGCTGCAGACCGTCGGCGTGCAGCGCGTGCTGACCGTCGATCTGCATGCCGACCAGATCCAGGGCTTCTTCGACATCCCGGTGGATAACGTCTATGCGGCGCCGATCCTGCTCGGCGACATCTGGAAGCAGCGCCACGAGGATCTGCTGGTGGTGTCGCCCGACGTCGGCGGCGTGGTGCGTGCCCGTGCGCTGGCCAAGCGCCTCGAGTCGGACCTGGCGATCATCGACAAGCGGCGGCCCAAGGCCAACGTCTCGGAAGTCATGAACATCATCGGCGAAGTCGATGGCCGCACCTGCGTCATCATGGACGACATGGTGGATACCGCCGGCACACTGTGCAAGGCGGCGCAGGCACTCAAGGAAAACGGCGCCAAGCGCGTGCTGGCCTACTGTACCCATGCCGTGCTGTCGGGCAGCGCCATCGAGCGCATCGAAGACTCGGAGCTCGACGAGCTGGTGGTGACCGATACCATTCCGCTGGCGGACAATGCCCGCGCCTGCAGGCGCATCCGGCAGATATCGATAGCCGAGCTGATGGCCGAGACCATGTTGCGCATCAGCAATGAGTCCTCGGTGTCGTCGCTGTTCATGGATTGAATTGATTTTTTACCCCCTGGCCTGGTCGCGGGCGAGGGATATTTCAAGCAGCACTTAACGGAGTAAATCATGCAACTAGAATTCAACGCAAACAAGCGCGATGGACAGGGCACCGGAGCGAGCCGCCGCCTGCGTCGCACCGGCCGGGTTCCCGGCATCCTCTACGGCGCCGGTTCCGCGCCGCAGCAGATCGACATCGACCACAACGAGCTGTTCCAGCTCCTGCGCAAGGAGGCTTTCTATTCCTCCGTGCTCAACATCAATCTTGAAGGCAAGAAGGAAATGTGCCTGCTGCGCGACGTGCAGCGCCATCCCTACCGCCCGGTCATCCTGCACGCGGACTTCCAGCGCATCGATGCCACGCACAAGATCCACCAGAAGGTGCCGCTGCACTTCGTCAATGCCGACATCGCTCCGGGCGTCAAGCTCGGCGGCGGCATGGTGTCCCACGTCATGAACGACGTCGACGTCAAGTGTCTGCCGGCTGACCTGCCGAGCTTCATCGAAGTCGACCTGAAGAATCTCGACGCCGGCAACTCGATCCATGTCTCGCAACTCGTGCTGCCGAAGGGCGTCGAGGTGGTGCACCATGGCGAAGGCGATCCGGTGGTGGCCACCATCATGATGAAGGGCGGCAGCGCCGCCGAGGAAGAGCCCGAAGTCGCGGCACCGGTGGTTGCGGCCGCTCCTGCGGCTCCCGCGAGGAAGGCCGAACGCGTCGACAAGAGATAATTCTTGCAGGCACCTTTGCGCTTGATCGTCGGTCTCGGCAACCCCGGGACCGAATACGCTGAAACCCGGCACAACGCCGGGTTTTGGCTTTGTGAGCGCCTGGCGCGCGAACTCGGCGTCAATCTGAGCCGCGAGTCGCGCTTCCACGGCATCGCCGGACAGGCGCGTGCCGAGAGCCTGTGGTTCCTCCTGCCGCAGACCTTCATGAACCGTTGCGGCCAGTCGGTGCGGGCGCTGACCCAGTTCTACCGCATCGAGCCGGCCGAGATCCTGGTCCTGCATGACGAACTGGATCTGCCCCCGGGCCAGATGCGGCTCAAGTTCGGCGGCGGCCTGGGCGGGCACAACGGTCTCAAGGACATTACCGCGCATCTGGGCACCCAGGATTACTGGCGGCTGCGCATCGGCATCGGCCATCCCGGCGATCGCAACGAAGTGGTCGACTACGTGCTGAAACCACCGCGCAAGGAAGAACGCAGCGAGATCGACGCCGCGCTGGATCGCGCGCTGCTGGCCTGGTCGGTGCTGGCCAGGGGCGAGTTCAATGCCGCCACGCAGCGCATCAATTCGAAACCGGCATCACCAAAAACTGAAGCACCGAAGAAAGAGAATCCATGAGTCTCCAATGCGGCATCGTCGGCCTGCCCAACGTCGGCAAGTCCACCCTTTTCAACGCGCTGACCAAGTCGGGCATCGCGGCGGAGAACTACCCCTTCTGCACCATCGAGCCCAACGTCGGCATCGTCGAAGTGCCGGACCCGCGGCTGGCCGCCCTGTCCGCCATCGTCAAGCCGCAACGCATCCAGCCGGCCATCGTCGAGTTCGTCGACATCGCGGGCCTCGTGGCCGGCGCCAGCAAGGGCGAAGGCCTGGGCAACCAGTTCCTCGCCAACATCCGCGAAACCGACGCCGTGGTGCATGTGGTGCGCTGTTTCAGCGACGACAACGTGGTCCATGTGTCCGGCAAGATCGATCCGCTCCATGACATCGAGGTAATCGATACCGAACTGGCGCTGGCCGACATGACCACCGCGGAAAAGGCCCTCAACCGCTACAAAAAGCCTGCCAGTGCCGGCGACAAGGAGGCGAAGGTCCTCTGCGCCGTGCTCGAAAAATGCGTCGCCCAGCTGGACCAGGCCAAGCCGGTGCGGGCGCTCGATCTGTCAAAAGAGGAATGGGCCAGCCTCAAGCCCTTCTGCCTGATCACCGCCAAGCCGGTGCTCTACGTCGCCAACGTCAAGGAAGGCGGCTTCGAGAACAATCCGTATCTTGACGCGGTGCAGGCGCACGCCAAAGCCGAAAAAGCCGAAGTGGTCGCCGTCTGCGCCGCGATCGAAGCCGAGATCGCCGATCTCGAAGACGACGAGAAGCAGATGTTCCTCACCGACATGGGGCTGGAGGAACCGGGCCTCAACCGCCTGATCCGCGCCGCCTACAAGCTGCTCGGCCTGCAGACCTACTTCACGGCCGGCGTCAAGGAAGTGCGCGCCTGGACCATCCACGTCGGCGACACGGCACCCAAAGCCGCCGGCGTGATCCATACCGATTTCGAAAAGGGCTTCATTCGCGCCCAGACCATTTCCTTCGACGACTTCATCGCCTACAAGGGCGAAGCCGGGGCCAAGGAAGCCGGCCGGATGCGGGCGGAAGGCAAGGAGTACGTGGTCAAGGACGGCGACGTGCTGAATTTCCTGTTCAACGTGTAAGTCGGAATAGCTGTTCTCTTGTGTTCGCGGATGTTTTTCCATCCGCTAAATACATTGAAAACAAAGGATGTTTAGGTCGCTTGTATACGGTGTAGAGGGCTGCCGGTCTTCCCCAAACTCAGCAGGAGTGCGTGCCAATTCTCGGGTCGGCGCCTTGGCACTTTTTTGTCGCTCTTGCCGCACGGCATCCACGCGCTCCAACACCTTTGGCAGAGGGTGATATGCGTATGGCGAAAGCCGGTGCTTGCTTTGTGATACCACTATTTGCTACCATGACGCATGAAGCGAAAGTTCCAACGCACCCTCGAACTGATCTTTGCCCGGCCTGTATCGGCGAATGTCCGCTGGGCCGACATCGAAGCCCTGTTCCGGGCGCTGGGCGCGGAGATTGCCGAGCGTGAAGGCTCCCGTGTCGAAGTGTATCTGTTCGGCCTCGTGCGGGTTTTCCATCGGCCACATCCGTCGCCTGATACAGACAAAGGTGCGGTCGCGGCAATTCGCAAGTGGCTGGAAGAAAACGGAGTGAAACCATGAACACCATGACGATCAACGGCTATCAAGCGGTCATCGCGTTCGACCCGGAAATCCAGATGTTCCGGGGGGAGTTCGTCGGCCTGAACGGCGGAGCGGATTTCTACGCCAAGGATGTCGATGGCCTGAGGCGCGAGGGGGGAATCTCTCTGCGCGTGTTTTTCGAAGCATGTGAGAAGCGTGGCGTCGAGCCGCGCAAACACTTCTCCGGAAAATTCTCCCTGCGGGTCGATCCCGCCACCCACGAAGCCGCCGCGATTGCCGCCGCCGCCCATGGCCAGAGCCTCAACCAATGGGCGACCGAAGCGATTCGGCAGGCAGCATTGGCGGAATGATAGGCTGTTGCCGGATGCATTTCTGGCTTAACGTCTGAGGCGCCGCTGCGGACAGGCAAGCATCGTGTCTCCGACTTGGCTGGAGACCGCATCCCTTGTAGAAGGCGCGCCGTCCCGCTGGCGCCGACTTTCAGGCCGGATCGCGTGACCGCGTCCGGCGCTCGTTGGCCACGCGCAGCGTGACGTCGGCGATCATCCAGACCGTGTGCGTGGGTCCGCTGGTCATCCTGCGTCCCGAGAGTTCTGCCCAGAATTGACTGCCGTCGGCCCGCTTCAGGCGATACATGCCTTGCGCCAGGTGGCCGCGGGCGAAGGCGGCGGCGCTTTCGGCAAGAAACTGCTCGGCCTCCGCGGCATTGACGAAATGATGGTCGAGGCGCGAACGCGTGAGGTCCTGGATGCGGCGGCCCAGCAACTCGCCAAAACGCGTGTTGCACTTGATCACGTGCTTGTTGTCGGTCACCGCGATGCCCATCGGCGAGGAGTCGAAGATCGCCTCCTGTTCGGCCAGCAGCAGTTCGGCTTCGGTGCTGCGCTGCAGGCCGGCGGTCGACGAGCGGTAGAGCGAGCGCTGCACGATGATGAAAACGGCAATGCAGCAGGCCGCCGCGGTAATCGGCCATTGGCCCTTCTGGCCGAAGCTGGAAGCGTAGTACAGGATGGGCGGAGTCAGGATGGGAGTGATGAACAGCCAGAACGTGCTGTTGCTCAGGGCGACGAACACCGAGCCGGTGAAGGCCGTGATCACCACCATCAGCGCGACGAACATTTGCGCATCGACATTCGTCGGCGGCGGATAGAGGGGGCCGAACAGCGCTCCCCAGCCGAGGCCGGTCAAAAAGGCGCCGGCGGCGTACAGCCATTCCCAGCGGTGGATGGTCGCGATGTGCCGGTCGGCGTTGCCGAACAGGTAGCGGATGGCGACACGCACCGCCAGCACCGAAAGCATGTAGCTGGCCCACAGCTTGAGGACGTCCATCCCGGCCGTCTCGAACAGCACCAGGAAGCACAGGAAAACGCCGATCAGCGATACCACGATCGAGGACGGCAGGCTGGCGTACAGCACTTCGACGCGCCGGACTTCGGCGTCGTCGCTGAGTTTTTGGGAGAAGATGGATTTCATCGCATGACCTTGCCGGTAAGTTCCATCATAACGCCATATATACCGTGCGACTAGGAAGTTCCGCCTTGTGCGGCGATTTCGGCGCGCACCGTGTCCATGTCGAGCGTCATGGCCTGCTCGATCAGCTGCTCGAAGGCGGTGGCCGGCAGTGCGCCCGCCTCGGAATAAATGATGATCTGGTCGCGAAACATCATCAGCGTGGGAATCGAGCGGATGTTGAAGGCAGCGGCGATTTCCTGCTGCTCTTCGGTATTCACCTTGGCGAAGACGATGTCGGCGCGTTTCTCGGAAGCGGCCTCGAAGGTTGGCGCGAAGCCGCGGCAGGGCGCGCACCAGGGCGCCCAGAAATCTATGATCAAATTGGCGTTGTCGTTGATCGTCCGTTGAAAGTTTTCGGCATTGAGTTCCAGCGTGGCCATGGGCGGCTCCCTTGTTGATTTGATACGAATGCTACCGTTTTGGCGCGTGGCGTGCTATCACTCCGCCCGATGACCACTCCCGCACCGACTTATCGCGGCCGTTTCGCGCCCTCCCCGAGCGGGCCCCTGCACTTCGGTTCGCTGGTGGCGGCGACCGGCTCGTTTCTGGAGGCACGGGCCCGCGGCGGCGAATGGCTGCTGCGCATGGAGGATGTCGATGCGCCGCGCTGCTCGATGGCCGCCGCCGGGGAAATCCTGCGCACGCTGGAGGTCTGCGGTTTTGCCTGGGACGGCGAGCCGGTCTGGCAGAGCCGCCGCAGTGCCGCCTATGCCGCGGCCCTGGAGCGGCTGCAGCGCTCCGGCCAGGTTTATCCCTGCGCCTGCACGCGCAAGGAACTGGCCGACTCGGCCATTGCCCCTGACGGCGCCGCGATCTATCCGGGGACCTGCCGCCACGGGCTGCCGCCGGGCCGCGTGGCGCGCGCCTGGCGCCTGCGCGTGGGCGATGCCCAGGTCAGTTTCGACGACGCAATTCAGGGGCCCATCGCGAGCGAGCTTGCCCCCGATGCCGGCGATTTCATCCTGTTGCGCGCCGACGGCCTGTATGCCTACCAGCTTGCGGTGGTGGTCGATGACGCCGACGCCGGCATCACCCATGTCGTGCGTGGCGCCGACCTGCTGGCCTCGACCGCGCGCCAGATTTTTCTGCAGCAATGCCTGGGCCTGCCGACGCCGGCCTACGCGCACCTGCCGGTGGCGGTCAATCAGGCGGGGGAGAAGCTGTCGAAGCAGACTCGGGCGGCGCCGGTGGATGGCGCGCGGCCCGGCCCGGCGGTGTTCGCGGCGCTTGAATTCCTCGGCCAGCGCCCGCCGCGGGAACTGAGCGGCGCCGGCCCGCAGGAACTGTGGACCTGGGCCATGGCCAACTGGCAACTGGCGCGGGTGCCGCGCGGCCCGGCGCCCGCCGCATGGCGACCCGGCGAGTGGGATAATCCGGGCATGACAGAGGGAGATGCACATCATGATCGTTGACGATGTCGCCGGCCTGCGCCGCGTGCTGCGGGGCAACCGCGTGATTGCCGTGGTCGGCTTGTCGGCGAGCTGGAACCGGCCCAGCTATTTCGCCGCCAAATACATGCTGGAACATGGCTACACGGTGATTCCGGTGAATCCCGGGGCGACCGAGATCCTCGGCCAGAAATGCTATCCGGAGCTTGCGGCCATCCCATGCAAGGTCGATATGGTCGATGTGTTCCGCAAGCCCGGGGACGTGATGCCGATTGCCGACGCGGCGATCCGCATCGGCGCCAGGTGTCTCTGGCTGCAGCTCGGCGTGATCCATCGGGAGGCGGCGGACAAGGCCGCCGCGGCCGGACTCGACGTGGTCATGGACCATTGCGTCAAGATCGAATACGCGCGGCTGTTCGGCGGCCTCAATTATGCCGGCGTCAATACCCGGGTGATTTCCGCCAAACGTCCGCCCTGCCCGCCTTTGACCGGCTAGTGTTCAGCGGCCCTGGGCGTTGCCCCACAGCAGCTTGTGCAGCTGCAGCTGGAAGCGCAGCGGCAGGCGATCGTCGAGGATCCATTGCGCCAGCCGCGCCGGATCGATCTGCCCGTGCACCGGCGAGAACAGCACCGGACAGGTCGCGAAGAGTCGGCGCTGGCGGCACGCCGCGACGGCCCAGTCATAGTCCGCGCGCGAGGCAAGGACGAACTTCAATTCGTCGCGCGCGGTCAGCAGCGCCAGGTTTTCCCAGCGGTTCTTTTCCTGTTCGCCCGACCCCGGTGCCTTGAGGTCGACGATGCGCGACACGCGCGGATCGACGCCGGCAATGTCGAGGGCGCCGCTGGTTTCCAGCGAGACCGAATAGCCGGCGTCGCACAGCGCGGCCAGCAGCGGCAGGCAACCCTTCTGCGCCAGCGGTTCGCCGCCGGTGACGCAGACCGTGCGGCAATCGAAGCCGCCGACGCGCCGCAGGACCTCGTCCATGGCCAGGGATTCGCCGCCGCTGAAGGCGTAGGCGGTATCGCACCAGACGCAGCGCAGCGGGCAGCCGGTGAGCCGCACGAATACCGTGGGCAGGCCGACGCGGCTGGATTCGCCCTGGATCGAATGAAAGATTTCGGTGATGCGCAGCGTCGGGTTGACGTCGGCCGGCTCGATGCGCAGCGTCGGGTTCGCCTCAGCCGGCACGGCTACTTCTTCTTCAGCCTGAGCTTCGCCTTCTTGCCGGCCTCGCTGTTGGGATAGCGTTCCGCCAGCTGTTCCAGCGTAACCCTGATGCCCTTCCAGTCCTTGAGCGCTTCGAGGCTGGCGATCCGGCTTTCGAGCGCCGCGGGTGCGCGGTCGTCGTTGGGCCAGGTGGCGGCGAACTTGCCGAACAGTTCGGCGGCCGCGGCATGGTCCCTGGCCTGGGCGTGGGCATAGCCGCCCCAGTAGTGGGCCGAGGCCGCCAGGCTGCTGTTCGGGTAGGTCTTGATGAAGGCGAGGAAGGCCGCCGCGGCTTCCTTGAATTTGGCCGCCTTGAGGCCGGCCAGTGCGGCTTCGTAATCGCGGGTTTCCTGCGCCGGATCGGCTTTCGGCACCTCGGCCTTGGCGTCGGCCGGCGGCTGCTCGAGCTTCCTCAGCCGTCCGTCGAGATCGACGTAAAAGTCCTTCTGGCGCTTCTGCGCCGCTTCCAGTTCATAGGTCAGGACTTCGATCTGGCCGCGCAGCCTGGCGATGTCGGCCTTGATTGCTTCGAGCTGATTGACGAAGTCGATCTGGTTGCGATTGATGGTGTCGGTGCGTTTGACCAGTTCGCTGACTTCCCCGCGCAGCGCCTCGATCCTGCTGCGCGCCTCGTCATCGTCGAAGACGCCGGCCGCCGCGGGCGAGTTCAGCGCCGCTGCCAACAGCAGTGGCCCCAGCCATTTACGCACGCTCAATACTCACCCGAATAGAGCATGTCGCCGCGGCGATTCTTGCTCCAGCAGTCTTCGCCGGATTCGGAGCAGGCCGGCTTTTCCTCGCCCAGACTGACCGCCTCCAGCTGGTCTTCCCTGGCGCCGAGCAGGGTCAGCGCCTTTCTGACCGCTTCGGCGCGTTTCTGGCCCAGCGCCAGGTTGTACTCGCGGCTGCCGCGCTCGTCGGCGTTGCCCTGGATCAGCATTTTCATTTTCGGGTTGGCCGCCAGAAACTTGCCGTGCGCGGTCAGCAGCGACTGGAATTCGTCCTTGACCACGTAGCTGTCGTAGTCGAAATACACGCTGCGCTTCGACAGCGGGCTGCGCGGATCCTTCAGCGCGGCGATGCTGGCGGGGTCGAATGCCTGCGGCTGCACCTTGGTGACCGGGGTGGACTCGACCTGGACCGCACCGGGCGTGCGCGATTCGACGCCGGCCGGATTCTGTTCGGGTGCCGGGGGTTGCGAACTGCAGGCGGCGAGCAGCAGCGTAAGGGCGGAAAGTGAAATCAGTGAGCGCATGATGGTTTCCTTGGCAAATTCAAAGGTCTAAATTTATCGGACCAGCGGGCCCCATGCCGGTTCCCGCACGTCGGCGGCCTGCACGGAAAGTTTCTGCTTGACCCGGCCGTCGCTGGAGACGGCCGCCAGCACGCCGCGCCCGCCGATTTCGGTGGCATAGAGGATCATGCGGCCGTTGGGGGCGAAACTCGGCGATTCATCCTTGGTCGAGTCGGTCAGGATCTGGGTCTGCCTGGTCGCCAGGTCCATCAGCGCCAGCTGGAAGCGGCCGCCGTTCCTGGCGATGTAGGCGAGGCTCTTGCCGTCCGGCGAGAGACGCGGCGTGACGTTGTAGTTGCCCTCGAAGGTGACCCGTTCCGCCGTGCCGCCGGAGCTGGCGATGCGGTAGATCTGCGGGCTGCCGCCGCGGTCCGACGTGAAGTAGATGAACTGGCCGTCGGGCGACCAGCGCGGCTCGGTGTCGATGCCCGAAGACGTCGCGATGCGCGTCACGCCGCTGCCGTCGGCATTGACGATATACAGTTGCGAACCGCCGTCCTTGGTCAGCACCACGGCCAGCTGCTTGCCGCTGGGCGACCAGGCGGGTGCCGAATTGGAGCCCTTGAAGTTGGCGGCGACATGGCGCCTGCCGCTGGCCAGATCGTGCACATAGACCACCGGCTTCTTCGCCTCGAAGGAGACATAGGCCAGCTTGCCGCCGTCGGGCGACCAGGTCGGCGAGATGATCGGCTCGCGCGAGGCCAGCGCGGCCTGGTCGTTGCTGCCGTCGGCATCGGCGATCTTCAGCTCGTAGCGGCCGGTGCTCTTGACCACATAGGCGATGCGCGTGGAGAACACGCCGGGTTCGCCGGTGAGCTTTTCGTAGATGAAATCGGCGATGCGATGGGCCGTCGCGCGCAGCTGGACGCCGGTGTGCAGGAAGGCCGGATTGCCCAGCACGGCTTGTTTTTGCACGTCGGAGAGGCGCACCCGGGTTTCGTAACGGCCGTCGGCGGCGGTGGCGATGCTGCCGCCGGCCACGGCGTCCGCACCACGCGACTTGAGATCTTCGAAAGGCGGCGTGGCGCTGTCGGCCAAGGGAGCGCCGGCATCGACCAGGCGGAACAGGCCGCTGCGTTCGAGATCGGCGCGCACCACCGAGGCCAGGGCCTGGGCGACGATGCGTTCGCCGGTGAAGTCGGCAATCGCTACCGGCAACCGGTTGGCGCCGGCGCCGGTGATTTCGACCGTGAGCTGCGCCCGGACGGCAGGCGAGCTCAGCGCCAGAAGCGTGGCGCAGGCAAGGGCAAGACGTTGAAATTTCATCGGACTGATTATAACGCCTCAGCCGGGGGTGCTCCGGCGTCAGTCGTCCAGGGGACGGAAGCGCAGTTCCAGCGAGCGCTCGAACAGATCGACCGGTTGCGGCTTGGGCAGCGGATTGGACTTGAGGATCGCACGCTCGATGGCGGCGTCGAGCGCGGCATGGCCCGAGGAACGCTTGAGGCGCACGGTGACGATTTCGCCGCTGGGCAGTTGCGTGACCTCGAATATCGCTTCCGGATTGCCCTTGATTTCGGGCGGTACCACGATGTTGCCGCGAATCTTGCCGCGAATGCGGCCGAGATAATCCGCCATGGCCTTGCTGCGTGCCGCGCTGGCCTGCGCCGCCTGCGTCTTGGCGTACTCCTGCGCGGCGCTGTCGGCCTGTTTGCGCTGCGTCAGCTGCTCGGTTTCGCGCCTGAGCTGTTCCTGGAAGGGGTCGACGCGCGGCGGCGTTGCCACTTTAGGCGGCGGTTTGGGCTTTTCCTTTTCCTTGAGTGCGATGTCGGACTTCGGCGGTGGTTTTACCGGCTCGGGTTTCGGCTCCGGCTTCGGTGGAGGCGGCTCGACAGTCGGCGCCGGCGGCACGGCGGCCGGGGCGGCAACCGGCTCCGGCGTGGCGCGCACCAGTTCGACCTCGACCACATCGGTGGCCTTGGTCTGCCAGCGCACGCCGTAGAACAGGAAGCCGGCCAGCAGCAGATGCACGGCAACTGCGAGGATGATGGAAATGCGCTTGCCGGCCTTGTTGCGCGGCGGCAGGATGGGCGAATCCGTGCTCACTTGCCGGTGGCCGCGGGTTGCACCAGCAGGCCGATCTTCGCCACCTGCTGGCGTTGCAATTCGTCCATGACGCCCAGCACCACTTCGTACTTGACGCCGCGGTCGCCGGCGATCAGCACCGCCTGCTGCGGATTGGCCGCCTGCGCCTCCTTGATGCGGCCGGCCAGGGCGGCGCGCGCCACGACCTGCTCCGCGCCGCCCTTGGAGCGGTCGCGCAGCGCCAGCGAGGCATCGGCCTTGATGATGACTTCCAGCGGCGCCACCGGCGGCTGGCTGCTCTTGCCGACACTGGGCAGGTCGACGCTGCCGGTCTGGATCAGCGGCGCGGTGACCATGAAGATGACCAGCAGCACCAGCATCACGTCGATGTAAGGCACGACGTTGATCTCGTTCATGAGACGCCGCTGTCTCATCGTGTCTGCCGCTGCAGGATGTTGGAGAACTCTTCCATGAAGCTCTCGAAGCGCACCGCGACGCGATCCACGTCATGGGCGAAACGGTTGTAGGCGATCACGGCCGGGATCGCGGCGAAGAGGCCGATGGCGGTGGCCACCAGCGCTTCGGCGATGCCGGGAGCGACCGCCGACAGCGTTGCCGTGCTCATGTTGGCCAGGCCGCGGAAGGCGTGCATGATGCCCCACACGGTGCCGAACAGGCCGACATAGGGCGAAACCGAGCCGACCGAGGCGAGGAAGGCGAGGTGGGCCTCGAGGTCGTCGATTTCGCGCTGGCAGGTGGCACGCATGGCGCGCCGCGCGCCGTCCACCACGGTGGCCGGGTCGAGCGTCTTCTGTCCGCGCAGCTTGGCGAACTCGCGGTAGCCGGCCTCGAAGATGCGTTCCAGCGCGCCGGTCTGGTGGCGGTTGTTGACCGCGCTCTGGTACAGCGCGTTGAGGTCGCCGCCGCTCCAGAAATCCCGTTCGAACTTGTCCGTCTTGGTCCTGGCGTCGCGGATCGCGAAGGCCTTGCGAAAGATCCAGTACCAGGACGTCAGCGATACCAGCGTCAGCAGCAGCATCACCAGCTTGACCACCAGGCTGGCGTGGATGATGAGTTCGATGATGGACAGGTCTTGGGTGATATTCATCGTGAAGGTTCCGACAGGGCCGACAGTTGTTGGTGCAGGGCACGCGGCATCGGCAGCGGCCGGCCGGCGGCCGGATCGATGCAGGCAATGCGTATTTTCGCATCAAGCAGCAGCTCGTGGTCGCGCACGATACGCTGGGCGAAGCTCAGCTGCGCGCGGCCGAGCGAGGCAATCGCGGTTTCCACCGTGAGCAGGTCGTCGAGCCGCGCCGGCTTGAGGAATTCGGCGCTGGCCGAGCGTACCGCGAAGGCGATGCCCTCCTGCATCAGGGCATGCTGGTCGTGGCCGAGGCTGCGCAGGAATTCGGTGCGGCCGCGTTCGAGGAAGCGAAAGTAGTTGGCGTAATAGACGATGCCGGCGGCATCGGTGTCTTCGTAGTAGATCCGCACATTGAGTACGGCGGAAAGAGGTGTCATTCGTTCCAAAGATTTTGATTGGGGTCCCGCGGCGAGCGCAGTCCGAAATGCCGCCAGATGCTGGCCGTCGCCACGCGGCCGCGCGGCGTGCGCTGCAGGTAGCCCTGCTGGATCAGGTAGGGTTCCAGCACGTCTTCGATGGTGTCGCGCGCCTCGCCGATCGCGGCGGCGAGATTGTCCAGTCCCACCGGGCCGCCGGCGAACTTCTCCAGCATGGCGCCGAGCAGCTTGCGGTCCATCACGTCGAGGCCGAGATGGTCGACGTCGAGCATGGTCAGCGCCGCATCGGCCACCTCGCGCGTGATCCTGCCGTCGGCCTTGACCTCGGCAAAGTCGCGCACGCGGCGCAGCAGGCGGTTGGCGATGCGCGGCGTGCCGCGCGAACGTTTGGCGATTTCGACTGCGCCGTCGTCGGCGATGTCGCAGTTGAGCAGGTGGGCCGAGCGCCGCACGATCAGCGCGAGCTCGTCCGGGGTATAGAACTCCAGCCGGGCGACGATGCCGAAGCGATCGCGCAGCGGGTTGGTCAGCATGCCGGCGCGCGTGGTGGCGCCGATCAGGGTGAAGGGCGGCAGATCGAGTTTGACCGAGCGCGCCGAGGGGCCTTCGCCGATCATGATGTCGATCTGGAAATCCTCGAGCGCCGGGTAGAGGATTTCCTCGACCACCGGGCTCAGGCGATGGATTTCGTCGATGAACAGCACGTCGTAGGGTTCGAGGTTGGTCAGCATCGCCGCCAGGTCGCCGGCGCGCTCCAGCACCGGCCCCGAGGTGTGGCGCAGGTTCACCCCCATCTCGTGGGCGATGATGTGCGCCAGCGTGGTCTTGCCCAGACCCGGCGGGCCGAACAGCAGGACGTGGTCCATCGACTCGGCGCGTCGCTTGGCCGCCTCGATGAAGATTTCGAGCTGGCCGCGGATCTTCGGCTGGCCGACGTAATCCGCCAGCCGCTTGGGCCGCAGCGCGCGCTCCAGCACATCTTCCTGGGTCGATTCGGTACCTGCCGAGATCAGGCGGTCTGCGGCGGGCGCGGCGAATTTGTCGGTCTGGATGCTCATGCGGACAGTTTAGCCGAGGCGGGCCGGCGCTGCCTCAGGAGGACTTGGAGAGCAGCTTGAGCGCGGCGCGGATGCCGTCGGACACGGAAACGTCGGGCGCCAGCGCCTTCATCGCCGAGACTGCCTCGCGTTCGTTGTAGCCGAGCGCCAGCAGCGCGTTCATGATATCGGCGGCGCTGTCGTTCGCCGTCTCGCCGGCGCCGACTCTCGTGCCGCCGCCGGCCAGGGTTTTCGGCAGCCGGTCGCGCAGTTCCAGCAGCAGGCGTTCGGCAGTTTTCTTGCCGATGCCCGGCACCTTGGTCAGGCGTCCGGCGTCCTGCAGCGTGACCGCCTGCGCCAGTTCGGCCACCGACATGCCCGAGAGCACGGCCAGCGCGGTGCGCGCGCCGATGCCGGAAATCTTCAGCAGCTGGCGGAAGGCGGCGCGCTCGTCGGGCGAAGCGAAGCCGTAGAGGAAATGGCCGTCCTCGCGCACGATCAGGTGCGTATGCAGCGAGACTTTCTCGCCAGTCGCCGGCAGGTTGTAGAAGGTGCTCATCGGCACATCGACTTCATAGCCGAGGCCATGCACATCCACGGTGATGGACGGTGGATTCTTTTCGACGAGGATTCCGGTGAGGCGGCCGATCATGACGTTTCCTTCATTCAAGCAGTTCAGAGATGCGCCGCACCAGGTTGCCGATCACCGCCTGCTGGTCGAAGGCGGCGTACTTGGCGGCAAAGGCGCGCGCGTTGTCGCGCCAGGCCGGCTTGGCCAGCAGATCGGCCAGCATCGCGGCGAGGTCGCCCGCCGGCTGCTCCGGATTCACCATGCGGCCGGCGCCCATTTCCTCGACCCGGCGCGCCACCAGGAACTGCTCCAGATGCCCGGGCAGCAGCAGCAGCGGTTTGCCGGCGAGCAGGAAGGCGGTGGTGGTGGCGAGGCTGGCGTAGGTCACCGCAAGATCCGCTTCGCGCGTCATCTGCGCGATGTCGGCGGGATGGTCGAGAAAGCGCATATGGGGCGCGGCAAAGCGCGCGGCCAGTGCCGGCGGCAGGTTCGGGAAGTAAATCGCCGTTGCCTGCCCGAGAGCGCGCAGGGCGCCCAGCACCGCCGCGTGGTGCGGACTCTCGGCGCGCAGGTAGGCGAAGATGCGCTGGTCGCCTCCCGTCGGCCATGCCACCGGCTGGCCGGCACCGGCGCTGGGCAGGCTGCCCCAGTAGCGGGCCGGGCCGCGTTCGGCATAGTGGTCGAGTTCGGGAAAGCTCACCAGCGCCTCTTCGGCCACATCGAACAAGTCGGCCAGACGCGGCAGCGGTGCACAGCCGTAACGGGTCAGCACCGTATTCACGGCAGACAGCGCGGCGGAGTCGAGCTGGCGCACGGTCTGCTCGGGCACCGGCGCCCAGGGGCGCATGCTGGGCAGCGGGCTGCAGCGCGGCGGAACGGTGAAGCCATTGGAAAACAGCATGACCGGAATGCCGAGGCTGCGCGCCGCGAGCACGGCCGTCGGCGCGTGGTCGGCCAGCACCAGGCGGGCGCCGGTCAGGCGCATGGCTTCGCGCCAGCCGCCGACCAGGCCGAACAGGGCACGCGCATCGCCGTAGCCGAAGCGCAGCAGGATGTCGGCATAAGTCAGCGGCGGACCCGGGCGACTGACTTCGGGCAGGGTCGGCGCGGCCAGCCAGGTGAAGCCTTCGCTGGCCAGGAAATCGCCGACCACGGCTGGCTGCGTCACCATCCAATGCACGTCGTGACCTTGTTCGCGCAGAGTGCGCGCCAGCGGCAGGAAGACCCCCATGTGACCGAGTCCCGCGCCGAATTCCCAGGCGTACAGGATCGATGCCATCAGACCAGTCGTCCATTGCGCATGCGTTTGCCCAGGGTGGACAGCGCCCCCATGCCCTGGCCGCCATGGGCGTGGGCAATGGCGCAGGCCAGCGCGTCGGCGGCGTCGGCGCTGGGCGTTCCGGGCAGATTGAGCAGG
This sequence comes from Betaproteobacteria bacterium, assembly GCA_028065725.1. The sequence goes on from JAPTVL010000198.1 coordinate 38,834, forward strand.
CGCGCGACCATGGCCTGGACCTGTTCCTTCGCCGCCTTGCCGTGGCCGACTACCGCCTGCTTGACCTGCAGTGCGGTGTATTCCGCGACCGGCAGGTTCGCCGTGACCAGCGCGGCGATCGCCGCACCGCGCGCCTGGCCGAGCAGCAGCGTGGATTGCGGATTGACATTGACGAAGACAATTTCGACCGCCGCCTGCTGCGGCTGGTAGGTGGCGACGATCTCGACCAGGCCGTCGAGGATGGTCTTGATGCGCTGCGGCAGGCTGCCCTCGGCATCGGTCTTGACGCAACCGCTGGCGACATAGGCAAGGGAGTTGCCGGACTTGTCAATAACGCCGAAGCCGGTCGAGCGCAGCCCCGGGTCAATGCCGAGGATGCGGATGGGAGTGGCTGACGCAGGCTTCATTTCCGCGCAAGATACACGCCCCATACGGCGAGCGCCATGCCGACCAGCGCCATGCCGGCCAGCCGTTCGTCGAACAGCAGCCAGGCGATCAGGGCGGTGCAGGGCGGCACCAGGTAGAACAGGCTGGCGAGATTCACCGCGCTGCCGCGGCGGATCAGCATGTTGAGCAGGGAGATCGCGCCCACCGACAGCACCAGCACCAGCCAGGCCAGGGCGAAGATGAAATCGGGCGCCCACTCGACGCGGAAATCCTCGGTCAGGCTGACGGCGATCGCCGTGGCAATCGCCGTCGGCAGAAACTGGGCAATGGCCCCGGTGCGCCAGTCGAAGCTGTGACAGAAGCGCTTCTGGTACAGCGTGCCGACGGTGATGCCGGCGAGTGCCGCGAGTGCCGGCCACAGCGCGTCGAGGCCGAAGCCGCTGCCGAGCTTGCCCGAGACGACCATGGTCACGCCGACGAAACCCAGCACCAGGCCCAGCCATTGTCGCGCCAGCACCGCTTCCTTCAGCACCCAGCCGGCGCCGACGGCGGTCAGCAGCGGCTGAATGCCCACCACCAGGCTGGCGACGCCGGCCGGCAGGCCTTTCGAGATGGACATGAAGACGCCGCCGAGGTAGACCCCATGTACCAGCAGGCCGGCGACGCCGATATGAAACCACTGCCGCGGATCGCGCGGCCACGGCGCGCGCATCGCCAGCGCCACCAGGGTCATCAGCGCCAGCACCAGCAGGTAGCGGATCAGCAGGAAAGTCAGCGGCTCGGCGTGCGGCAGACCAAACTTGGCGCCGATGAAGCCGGTACTCCAGAGCAGGACGAACAACAGGGGAATGGAACGGTTCATAAAACGTGGGGTCAAAAAATCCAGCTCGCAAGAGTAACCCAATTAACCCAACCGTCGCCCCTGCGCCGCAATGGCGCGGCGCCATGATGGGATGCGATCGACACCGGGGAGGTGCCGGCGCCGGGCAGCGCCGCGCCCGGATTCTGGCTGCCCGACGCCACGGCGGCGGTGGCCCGGCAGTACGGGGCGCTCTCGGACTGGATGGTGGTCAAGGTGGCGAAGCGCTATACCTTCATCATCGATCCGGTAGGGCGCATCGCCAAGGTCTACCGGTCGATCGATCCCGCGCGCCATTCGCAGGAGATCGTCGCCGAGCTCAAGGCGCTGCAGGGCAAGGCGACCGCCGACAAGAGCCGTTAACAGGCTGTTGAAATTTGACCGAATTCGCGGAGTGCGAACCCAATAACGAACCCATCGAATGCGAAACAAGACTGAGCAGATGACATTTCGCATCTCGCCTCGATGCGATTCGACGCATCGAGGCTGT
>JAPTVL010000388.1 GCA_028065725.1 Betaproteobacteria bacterium
GATCTCATCGCGGCGAGGCGGATGGCGATCTCTTCCAGATAACCCAAAGAACCGGGCGGTTTGGTCAATTGCCCCTGGCGCGCCCGCGCCGCTTCCAGCACGGCGGCGTCGAGCGCCCGTGCCGGTGTTTCCAGCCATTTGAAACTCATAACGATTTTCCTTTCAAAACCAGTGGCAGCCCAGCCGCCACTAAAGTCACCCGGTCGCACAATTGCGCCAGATCCTGATGCAGGCGCCCCGCCTCGTCACAATACCGCCGGGTCAACTCCCCCAGCGGAACTATCCCCATGCCCACCTCGTTGCTCACCAGGACGACCCGGCCGGGCAGACCGGGCAGCGTCTCCAGCAGGGCGGATCGCTCCTGTTGAAACAGCGCCTCGTCGGCGATCACGTTGTTCAGCCACAGGGTCAGGCAGTCCACCAGCAGGCAGCGGTCCGAACTCGCCACGCCCTGAAGCGCGGCAGCCAGGCACAGCGGCTCCTCCACCAGTTCCCACTTTGCCGGGCGGCGTGCCCGGTGGTGGGCGATGCGCTCCGCCATTTCGCTATCCCCCGCCGTCGCCGTGGCGATATAGACGACATCAAGCCCGCTTTCTGCGGCGAGACGTTCAGCCAGGGCGCTCTTGCCGGAGCGGGCGCCGCCGAGAATCAGTTCCTTCATTGGGTCAATAGGCCGTCGGGGTCGGCTGCGCCCCTTCCGGCCAGCGATTCTCGAACAGGACGTCCGTAACCGGCAGGCGGCGGCCCCAGCCGGCGTCCTCGAACATCGGGCGCGGATAAAAATCCGGTACCGGGCCGAGACACAGAACACCCACTGGCCTGGCGCCCTCGGGCAGGGCGAGCAGTTGCGCCAGCGCCTCCGGATCGAAGAAGGACACCCAGCCCAACCCCACTCCCTCGGCGCGCGCGGCCAGCCACAGGTTCTGGATGGCGCAGGCGGCCGAGGCAAGATCCATTTCCGGCAGGGTGCGGCGGCCGACAATGTGTTGTTCCCGCCCCGGCATCAGGACTGCGATCAGGAGTTCGGCGCAGTCCAGGATACCCTCGATTTTTACTTGCTGGAATTCCTCATTGCGCGAGGGCAGTGCGCGGGCGGTGGCCTGCCGCTCGGATTCCACCAGGGCATGGATGCGCTGCCGCAGCGCAGTGTCGGTGATACGCAGGAAACGCCAGGGTTGCATGTAGCCCACGGAAGGCGCCCGGTGCGCCGCCTCGACCAGCCGATCCAGCATCCCTGCGGGCAGGGGTTCTGCGGAAAAATGGCGCATGTCGCGGCGATCGCGGATGGCCCGATAGACCGCCTCCCGTTCGGCCTCGCTGTAGCGGTGCCGTTCGATGCCCGCAGGGGTTTTCTCTTCCCCGATAGTTGGTGAAGACGGCTGCGCCAGCACCTGGCGCAGATAATCGACGGGCAGCCTGTAGCGGGCGGCCAGGGTCGCGGCGTTTTCACCGCTGGCGCGGATGCCGGCGAGCCAGCCTTCCAGTCCGGCGGAGAGCGAACGCCCGGCCCGTTCCCCCGCCCTCGCCCCGCCCCCGGCCATGTCGTATTTTTCCGCGTAGCCGCGCGGCGTAACCATCAGGCCGTCGCGGATGTAAGTGTTGGAGTTGCCGATCAGCACCGTGGCGAGCATGCCGATATCGCATTCGGCCATTTGTTCCAGCGTGGTGAACTCGATGCGCTGTTTTTTGCGGTAGGCGGACTTGACGATCGCCACCGGGGTATCAGGCCTTCGGCTCAAGAGCAGCAGCCGTTGCGCCTCGACGATCTGCCCGGTGCGGCGGCCGCTTTTCGGATTGTAGAGGGCGATGACAAAATCGGCGGTGGCGGCCGCCGCCAGGCGCCGGGCAATGACCGGCCAGGGGGTGAGCAGGTCGGACAGGGAGATGGCGCAGAAATCGTGGGTCAGCGGCGCGCCAACCAGAGCGGCGCAGGCGTTGAGCGCCGAGGCGCCCGGCACAATCTCCACGGCTATCCCCGAGGCAGGCGTCCAGCCGGCCTGGAACAACACCTCGAAGGTGGGCCCCGCCATGCCGTAGACGCCCACGTCGCCGGAGGAGATCAACGCCACGCGGCGACCGGCCCGCGCACGCGCCAGGGCCTCGACAGCCCGATCCAGCTCCTCGGTCATGGATTTCTTGATCACTTCCTTGCCGTGGAGCAGGTCTTCCACCAGGCGGATGTAGGTGACATAGCCGATCACCGTGTCGGCCTGGGCGATGGCGTCGCGCGCCGCCTGGGTCATGTGTTCCTTGTTGCCGGGGCCGATGCCGACCAGGGTGATTTTGCCGCTTTCAGTCATGGGAAATCCTTGCAATGGAAATGGTGGCGTTGCGTCCGTCCGGGCCGCGCAACTTGTGTTTTTCGACAATCAGATGCGCCATGCCGGCGCCGGCTGACAGGAGCGCCGCCGCTTCCGCTACCGAGGGTGTGCCGGTATGGCGGCGTACCGTTTCGGAAGGATGGGGAACCGGCACCGTAGCCAACTCTGCCGCCGAATAGAAAGCAATATCCCAGCAGTGGGTTTCGGCCAGGGCTTTGATTCCCGGCTCGTCGCGTTTCAGATCGATACTGGCGACGGCGGCCACATCGCCGGCCGTCGCACCCGCCAGGGCCAATGCCTCGTCCAGCGCCTGTTGCAGGGTGTCCAGCGGCGTGCCCCGGTCGCAGCCGATGCCGACGGCGAGCTTCATTCCTGGCCTTCCGGCGGACGGTAGGTCACCAGCTTGCCGGCCAGAGCCGGTGCCAGCGACGCCGGCACTTCCCGCCGGCTCGCCCAGAGCACGCTGGCGTAGGCATCCGGGTTCACGTCCTCGATGCGGGTATAAAGGCGGATATTGGCCGGCAGGGGTGCTTCCTGTGGCCACCAGTCCCGGCGCCCTGCCTCCTGGACGAAGGCCACCGGCTCGTCGTTGACCACCGCCGCGCAGGCACGGGTGACGGCAGCCTTGCCGGCTTCCAGGCGCCAGCCCAGTTCCCGTCCCAGGATGTCCACGGCTATCGTCCCGCGGGCGTCCGAGGCGGTGGTGAGCACCGGCGTCAGCCCCATGGCCTGCGCCAGATGCACGGCCAGCGCGTTGCCCCCGCCCTGGTGCCCGGAGAGTACGGGAATGGCAAAACGCCCGGCTTCATCCAGCACCACGATGCAGGGGTCTGTTTCCTTGTTCTTCAGATGGGGTGCGATCAGGCGTACCACGGCGCCGAGCGAGACGATGCAAACGATGCCGTCGAAAGCGGCAAACAGGGCCGGGACCTGGTCGCCGGTCTTGCCGCTGTAGCAGGCGGCGGCGCCCGGGGCGGCGGACTCGGCTTCGGCACGGAACCTTTCCGGGGCGAACAATCGCGCCCCCGGCAAGGCGGCGGCCACTTTGCCGGCCAGGGCGATGCCGTGGCGGGTAATGGCAACGACGGCCACCCGGTCGCTCGCAAAAGGCATGAGAGCGTTCATCCTAAAAACCTCAGTTGACATGACCGTAGGTGCGAATTTATTCGCACGATCAAGCGCTTATGTGCGAATAAATTCGCACCTACGGATGTGGCATAACATCTTGAAATATTGATATATTCAATCCCAACTGAGGTTTTCAGGTTCATTGTTCCGTCTCCGTATCTTTCTTGCGGCAGCCGCGTTTCAACGGTGGCCGCTGCCGGTCGGGGTTATGAATCAGCATCAGGGAGAGGTAGGACACCGTCTCTCCGCGCAGCACGGCGACGTCGCTCACTACGCGCTCGCCGGGCGTGCCGGTTTTCTCGACAAACACCGCTTCATGGGTGAGGCCGCGCCGGGCGAGAAGGTCGAGCACCTCATCCAGCATGGGTTTGATCTTGAGCAGCACCAGGCTGTCGAATTCGTCGAGCAGGTGGTCGATCACCTCGACGCCATAGGACGCAGGAATCACCGCCAGCGTATCGTCGGCGTCGGCCAGGGGGGTTCCGACGGCGGCCGCGGCCGCACAGTAGGAACTGACGCCGGGCAAGACCTCGACTTCAACGGATGGTGCCAGTTCGCGCACGGCGCGCGCAAGATGGCCGAAAGTGGCATAGGTGGAGGCGTCGCCCTCGACCAGGAAGAGCACGTCCCGCCCTTCCGCCAGCAGTTCCAGCGTGCGCGCAGCAGCCCGCGCCCAGGCCCGCGCCAGCACATCCTTGTGGGTGGTCATGGGGAACACCAGCGGCTCGGCATCGGGGGGTATGGCATACCCGCCGCGGCGAACGATGTCGAGCGCATAGGAGGCTTCGTCTTCCTTCTTTACCGGGTAAGTCCAGCGCGCACCGGTGGCAAGCGCGGCAGCGGCGCGCCGGGTGATGTCGTCGGGGTGGCCGGGGCCGAGGGAAACGCCGATCAGCCGGCCGAATTGCTGTTTTGTCATGTTAGTTCTTAATCCTTGGTTGTAGGGTGCGTCCCACGCACCATGGTGCGCACGGCGCACCCTACTGGTGGACGCTCACTGGAGACTATCCAGACAGGGTTCAGTAAATGTAGCCCGCATGGAGCTTTGCGGAATGCGGGGCAGTTGGTGGCGCCGACACTTACGCACTGCCGGGCACCCCCGGATTGCGCTGCGCTCCATCCGGGCTACGTACCGAGGAGACAATCCAGACAGGGTTCAGCGCAGCCAGCCGGTGCATGTCGAGAAGCGGCTGGCTGCGTGCCGCAGAAAGTTGCGCCACCTCCCATGCGGCGCCCATCTTCGCGAGGGTGGCGGTGGCGGTGGCGAGGTTTTCGAGGGTGGCGAAATTCATCACCAGACGCCCGCCGGGCTTGAGGCGAGAAAGGCTCAGGGTGATCAGCCCGGCCAGTTCGCCGCCGGAGCCGCCGATGAATACGGCGTCCGGGTCGGGCCAGGCGTCCAGCCCGGCGGGCGCGCGGCTTTCGGTCAGGGTGTAGTTGGTGGCGCGCAAGCGGCGGGCATTCTCGCGGCAATTGGCCGCGTCGGCGGCATTCTTTTCCATCGCAAAGACATGGCCGTGGCGGGCAATCCGCGCCGCTTCCAGCCCCACCGAGCCGGCACCGGCGCCGATGTCCCAGACGATGCTGTCCGCGCGCAGGCCGAGTTTGGCGAGCGATACTGCACGCGCTTCCAGTTTGGTGATCAATCCCTTGTCCGGTTGCCGCTGGACGTAGTCGCTGTCCTCGAAGCCGAACAGGGCGCGGTTATCGCGTGAGCAGTTCCGCTCGATCAGCACGATGTTGGGGTCGGGGAAATGGCCGTGGGCCGCTTCCTCCAGGGGCAGATCGTGGAACAGGGCTTCATCGGCAAGGTGCAGGCGCGCCGCCACCGAAATTCGCAAGGTGTCGCCGAATCCGGCCGCCAGCAAGGCGCGCGCGATGCGATCCGGCCCGTTGTGCGGGCTGGTGAAGGCCGCGACCCGGTCATGTTCCGTCACCGCGCGCACCAGCGGGTAAAGCCCGTGGCCGGGCGTGGTGCCCTCGCACCACTCGCCGGCATCGGCGCCATGCGCCGAAACGATCTTCATCTCCTGCCATGGCCGCTTGAGCCGGGCACAGGCAATCTGGAGCGTGGAGGGGGCGGGGAGTACCCGCACCGCGTCGGCGCCGAGTTTGGCTATCATCAGACTGCCGATGCCGTGGCACAGGGGGTCGCCGGTCGCCAGTATCGCCACTTCAAGGCCATCGGCGCGCGCCTGGCGCACCCACTCCGGCACCTGCGAGAGCAGGCCGTCCATGGCGCGCAGTTCCACACCGGGTGGCAGGTGGGGCGCCACCCGGTCAAGCATGCGGCGCACGCCGATGACCAGCCCGGCAGCGGCGAGTTCAGCTCGCGCCGCTTCCGTCAGGCTGGGCCAGCCGTCGTCGAGTATGCCCACCAGAGTGCAGATTTCCTTCATTCGCCCTCCTCCACGATGGCGATGGGCCGCCCCTCGAAATCGCAGGCCAGCACGGTGAGCCGGTGTTCGCCCGGATAGCGCGCGCGCAGGCTGCGCATGGCGCGCAGCGCCAGCGCGCGGTGGAAGTTTTCGGACAGCCCCAGTTCACTCAAGCGCTCGGCGGCAAAGCGGGCCGTTTCGGCGGCGCGTATCTCCGCCACCAGATCGGGCGGAGCACCCGCCGCTGCGGCGGCCTCGGCGACCAGGTTGCGGTCCACCTCCTCGCGCCAGGCATGGATAACGGACAGTCCCTGGCCGATCTTGGTCAGTTTGCCCACCATGGCGCCGACGATGATCCGCTGCATGCGCTGCCGGGTCGCGGCCAGGAAGGCTGTCTTGACGAAGTCGCCCATCTGCACGAAACAGGCTACGTCCAGTTCCGCAAACTCCCGCATGGCGCATTTTTCGGTGCGCCCGCCGGTGGTGAAAACGACCGTGGTCTGCCCCTGATTAGCCGCGACATCCACCGCCTGCACCACGCTGGCGCGGAAGGCGGCGGTGGAGTAGGGGCGCACGATGCCGGTGGTGCCGAGGATGGAGATGCCGCCGAGGATGCCCAAGCGGGCATTCAGCGTCTTTTTCGCCATCTCCTCGCCGCCGGGCACGGAAATGGTCACCTCCAGCCCGTCCCCGGCCTGGAAAATCCGGCTGCCGGCGGCACTCACATTTTCCATGATGTTTTTGCGCGGCACCGGGTTGATTGCCGGCCCGCCCACTTCCAGGCCGAGGCCGGGCCTGGTGACCACACCGACGCCGGCGCCGCCCTTGAGCACGATCTCTCCGGCGGCACCGGGCAGCCGCCGCACATCTGCGGTCAGATGCGCGCCGTGGGTGGCATCCGGGTCATCCCCGGCGTCCTTGACGCTCACCGCGTGCGCCGCCGTGCCGTCGGTCCAGCCACCGGTGATGGCGAAGGCGACCTGCCGGGCATTGGGCAGCAGGCAGACCACGCTGTCCGGCACGCGCCCCTCGACCAACCCAAGGGTGGCCGCCGTGGCTGCCGCCGCCGAGTTGGCGCCGGTGGTAAAGCCGGTACGGTTTCCCCGCTCGCGCTTGCGGTCGCCCTTGCGGGTTTTCTCGGGAGGAAGTTGGTCTTGCATCATGTATCAGGCAGATGCGTAGGTTGGGCTGAGGTACGAAGCCCAACAAACCCAAAACATCAACACCGGTGTTTTGAAGGAAGATTGGGTTTGTTGGGCTTCGCGATAAAGCTGCTCAGCCCAACCTACATGGCTCTTGGCGTCTTGGTTCAAAAAAGGGGTATTTGAGGTCATGCGTCAGGCGTCTCGCGCTGGCGGGTTTCCGCCAGGGACAGCAGGGCGTGCAGGGCGGCGATCACCAGGGTGGAGCCGCCCTTGCGGCCACGGGCGACGATCCACGGCACGTCATCGAGTTCCGCCAGGAGGTCTTTGGACTCGGCAGCCGAGACGAAGCCGACCGGCATGCCGATCACCAGCGCCGGGCGCACGCCTTCCTCGCGCATCAGGCGCACCACTTCGATCAGCGCGGTCGGGGCGTTGCCGATGCCGACTATCGCCCCGTCCAGCCGCCCCAAACGGTGCGCCTTGCGCATGGACTGCACGGCGCGGGTGGTGTTTTCCAGCTTGGCGCGCGCTATCACGTCGGCATCCGAGATGAACTGGTGAGCGATCAGGCCGAAGTGCTTCAGGCGGACAGGGGACAGGCCGACGCAAATCATCTCCACGTCCGCCACGACAGGGGTGCCGCCACGCAGTACGGCAGCGAGTCCGGCACGCATGGCATCGGGGTGGAAGGCGGCCAGCCCGTTGAACTCGAAATCCGCCGTGGCATGGATCATGCGCCGCACCAGCGGCCACTGTTCGGCGGTGTAATCGTGATGGCTCACTTCGCGGTCGATGATGGCGAAG
>JAPTVL010000115.1 GCA_028065725.1 Betaproteobacteria bacterium
GGGCAATAGCGCGTCCAGCGTGTGATCAGCGCGCCAGGGATGGAATGAAATCCCTGGATGTCCTCGGGCACGTCGATCGCGCCCTCATTGATCAGTGCCCGCAGAGCCGAGAGCGAGAGAGCGTTGGCTTGGGCGAGCCGAGCCAAGTACCCCATCGGGCCCTCCAGGGCCTCCCGCCTCGGGTGTACAGGCAGGCTCATACGCCGAGGCGGGGCCTGGCGATGTGCTCCAAGGGGACGTGCCAGCCAGTAGCCGTGCCGACCAGAAAGGCGTCGGCAATCTCCCGGGCGATTTGACGAGATGAGCGGGGTTGGACCAGGCGGCGCCCGCTTCCGCTGTGCATGCGCAGATGCAGCGGGATCGACGAGCGCCACGGGGTCGGAGGCAACGGCAGATCCTCGGGCTCCGGGGTCACGGCGAGGAAATGCCGCTTGGAGGGGCGCGCCACCAGCAGGGTGACCTGCGCTCGCGCATCGTCGTGGGCAAATTTCGTCAGGAGCGCATCCCACAGGGACTTGACGTACGGTTCGTCGTACAACGCCAGGAGCGTCAGGCAGTCGCGGGATTGGCGTATGGCGGAGCGTTCCTTGTAGTCGGACTCCTGCTCCATGCGCCCAAGCAGGTAATGCTGAAATAGGTCCCGGACCGTCATCACGGCTCCCACACCAGGCTGTACCTCGGCGCGCTCTTTCTGGGCCAGCGACACGTCCGCGGCCCAGGCTAAGCGAGCACTCCACTTCGATTCGTGATGCCCTCCGAAGGACGAGGCCATCTCGGCAAAGCGCCTGCCGCAGCGGCACCGATCTGCTGGCGCCGAGTTCCATGCCAGAGGAGCCTGGCATTGATCGCACCGGTTGGTCAGCGCAGTGCCGTGTACATGACACACCGTGTAGTCCTTCAGATCCCAGTAGCACGGCGCCGCTACGGAGGTCGCCATGCACTGAGGGCAAACCTGGCGAGTGTGCAGATGTACCCGAGAGGGGGTCACCAGACTCGATCCGATTCGGATGCACGGCTGGCCGTGCATCTCGGCGGCGCTGACTCGGCTGGCCAGGGCGTCGAATTCCAGGCCGGCCCAGGCACTGGCCACGCCAAGGACCTCGGTCGTTGCCCACAGGGTATGCATGAACGGCCTGAAGGTCGTCTGGATGAGGTTAGCGTCCGCGAGTCGGCCGATGTAGCTTCGAAACGACTCGCCGTGCAGCAACTGCGGAACTAGCGGAAGCAGCCCGCCACGGACATCATTCATGGCGCGAGCCTCCTTGCTTGGCCTTGGCCTTGGCCTTGGTCTTTGCCTTACCCGCCAAAGCCTTGGCCTCGCGGCTGAGGACGTATTGCTCGATATCGTCCCACCCCTCGAAGGGCTCCTTCGGCTGGGTGAGCGGGCGCAGGATCGCCCCAGGCACGAACGGATTGAGCGAGTCCGGACAGGAGCTCCAGACCTCCTCGCGGAACGCCTCGGCAAAATCACCGAGCAGTATCTTGCCTTTCGGGCCGGAGCCTCCGCGGCAAACCGCACCCTCAAGGATCTTGATTAGGTAGTCGATGAGCCCCTGGGATGCGAAAAAGAACTGCCGCGCCGTCTCCGGCTCGCCGAGGTCGATGCACGGGCAGGGCAGAAGCGACTGGAGATGCTCGAGAACCGCCTGGAAAACCTCCTGCTCCTCAGCGGTGACGTACCCGAACGGCTTCATGTAGTGCGCCGACGCAAAGCGTCTGCGCAGCTGCTGGCTTCCGTTCAGCGCCAGAATGGACTTCGGCAGGCCGACGAGCACCATGACGACCTTGCAGCGGCTCAGCAGGTTCTTGAGCCAGTCGGCGATGGCGCGGGCATCCCTCGTCGAGCGCCCGAGCTCGAAAAAGTGATGGAATTCATCGACTGCGATCACCTCGACACGACAGTCGCACAGGTACTTGATGATCCGCTTCGTCTTCTCTGGTCCTGTGCCCTTGTCTGCGCCGGGGACGTCCATGGCGTCGAGGAAGGCCTGCGCCAAGCTCTTGACGGTGGGCGACTCGGGCGTAAGCACCCGGATGACGGACATGTATCGACCCGTTGCGTGCTGCTGGAAGGGGAACTTATCGGCGTAGTAGTCGAGCACGGTCGATTTGCCACTGCCGCTTTGGCCGACGAAGGCCAGGCCTTGCGCCTGGCCATTGCGCTTGAAGCGCAGGTGAGCATTGGCGAGTCTTCGCACGGCGTCGGCGAATTCGGGGTGCTCGATCACCCGATTGCGAAGGGTGAATGCGCTGTGCGGGTGCGGCGCTGGCGAGTCCTCGGGCAAACCGAGGCGGCACAAGACATCGAGTTGGGTCAGGCCGGCGTCATGCTGTTGGTTGGGCTGAAAGTCCATGAGGGTCTCCGGAGGGTTACAGGGTGCTGATCCCAAAAGCGCGCTTCGTCGGCTTGACGGGATGCAGCGCAAGCGGGGTGGTATGCGAGGGGTCGACGGTCTCCAGCGCATCGCTGAGGGCGTCGGCGGGGGCCGTACCGAGAACACGCTCGCTGTCCTGGAGGCGCAACGCCGCCGAGACCTTGCGATGGGCAGTCTTCTTGGCACGCATCGCCGCGGCCACGATCTCCTGGATCTCGCGTTTGACGTCGCGGCGCTGATCGGCGGTCCAGTCCTCGCCGAAGCGACGCCGTGCCTGCGCCACGATCAGGGTGTGGGTGGCACGTGCCAAACCCTTCGCGTATTCGCCGTCGACCGCTGGAACGCGCACGAACTCCTTCCGCTCGGGCTCGAGCACGTCGATGTATCCGACGTCGTGTTCGTAGGCACGGATCTGTACCTTCGGATTGCCTCCGTCTCTGCGGCGCATCTCGTTGAGCAGAGAGCAGTTGTAGTAGAGGTTCTCGAACTCGACCCCGTAGTGGAAAACCGTCCGCGTGGCCTCGGTCCCGACCATGGTGTCGAGTTCCGCCGGGTAGGCAGGAAGGTCGATACTGCGCTTCGGCGCTTCCTCCTCCCACACTTGCAGAGGGGTCTTGCCGCGCAAGCCGCGGTGCGGAGTCACGTGATAGACGTCGACGATCCACTTCACCAGAATTCGGGTGAACGTCTTGATGTCGAGTGCGGCCAGCTCCTCGGCGGGGTAGTCTCCTCGCTGGTCGGGATTGGCGAAGACCGTACCCGGCAGTTGGTGGATCAACGCCCGAGCGAGGGTCCCGAACAGGCGCTCGATCACGCCCTTTTCCATGGGCCTACCTGGCGCGCAGTACAGAATTTCTGTCCCCATCGTGAGGCACGCCAGCTCGAGGGCGCCCGCATGCTCCTCCATTCCGTTGTCCAACGCCAGGATTTCGAAAATCCCGTGGGCCGGCCAGCCGTTGCACAAGTCCGTGTACTGGGCCAGGATGTCATCCTTGGGCCGGATCGCCATGCGCAGGCAATACAGGACGGAACTCGCCGATGGAGCGTGAAAGCAGATATAGAAGCCGAGGATCATCCGGCTCTTGCGGTCCACGGCCAATGTGAGCCAGGGCCGGCCGAGCACCAGCTTGGTTTCCTCGCACACTAGGGTCAGATCCAAAGGCGTGTGGTCCAGCTCCACGCGCTGGAGAACACGTCGGACCTGGAGGCCGCCCATGACCTGCCGAAGCTCACGATCGGTGACCTTCTTGCCACTGCGCGCTGCCTGCACCAGTTCGTAGTACAGGGTGTGAATCCAGCGGTAGATCGTGGCCTGGCTGGGCGTTTTGATCTGCGAAGCTCCATCCAGTGTCTTGTTGCGCAGGGCCACCTTGTCGCGGACGGCCTCCACGACTTCTTTGATCGGCCTCTTTTGCAGCGAGAGGTAGATCTCGCTGACGGCCTCCTCCAGAATGCGCAACTGCTCGTCCGTCTTGCGCGACGTCCCCCCTCGGCGCTGGTCGGCTAGCTTCAGGGGCGACTGCGTCGGCGCGAATCGCTTCCACCACCGCCACACCGTGCTCGTGCTCGGCGGCTCCTTGTCGTCGAGCTCCGCGGCGATCTTGCCGATGACGTCCTGAAGTTTCGGAGGCGAAGACTGCATGCGCAGGCCCTGCTCCTCGAGAAACTTGCAAGCTCCTTGGATGTAGGCCAGCTTGCGCACGACCTTCGCGCGCTGACCGTCGGAAAGGGCGCGAAGGTCCTTCGGACTTGCGAAGGCGAGCTCCTGACCCCCAAGGCTCAGGGAGTCCTCGTCGATCTGCCACGTATGCGCCTCCAGACGGGAGAAGACCTGGCCCTCTGTGAGCGCAACTGTCTCCCCATCGTCGGACTGGAATATCAGCTTGCCGGTAGGTGCGCGGTGCATGAGCATCCAGCACACGTTCTTTTGGAAGAAGCTCAGCCCCTTCTTAAAGCGAAAACGCACCATCGATGTTCTCCCGATCCCATTGAGTCCAAACGCGCGAATTCGGCGTCATGGCTTGTTCCAGATTGGCTTGAAAGGTGCCGCGCGCGATGAGCCGCAGCACCTCGGCTTCCGAGCCGAAGCGCTCGGCCAGATCACCAAGCTCGAAGCTCACGGCCTCGGCTCGCGCAGCTTCGGCCAGCAGATCGATAGCCGTCGCTTGGATGCTGGGCCTTCTCAGCTCATGCAGTCGCCGCAGGTTGGTGAACAGTGGTTCGCGCCGAATGTGCTCTTCCGTCCACACCCGAAACGTGCGTCCTTCCTCGGCCATGCGCAGCGCGACGCGCTCGAGCTTGTCTCGAACCCTCGCACTGCGCAATTTCGCCTGCGGCTTCACTTCGTGATTGATCTCAGCGGTCGAGACCAGGATCGCCAGGAAATCGGGGTAGTAGAAGCGCGCGTTGTTCTTCGCGTCGTAGTAGGTTTCGCGAGACGGCTGTTCCTGGTACTTGACGACAGCCGGGTGGTACTCGAAGTGCAGAATGGCATCGCGCTCGAGAAGCGACTGGTAGTGCACCATGCACCCGAGTTTGCGGCTCGGGAACTTGCCGCGAAACCCTCCACCGCTGCGCGTGACGATGCGCCTTACGCGTTCCATGTCGACCTCCCGTGGTGAAAGGGAGGGCGGACGAGCGGACACTGACGGGCAGCGTGCCGGTTGTTGACTGGGCAGCCGCGCGGCTGCATTGCATCGAGTCGGAAATGACGGCGAAGGGTATCCCGCGCCGCATCCGTAGGGGCGAACGAATCCATCATGGTTCTCCATGAGTTTTTGCAACTTCACTGAGAAGTGAAGTGACGTTGACCCGGAACCGTTCTGTGCTTACGCTTGCATTGCGATCTGCTGAGCGGCGACGTTCGGTGCCGGGGTGGCGGGTCCTTCGGGACCCGCCTCTTTGGTGGTATTGCTACATGACGACCTCCCTGACTTTTCCACGAAGTGCGGCAACGAAATGCGCGGGCAGCCGAAACGCGTACACGCGCAGATCGGTAATCAACAGCCGTACCTCGCTGGGCAGCTCCTCGTCCGGCCGCTCGGATCCACGTCCCAGCACGGCTGCGGCGACGAAGCGGTCAAACTGCGTGCCCGTGAGTTGCAAGGCCTTCGCCATGCGCACTGCGGTCCGCCTCGTAGGTGGCAGGCGCCGACCGTTTTCGATCTCCGAGACGTATGCGGCTGATATCGCTGCCTTCGTAGCAAGCTCGGATTGGGTCATGAGCAAGGAGGTGCGGCGTTCGTGAAGCTGGGCACCGAAATCCCGCGAGAGGTCTTGCCTGGTTGTCGCAGGAATGCCTTGCTGTATCGCCGCGGCGCGGGACGGTGGAGAGAGTTTTTCCATAGCCTGCATTGTTTCCAGCCCTCTGCCGCAGAGGGTGTAGGAAAGCGCCGGACGTTTTCTGCACTTTTTGCCTGTCCAACGGACCCGCGACGTGGCACAAAGGGGCCGAGAGGAGGGTTGTGACTTTGACGATCGCGCAGCTTCGGTTACGCATGACGCTGAACCACTTCAAGCGGTTGGTGCTGGGCCAAGTGCATGTACCGAAGCTTGCGCAGGGCCGGGCACTTTTCGGGGAACTGGCCAAAGGCGACAACCCGACCCCGCGCAGGGCCTACCTGGAAAACGAGCAAGCACGCCCCGAGCAGAAGTTCGGGATGGATGTGGATCCGAGGACCTGGGACTCGTGGTTCAAATCTCCGAGCGCGCGCCCGAAGACGACAAACATCACGGCGCTTGATGACGTCGCTCTAGACTGGCACAGGGCAGGTCGTAGTCCGAGCGCGCCACCCGAACTGCTGAAGGGCAGCTTCTACCGGGAGCTCGTCTTCGGCGGCCTCTTGAAGAAGCTGCTGACGGACGTTCGCTCGGACGACCCGCGAAAGATCATTCAAGGCCGCGCTGCCGAATACGAGCCCGTATCGCCCCTCCACCTGCATGTCGACGCCCTGGAGTTGCTCAATTTCCGCGAATCGATTCCTGACGTCAGCCAGGAAGAGATCGTCGCGATCGGTGGCGCCCGGATCTTTGACATACTGTTCTCGTGGTGGGGCGCCCTGGAATACCCCGGCATCTTGCAGTCGGCGTACGCCGGCTTCTGGTCCGAAGAGCGTGAGGCCTGGAAGGGTCTCTCGGATGCCGATCGCGAGCGTAGGCGCCTCGACCCGGCGTTCGTGTGGCAAGACGACCCAGAGGCCGCGGTGCAGGCCTCACTGCTTCACAAGCCGAACCGCACGCTGCTCGGGCAGGAGGCTCAGGCGGTGCCTGCTCGGATCTATCGGCTGCTGTTCGCGATCGGCTGCGACAGCGACTTTCTTCGAGAAGACGTTCTGCCTCGGTGGGCGTTGGACCTCGCCACAGCGGGCGCAGCGGCCGTGGCCCTTTTCTACGGCAACAATCCCTACTTGCGGCCGCACGAGGAGCAACTGATCCTCAATGCGATCGATGCCATGATGTTTGGCCGGCACGTTGATGGGGTCGCCGCCGAGCACCGCGCCAACCTCTGGGGCGGTGATGTGGTCGAAGTACTACGGGGGGCGATGAACAGCTGCCAGGTCGACTGGGGCCTCTCGGACAACTCCAACTTCTACCGCGCCAGGCAAGCCTACCGAGCGGAACTGCTGGCCCTAGGAATCGACGTCGACGACATCTATGACCTCGAAAGGCGTAAGCCGCGGCAACGCAGCCAAGGCTCAGCGGGCACAGCGACGACGTCACCCCCGAAGCAATTTGTGCATTTCGTGGATCCCCGCCGAACCGCGGCTCGACCGGAGCGTCCTGACGAGGGGACGGGAGCTCGTCCGCGCGACGACTCGCATCATGACGCTCGACACTTGTCGGACGAGGATCTGCAGTGGCTGAACGAGCGAGTGCGCGGGCTCACCGGCGAAAACTGAAGGGCGCCCCTACGCCGCCTCCGACATGACCCACGTGGATGAATCCGTACACCAGCCGAACACCCCTCGGCTATCGCCGAAGGTCGTCGCGGATTTGCTCCTTTTGGAAGAAGATGAGATCGCTTCGATCGCCGGCGTCGATCGGAACACGCTAGTTGCTCGGCCGGAGTCTTCTCGCGTCCAGGGGGCACTACGTGACCTCGTGGAGCTGCTATCGGCCGCCCTACAAGTTCAGCCGGACCGCCAGCGAGCCGCGTCGTTCCTTCGGCATGAGCCGATCGCAGCCTTTGGCCAGAAGACGCTTCTGCAGTTGGTCCAGGATGGTCGAGCGGCAGATGCCAAGAGATACCTTGAGTCAGTTGGTGCTGGCTTTACGGGATGAGCGGGTGACGTCCTGTTCGATCCTG
>JAPTVL010000203.1 GCA_028065725.1 Betaproteobacteria bacterium
TAGGGGTTAGGGGTCAGGGGTCGGGCGCAAGAGGTACGCCTCATTTCCGGCTCTTTACCCCTTACCCCTCACGCCTTACCTAAAGTTAATTATCCCACGGCAGCGGTGCGCGCCTGCTGGATCAGGTGGGTCAGCAGGGCGCGCAGCTTGGCGGGGCGCAGCGGCTTGTGCAGCAGGGGGAAACCGGCCTGGCTGATGCGCAGGATGGTGTCGGGTGCGGTGTCGCCGGTGACCACGATGGCCGGGATGTCGCGGCCGAATTGCCGGCGCAGGCGGGTGATGACTTCGATGCCGTCGGTGTCGTCGGGCAGACGGTAGTCCGAGACGATGACATCGGGCATCCGGCCGATGCTGGCGAGCCACTCCTCGGCCTCGGCGGCGCTGTGCGCGGTGACCAGGTCGATGTTCCAGTTGTCGAACAGTTCGGCCATGCCGCGCAGGATCGCGCTCTCGTCGTCGACCAGCAGCACCAGCGCATCGGCGGGGATCTGCCCCGGTGCGCTGGCAGGGATGGGGGGCCGGATCAGGCTGGCATCGCCGCACGGTACGTCGATGCTGAACAGGGAGCCGTGGCCGGGGCGCGAGCGCAGGTTCACCCGGTGTCCGAGCAGACGTCCCAGGCGCGACACGATGGCAAGTCCCAAGCCCAGGCCCTTGCTGCGATCACGCGCGGGGTTGTGCAGCTGGACGAATTCCTGGAACACGCTTTCCTGCTGTTCGGGCGGAATGCCGCGACCGGTGTCGATCACGCTCAGGCGCACCATGCGGCCGCGACGCTGGCAGGCCACCAGCACGCCGCCGTCGTCGGTGTAGCGGATGGCATTGGCGATCAGGTTGACGAGGATGCGCTCGATCAGCAGGGGGTCGCTGTACAGGGTGACGTCGCACGGGCGAAAGCGCAGCCGCAGCTGCTTTTCTGCCGCCAGCGCGCTGAACTGGTGGTTGAGATCGTCGAGCATTTTCTGCAGCGGGAAGTGCACCGGATGCGCTTCGATGGTGCCGGCGTCCAGCCGTGAAATGTCGAGCAGGGCATTGAACAGCAGTTCCATTGCCGCTGTCGATGCTTCGATGTTGTCGATCAGGGTCTGCGCTTCCGGCTGCTGGTTGCGCGCCTTCAGCGCAGCGACGAACAGCGACAGGGCGTGCAGCGGCTGCCGCAGGTCGTGGCTGGCGGCGGCGAAAAAGCGCGACTTGGCCTGGTTGGCGCGCTCGGCCATATTCTTTTTCGCGGCGAGGTCGGCAGTGGCTTCGCGGATGCGTTTCTCCAGTTCGCTGCGATGGGTCTGCAGGGCTTCGGCCATGTCGTTCACCCCGGCGGCAAGCGCGCCGACTTCGCCCTGCGCCGGCAGCTGCGTGCGCACCGTGAGGTCGTCGCACGCGAGCCGCCCTACCACCTGTCCGACATGGCGCAGCTGTCCGGCCAGCCGGTTGGACAAGCGCCACGCCAGCGCACCGGTGAGCGCCAGCGCCACCAGCATCAGCAGGACGGCATGGACCAGCGTGTCGCGCTTGAAAGCACTGATCTGGTCGCGGGACACGCCGACCTCGGTATGCCCCAGCAGGATGCCGGCCGGCGAAGCGCTGGCGGCAAGCATGACCTCATCGCGCGTGTCCGCGGTGGGCAAGCGAATCTCGGCGCCCTTTTCGTAATGCACACCGGGGAGTTGGGCGTGCAAGCTGTCGCCGGTGCTGGCAACCAGCCGCCCGCGCGCATCGGTGACGCGGGCATAGGACAACTGGCTGGCTTCTGTCTCGCTGTTGAGCAGCGCATAGAGCTTCGCTGTGTCACCGCTCACCAGAGCGTAAGGCAAGGCATCGGCCAGATGGCGGGCGGCGTTGGTGGCGCGCGCATTCAGCGCGCTCTCGGCGGTGGCGAGCGTCTGCGTGGTGAAATAGGCAACCATCCCGAATTCGGTCAGCATCGCGGGCAGCAGGGCGATCACCAGCATGCGGCTGCGGATGCTGGACAGGGAGATCCGGTTGAACAGGGTGCGCATGAAATTCACGGGACGTTTACGGTTGCTGCATCAGCCGCTGGATCTCGAGCACGGCTTCGGTGCGGTTGGTGACGCCAAGCGCCCGGAAAATAGCCGCAATGTGCACTTTCACCGTGCCTTCCGACATCGACAACATGCCGGCAATGGCCTTGTTGGCGCAGCCCTGAACCAGCAGGCGCGCCACTTCGAGTTGGCGCGCCGTCAGCCCGCTGTGCTGCAGCGCCTCGAAGTCGGAGGGCGCCACTGTGTGCAGACCGCCGTTGCCGTCGCCCAGACAGGCCGGCACATAGATGTCGCCCGCCAGCACCTGCCGCAGCGCGGCCAGCATCGTTGCCGTGGGGGCGGCTTTTGGAATGTAGCCAAGCGCGCCGGCTTCCAGCGCGCTGCGGATGTCGTGCGGCGATTCCGAGGCCGACAGCACCACCAGGGGAATGTCCGGGAAGCGGTTGCGGTACTGCGCGATGCCCTGGATACCGACGAAGCCCGGCATGTTCAGATCGACCAGCGCCAGATCGAGATCGAGGTGCAGCGCGGTTTGCGCGAACAGGGAGGGGTAGTCGTGGGCGTCGATGATCTCGACCTGCGGCTCCAGCTGCGACAATACCTGCCGCACACCTTCGCGCATCAGTGGGTGATCGTCGGCCAAAAGGGTTTTCATGTGCATGCTCCCTGCATGGCGGGGATTCTAGTACGACAAGCCGCGGGTGGGCGACTGCGCGCAAGTGGGGCGTTATTTGGCGCGCACCTTGCGCCCGCCTTCGTCGATGGCGGCTTCCAGATAGCCGAAGTAAAAATCCGGAATCAGCAGGCCGACGATGGCTTCGCCCGTCGCCTTGCCCTGGGTGTCGAACACCATGACGGTGGGAACCATGAACACCTTGTGTGAGGCGGCGAACGCGGCCTCGGTGGTGGACGCGGCGTCGAAGTCGGTGAGCGGCGAATCGGAATCGATGGTGACTTCGCGGAAGAGGGCGCGCGAGCGGTAGGCCGGGTCCTGGTGCATCGGCACCAGGTATTCGCTTTTGACGCGCTCGCAATAGGGGCAGTTCGGGGTGGAGAACAGCACCATGATGGGCACCCGGCGTTTGGCGGCGATGCGCGCGTCGGCCTGGAAATTCTTGGCGTGAACGAGGCTGTTCGCCGCGCTGGCGGCACCGGGCAGCATCAGCCCCCATGCTAAAATCAGGGCCCATGCCACGAGCTGGCGCAGCAGGCATGGGGTTCCTTCAGGTGGATGCGGGTACTTCATGGTCATCAGTGTCGCGTCATCTTTTGCCAAATCAAACAGTCCATTATTACCGCCATGCATACCCTGACTATCGCTTCCCGTGAAAGTGCCCTTGCCATGTGGCAGGCGGAGCATATCCGAGACCGCCTTGCCGCGCTGCATCCCGGCTGCACAGTGAGCATCCTGGGCATGACCACGCGCGGCGACCAGATCCTCGACGTCACGCTGTCTAAAATCGGCGGCAAGGGCCTGTTCGTCAAGGAGCTCGAAGTGGCGCTGGAGGCCGGCCAGGCCGATCTGGCGGTGCATTCGATGAAGGATGTGCCGATGGAATTGCCGCCGGGGTTCGAGCTGGCGGTGATCGGCGAGCGCGAGGACCCGCGCGACGCCTTCGTCTCCAACCGCTACGCGCACCTGTCCGACCTGCCGCCGGGCAGCGTGGTCGGCACCTCCAGCCTGCGCCGCGAAGCGCAGCTGCGCGCGCGCTATCCGCACCTCGCGGTGAAGCCGCTGCGCGGCAACGTCGGCACCCGCCTGAAGAAACTGGACGAGGGCCAGTTCGACGCCATTCTGCTGGCCGCCGCCGGGCTCAAGCGTCTGGGCCTGGGTGACCGCATCAAAAGCCTGCTTTCCGTGGAAGACAGCATCCCCGCCGCCGGCCAGGGCGCACTCGGCATCGAGATCCGCAGCGGCAACAGCGAAGTGGCAGCTATGCTTGCCGCGCTCAACCACCCCGAAACCGCCGCCTGCGTGCGCGCCGAGCGCCAGGTCAGCCGTGCGCTCGGCGGCAGCTGCGAGGTACCGCTGGGCGCGCATGCGGTGCTTGAAAACGGCCGCCTGGTGCTGAACGGGTTTGTCGCCAACCCGGACGGCAGTGGTTTCATTCACGACCGTGCCGAAGGCGAGGCGGGCGAACCCGAGGCGGTTGGCCAGGCGCTGGCCGACAAGCTCCTGGCGCAGGGCGCGCGCGCCATTCTCGACGCCCTGCCTGCATGACGCAGCCGCTGGCTGGGCGCACCGTGCTGGTGACGCGGCCAGCCCACCAGGCAGCTGGGCTGGCACAGGCGATCTGGGCGGCCGGCGGCGCAGCGTTCGTGTTTCCTGCGCTCGCCATCGAGGCGGTGCCCGCAGACGAATTGACCGCATCGCTGACGCAACTGCGTGATGCCGACATCGCGATATTTATCAGCCCCAATGCCGCACAGTTCGGCATGGCAGCGATCCGCGCCGGCGGCAGTTTGCCTGCTTCGGTCGAGGTGTTTGCGGTGGGCCCGGGCACCGCGCGCACGCTGCAGGAGCAGGGCGTCAGCGGCGTCGTCACGCCGGACGGCCAGGACAGCGAAGCGCTGCTGGCGCTGCCGCAGCTGCAGCACGTGGCGGGCAAGCGCGTGATGATCGTGCGTGGCGTCGGCGGCCGCGCCCTGCTGGCCGACACGCTCGCCGCACGCGGGGCGCAGGTGCATTTCATGGAATGCTACCGGCGCGTGCGGCCGCAGGCCGATGCCGCGCCGCTGCTGGCGCGCTGGCAGGCCGGCGGGATCGATGCGGTGACCGTCGCCAGCGCGGAGACGCTGGACAACCTGGCCGCGTTGCTGGGCGTGGCGGGCCGGCCCTTGCTGCTGCGTACCCCGCTTTTCGCGCCGCATGAGAAAATCGCCGATGCGGCCCGCCGTTTCGGTATTGCACACGTTGTCGCCACGCCTGGCGGCGATGCCGGCCTGGTGGAAGGCCTGGTTAACTGGTTCAGGAATGAGAACCTGTCTCAGTAGAAATCATGCCCCGCGTTGTGGCCAGGATCGGATGGATGCAAGACGCAGCGCGCAGGAAATGGCTCTCCATTGCCAAGCGCTGCAACGCCGCAGACGCCGATCCTGGCCGCAACCCGGAGGGCCGATTGCCTGCGGGCGCATTGCGGTGTTGCGGGTGACTCGTGGAGAATGGCTACACTTCGTCCCCCGCGCCTTGCACTGCATCCCGCAGGCAACCGGCGCGGGGCATGATTTCTACTGAGACAGGTTCTACGATGAGTGAAAACCCCGAGACGTCCGTCCCTCAGCCTGCAGCGCAGCCTGCCGCCGCACCGGTTCATGTCGCACCGCATGCGCCGTCCTCGCCGCTGGCGCTGGTTGCCCTGCTGATCGCCGCGCTGGCGATGGCGGCTGCGGCCTGGTCGTGGTTCGACAGCCGCGAGCGCATCCGCGATCTGAAGACCGAGCTCGGGCGCCGGCTGGCCGAAACCGGCAAGGAGGTGAGCGAAACCCGTCTGCTGGCGCGCAATGCCGACGATGCGATGCGGCAGGTCAGCGAAAAGGTCGCCCACATCGAAAGCCAGATGGCGACGTCGCAGCAGCAGCAGCTTTCGCTCGAAGCCCTCTACAAGGATCTGTCGCAGGGACGCGACCAGTGGGCGCTGGCCGAGATCGAACAGGTGCTGCTCACCGCCGCCCAGCAGTTGCAACTGGCGGGCAACGTGAAGGCCGCGATCATCGCGTTGGAAGGCGCCGACACCCGCCTGCAACGCCTGAACAAGCCGCAGTTCACTGCCTTGCGCCGCGCGATCGCGGCCGATCTGGCCAACCTGCGCGCGGTGCCCTCGTTGGACGAAGTGGGGGCGAGCGCGCGCATCGAGGCGCTGGTGGCGCGCCATGCCAGCTGGCCGCTGGCCAGCGCGCAGGGCTCCGAAGCCGCGCCGGCGCCACGTGCTGGCAGGCAGACCACCGACATCGGTCAGGAGTTGTGGGCCGAATTGAAGCGTCTGGTGCAGATCCGCCGCATCGACGGCAACGAGGCCGTGCTGCTGCCGCCCGATCAGGCCTACTTCCTGCGCGAGAACCTGCGTTTGCGCCTGTTGTCGGCGCGCCTTGCGCTGCTGTCGCAGGACCAGGCAGCGTTCCGTTCCGACCTGAATGCGGTATCGCAGATGCTCGGACGCTATTTCAATACGCGCGACGCCGGCGTTGCCGACGCGCTCAAGGAAGTCGCGCGCCTGTCCAGTTTGCAGATCGCGCAGAAGTTGCCCGGCATTGACGCCAGCCTCGTCGCGCTTGAGGCGTATAAGGGAGAGCTCTGATGCGCTGGCTGGTCTCGCTGATCATCATTGCAGTGCTGGCCGTCGCGCTGGCAATGGCCGGCCGCTACGACCCCGGTTATGTGGTGCTGGTGTACCCGCCATGGCGGATGGAAATCTCCTTTATCAGTTTCGTGCTGCTGCTGGCGGGGCTGGTGGTGGGGGGCGTCGTGCTGCTGCGGCTGGCCCTGCTCACGCTCAACCTGCCCAGCATCGTGCGCGAACAGCGCGCGCGCCGTGCCGCCAGAAAGCGCGACGAAAATTTTGTCGGCGGCCTCAAGGCGTATACCGAATATCGCTACCAGGACGCCGAGCAGTCGCTCGGGCAATGGCAGGGTGACGATCTCCGGATCGGGGTGGCACGGGTGCTGGCAGCGCGAGCGGCACAGGAGATGCGCGCCATCCCGCAACGCGAGCGGCATGTCCAGGAAGCGACCGAGTACGGCGCCGAGCTCGCTGCGCAGCTGTTCGAGGCCGAGGCGCGCCTCGACGCCAAGGATGCCGCCGCCGCACTGGTGGCGATCAAACGTGCCAAGGACATCGCGCCGCAGCATACCGCCCTGCTGCGGCTCGAGCTCAAGGCGCGCCAGCTGACCGGGCAATGGGACGAGGTCGACCGGCTGCTCGACGCGCTGATGCGCGCCAACGCGCTGGAGCCCGGCATTGCCCTGCAAAACCGGCGCATGGCCTATGCTGAAAATCTCAAGCGTCGCGCAGAGGACGACCGCGGTTTGCTGGAATACTGGAAGAAGATTCCGGCCGATTTCAAGGCTGACCCCTGGGTGGCGCGTGCCGCCGCCCGCGCCTTCATGCAGCGCGGCGGCCACGACACGGCGCTTGATGTGCTGGAAGCCGCGCTCAACCGCGAGTGGCACGAAGACCTCGCGGCATTGTATGGCGACGCGCGCAGCAGCAGCCCGACCCGGCAAATCGAGCAGGCCGAGAAGTGGCTGCACGCCCATCCGCGCGACGCGCAGTTGCTGCTGTCGCTGGCGCAGTTGTGCAGCGCCCAGCAGCTCTGGGGCAAGGCGCAGAGCTATCTGGAAGCCAGCCTCGCTATCGCGCCCAGCGCCGAGGGCCACATCCGCATGGCCGAACTGAAGACCCAGAGCGGCCAGCCCGGCGAAGCCTGTCAGCACTACCAGAAGGCGCTGGGCTTGTGCCGCACGCTGTAGGGCACTGGGCGCCGCGCTGCTGGCTGGCACGTTTGTGCAGGTGAACAGGCGCCCGCACAGCTATATTATTAGCGTTTTCTTATATTTGAAAGGAATGCCGCCATGCGCCGATCCATTCTTGCCATTACCGGTTTCGTGCTCAGTTCGCTGTTGATTTCCGCACCTGCCAGTTGGGCTGTCGCGCCCAAGGTCGAGCA
>JAPTVL010000550.1 GCA_028065725.1 Betaproteobacteria bacterium
TGGAGTATTTCAAGCTCAAGATCTTCCAGATCAACACCAAGGACACTCCGTCGTTCCTCTATGCAACCATGCCAAGGACATCATGCCCACCCCGGATTTCTGCCGTAGGAAACCCGTGAACAGCCCAAAGAAAGTGAGTTCGGACGGACCGCCGTAAAAGTTTGCGGGGCCAACAACAATATTGCCGCCCGCTTCTACGTGAATGCCACCGCCATTGGATTGGAGAAAGTGGCCGGTGCCGAGGTTCATGTTCCCTGTCGCATGCAACGAGACTTCGTTGTAGAGCGAATTCGTGGAGGAATCCGAGAGGTAGACACTCGACGGCAAGTCGCTATGGTGGCGGATGCCGATCCCGCCGTTGGGAGCGGATGAATCCACCGTGGCAGAGATTGAAGTCGGGGAACCCGCCGTGTCGACCTGGATCGCGCTGCACCAGGTGGTACAGGTCGAATTTGGATCGGCGCCGTAAGCACTCGTCAACGAGATCGCCCCGTTGGAATAAATGTTCACGCCTCCAAGGGTTTGCCAGTTGTTATCCCAAATTGAGTATTTGGCATTGACCGTCACATTTCCGAATGCCTCAAGCCTGCCTATGCCTACCGATCCCCCTGAACTCATGGCCAAGATCGACTTGCTGGCACCCGTGGTGACGACACTGCCATTGCCTAGGAAAATGCCACCACCACCATAAAAACTGATGTTGCCAGCCGTCTGCAGATTCAAACCGGTTGATGGTTGAATATTCTGGCCGCCGCCCCAGTTGCCGCTAATCGTCCCGGAAGCAACAAAGGTCAAGTCGCCACCGTAAGCGGTCGACCAAGGTGTGCTTTGCTGGAAGTTTATATTCCCGCCGTATGGCGAAGTCGTGATCGTTACCGCCGAATTAGCCAGTTGAGCTGCTATGTAGTCCCATCCAATCGATGATGAAACATTGTCGCTCGATGGGCTCCAGTACGGAACAAGGCTCGACGACGGAGCGCCCGAATCCAGGATGGTGATGTTCACTGGGTCCAGTAACAGCTGGCCAGTAGTCCCAAGAGGAGCACGAGTATCTGTAAAAGCGCGGTATTCCAGATAGTTCTTGCCGGAAACCTCGACGAAGCCGCCATTACCGCCCAGGGCGCCGCCGCGGGCCGAGATGTTGCCGTAGGCCCGCGTCGTATCGTCGGCCCACACGATCACCGTGCCGCCATCGCCGACTTCCGTGGCATCGGCTTTCAGGCTGGCACCCGCCCCGAAGAAGGTGATGGTGCCGTTCTGAATCTCCGGGTTCCTGCCCTGGTAGTCACCGCCGATCTTGATGCTGCCGCCGCCATGGTTGCCGCTGGCATCGATGCTGGCGCTGTCCATCACCGCAACCCGGTTGCCGAGGACTTCGACCGTGCCGCCGCGGGTGCCGGTAGTGACGATGCGGCCATTGCCATCGACATAGGCATCCTGGCTGGCCTTGAGGAAAATCCGGCCGCCTTCATTGACCACGCTGCTGGCATTCAGCGTACCGCTGTTCCTGACGATGACGCCGGCGATTCCGATGCGCCCGGCTTCCGCGGTGATCTCGCCAAGGTTGGTGCTGTTGCCTGCAACGCCGGTGATATCGACCTTGACCCCGGGCGTGGCACTGTCGATCAGGCTGACGGTGGCGCCGGCGACCAGAATGGTCTCGCCCTTGGGCGTGGCGATGATGCCTTCATTGCTGACGTTGCTGCCGATCAGGTAAACGCTGCCGCCTGCGGGGGTCCGGATTTCGCCCTGATTGACGATGTCGCGGGCAGTGCCGTCATTGACGAACAAATTGCGGCCGGCGAGGAAGTCCTCGTTGCGAATGTTCAGCGTGGAAGCGACGAAGCCTGCCGTATCGACCCGGCCGCCGGGACCGACCATGATGCCGGCCGGATTCACCAGGAAGACGCGACCGTTGGAACTCAGCGTACCGTAAATGGCTGTCGGGTCGTTGAGCACGCGGTTCATGACGCTGCTCGAGGCCGCGGTCTGGGCGAAATGCGTGGTCTCGCCGGCATTGATCGAGAATTTGTCCCAGTTGATGATGGCGCCGTTGCTATTGGTCACCGTCAGGACATTGGCCGTCTGACTGAAACTGGCGGTGCCATTCACAACCGCCGGATTCACCGGATTGGAGAAGACCGGAGCGGTGATGAAGCATGCAGCGACCGCGGCAACGCCAAGGCGGACGGACGTGGACAGTCGGAATGACTGTTTGTGGGAAGGTTTCCTATGGTTCATCTTGCAAACTCCAAGGGTGGGACAGCCGCCCACTTATGTCACATATAGCCCTAAAGCGATGCGTCGGCCAGGAAGTACTTCACGTGCAGCGAAACAAACGTCGTCTCAGAAGCCCACGGCAAGGCTGAAATGGCCGCGAATGTCGCCGTCGAGAGCGACATTTGGCGAACCATTCGGCCAGACGCCATCCATTACCCTTGCCACGTCGATGCGGGCGCTGACATCCTTCTTCAGGTTGTAGCGCAAGCCGACCCCCAGCGATGCAATATTGATGGCCTGATTGAACGAGGGATTGAGGTTGTAACCCTGTCCCCAGTCGAAGAAAGCCAGCCACTTCAGATTTCCCTGCACGCCCAGACGGGCGGCAATATCGGATGAGTACAGTTCCAGATTGGCGAAATAGCCGCGATCGGTGGCGACGGCGCGCTCCAGGAAGCCGCGCACCGCATTCGATCCTGCCAGTCCAAGGCGTTCGCCGGCGGGCAGTGCGTTGTTTGCGTGCTGGCCGCTGGCGGCAACGCGCAGCATCCAGTCGCCGGCTATTGCAGTGGCATAGCTGCCGCCAAAGCGCAGAACCGAAAACTCGTCCTTGGTCTGGTAACCCGACGCCGCGGAATAATGGTCGTCACCCCCGGGGGCGGTAGCAGCAGGAGCGCCCGCATAGTCGAATCGGCTGCCCATCGGGAACAGGTTATGGGCCAGGCCGATGTTGAAATCGATGGCTTCGCCCGGTTTTTGCCACTGGCCGCTATAGGTGGCTGAAACCGGTCGCAAGGTGTAGGGAGTGCAGCCGGCAGCGCCAAAAGGCGTCGGTACGCCGGCAATGGTGCAGCGGCTATTCACATACTTGTAGTCATAGCCGAACACCAGCCTGGAGGTGTACTCCCCCGCGCGCGGAAAGATATGGTTGTAGCGCAGGCCGAGCACCTCCCCTTTGCCGTTGATCGCAAGGGCCGAACCGAGATTCGGTGAATTGGCCGGAGAGTCGCTGCTGGAATTGCCGTAAATGATGTCGATGCTGTCGCCGATCGAATACAGCGGCAGGCGGTAGCCGATGCTGAAAATATCGACTTTCACGCCGGTGCCGTCCTGCCAGGGAAACACGCGATTGCCAAGAATTTTCATGCCGCCCGGAGGGTCGACTGCGGTCATGTAGGCCAGCGTCAACACCTGGTCGCTGTTGCCCAGATTCGCGTTCTGGTAGGAAATGCCCGCCCGATGCTTGCCGGTGCCCTTGGTGCCGGTGTTGTCCAGCGTCAGGTAAACGCGCTGCGGGTCTTCCTCCTTGACCTCGACCCGGGCGTCGACCTTGCCTTCTTGTTCACTGACGCCAAGGGTCACTTCGACCTGCTTGGCCGGATTCTCGTTGCTGAGCTGAACGTTTTCGGACAGCGCGCGCATGTTCGGCGCCGTCCCTTCCTTCAGGTTGGGCAGACCAGCGCGTACATTCGCGTCATTGAAATGCTTGTTGCCGGTGATGGCGACCTTGCCGATGACGCCTTCGCTGACTTGCAGGCGCACCACGCCAGTGGTGAGTTCCTGTTCCGGCACATAGACCTGAACGGTGCCATAACCAAGGCGGCGGAACTCCCCTTCCAGAGCCTCCAGGGCCTTCTGCACGTCGCCATAGACCTTGCCCTTGCCGATGAAAGGCGCCACCAGTTCCTGGGTTCTATCCGCCGAAAGTAGCGAATTGCCTTCAATCTGAAAGCGCACGATGTCGAAAGTCGCATCCTGCGCCCGCGCGTAATTCAGCGATGCTGCCGCCATAAAAGCCGCAACGGCCAAGATCCTGGCTATCGCTTTCGACATATAAAATACCCAATCTAATCAATTACAAATAAGCTAATTTCTGAAGTGGTTTCTTATTCGCTGTCTATTGTTTGAAACAGTAGCACTCATTAAATCCATTAGCAACGTCTAAACAAGACAAATGGATCCGTCGCCGGCAACAGCGTTGCCGGTTCGCAACGCTATCCGACACGGGAAAGATTTCCGCAGCTGTCGGCTGAAAATCTCATGGAATCAGTCCCCTATTGCTGTCTTCCGGGCGTTTTGTCGCGCGGTATGTCGCGCTGCTCCGGCGGGGGATTGCTCAGCCTGGTGTCAAGCCGCAGCTGCAAGCGTTCATGTTCGGCTGACGGCGGGCGCACGGAAACCGCTGCAGGAGGTTTGCCCAGCCATACCCCGGCGCCAATGCCGACCATCAACGCCAGGGCCGTGGCAGCAAGCAGGCGGCCATTAGCCCGAGCCGCCGGAACAGCCCCAAAACCCTGCTGTATTTTCGCCCCAAGCCCTGGCGCAGATGCCCACGCCGCAGCGAGTTCGGCGGCAAGCTTTTGGTGGTCGGCGGCCGCCGTCGAGTACTCGGCTATGGCGGCAGCGCGTGCGGCCTGCGCCCGCTCGACGGCCACACGACCCAACTCCGCTTCCCGTTCTGCACGTGCCGCAGCGGCAGCAGACAGTTCGGCCGCTGTTCGGGCGGCAACTTGTGCTGCGGCCAGAGCGCGCTGTTCCGCCTCGATGCGCTCGCACAGCGCAGATTCTGCGAGGCGTTCAGCGCGGGCGCGCTCGGCGACCGCAACCTCTGCAGCGGCTTCCTGCTCAGCACGCCGACGCATTTCCTGCGCCACCCGTTCCTCTTCAGCCGCCCGCGCCAAGGACGCCGCCTTTGCGGCTTGTTCGATCCGCAATTGCTCGGCAGCCCGGTCGGCGGCAAGGGCCTCGGCGATGACCCTTGCGCCAGCCACGCGGCTCAGCTCCGCTTCCCGCTCCATGCGCGCTGCGACAGCAGCAGAAAGCTCGGCAGCCGCACGCTCCCTGGATTGTGCCGCGGCGATGGCGATGTGCTCAGCTTCGATGCGCGCCTGCAAGCCCGCGTCCGCGCTGCGCTCGGTCTCCGTCTGCGCGGCGATAGCAGCCTCCGCCACGGCATCGGCCGCGGCGCGATCGCGCGCCTGCCTAGCCGCATGCCGCTCCTCCAGCTGGCGCCGCTGCGTTGCGGGAAGGTGCTCGGCTGCCTGTGCGGGTTTCGGCGCACCCTTCCCGGGGCTGGCGTCCTTGCCTGCAAGTTGCCGGCGTTTTTGCTCGGCTTCCATCAATCCGGTCAGCAACTTGCTCAAGATTTGGCTCCGCATTCCGGACAGGATTCGGGCAGTCCGGGTGAGGCAGCCTACCGCAGACCCGGCGTGGGCCGAAGGTAGAATAGGCTCATGGAAACGGGCCAAACCCTGCTGATCCTCACCAACCTGCCCGACCAGGCCAGTGCGCATGCGCTGGCGTCGACGCTGGTGAGCGAGCGTCTGGCCGCCTGCGTGAATGTGCTGGCGCCTTGCCGTTCGGTCTATCGCTGGCAGGGCGCCATCGAAAATGCCGAAGAAGTTCCCCTCCTGATCAAGACCACGACGGCGCGCTATGCGGCACTGGAAACTGCCATCCGCGCCGCCCACCCCTATGAACTTCCCGAGATCATCGCGGTCCCAGTTGCCCATGGCCTGCCGGAATACCTGATGTGGGTCGCTGCCGAAACCTCACAAACCCCCGACGGGAATCCCTGACATGCTGATCCGCTTGCTGTTCCTGCTGCTGTTTGCCTTTACCGCCACAACGCAGGCCGAAGAACCGCTGCCGCCCGAGCAGGCCTACCGTTTCTCGGCGCGCGTGCTCGACGCCAGGACCATCGAGGCGCGCTGGCAGATCGCCGACCAGTACTACATGTACCGCGACAAGTTCAAGTTCGCGCTGGAAGGCGGTACGTTCGGCGCGCCCAAACTGCCGCCCGGCAAAATGAAAGTGGACGACACTTTCGGAAATGTCGAGGTGTATCGCAAGGAAGTGAAAATCCTGCTGCCGGTCGAGGCGACCGGACCGGTGACCCTGAAAGCCATCTCGCAGGGCTGCTGGGACGGCGGCATCTGTTACCCGCCGATTACCCAGGAAGCGCGCCTTGACATGGCCACGACCGGCGGCGCCGTAGCGCCAGCGCCGACTTCCACAGCGGCCAATGCCTCCGCGGCGGGCGACGAAAGCTCGCAGATCGCCGGCCTGTTCAAGGGCGACAACCTGGGCCTGATCCTGCTCAGCTTCTTCGGCTTCGGCCTGCTGCTGTCGCTGACGCCCTGCGTGTTTCCGATGATCCCGATCCTGTCCGGCATCATCGTCAACCACGGCCATGCGGTGACCCATCTGCGCGCCTTCGTGCTGTCGCTGGCCTACGTGCTGGGCATGGCCGTGACCTATGCCGCCGTCGGCATCGCCGCCGGGCTGTCGGGCACACTGCTGTCGGCGGCGCTGCAGAACGCCTGGGTGCTCGGCGGCTTCGCGCTGGTGTTCGTGGTGCTGTCGTTTTCCATGTTCGGCTTTTACGAACTGCAACTGCCCGCCGCGCTGCAAAGCAAAGTGTCGGACAGCGCCAACCGGCAGGGCGGTTCGCTGCCCGCCATCGCGCTGATGGGTGCCCTGTCGGCGCTGATCGTCGGCCCCTGCGTCGCCGCACCGCTGGCCGGCGCGCTGCTGTACATCGCCCAGACCGGCGATGCCGTGCTGGGCGGCAGCGCGCTGTTCGTCATGTCGCTCGGCATGGGCGCGCCGCTGTTGCTGGTGGGCGCCTTCTCGCGTTCGCTGCTGCCGAAATCCGGGCCGTGGATGGAGGGCATCAAGAAGTTCTTCGGCGTCGTCATGCTGGCCACCGCGCTGTGGCTGGTTTCCCCGGTGATTCCGATGTGGTCGCAGATGCTCGGCTGGGCGCTGCTGCTGGTGATCCCGGCGATCTACCTGCATGCGCTGGATCCGCTGCCGCCGCACGCCCACGGCTGGCAACGCCTGGGCAAGGGCCTCGGCGTGGTCCTGCTGCTGGGCGGCGCGGCGATGCTGATGGGCGTGCTGGGCGGCGCCCGGGACCCGCTGCAGCCGCTCGGCTTCCTGCGCGGCGGCGCGGCCGCCACGGAAGCCCATGGACCGGTGTTCGAGCGCGTCGCCTCGGTGGAACAACTGGATGCACGGCTGGCCGCGGCGCAGGCGGCAGGCAAGCCGGTGATGCTGGACTTCTACGCCGACTGGTGCGTCAGCTGCAAGGAAATGGAGCGCTTTACCTTCGCCGATCCCAAGGTCGCCGCACGCATGCAGCAGTTCGTGCTGCTGCAGGCCGACGTGACCGCCAACAGCGCGGCCGACGCGGCGTTGCTCAAGCGCTTCGGCCTGTTCGGTCCGCCCGGAATCATCTTCTTCGGTGCCGGTGGCCGCGAACTGGCCGATCTGCGCGTCATCGGCTTCCAGGCTGCCGACAAATTCCTGCCTGTCCTCGAACGCGCCCTGCGCTAAGTCATTACTTCGGAGTCCCCATGTTCACTGGCATCATCGCCGCCGTTGGAAAAATCAGCCACGCCCAGCCGCTGGAAAAAGGCCTGCGGCTCACCATCGAAGCCCCCGGCCTCAAGCTCGCCGACGTCGCACTGGGCGATTCCATCGCCCATGGCGGCGTCTGCCTGACGGTGATCGCGAAAAAGCGCGGCAGCTACCAGATCGACGTCTCGCGCGAGACGCTGGACTGCACCGTGGGTCTCGACGCCGTGGGCGGCGAGGTCAATCTGGAAAAGGCCATGCGCCTCTCGGACTTCATCGGCGGCCATCTCGTATCGGGTCACGTCGACGGCGTCGGCGAAGTGGAGAAGTTCGCGCCGGTCGGCGAGTCGCACGAACTGGTGATCAAGGCGCCGAAGGCGCTGGCGAAATACATCGCGCGCAAGGGCTCGATCACCGTCGACGGCGTCTCGCTCACCACCAATCGCGTGGGTGGCAAAGGCGGCCGCCGCTTCTCGATCAATTTGATTCCGCACACCGTCGCAGTGACCACGCTGAAGCGCCTGCACCCGGGCGCCAAGGTCAATCTCGAAATCGACCTGATCGCGCGATACGTCGAGCGAATGCTGACGGCGGGCGCGGCAGCGTAAAATGCGCGCCTTCCCCTGCCTGAGACCCTTGCCATGAGCATCAGCCCCGTACTCGATATCGTCGCCGACATGCGTGCCGGCCGCATGGTGATCCTGGTCGACGAGGAAGACCGCGAAAACGAAGGCGACCTGGTGCTCGCCGCCGAACACGTAACGCCCGAAGCGATCAACTTCATGGCCAAGCATGGCCGCGGGCTGATCTGCCTGACGCTGACCGAGGCCCGCTGCCGCCAGCTCGACCTGCCGCTGATGGTGCGCGACAACAAGGCGCAGCACGGCACCGCCTTCACCATGTCGATCGAGGCCGCGACCGGCGTCACCACCGGCATCTCGGCGCAGGATCGCTCGCGCACGGTGCAGGCCGCCGTGGCCAGGGATGCGACGCCGTCCGACATCGTCCAGCCCGGCCACATCTTCCCGCTGATGGCGCAGAACGGCGGCGTGCTGGTGCGCGCCGGCCACACCGAGGCCGGCTGCGATCTGGCCCAGCTGGCCGGCCTGCAGCCCGCCGCAGTGATTTGCGAAATTCTCAAGGACGACGGCACCATGGCGCGGCTGCCGGACCTGCTCGAATTCGCCCGCGAGCACAACCTCAAGATCGGCACCATCCTCGACCTGATCCACTACCGTTCGGAAACCGAAAAGCTGATCGAATGCGTCGCCGACAAACAGGTCGAATGCACGCAGGGCAAATTCCGCATGCGCGCCTTTGCCGACCGCAGCAGCGGCGACGTGCATCTGGCGATGTCCTGCGGCGAAATTACAGCCGCGGAAGAAACCCTGGTGCGCGTGCATGAAGCCGTCTGCGTGCTGGACTTCCTCGACCACGGCAGCCGCGGCCACACCTATAGCGTCGACTTCGCCCTGCGCAAGATCGCCGAGGAAGGACGTGGCGTGCTGGTGCTGCTGCATCGCGTGGAAACCGGCAACGCCCTGCTCGCCGCACTGAAGAGCGAACGCACGGAAAAGCCGGCCTACACCTGGGATCCACGCATCTATGGCATTGGCGCCCAGATCCTGCGTGAAGTCGGCGTCGGCAAGATGCGCCTGATGTCCAGCCCGCGCAAGATGCCCAGCATGGCCGGCTTCGGCCTCGAAATCACCGGCTACTTCACTCCGGCAGGAGAAAAGACGGCATGACCATCCGCGAACTCGAACCCAACCTGAGCGGCCAGGGGCTGCGCATCGGTGTGGCGCAAAGCCGTTTCAACGAGGACGTCGGCGCCGGCCTGCGTTCGAGTTGCCTGAGCGAACTGGCGCGCCTCGGCGTGGCCGACGCCGATGTCACGTTCACTACAGTGCCCGGCGCGCTGGAACTGCCGCTGACGCTGCAGACCATGGCCCTGAGCGGCCGCTTCGATGCGCTGGTGGCGCTGGGCGCCGTGATCCGCGGCGAGACCTATCACTTCGAAATCGTCTCCAACGAGTCGGCGCGCGGTATCACCGACGTGCAGCTCAACACCGGGATTCCGATTGCGAATGCGGTGCTGACCACCGAAAACGACGACCAGGCGCTGGTGCGCATGGTGCAGAAGGGTACCGAAGCCGCCCAGGCCGCGATCGAAATGGCCAATCTGACCAAAGCGTTGCTAAAGGCGAACAAATAGTGAGCAGCAGCAAGTCGCCGCGGCGGCGTGCCCGCGAGTTCGTCATCCAGGGCCTCTACCAGTGGCAGGTGGGCGGCCAGGACGAGGCGGCGATCCAGGTGCAGGCGGAAGGCGTGGCCGGCTTCGACAAGGCCGACAGCCAGCTCTACACCAGCCTGCTGGCCGATACCCGGCAACAGGCCGAGGCGCTCAAGCGGGACCTCGCGCCGCATATCGACCGCGCCTGGGACGAGGTGTCGCCGATTGAGCGCTGCATCCTGCTGCTCGGCGCCTGCGAACTCAAGCTGCACCCCGAGACGC
Source organism: Betaproteobacteria bacterium (assembly GCA_028065725.1). Next base: position 10,097 of record JAPTVL010000550.1, read on the forward strand.
CCTATCGCGTGATCATCAACGAAGCCATCGAGCTGGCCAAAACCTATGGCGGCACCGACGGCCACCGTTTCATCAACGGTGTGCTGGACAAACTCGCCGCGGTGCTCAGGGCCGTCGAGATCCGCAAACCCTGAGCGCTCAAAATCCGTGGCCTCGGAATTCGAGCTGATTGCGCGCTATTTCACGTGCGGCACCTCCCACACGGTGCTTGGCGTCGGCGACGACGGCGCGCTGATCGCGCCGACCCCGGGCCACCAACTGGTGGTGTCCACCGATCTGCTGGTCGAAGGCACGCACTTCCTGGCCGACACCGATGCCGAGGCGCTGGGCTGGAAGACTCTGGCCGTGAACATTTCGGACCTCGCGGCAATGGGCGCACAGCCGCGCTGGGCGCTGCTGGCCGCCGTGCTGCCAGCGCCGACTCCTGAATGGCTCGAGGCCTTCGCGCACGGCTTCTTCGCCTGCGCCAAGGCCTATGACATCGACCTGATCGGCGGCGACACCACGCGCGGACCGCGCGCCTTTTGCGTCACTATCCTCGGCGAGGTCGGCGCCGGGCAGGCCCTGCGCCGAGCGGGTGCCACAGCCGGCGATTCGATCTGGGTATCCGGCCGACCGGGACGCGCCGCGCTGGGTCTGGCGCACCTGCAAGGGCGCACTGTGCTGACCGAACCGCAGCTCGCGGAATCCCTGGCCGCGCTGCACCGCCCGCAACCGCGCGTCGCGCTGGGACTGGCGCTGCGCGGCATCGCCAGTGCGGCGATCGATGTCTCCGACGGCCTGCTGGCCGACCTCGGCCATATCCTCGAACAGTCGGCGGTCGCCGCGCGACTGCAGATCCCCGGGCTGCCCGCCGCCGGGCTGGCACGCGATTGCCTGCTGGCCGGCGGCGACGACTACGAGTTGTTGTTCACCGCCCCGGCGCTAGTCGATGACCAAATCGCGATCTTGACCGCTACACTCGAACTACCGCTGACCCGCATCGGCGAGATCGTCGCCGGCCCGCCCGGCAGCCTCGTCCTCCACGACAACGACGGCAGCGACATCACGCCCTCCAAACGCGGCTTCGATCACTTTATTCAGTAAATGGCCAAGCTCCCATCGCCGCCGCTGAAATTCCTGTTCCACCACCCGGCGCATTTCATCGCCTGCGGCATGGGCAGCGGCCTCTCGCGCTTCGCGCCGGGAACGGCGGGCACCGCCTTCGCCTGGCTCAGCTATCCGCTGCTGCGCATGTATCTGGTAAGCGACCTGGCGTTGGCCATCTTTCTGCTGCTGGCCTTCGCCGTCGGCGTCGCCGCCTGCCAGATCACCGGTCGGGCGCTGGGCGTGGCCGATCACGGCGCCATCGTCTGGGACGAAATCGTGCCCTTCTGGGCAGTGCTGATGTTCACCCCGCCCGAATTGCTCTGGCAGCTGGCGGCCTTCCTCTGGTTCCGCTTCTACGACATCGTCAAGCCGGAACCGGCGCGCTTCTTCGACACCCGGATCAAGAACGGCTTCGGCGTCATGATGGACGACGTCATTGCCGCCGGCTACACGGTGCTGACCATCGCGCTGTTCAAGGCCTTCTTGCCCTTCTGATGGACGCCGAGCTCCTTGCCCTTTCGCAAGCGGTCGGCGCGGCGTGTCTCCAGCGCCGACTTCTGCTGGCGACGGCCGAATCCTGCACCGGAGGCTGGGCAGCGCAAGTGATCACTCACACAGCCGGCAGCTCGTCATGGTTCGAGCGCGGCTTCGTGACCTATTCCAACCAAGCCAAGCTCGACATGCTCGGCGTGCGCCAGGAAACCCTGGATCGCCACGGCGCGGTGAGCCCGGAAACCGCGGCGGAAATGGCGGCCGGCGCGCTGAAAAATTCCAAGGCCATGATTTCATTGGCAATCACCGGAATCGCCGGGCCCACGGGTGGCTCACCTGGTAAGCCAGTGGGGACCGTATGCTTTGCCTGGTGTCGGGTCGGCGCAACGGCCGTTGCGGAAACCGCAGTTTTCACCGGGGACCGCGAGGCAATCCGCCGTCAGGCGGTGCTGCATGCCCTGCGCGGCCTGCTGTTGCGATTCGACGCCAGGTAACAAACCGGTGCCAAACCGGGTAGCGCAAAAACTGTGCCATCCGTGACATAATTCACACAACTTCTGAGGAACGCATTCAATGGACGACAACAAGAGCAAGGCCCTGCAGGCCGCCCTGGCCCAGATCGAAAAGCAGTTCGGCAAGGGCTCCATCATGAAAATGGGCGAAGGCCTCGCCATCGACGACATCCAGACGGTGTCCACCGGTTCGCTCGGACTCGATATCGCTTTGGGCATAGGCGGCCTGCCGCGCGGCCGGGTGGTCGAAGTCTATGGGCCGGAATCGTCCGGCAAAACCACGCTGTGCCTGCACATCGTCGCCGAAATCCAGAAGGCCGGCGGCACCGCCGCCTACATCGACGCCGAAAACGCGCTCGACCCCGGCTATGCCGCCAAACTCGGCGTCAATGTGCCCGACCTGCTGATTTCGCAGCCCGACACCGGCGAGCAGGGCCTCGAAATCTGCGACATGCTGGTGCGCTCGGGCGGCGTCGATTGCATCGTCATCGACTCGGTCGCCGCGCTGACGCCGCGCGCCGAAATCGAAGGCGAAATGGGCGACCAGCTGCCCGGCCTGCAGGCGCGGCTGATGTCGCAGGCCCTGCGCAAGCTCACCGCCAACATCAAGCGCACCAATACCCTGGTCATCTTCATCAACCAGATCCGCATGAAGATCGGCGTCATGTTCGGCAACCCCGAAACCACCACCGGCGGCAACGCGCTGAAGTTCTACGCCTCGGTGCGCATGGACATCCGCCGCACCGGCGCGATCAAGAAGGGCGACGAAGTGATCGGCAACGAGACCAAGGTCAAGGTGGTCAAGAACAAGGTGGCGCCGCCCTTCCGCGAGGCCCACTTCGACATCCTCTACGGCGAAGGCATTTCGCGCCAGGGCGAGATCGTCGAACTCGGCGTCGAGCACAAGATCGTCGAGAAATCCGGCGCCTGGTATGCCTACAAAGGCGAAAAAATTGGCCAGGGCAAGGACAACGCGCGCGAATTCCTGCGCGAGCATGGCGACATCGCCGTCGAAATCGAGAACCGCGTGCGCGAGGCGGTTGGCGTCGCGGCGCTGGGCACTCCCGACGCGGCGAAGGGCGGCTAGCCGCGGCATCATCCGGCCGAGGACACGCATCTTGTCGAACCGCAGTAGCCGCGCCTGTCGCGGGGAATACCATGTCGAATGAACTGCGCCAGCAGGCGATCCGGCTGCTGGCCCGGCGCGAGCACACCCGCGCCGAACTCGCCCGCAAGCTGGCCGGTCTCGGCACGCCGGAGGAAATCGACGCGGTGCTGGCCGACATGGAAGCCGCGCAATTGCAGTCCGACAACCGCACGGCGGAAAACTACCTGCGCAGCAATGCCCCGCGCCTGGGCGCCTCGCGCCTGCGCCACACCCTGAAAACCCGGGGCGTGGCGCCCGAAACGATCGAGCAGCAGCTGGCGCAGGCCGACCTGCCCGACGAAATCGAGCGCGCCCGCGCCGCCTGGAGCCGCAAGTTTTCCGCAGCGCCGGCCGATGCCAAAGAATGGGCACGCCAGGCGCGCTTTCTGCAAAGCCGCGGATTTGCCGGCGACATCGTGCGCAAACTGCTCAAGCAGCCGCTGGAGGCGCAGGACGAATGAGCATCCACGCCGCCGTGCAACTCCCACTCGGCTACGACAGTGGCGCGGAGCAGCCGCGCGAAGCGGTGAGTGACTCCGCCATGCTCTCGGCACACAACCTGCACAAGAAATACAAGTCGCGTACCGTGGTGAAGGATGTCTCCTTCGAGGTCGCCGCCGGTGAGGTAGTGGGCCTGCTCGGACCCAACGGCGCCGGCAAGACCACCTGCTTCTACATGATTGTCGGCCTGGTCGCCGCCGACGGCGGCGAGATCCGCGTCGGAAGCGGGGAAGAGCAGCTGCGCCTGACCCATATGCCGATCCACCAGCGCGCCAGACTGGGACTGTCCTATCTGCCGCAGGAAAATTCGGTGTTCCGCAAGCTGACGGTGTCGGAGAACGTACGTGCCGTGCTGGAGTTGCAAGGTCTCGACGAGGGCGCAGTCGATGCGCGGGAAGACATGCTGCTGCAGGAACTGCACATCACCCACATCCGCAGGAGTCTGGCGGCGTCGCTGTCGGGCGGCGAACGGCGCCGGGTCGAGATAGCCCGCGCACTGGCCACCAGCCCGCGTTTCATCCTGCTCGACGAACCCTTCGCCGGGGTCGATCCGATCGCCGTGATCGATATCCAGAAGATCATCCGCTATCTCAAGGAAAGCGGCATCGGCGTCTTGATCACCGACCACAACGTGCGCGAAACCCTGGGCATCTGCGATCGCGCCACCATCATCAACGCCGGCGAAGTACTTGCCGCTGGACACCCGGCCGAGATAGTCGATAATGAAAGTGTGCGTCGGGTGTATCTCGGCGAACACTTCAGAATGTAGCCACAAGAACAACAAGCGATGAGGCAAGGACTCCAGCTCAGGCTTTCGCAGCATCTGGCGCTGACACCGCAGTTGCAGCAGTCGATCCGGCTGCTGCAGTTGTCGACTCTGGAGTTGAATGCCGAAATCGATCAGGCCCTGCAGGAAAATCCCCTGCTGGAGCGGGTCGAGCCCGGCGAGCCGGTCTTCAATCCGGCCAGCGATGCACTGGCGACGTCGCAAACTGTCACCCCGGGCACGGACAGCGACGAGCGCCAGCAACCACAAGGCGGCGACGACGAAGGCTGGGGCATGGACTTTTCCGGCAGCCATGGCCAGCGCGACCCCAACGACGACGACCTCGACAGCGGCGAATCCCAGTCCGCATCGATCTCCCTGCGCGAGCATCTGGGCACGCAAGTGGCGATGACCCAGTTGCCCGACCGCGAACGGGCGCTGGTCGGTTTCCTGATCGAAGCCCTGGACGAAGACGGCTACCTGACCCAGCCGCTCGACGAACTGATCGAACTGCTGGTCGACAACGACGACCAGGTGCGCGAAGCCCTGCTCGAAGAACTCGGCATCGCCCTGCGCCATCTGCAGAACCTCGATCCGCCGGGCATCGGCGCGCGCAACGCGCAGGAATGCCTGTCGCTGCAGCTGAAATGCCTGCCGCCCTCTCCCGTCCGCACCCTGGCGCTGGCGGTCGTCGGCAGGCATCTCGAGCATCTGGCCGCGCACGACTTTGCCCGCATCAGGAAATCGCTGGCCTGCGACGATGATGAACTGCGTCAGGCGCAAACCCTGATCCGCTCGCTCAATCCGCGCCCCGGCGCACAATTCGCACCGATCGAAACGCGCTACGTGGTGCCGGACGTCGCGGTCAAGAAACTGCATGGGCAATGGGTCGTCAGCCTCAACCGCGACGCCATGCCGCGCCTGCGCATCAACCGCCTCTATGCAGACATCCTGCAGCGGCATCGCGGCGGCAACGGCTCCTCGAGCGGACTGGCCAGCCAGTTGCAGGAAGCCAAGTGGCTGATCAAGAACGTGCAGCAGCGCTTCGACACCATCCTGCGCGTGTCGCAGGCCATCGTCGACCGCCAGCGCGCCTTCTTCGATCATGGCGAAGTCGCGATGCGGCCGCTGACCCTGCGCGAGATCGCGGAAACCGTGAAGCTGCACGAGTCGACCATTTCCCGCGTCACGACCCAGAAATACCTGGCCAGTCCGCGCGGCGTCCATGAACTCAAATACTTTTTTGGCAGCCACGTCGCCACCGATACCGGCGGCGCGGCCTCCTCGACCGCGATACGGGCGCTGATCAAGCAATTGGTCGGCGCCGAGGACGGCAAGAAGCCGCTCTCGGATGCCCGTCTTGCGGAAATTCTCGGCGAGCAGGGCATCGTCGTGGCACGTCGCACCGTAGCGAAGTACCGCGAACTGCTCAACATCCCGCCGGTCACCCTCAGGAAAGTTCTCTGAGAAAACACCTCTGACAAGGAGACATCATGAATCTCAACATCACCGGCCACCACATTGAAGTCACTCCGGCCATTCGCGAATACGTCACGGGCAAACTTGATCGCGTGCTGCGGCACTTTGACCAGGTGACCAGTTCGCACGTCATCCTGTCGGTTGAAAAGCTGCAACAGAAGGCTGAAGTCACGCTGCACGTCAAGGGCAAGGACATTTTTGCCGATGCCATTGACAACGATCTCTACGCCGCCATCGACCTGGTCGCCGACAAGCTCGACCGCCAGGTGGTCAAGCACAAGGAAAAGGTCTCCAACCACACTCACGACAAGCGCCAGGCGGCCGAATAAGCCGCCTGCGGAGCCGGTGCGGCAGGCGCGCGTTGGGTTTATACTGCGCGCCGCCGCGAGTTCCACTCGCTTGCAGCTCATTTGCCGAATTGCAACCACCATGAACCAGATCGCCAGCCTGCTGCCACCCGACAACGTGGTGGCCAACCTCGACGCCAGCAGCAAGAAGCGCGTCTTCGAGCAGATCGGCATTCTTTTCGAAAACCACCAGGGTCTCGCCCGCAGCACGGTTTACGACGCCCTGTTCGCGCGTGAAAAGCTGGGCTCGACCGGGTTGGGCCAGAGCATCGCGATTCCCCATGGCCGCATCAAGGGGCTCAAGACTCCAATCGGCGCGTTTGTCCGCCTTGCCGTGCCGGTGCAGTTCGACGCACCCGACGGCAAGCCGGTTGGCCTGGTGTTCGTGCTGCTGGTACCGGAAGCCGCCAACGAGCACCATCTGCAGCTGCTTTCCGAGCTGGCGCAGATGTTCTCCGACAAGAGCTTTCGCGACCAGCTCGCCGCTGCCGCGGATGCCGCGGCCTTGCACGGCCTTTTCGCCAATTGGCACGCCAGCTAGTCGTTTCCCAGCTGTTCGAGCGCAACCGCGAGCGGCTCCAGCTCTCGTGGGTCAGCGGCGCCATGACGCGGGCGATCTGCACCACGGAACACGTGGTGTCGCCCGCCGACCTGATCGGCCACCTGAACCTGATGCACCCGGAACGGGTGCAGGTGGTCGGCGCGCCGGAAATCGCCTGGTCGGCCCGGCAGACTCCGGAAAAGCTGGCACATCACATGCAGGAAATCTTCGCCGCCAGGCCGCCGGCCATGATCGTCGCCGATGGCTGCGAGATCACCGAGTTCATGCGCCAGGGCTGCGAAGCCTCGGGCACGCCGCTGCTGCAGACGCCGCTGTCCTCCGCCTTCGTCATCGATACCCTGCGCACCTTCGTCTCGCGCCAGCTGGCGGAAACCGGCACACTGCATGGCGTCTTCCTCGACGTGCTGGGCATGGGCGTGCTGATCACCGGCGATTCCGGCGTCGGCAAGAGCGAACTTGGTCTCGAGCTGATTTCGCGCGGCCACGGCCTGGTCGCCGACGACGTGGTCGATGTCTCGCGCATCGGCTCCGATACGCTGGAGGGGCGCTGCCCGGAACTGCTCAAGGACTTCCTCGAAGTGCGCGGACTGGGCCTGCTCAACATCCGCACCGTGTTCGGCGAAACCGCCTGCCGGCGCAAGATGCGCCTCAAGCTGATCGTCCATCTGCAAAAGCCGACCCCGGGTGTGCCGGAAGCCGCGCGCCTGCCGCTCGACGCCCAAACCGAGACGATACTCGGCGTACCGATCCGCCGCGTCACCCTGCCGGTCGCCGCCGGACGCAACCTCGCGGTACTACTGGAAGCCGCCGTGCGCGCCACGGTACTGAAACTGCGCGGCATCGACAGCATGCAGGAATTCATCGATCGCCAGGAAGCCGCCCTGCGCGCCGACCACGGCAACGATGGCGTCAACTAGCAGCCCTCCCCAAGCGTTAAGTAAGGACGGCAAAAATCCATTCCGGCCGTCCATCTACCGAGGAGACTCACAATGAACAAACTGATCATGCTGGCCCTGTCCTCCCTGTTTGCCGCCAACGTCGCGCTGGCCCAGACCGCCGCTCCGGCTGCTCCGGCCAAGCCTGCCGCGCCGGCTGCCGCGCCGGCCAAGGCCGCTGCTCCTGCCGCTGCCCCCGCCAAGGCCGCTGAACCGGCCAAGCCTGCCGAAGCCGCCGCAGCTGCCAAACCCGCTGCCGCCGCCAGCGACTGCGAAGCCAAGGCCGTCGGCAAGGATGGCAAGCCGCTGCACGGTGCTGCCAAGGCCGCTTCGATCAAGAAGTGCCAGGGTGCAGGCAAGCCCGCCGAAGCCGGCAAATCCGATTGCGCCGAAAAGGCTGTCAGCAAGGATGGCAAGCCGCTGGCCGGCGCCGCCAAGGCTGCTTTCATGAAGAAGTGCGAAAAAGACGCCAAGGCCGCGAAGTAAGCCACCTGGTTTTGCCTCGAAGGCCGGTCCGCGTTGCGGGCCGGTTTTTTTTATGTCCCCGTCCGGAAGGACGGGGACGGTATCCCCTTGTGGGATTTGTCCCGCCGCGGTAGAGGCGGGACGGTATCTCTGCTGCGCCGCCGTCGCGCCAGCGCCGACTCTTGCCGCATGGCTCGTATTCGCCGCGCCCCTATGCAACGAGTTGCAATGCAACCCGTTGCATAGTATCGTGCGCGGCATGGCACTCGATCATGCCCTGCTGGTTTCCCTGCTCGAAAAACCCAGTTCCGGTTACGAACTGGCGCGCCGCTTCGACCGCTCCATTGGCTATTTCTGGCATGCCACGCATCAGCAGATCTACAAGGTGCTGGCGCGCATGGAAGAGGCCGGCTGGATCGTTGCCGAAGTTCAGTCCGGCGCGACGGCGCCCGACCGCAAGCAATACTCGGTCACACCGGCGGGACACGCCGAACTGTCGCACTGGCTGGCCGAACCGGCCGACCCGGAAGGCACGCGCGATGCGCTGATGGTCAAGCTGCGCGGCGCGGCCTTCGACGATCCGACGCGCCTGCTGCCCGAATTCGAGCACCATCGCGCGACGCACGCCAACCGCCTGACCGCCTACCGCATCATCGAGACACGCGACTTTTCCGGCGCGCTGGATCGCCAGCGCGCCCTGCAATACATGGTACTGAAAAGCGGCATCCGCTTCGAACAGGGCTGGCTGGAATGGTGCGAGGAGGCGCTGGGCCTCCTGCGCAGCTTCGAACAAAACCAAGGAGAAAACAAACCATGAGCCATCCCTACCCGCACCTGCTGGCCCCGCTGGACCTGGGCTTCACCACGCTGAAAAACCGCGTCCTGATGGGCTCGATGCACACCGGCCTGGAAGACATCGGCAACAGCCACGGCCGCATGGCGGCCTTCTACGCCGCGCGGGCCAAAGGCGGCGTCGGCCTGATCGTCACCGGCGGTTTCGCGCCCAATCAAGATTCCATCGTCATGCAGGGCGCCTCGATCCTCGACAACGAAACCGAAGCCGCCAGACACCGCGTCATCACCGAGGCGGTGCATGCCCACGGCGCCAAGATCTGCGTGCAGATCCTGCACACCGGCCGTTATGCCTACAGCAAGCGACCGGTCGCCCCTTCCGCGCTCAAGGCGCCGATCAACCCGGCCACGCCGCACGCGCTGAGCGAGGAGGAAATCCTCAAGACCATCGCCGACTACGCGCAGTGCGCGGCGATGTGCCGGTTCGCCAACTACGACGGCGTCGAGATCATGGGCTCGGAAGGCTACCTGATCAACCAGTTCCTCGCGCCGCAGACCAACCACCGCGACGACCGCTGGGGCGGCAGCCTCGAGAACCGCATGCGCTTCGGCCTCGAAACGATCCGCGCCGTGCGCGCGCGCGTCGGTGCCAACTTCATCATCATTTTCCGCCTCTCGATGCTCGACCTGGTCGAGGGCGGCAGTACCTGGGACGAAGTCGTGACCATGGCCAAGGCGGTCGAGCAGGCCGGTGCCACGATCATCAACACCGGCGTCGGCTGGCACGAGGCGCGCATTCCGACCATCGCCACCATGGTGCCGCGCGCGGCCTACACCTGGGTCACGCGGCGCATGATGGGCCAGGTCGGGATTCCGCTGATCACCACCAACCGCATCAACGACCCGCAAGTGGCCGAGGACGTCATCGCCCGCGGCGACGCCGACATGGTCTCGATGGCGCGGCCCTTCCTGGCCGATGCCGAATTCGTGAACAAGGCCGCCGCCGGCCGTGCCGACGCGATCAACACCTGCATCGCCTGCAACCAGGCCTGCCTCGACCACATCTTCTCGCGCCAGCTGTGCTCCTGCCTGGTCAATCCCTTCGCCTGCCATGAGCTCGACGTCACGGTCGAACCAGCCGCGACGCCGAAGAAAGTTGCCGTGGTCGGCGCCGGCCCAGCGGGCCTCGCCGCCTCCACGCAACTCGCCGAGCGCGGCCACCAGGTCAGCCTGTTCGATGCCGCCGCCGAGATCGGCGGCCAGTTCAATCTCGCGCGGCGCATTCCGGGCAAGGAGGAATTCGGCGAAACCCTGCGCTACTTCGGCACGCGACTGAAGGAACTGAAGGTCGATGTGCAACTCAATCGCCGTGCCACCAGCGCCGACTTTTCGGGTTACGACCATGTCGTCGTCGCCACCGGCATCGTGCCGCGCAAGCCGGCGATTCCCGGCATCGAGCATCCCAAGGTCACCAGCTACATCGACCTCATCGAAGGCCACAAGACCGCCGGCAAGAAGGTCGCCGTGATCGGTGCCGGCGGCATCGGCTTCGACGTCGCCGAACTGCTGACCAATGCCGAAGCGCACGGCGACTCGATCGACACCTACCGCAAGGAATGGGGCATCGATCCCGAGTACACCGACAAGCGCGGCGGCCTCGCCGCGCCGCAGATGCCGGCCGTGCCGCGCGAAGTCTGGCTGCTGCAGCGCAAGACCAGCAAGGTCGGCGACGGCCTGGCCAAGACCACCGGCTGGGCGCGGCGCCTGCTGCTGCAGAAGCGCGGCGTGCATTTCCAAGGCGGCGTCGAGTATTTGAAAATTGACGACGCCGGCCTGCACATCGCGATCGACGGCAAGCCGAGCGTGCTCGCCGTCGATACCATCGTCATCTGCGCCGGACAGGAACCGCGCCGCGAACTGGTGGCCGGGCTCGAAGCCGCCGGCATGGCCTACACCCTGGTCGGCGGCGCCGACGTCGCCGCGGAACTCGACGCCAAGCGCGCGATCTGGCAAGCGACGGAATTCGCCGTCGAGTACTAAGCGAGGAAGTCGCTCCACGCCCCCGGCGCGCGCGCCGGCAAGGGCTCGTAGCCGGGCATGGCGATCAGGCGCTGGCGAAAGGTGTTGCCATGCAAGCGGGCGAGGAAAGCCTTGCCCTCGGGACTGGCAGCGACTGCGGAACGCATGACAAAACCGTAGCGCTCCCAGATCAGCGGCACGAAACCGAGGTCGTAACGCGCCGCCGCGGCCTCGATGCCGAAGCCGACGTCGGCCTGGCCGGCGGCCACCGTCGCGGCGATCGCCTCGTGGGTGAATTCCTCATGGGCATAGCCGGCGATGCTCTCCGGCCGCAAGCCGTTGGCCGCCAGCAACTGGTCGATCAGGCTGCGCGTGCCCGAACCGCGCTGGCGGTTCACCATGCGCAGGCCGCGCTTGCCGGCATCGGCCAGGGATTGCAGCCGGTGCGGATTGCCGCGCACCACGATCAGGCCCTGGCAGCGCCGCATCAGCGGCAGACAGACATGCAGCGAAGGCTTCAGCCAGCGTCCGAGCCAGTTCGCGAGCTGCGCCGCGGTCCAGTCTTCCGGCACATGGAAGCCGGCAATATCCGATTCGTCGCGGCCCAGGCTCGCCAGCGCCTCCTCGCTGCCGTACCAGTACAGATCGAAGCTGATGCGGCGGCCATGCTCGACCCAGTCGGCCAGCGCCAGGTCATGACTCGCCGCCAGCCGCAGGCGCTCCGGCGTCGCCCGTACCACCGGCGCCAGCAAGGCTTCCAGCCGGCGCTGCCACGGCGCATGCACTGCATCCAGCGCCACGCGTGCCGCCTCGTCGAGCTGCACCAGGGCGGCGCCGAATTCGGTCAGGCGCGTGCCGCGCCCACGCTCCATGACCACCAGGGCGGCGCCCAGGGCTTGTTCGCAGTCGCGCAGCAAGCCCCACGCCGTTCGGTAGGACATCCCGGCCTGCCGCGCCGCATTGCCCAGCGCGCCCCCCGCCGCGAGAGCGGTGAGCAGGGCCAGCAAGCGGCCGGTATCGATGTCGCCCAGCAAGGGGCCGAAATCCCAGGCCCAGCGCAGGCGGGGCAGAGACGGTTTCGGGCGGGATATTGTTGCAGAAGACGACATATATGGTCCTTTGTTTGCATAGCTTACGCTTGCCGGCCCATATGTTGTTACTTGCATAGCTAGCCCTGTCGATGCACGAGTTCAGCGAACCCTTCGTCACCGCCTGGCAACTGGTTGCCGCGGCCGACGCGCGTCTGGCCGGCATCGTCCTGCTCAGCCTGCGCGTGAGCATTGCCGCGACGCTGATCGCCTGCGTGATCGGCATGCCGATCGGCGCCCTGCTGGCGGTCGGCCGCTTTCCCGGACGGCGCGTGCTGATCGTGCTGTTCAACGGCCTCATGGGCCTGCCGCCGGTAGTGGTCGGCCTGCTGGTGTATCTGCTGTTGTCGCGCGCCGGACCGCTCGGGCAATTCGGCCTGTTGTTCTCGCCGACTGCAATGGTCATCGCGCAAGCCGTGCTGGTAACGCCGATCGTCGCCGCGCTGACGCGGCAGGTGATCGCCGACGAGTGGAGCGAATACCGCGAGCAGCTGCGTTCGCTCGGCGCCAGCCGCAGCCGCGCCGCCGCGACCCTGCTCTGGGACGGGCGCTTCTCGCTGTCGACGGCGGCACTGGCCGGCTTCGGTCGGGCGATTGCCGAAGTCGGCGCGGTGATGATCGTCGGTGGCAACATCGACGGCGTCACGCGCGTGATGACCACCACCATCGCGCTCGAAACCAGCAAGGGCGACCTGCCGCTGGCGCTCGCCCTGGGCTTCATCCTGATCGCCGTGGTGCTGGCGATCAACGCCGTGGCCTACGCGGTACGCGGCTGGGCCGAGAGGAGATGGGGGTGAGGCCGGGGTTTCGCGAAGCACTGCTTCGCGCCGGACGAACCGGTCGGCTGTGCAAAGCCGACCGTGGGACGGAGTTCGCATGAACGCCTGGTTGACGATGGAGAATTTGGGCCTCACCGAAGGCGGCACGCGCATCATCGACGCTGTCTCGCTGACGCTGGGCACACAGCGTACCGTCGTGCTCGGCCCCAACGGCGCCGGCAAGAGCACCCTGCTGCGCCTGATCCATGGTCTGCTGCATCCCAGTGAAGGCACGCTGCGCTGGCCGCAGGCGCTGTCGCAGGCCATGGTGTTCCAGCGCCCGATCATGCTGCGCACCACGGCACTGGCCAACGTGGTCTATGGACTCAAGCTCAAGGGCTGCACGGCGCATGAATGCGAACGGCGCGCGCGGCAGGCGCTGGCCCATGTCGGCCTGGAGCATCTTTGGCGGCGCCCGGCACGCCTGCTCTCCGGCGGCGAGCAGCAGCGCGTCGCGCTGGCCCGCGTCTGGGCGCTGAAGCCCGAACTGCTGATCCTCGACGAACCCACGGCCAGCCTCGACCCAGCCAGCAGCCGCGAGGTGGAACGCATCATCAATGAGATCGCCGCGAGCGGCACGCGCATCCTGATGACCACCCACAACCTCGGCCAGGCGCGGCGCCTTGCCGAGGAAATCATTTTCATCGACCGCGGCCGCATCGCCGAACAGACCCCGGTCGCCGAGTTCTTCAACCAGCCGCGTACCGCTGCGGCGCAAGACTTTCTCCAGGAGGAAATGCCATGATCACCCGTCGCCTGTTCTGTTCCGCCCTCGCTTCCCTCGGTTTGATGGCCGCCACCGCGAGCCAGGCCCAGGAACGCTTCATCACCGTCTCATCAACCACCTCGACCGAGCAGTCCGGCCTGTTCGGCCACCTGTTGCCGATCTTCGAGAAAGCCAGCGGCATCAAGGTGCGCGTCGTCGCCCTGGGCACCGGCCAGGCGCTCGATCTGGCGCGGCGCGGCGATGCCGACGTGGTTTTCGTCCATGACAAGGCCGCCGAGGAAAAATTCATCGCCGAAGGCCATGGCGTCAAGCGTCAGGAAGTCATGTACAACGACTTCGTCGTGGTCGGCCCCAAGGCCGATCCGGCCAAGGCAGCGGGCAAGGATATCCTCGAAGGCCTGCGCCGCATCGAGGCCGCCAAGGCAGCATTCGTCTCGCGCGGCGACAAGAGCGGCACCCACGCCGCCGAGCTGCGCTACTGGAAAGCCGCCGGCGTCGATCTCGACAAGGCCAAAGGCCCCTGGTACCGCGACACCGGGTCCGGCATGGGCCCGGCGCTCAACACCGCGGCCTCGATGAACGCCTACATCCTGGCCGATCGCGGCACCTGGCTCTCGTTCAAGAACCGCGGCGATCTGGGCATCGTCGTCGAGGGCGACACGCGGCTCTTCAACCAGTACGGCGTGATCCTGGTGAACCCCGCCAAACACGCCCACGTCAAGCAGGCCGACGGCCAGAAGTTCATCGACTGGGTAGTCTCGGCGGAAGGCCAGAAGGCGATCGCCGACTACAAGATCGGCGGTGAACAGCTGTTCTTCCCCAACGCCAAGCGCTGAGCGGGAGTCTTTATTCCTCGACTGCCCCGGGAGGGACGCAGCGGACCGGCGCGACCGAGAGCAGTTCGCGCACCCTTGCCCCGGCTTGCCGGGCAAGGGCCGGATTGGCCAGCCACATCTGAATGAAAAATTCCCGCATCTGCTCGGATTGCGCCAGGCGCGCAAGCATCAGCTCCTGCGGAATCGTGACCGGCAGCCGGGCGAGTTCAGACATTCGGGTCCTCCCCGCGCTTGATCTTTTCCAGCGCCTCGATATCCAACCTGTCCTTGGGTCGGTTGGCGGCGCGCTTCATCAACAGCAGGTCGTCTATGCAGGCAATCGGCACTTGCCTGCCGAACAGGTCACCGGCAACCGCGTTGGCAATCAATCTGTCGAATGACACTTCCGGCCGTACGATCACATCGACGACGGCGCCTCCGGCCTGCGGCTCCCGCAGGGAAAACGCCAGCATGCCTTTTTCGCGATGCCAGCGTTCGATCTGGCCGGCATCCCACAGCGATTCGATCGGCACCGGGATTCCCGGCATCAGCCCGTGCCGCCTGGCGACATTGATGAAACGCCCGAGGTTCTCATCGTTCATCGCCAGCACCAGATCAATATCGAAGGTGCTGCGCAGAAAGCCGTGCAATTGCACGGCCAGCCCGCCCACCAGCACGTAATCAACCCGCGCGTCGGTCAGCGACTGGAGCAGTTCGGCAATCTTCATGGCGCGGAGGGTCGCATGGATAAGCCGTCGCGGCCCCTGACCAAAAACAACCCGGTCGCCGTCGCGCCAGCGCGCTGCGTTCCTTCGGGAACTTTCATACTCGCTCGCGCCAATAGTCGGGGTGACGCCGCAGATGCATCACGGCGAGTATGTAGACCGAAGATCCGCGTAAGGCATAGAGAACGCCATAAGGAAACCGATTGGCCAGCACCCGCCGAATTTCGCCATCGACCGGCGGCCAGGCGAGCGGCATGGCGACGGCACGCTGGATCGCGGCATGGACTTCGGCGGCAAAGTCGCCGCCGAGGCCTGCCGACCGTTCTTCGTACCAGTCCACAGCGGCAAGAAACTCAGTTTCCGCCTCCGGATGAAACTGAAAGCTCATTGCCCGAGGCGGCGGCGCACTCGCTCGAACACTTCATCGCCGGGAACGGCCTTGACGCGCCCGGCATCCAGATCGTCGAGTCTCCTGCGCGCGGTCGCAAGCCATGCCGCCGCCGCCGAGTCATCAACCGGATTCAAGGTTTGCAGCAAGGAGTCGACCAGACGTGCACGTTCCTCGATGGGCAGGGATGCAGCTTCATTCATCAAGTCAGTGGTATTCATGGCGGTGACTCCGTGCGCGAACAGGATGCAAGCTTATCCCAGCCAGCGCCCGTCGTCCAAACGGCGGGCGCGGCCGAGGGCTTCCAGCGCGGCGAGGATGTCGGGCAGGCGGGACTTCCAGCGGCCGCGGCCGGTGAAGTTGGCGGCGAGCTGGGCTTCGGTTTGCGCGGCAGGCGAATCGGCGAGGACTCTGGCGACGGCGGCGAGTTGTTCCGGCAGGGTCGCGGGCCAGGCTTGTTGCGTCGCTGCGCGGGCCGGGACCGGGGGGGTCGTGGCGGCGTCGGCGAGCTTCCTTCGCCCCGAGCCTTCCGGCGCCAGCCCGATGGGCGCTTGTGCCGATTGTGGCGCCTGAAATTTCGGGCGCAGCCAGCGGATGGTGCCAGCGGCTTCCTCGGCGCGGCGCTGGCTGTTGAGGGCGACCAGGCGTTCGAGGAGGGTCTGTTCGTCCGGCTGGTCGCTCCAGCCATAGGCGTCGAGCACGGCGGCGTCGAGTTCCTCGTGCAGCGACTTGAGCACGGCGACCAGGCCTTTTTCGTGGATGGCCTTTTCTTTCGCCGTCATGCCGGCGCCGACTTTCAGTTTTTCCAGCACGTTGTAGAGGCCGGTCAGCGTGAGGTCGTCATGCGCCGCCAGCACGCGCTTGCGCTGGGCGTCGATCTGTTCGGCGAGGTCGCGGATGCGGGCTTGTTGTGCGGCAGTGGCAACCGGGAAGGGGAAGGTTTCGAAGCAGAAGCCTTTGTTGTAGACGGGCCGATCTTCCAACAGTGTGCCGGACGCAAGCGCCCACGCAACATGGACTCGACTCGACAGCACACCGAGGCAATAGGCATCGTCGAGCGCGATGCACACGAGCTTGTTGTCCGGCGCAATACTGGCGTCAAGAAACTGGAAGACGCGATGCTTGGCAGTTTCCACCGTGGCGATGTAACGCGGCAGGCCCGCAAGTTGGCGGCGCAACTTTGGATTGGTCTCACCGAACAGCCACCAGTTACGTTTGCGAACCTCGCGGTTGTTGTGGTCGCGCTCGGGCTTTACCCGTTCCAGTACCCATTGATAGGTTGCCGGCCAGCGGCGGCGCATCTCGTCGGCGTCGTGACCGTAGAGGTCGATCACGCTGACGCCGCGCGGCCGCTCCGTCAGGTCGCGCCCGTTGCGGTAGGGCTTGATCGGCGCGTCGGCTTCGAGCCGGGCAGCATCTTCGGGAGAAACAATGAAACCCGCGCCGAACAACTGCACCCCGCGATTGGCGAGGTTTTCGTTCGCCCGCAAGGCCTGCGCCGCCGTCACGTCAGCGCCGACTTTCAGGTCGGCGTGAATGCTGCCGCGCTGTTCGGCCAGTTCCACCTCCAGCCCCTCGCCCTTGCCTTCGCGCTCGGCAATCACGTTGCACAGCCGGCCTTCGCCCGCACCCGGCGCGGCAACGGTCATCGCGATGCGGACCGCCGCGCCGTCGGCGCTGTCCACCCAGGGGTGGTCGGGCACGGCGAAGGCCAGATGCAGGCCCTGGTCGAGCGCGCCCTGCACCACGCGGCGGTTGAAGGTCTGCCGCAGCGAGTTGGTGGTGATGAAGCCGAAGCGCGCCAGCCGGCCCTGCGCGACGAGTTGCGCGGCGTGGTGCCACCAGAACATGACGAAGTCGGCCGACTCGGGCACCGCCGGCCACGCCCCGCGCAGCGCGTCGACATAGCCGTCGCCCAACACGGCGCGCATGGTCGAAGCGCCGATGAAGGGCGGATTGCCGACCACCACGTCGGCTGTCGGCCATTCGGCCTGACGCGGGTTTTTGTAACGCTCCAGCGGCACGCGCGCGGTTTCGTCCGGCACCTGTTCGCCGGTGACGGCATGCGCCTTGGTGCTGCGGCCGTCCCAGCGCGTGACGGGAACGCCCTTCTCGTCCAGCACGTAGTCGTAGCCGTCGTGGGCCAGCACCGCGTCGCGGCATTCGATGTTGCGGAAATCCTTGAGCACCGGCTGCGGCGGCAATCCTGCTCCGCGTGTCCTGAAATGCCATTGCAGGTAGCCGATCCACAGCACCAGTTCGGCAATCGCCGCGGCGCGCGGATTGAGTTCGAGGCCGAGGAACTGGTGCGGGTCGACCGCGAAGCCTTCGGTTTCGAGTTGGGCCTGGCCGTGGCCGATGTCGTGCAACTGGTTGAGCACTTCGCCTTCGAGGCGCTTCAGGTGTTCCAGCGCGACGTAGAGAAAGTTGCCGCTGCCGCAGGCCGGGTCGAGCACGCGCAGGGTGCACAGGCGGTGGTGGAAGGCGCGGATCTCGGCGATGGCCTCTTTCTGTTTGCCTTCGTTGGCGAGCAGCACGGCGGCGCCCTGCACATAGGCCCAGCTCTGCCGCAGCGGTTCGATCACGGTCGGCTGCACCAGGCGGTCGACATAGGCGCGCGGCGTGTAGTGGGCGCCCAGCGCGTGGCGCTCGAGCGGGTCGAGTGCGCGTTCGAGCAGGGTGCCGAAGATGGCGGGTTCGACCAGGGTCCAGTCGGCCTTGGAAGCTTCGAGCAGCAGGCCGATCTGCTGTTTGGAGAGCGGCAGCACCTCGGGCGTCTTGAACAGTTTGCCGTTGAAGCGCGGCAGGGTCTGGCGCAGCACCACGGAAAAGCCGCCGACGTCCATTTCACTCCACAGGGCGCCGACCAGCGGCACGAACTGGGCGGTGTCGTCCTTCAGGCTCTTGAGCAGTTCGGTGAAGCTGGCCTTGGGAATCAGGCCGACATCTTCGGCGAACATGCTGAACAGGCAGCGGGTGAGAAAGCCGGCGACGGTTTCGGCGGCGTGGCCGGCCGCTTCCAGCGACTTGGCGACGTCGGCCAAATGCGCCGCGATCTCGCGCGTGACTTTTGCGCTGGCGGTGGCGGGGTCGAGGCCGAGCGGATCGAGCCAGACCGCCTTGATCCGCTGGCGCACGGCGGCGTCGCGCAGGTCGGTCAGGCGGATGCGGTGCGAGCGCGGATCGGGAAAGGGCGTGTAGGTGGCGCCGCTGCGCGAGAACTCGGCATACAGCTCGATGACGTTGCCGACATCGACCACGATCAGGAAGGGTGGACGGCCCTCGCCGGCCGGCAGGGCGCGGGCGTAGTTTTCGGCCTGGCTGCGGGCGCGCAGCAGGGCGTCGTCGAAGGCTTTCGCCGTGCCGCCAGCGCCGACTTTCTTCGCCTCGAGAACGAAGCAGCCGCGCCGATAGCAATCGATGCGGCCGGCGCTGCTGCTACCATCGCCGTGGCGGAAACTGATCGGCCGCTCGAACATGTAGTCCTGTGCGTGGTGCGGCTCGGGCAGATCGAGGAGACGGCAGAGGTCGATGACGAAACTCTGCGCCGTCGCCAGCTCCGACGCGGTGACGTCCTGCCAGCGGGCAATGAAAGTCTCGACGGGGTCAGGAGTGGCCAATGTATTCGTGTCCGATACCGTGATATTGACAGCCTTGCGCCAGCCCCTTGTCGCAGGTGAGCAGGGTCAGGTTGAGGCGGGCGGCGATGGCGGCATGCAAGGCATCGGGGGTGCGCAGACTGGAGGCATAGGCCGCGCAAAATTGTGCGGCACGCTCGAAGTCGCTTGCGCGAACCTCGGCAACGACCAGACCGTGGGCGGTGAGAATCGCCTGCAACCTGGCGGTTGCCTGCCGCGAGGTAATGTCGTCGGTCTGCCCCGTACGAAGCTTGAAGGCGACCGCGCTGGAAAACTCTGCCAAGGTCCAGTGACTGATCCATAGCTCGTTTTCGCTGCGGGCTCGAACAAGCACCGCCGCGCTGGCCGTTTCGTGAAAGAACAGCGGAACGAGGAAAGACGTGTCGAGGTAGACCGCCATCAATAGGCATCCAACGCCCGCATGGCGGCCACGCTGTCGGTGTCGGCCAGGGGCTGGGCGGCGACAAAGGCGGCGAGGTCTTCGATCCAGGCGGTGCTGGTTGCCGGCGCGGGCCGGTCGGCGACGATGCGTGCCACGGCGCGCCCGCGCCGGGTGATGACAACTTCCTCACCCGCCTGCACTCGATCGACGACGGCAGAAAGATGGGCCTTGGTTGCGGCAAGTGTCATGGTACGCACGGAATTCTCCTTGATGACTATGTGACCATATTACTCCATAACGCCTTTCCTGTGGATAGCCAAGGAGGCAACGCAGGCCTGCCGATTGCCGGTGGCCGGCGCCTCTGGCCCGGTCGCTCCAGTAGAATACGGCCCTCGCCGGTTCCCCGGCGCATCAACCGGTTGCACTCCCATGCTCGTCGCATCAAACGTCACCATCCAGTTCGGCGCCAAGCCGCTTTTCGAAAACGTCTCAGTCAAGTTCGGCGAGGGCAACCGCTATGGCCTGATCGGCGCCAACGGCTCGGGCAAGACCACCTTCATGAAGATCCTGGCCGGCGTGCTGGAGTCTTCCGCCGGCAACGTCTCGCTCGATCCGGGCGAGCGCATGGCCTACCTGAAGCAGGACCAGTTCGGTTACGAGAACGTGCGCGTACTCGACGTGGTGATGATGGGCCACGCCGAGATGTGGGCCTGCATGTCCGAGCGCGACGCGATCTACGCCAACCCGGAGGCGAGCGAAGACGACTACATGCGCGCCGCCGAGCTGGAGTCGCATTTCGCCGAGTACGACGGCTACACCGCCGAATCGCGCGCCGGCGAACTGCTGCTGGGCGCCGGCATCCCGATCGAAAAACACAACGGGCCGATGAGCGAAGTGGCGCCGGGCTGGAAGCTGCGCGTGCTGCTGGTGCAGGCGCTGTTCGCCAACCCCGACATCCTGCTGCTCGACGAGCCGACCAACAACCTCGACATCAACACCATCCGCTGGCTGGAGGACATCCTCAACGAGCGCGAGTCGACCATGGTCATCATCAGCCACGACCGGCACTTCCTGAACCAGGTGTGCACCCACATGGCCGACCTGGACTACGGCACGATCAAGGTCTACGGCGGCAACTACGACGACTTCATGGAAGCCAGCACCGTCGCCCGCGAGCGCCAGGTCGCGGCCAACGCCAAGGCCAAGGAGCGCGTCGCCGACCTGCAGGGCTTCGTCCGGCGTTTCTCGGCCAACAAGTCGAAGGCGCGCCAGGCCACCAGCCGCCTCAAGCTGATCGAGAAGATCAAGCCGGAAGACATCAAGCCTTCGTCGCGCCAGTATCCGTGGATCCGCTTCGATTTCGACGAGAAGGAAAAGCTGCATCGCCTGGCCTGCGAAATCGAGAACCTCGGCTTCGGCTACGAGCCGAAAGTGCCGATCATCAAGTCGCTGTCGATGAGCATCGAGGCCGGCGACAAGGTCGCCATCATCGGCGAGAACGGCGTCGGCAAGACCACGCTGCTGCGCCTGCTGGCCGGCGAGAAACTCGGTGGCCTGACACCGCAGGGCGGAAAAGTGAAATGGGCCGAGAAAGCCCGCCCCGGCGTGTTCCACCAGGACCACGCCGCCGACTTCGCCGACAAGACACCACTCACCGAATGGATCGTGCAGTGGGTGCGCGCCGGCGGCTACGACGGCGGCGACGTCGAGACCCTGGTGCGCGGTACGCTGGGACGCCTGCTGTTCTCCGGCGACGAGGCGAAGAAGCCGGTGAACGTGATTTCCGGCGGCGAGCAGGGCCGCATGCTGTTCGGCAAGCTGATGCTGCTGCGGAACAACGTGCTGCTGATGGACGAGCCGACCAACCACCTCGACATGGAATCCATCGAGTCGCTCAACACCGCGCTGGAGAAGTACACCGGTACGCTGATCTTCGTTTCGCACGACCGCGAATTCGTGTCGTCGCTGGCGACGCGCATCATCGACATCAAGCCGGATCGCAGCATCGTCGACTACCGCGGCAGCTACGAGGAATATCTAGCTTTCCAGGGGCTGGGCTAAAGGCAGAGCAGCTTTGATCCGCAGATTTCGCAGATTACGCGGATGGATTCAATGGCGTTCATCTGTGAAAATCTGCGCCATCTGCGGATGATGAATTGAATCGCCCGCTTGCGGCAAGGCGCGGCTTGTATTACAGTTAATACATTGTCTTTCCAGGAACCACCATCATGACCACCACCGTTCGCCTTCCCCCGCGCGTTGAACAGGCGCTGGCGACGTATTGCGTCGAAACGAAACGCACCAAGTCGGAAGTGATCGTCGAACTTCTGGAACAGCGCTTCACGGGCACCGACACCGAGCGCACGCCTTACCAACTGGCGCAGGAAGCCGGCTTTATCGGCTGTGTGGCCAGCAAGCCGGCGACAGGCAGCACCAAGGAACGCGTTGCCGCCGCCATCCGCAAAAAGCACGGACGGTGAGTTCAATTCTGGTCGACACCGGGCCGCTGGTGGCACTGGCGGACAAGCGTGACCACGCCCACCTCGACTGCAAATCTTTTCTCGAAAACTATCGCGGGCGGCTGGTGACGACCTGGGCAGTGCTCACCGAGTTCTCGCACCTCGCGCCTTCGGTAGCCGCCACCTTGCCGCTATACCGCTGGATCGACAAGGGCGGACTGGAGTTGCTGCCGCTCGGCCGCGAGGAACTGGTGCGCGCCATCGACTGGATCGAAAAGTATGCCGACCGGCCGATGGATCTGGCGGATGCCTCGCTGGTGGTCGCCGCCATGAGCACCGGCATACACACCGTATGGACCCTCGACCGCAAGGACTTCGAAACCTATCGGCTGCCGGGACGCAAGCGTTTCCGGCTGGCGACGAACCCGAAATGAAGTTGCTGCGCGGCCCCGCCCGCCTCGTCCTCAAGCTGCTGGGCTGGAAGCTGCTCGATCTGCCGCAACGGCCGGACAAGGCGGTGGTCATCATGGCCGTGGTCGATTATGGCAAGCGCGAGCTCGGCCTGCTGTCGACCATCATGCCGTCCGGCGACGAAACCGCCGACATGGCGCACATCGCTGCCTGTTACAAGGGCCGCACCGGCTATCACCCCGAAAACGCTTCGCCGATAAGACTTCTATGATCCTGCTCCGAGACTTGGGTTTTTCCCGCAACGGCGAGGCGCTCGTCAGCGGCGCTTCGCTGCAACTGCATCCGGGCTGGAAGATTGGCCTCATCGGCGCCAACGGCTGCGGCAAGTCGTCTTTCCTCGGCCTGCTGCGCGGCGAACTGCACGCCGACCGCGGCGACCTCGAACGTCCGCCGGGCTGGGTGCTGGCCCACGTCGCCCAGGACACGCCGGCGCTGCCCGACGCGGCGCTCGACTTCGTGCTCGACGGCGACGCCGAACTGCGCCAGATCGAGCGCGATCTCGCCGCCGCCGAAGCCCATCACGACGACCACCATGCCGGCGAGCAGATCGGCCTGCTGCATTCCCGGCTGGGCGAGATCGACGGCTACGCCGCGCCGGCGCGCGCCGCGGCCCTGATGCACGGCCTGGGCTTTTCCGATGCCGATTTCCAGCGCCCGGTGGCCGAGTTCTCCGGCGGCTGGCGCGTGCGCCTCAACCTGGCGCGCGCCCTGATGTGCCGCTCCGACCTGCTGCTGCTCGACGAGCCGACCAACCACCTCGATCTCGACGCCATCATCTGGCTCGAGGACTGGCTGAAGAGCTATCCCGGCACGCTGATCCTGATTTCGCACGACCGCGATTTCCTCGACGTCATCACCAGCCACATCCTCGCCATCGAAGCCGGCAGGATGCAGTTGTTCACCGGCAACTATTCGGCCTGCGAGCGCGCACGCGCCGAGCGCCTGGCCAACGACATGGCGCTGGCGGCCAAGCAGAAGCGCGAAGCGGCGCACCTGCAAAGCTACATCGACCGCTTCCGCGCCAAGGCCTCCAAGGCGCGCCAGGCGCAGAGCCGGATCAAGATGCTGGCCAAGATGGGCGACATCCAGGCTGCCCACATCGACACGCCCTTCAGCTTCAGCTTTCCCGAACCGAGCGGCTTCTCCGACCCGCTGCTGCTGGTGGACGATGCAAGAGTCGGCTATGGCGACACGGTGATTTTCGACAAGCTGCGCTTCACGCTGCGTCCCGACAGCCGCATCGGCCTGCTCGGGCGCAACGGCGCCGGCAAGTCCACGCTGATGAAACTGCTGGCCGGCGAACTGCAGCCGCTGGCCGGGGTGCGCGAAGAAGGCCGCAACCTCAAGCTCGGCTATTTCGCCCAGCACCAGCTGGAACAGCTGCGCCCGGCCGAATCGCCGCTGTGGCACATGATCAAGCAGGAGCCGCGCACCCGCGAGCAGGACCTGCGCAACTACCTCGGCGGCTTCGATTTCCGCGGCGACATGGTCGAGGCGCCCTGCGGCCGCTTCTCCGGCGGCGAGAAAACGCGCCTCGCGCTGGCGCTGATGATTCGCACCGCGCCCAATCTGCTGCTGATGGACGAACCGACCAACCACCTCGACCTCGAAATGAGGGAAGCCTTGACCATCGCGCTGCAGGAAACCGAAGCCGGCATGGTGCTGGTCTCGCACGACCGCCACCTGCTGCGCGCCACCTGCGATGAACTCTGGCTGGTGGCCGACGGCAAGGTGACGCCGTTCGACGGCGACCTCGACGACTATGCCGACTGGCTCAACCAGTCGCGCGCCGCGGAAAAATCCGCCGAGCGCGAAAAGGCGCAGCGGCGGCGGGAAAACGAAGCCGAGGCGGAACGGCGCAAGACGGCGGCGGCCAAAATGAGCACCTCGGCGAATCTCGCCGCGCGGCGTCCGCTGCTCAAGGAATCCGAAAAGCTGGAGCAGCAGCTGACTGCCTGGCAAGGCGAACTCAAGCTGCTGGAAGCCCGGCTCGCCGATCCGACGCTGTATGCCGGCGCCGACAGCCACCTGCTCGACGACCTGAGCTTGCGGCAAAATCTATTGACGCAGAATATCGAGACGGCAGAATCACGCTGGTTGGAACTGCAGGAACAACTGGACGGCAATCGGGAGAGCTGAATGGCAACCACGTCACGCAAGCCGGTAGCGGCGGCAAGCAAGCCGAAGACGCCAGTGCGCAAGGCGCCGCCGAAAAAGTCGGCGCCGGCACCGCGGCGACCGGCCGCCGGCGACATCGCGCCGTCGCGCACGGCCAGGGGCGTCGCCTCCTTCGTGGTCAAGGATCGCAGCGACGCCGCGCGCGATTCGAAAATCGAAGCCATCCACGACATCGTCGCCCATGCCAAGCCCGGCGAAGGCGCCAAGCTGGCGCAGGCGCTCAAGGCGGTGGTCGAGGGCGCCTCGCCCGACGACGTCGAGGCGCTCAAGGATGCCCTGCTGCGGCGCGACGTCGTTCCCAGCGAACACCCGGACGACGAGCTGGCGCCGGACTGGCGCGAAGGCGGCTACCCCTACCGCCACCTGATGACGCGCAAGAATTACGAAAAGCAGAAATACCATTTGCAAGTCGAGCTGCTCAAGCTGCAGGCTTGGGTCAAGGAAACCGGGCAGAAAGTGGTGATCCTGTTCGAGGGTCGCGACGCGGCGGGCAAGGGCGGCACCATCAAGCGCTTCATGGAACACCTGAATCCGCGCGGCGCGCATGTCGTGGCGCTGGAGAAGCCCTCCGACACCGAGCGCGGCCAGTGGTACTTCCAGCGCTACGTGCAGCACCTGCCGACCGCCGGCGAGATCTCGCTGTTCGACCGCTCCTGGTACAACCGCGCCGGCGTCGAGCGCGTGATGGGCTTCTGCAACGACACCGAGTACGAGGAATTCATGCGCCAGACGCCGGAGTTCGAGCGCACCCTGGTCAGGAGCGGCGTGCATCTGATCAAGTTCTGGTTCTCGGTGTCGCGGCCCGAGCAGCGCCGCCGTTTCAAGGAACGCGAAACCCATCCGCTCAAGCAGTGGAAGCTGTCGCCGATCGACCTCGCCTCGCTCGACAAATGGGACGACTACACCAAGGCCAAGGAAGCGATGTTCTTCCACACCGACACCGCCGACGCGCCGTGGACCGTGATCAAGTCCGACTGCAAGAAGCGCGCGCGACTCAACGCGCTGCGCTATGTGCTGCACAAGCTGCCCTACACCAACAAGGATGTCGGCCAGATCGGCGCGCTCGACACGCTGCTGGTGGGCCGCGCCAACATCGTCTATGAACGCGGCGAGAACCGCGGCGTGCTGCTCTGAACGGAACACGGCATGTACCTGCCTGCCCATTTCGCCGAAGCGCGCCCCGAGGTGCTGCACGCGCTGATGCGTGAGCATCCGTTTGCCACGCTGGTCACGCAGAGTGCGAACGGCCTGATGGCGGACCACCTGCCGCTGCAGCTGGTGCCCGAAGTCGGGGTCTTCGGCGCGCTGCAGGGCCACGTCGCGCGCGCCAATCCGTTGTGGAAGAAATCCGCCGACACGGAGGTGCTGGCGATTTTCCACGGCCCGCAAGCCTATGTCACGCCCTCGTGGTACGAAACCAAGCGCGAGCACGGCCGCGCCGTGCCGACCTGGAACTACGCGGTGGTCCATGCCCGCGGCCGGCTGCGGGTGATCGACGATGCGGCCTGGCTCAGCCAGCAGCTGGAAGCCCTGGTCGCCCGCCACGAAGAAGGCTTTGCCGAGCCCTGGCGCATCGACGACGCGCCGGCCGACTACATCGAGAAAATGCTTGCCGCCATCGTCGGCATCGAGATCGTGATTTCCGATCTCGGCGGCAAGTGGAAGACCAGCCAGAACCAGCCGCCCGCCAATCGCGCCGGCGTGGTCGCCGGCCTGCGCCGGCAGGGCACGGACGACGCACTGGACATGGCGGAACTGGTCGCCGGCACGCTCCCATCGTGACCCTGACGGCCGCCGAACTGCCCGCCCCCGGGCCGGATGCGAGCGCCGCCAGCGCCGCGCTGAGCGACGTCATCGCCGCCGAGATTGCCGTGTGCGGCGGCTGGATTTCTTTCGCCCGCTACATGGAGCTGGCGCTGTATCAGCCCCGCCTCGGCTACTACGCGGGCGGTTCGCACAAGTTCGGCGCACATGATGCGGGCGGCGACTTCCTCACCGCGCCGGAACTGACGCCGCTGTTTGCCCAGGCGCTGGCCCGCCAGGTGGCGCAGATCCTCGCCGCGTCGAGTCCGCTGCTGATCGAGGCCGGCGCCGGCAGCGGCCGGCTGGCCGCGGACCTGCTGCCGGCGCTGGCGGCGCTGGACTGCCTACCCGAGCGCTATCAAATACTTGAACTGTCCGGCGAGTTGCGCGCACGCCAGCAGGCGACGCTGGCGGCACACGCGCCCGACCATGCGGATCGCGTCGAATGGCTGGACCGGCTGCCGGAGCGCTTTTCCGGCTGCCTGATCGGCAACGAACTGCTCGATGCCATGCCCACCCACGCCCTGCGCTGGAATGACGAGGCGGGCGAACCCGCAGTGCTGGAGCGCGGCGTCGGCCTGATCGACGGCCGGCTGACGGTGGCCGAACGCCCGGCGCGCGGCGCGCTGCTGGACGCGGCGCAGGCGCTGCAGCTGCAGCCGCCCTTTCGCAGCGAGATCAGCCTCGCGGCGCGCGCCTGGGTCGCCGAGCTGGCGCGGCGCCTGGAACGCGGCGCCCTGCTGCTGATCGATTACGGCCTGGCGCGCCATGAGCTTTACCACCCGCTGCGCGATGGCGGCACGCTGCGCTGCCACTACCGGCACCGCGTGCATGAAGACCCGTTCTGGTTTCCCGGCCTGTCCGACATCACCTCGCACGTCGATTTCACCGCGGTGGCCGAAGCCGGCTTCGATGCCGGGCTGGAAGTGCTGGGCTACACCAGCCAGGCCAACTTCCTGCTCAACTGCGGCATCGGTGAAATGATGCAGAGTCAAAAAGTCGGCGCCGGCGACACGGCGGACCTGCGCGCCCGCGGCGCGGTAAACGTGCTGCTCTCGCCCAACGAGATGGGCGAGCTGTTCAAAGTGATCGCGCTCGGGCGCGGCGTGCCGGGGCCGCTGCTCGGCTTCGCCCGCGGCGACCGCGTCCATGCCTTGTAGACCAAGCGGCGCAAAGCCGGAGGAGAAACGATGCGAAACATGATGACGATCGCCGCCGCACTGACCGCGGCCCTGCTGCTGACCGGCTGCGGCGATATCAACGTGAAGAAGTACCTGCCCTTCGGCGGCGACTCGACGATCCAGGAACGCCCGCGCACGCCGGCCAATGCAATCGAATACCAGTGCGCCGGCAACAAGCGCTTTTTCCTGCGCACGCTGGAGGGCGGCGCCGCGGTATGGCTGATCCTGCCCGAACGCGAAGTGCGCCTCGACCGCCTCGGCGCGGGCGAAGGCGCGCGCTACAGCAAGGGCAATACGGTGCTGGAGCTCGGCGGCGCCGAGGCGACGCTGAGCGATGGCGCGGCGGTGGCCTTCACCGGCTGCAAGGCGGGCGTTACTCCGTAGTCCGCCGCGCCGCACCGGCGGCGCTCAAAGGCAGGCCTGCTCCAGCGCCCGCTCGCACTTGTCGCAGAAGCCGTCGTCATCGACCGGCCCCGGCGTGCCGCAGCGGCGGCACACGGTCTGCGGCGGCGGAGGCGGATCGGCGGCGGGCTGCCGCGCGGGAGCTTTGGCCGGCTTTTTCCTGGAGCGTGTTGCCATGGGCGGTATCAGTCGCAGCTGGCCGTGCAGGCGGCGGGATCTGACTTGCAGTCGGCGCCGGCCGCGAGCTTGCACTCGGCGCGGGTGCGCCAGGTGAAGTTGAGGCCCTCGCCGTAGCCGCACACCAGTTGCGTGATCTTGCCCTGCTTGCCGACCTTGACCGTGGACGCCTTGGCGGCCTTGACTGCCGTCGCCGGCAGGTCGCAGGACACATAGGCATTGAAGTTGCCGTCCGCCGATTCCCACAGCGCGACGTTCTTCAGCTTGCGATAGGCTTGGTAATCGGCGCACACGTCGGTGGCGCCCCGGTAGGCCTTGCCGTCGTCGCTGCAATAGCCGGTAAAGGTGTACTTCAGTTCCTCTTCCGCGGGACAACTCGCCACCTGCACCGCGCTCGCCAGATCGGGGCAGGCCACGCTAGCGGCCGCCGCCGGCAGGGATGCGGCACACAGCAGGGCAAGGACGGACAGACTCGACTTCATTGCACGATTCTCCGAAAAAAGGCCGCGGCTGCAGCCGCGGCACGCGAGTCTAATCCAAACCAGAAACGTCGCAAACCGGCAAAAACGCTCAGAAGCCCATGCGCGCCTTGCCGCGCTGGATGCGCGAGGCGTCGAGATCCTGCAAAGCCAGTTGGTCGCGGCCGGCCAGCTTGGCATTGCCGAAGGCCACCATCAGGCGCTTGCGCATGTCGCGCGGCGGCACCGCGGACAACGCCTGCATGACGTCCTCGGGCGGCTCGGGCGGAAAGCCCCAGTGGTGGTCGGCGAGGATTTCCCGGTAGAGGCGGCAGGCGATGGCAAAGGCCTGTTCGGAATC
Organism: Betaproteobacteria bacterium; assembly: GCA_028065725.1. Next base: position 39,274 of record JAPTVL010000550.1, read on the forward strand.
CGGCCGCGGCACGCTGTAGACGTTCATGCGGTTGAGGATGGGAGCGGACAGGCTGCGCTCGTCGTTGGCGGTAGACACCCAGAGGATGTGGCTGGCGTCGATATCGACCTCGACGAATTCGTCCTTGAACTTGCGCGCGGTATCGCGCTCGAGCAGGCCGTAGAGCGGACCCATCGGGTCGTAGCGCGAATCGCCGCCGGCCTTGTCCACCTCGTCGAGCACCATCAGCGGGTTGGCGTATTCGCCGTGGATCAGGGCCGTCGCCACCTTGCCCGGCTTGGCGTTGTTCCACTGGCTGGACGCCCCGGAAAGAATCCAGCCGGCGGTCAGCGAACTCATCGGCACGAACTCGTAGCCGGTGCCCAGGGCAAACGACAGGCGCTTGGCGAAATGCGTCTTGCCGATGCCGGGTTCGCCCAGCAGCAGGATCGGCGTGAAATGCACCGGCTCGTTGCCCGACACGGCCAACGCCAGATACTTCTTCAGGTCGTCGATGACTTCGGCGAAGTTCGGGCATTCGTCGTAGAGGCCGTCAAGCGCCTCGGTAGACGACGGCTTGACCAGGTAGCGCTCGCCACCGAGCTTTTTCATCTTTTCGTAGATGGCCGAGAGCGCCTCGCTGCGGCCGGCCGGCGCATCGTCCAGTGCACGATCGATGTCGGTGACGCGATAGATCTCGCGCACATCGGCCAGCGGAATCTGAATATCGGCTTGAGTCATGACGACGTCCTCCTCATGGCGGTCAACCTCGGCCGGGCGTCCGGTGAGAGCGCCGCGTCGATATCTTGTTCGTCATCAGTTTGACGCCGGACGCGCGCCGACGTTCCGCCGAATTGACGGCGCTTGGCTCTTCAGTTGAGCTGATTCGCCAGCCACTGGCGAAAAGGCTCGACCGCCGGATTCGATCCCGCCCGCCCGGACAGCAGCAGGTAGTAGGAACGCGGATTGGCGAAGCGCTGCGGCAGCGGCGCCACCAGCTTGCCCTCGCGCAGCAGGTCGGCCACCAGCGCCAGCGTCGCCAGCGCCACGCCCTGGCCATCGACCGCGGCGCGAATCGCCGGTTCGTACTGATTGAAGGCGACGCTGCCGACCGGGCGCAGGCCGGCGACGCCGGCCATCTCGAGCCAGACCGGCCACGACAGCCAGGGCCGGCGTTGCTCCTCGTCCTCATAAACCAGCAGTACGTGCTGCACCAGGTCGGCCGGCTTGGCCAGCGGCTGCCCGCTTTTCTTCAGATAGCCCGGACTCGCCACCGGCAGCACGGTATCGCCGAACAGGCGCAGCGCGCTGGCTGGCGCGTTGCGATCCTGCAGGTAGCGCACGGCGGCATCGAAGCGCCCGCGCTCGAGGTCGACCACCCGCGTGTCGGCCGAAATGCGGATGTCGATGCCGGGGTGACGACGGCGGAAATCCGCCAAGCGCGGAATCAGCCAGAAACTGGCGAAGGCCTGGGTGGTGGCCAGGGTCACGGTCGGTTCGTCGCCGCCGCGCAATTCCGTCGCCGCCGCGCGCAGCTCGGCAAAGGCCAGGGCGGTGGCACGCAGCAGGCGTTCGCCGGCCGTGGTCAAGGCCAGCGCGCGCGTCTTGCGTTCGAAGAGGCGTGTCGCCAGCGCCGACTCCAGGGCAATCACCTGCTTGCTCACCGCCGACTGGGTGAGGAACAGTTCCTCGGCCGCACGCGTGAAGCTCAGATGGCGCGCCGCGGCTTCGAAGGCGCGCAGCGCTTCGAGCGGCGGCAGATCGTGTTTACGCATTCCATTCACTCATGCATGACAGGCCGCGAAATCGCTGGTCGGCAGGGCCGATGGATCGAATAATCATCGTACAGAACCAACCACGGGGGAAGATCATGGACGTACAGGGCACTGGAAGCAATGTTATCGGATTCCGCTCTGGCATGCATACAAGCTGCGCCGCGATTGCCGAAGCGGCGCTCGCCCTGCGCCAGACGCCGGTCGCGCCGGCGCCGCAGGCGACCGCCAGCGAGCATGAGCTGGCGCGGCGCGAAATGCTGTTGCTGCCCGCCGCATGCCGCCAGTTGACCGTGCTCGCCGGAGAAGTCTGGCTGACCCGCGACGGCGACCGCGAGGACTACATCCTGTCCGCCGGCGACCGGTTCGCGGTCCGCGCCGGCGACATGGCCATGCTGCAGGCGCTGCAGCCAAGCCGGGTGCGCGTGGTCGCGGCCTGACTAGGGCCCGGGGCGCAGCGCTTCCAGGCAGGCGCGGATGCCGGGCGGAATCGCGGTCGGCCGGTTGTCGTCGCGGCCGACGAAGACATGCACGAACCAGCCGGTGGCGGCCGGCGCCGCTTCGCCTCGGCGGAAGATGGCGATCTCGTAGCGCACCGACGACTTGCCCAGATGCACCACGCGCAGCCCGGCATCGAGCACCTCGGGAAAGGCCAGCGGCGCCATGTAGCGGCACTGCGATTCGACGCAATAGCCGACCACGCTGCCGGCGTGAATGTCCAGCCCACCCTCGCGAATCAGGTACTCGTTGATGACGGTATCGAAGTAGCTGTAATAGACGACGTTATTGACGTGGCCGTAGACGTCGTTGTCCATCCAGCGGGTGGGAATGGCGAGGAACTGCGGGTAGTCGGCGCGCCCGGAAAGGACGGCGGGTGTGGACGGGGTGTTCATCGTGCGCTTCCGGAAGATCGAAGCGCGCGATGATATCAACAAGGTCTAGCGAAGAGTGCCGCTCACCGTTGATTGCGGTACATCGCGGCGAGAAATGCCTCGGCGTCGACTTCCTTCGAAGTCGCTGCGCGATGCTGGACTTCCTGCAGACCCAGTTGCAGCTCGGGGCTGGCAGGCGTCCACTCGGCGTTGAGAACTTCGTCCTCGAACGCTCCGAATTCGTCCTCGATGAGCTTGCCTGTACTCATGTCCATCACCATTAACATCGCCGTCTCCTGTAGTGGAACCGTGCGCTACAGAGCATATAACGCGCATCCTTACGGAAGGTTGAATGAGGATTCTTTTCCGATGTCATGTTGTATTCACGCCACGGTAACCCATGGGCATGGGCATCAACCATGCCGCCTACATTGGCATCAAGGCCGCCGGCCGGTGATTCCAGGGCGCCACCTTGAGCAGCAGCACCATGCCTGGCACGGCCAGCAGCGCGCAGAGCATGAAGAAGGGAAACCAGCCGAGCTGTTCGACCAGATAACCGGTGGTGGCATTGATGAAAGTGCGCGGCACGGCGGCCAAACTGGTGAATAGGGCCAGTTGCGTGGCTGTATACAAGGGATGGGTGGCGCGCGCGATGAAGGCGACGAAGGCCGCCGTGCCGAGGCCGACGCCGAGCGCCTCGAAGCCGATCACCAGCGCCAGTTGCGCCAGTTGCACCGCCCCCGGCGCCGGATGCGGTCCGATCCAGGCCAGCCAGGCGAAGCCGAAAATCGACACCAGTTGCACCACGCCGAACAGCCACAGCGCGCGGTTGATGCCCAGCTTGACCATCCACAGGCCGCCGATCAGGCCGCCGATCACCGCCGGCCACAGCCCGGCATTCTTGGCGACGATGCCGATCTGCGACTTGGCGAAGCCCATGTCGAGGTAGAAGGGCGTCGCCAGCGCGGTACACATCGAGTCGCCCAGCTTGTAGAGGAAGATGAAGCCGAGGATCATCAGCGCCTCCTTTAGCCCGGCGCGGTTGATGAACTCGTGGAAGGGCTCGACCACCGCGTCCTTCAGCGTCTTCGGCGCCTTGCCGGCCACCGCCGGCTCGCGTGCGAAGATCGCCAGCAGCATGCCCGGCAGCATGAACAGCGCGGTGATGACAAAGACCTGGAGCCAGGGCAGGCGGTCGGCCAGGATCAGCGAGAGCGAACCCGGCACCAGCCCGGCGATGCGGTAAGCATTGACATGCACCGAGTTGCCCAGGCCCAGCTCCGCCTCGCTCAATATCTCGCGCCGGTAGGCATCGAGCGCGATGTCCTGGGTCGCCGAGAGCAGCGCCACCGCGGCGGTGAACCAGAGGATCGGCACGATCTGGCTGCCCGGCGCGAACAGGCCGAGCGAGGCGATCGCCGCCAGCAGGCCGAGCTGGGTAATCAGCATCCAGCCGCGGCGCCGGCCCAAAGGCGGCGCGTAGCGGTCGAGCAGCGGCGACCAGAGAAACTTCCAGGTGTAGGGAAACTGGATCAGGGCAAACAGGCCGATGGTCTTGAGATCCACGCCCTCCGAACGCAGCCAGGCCGGCACCAGATTGAGCAGCAGATACAGCGGCAGCCCCGACGAGAAGCCGGTGAACACGCAGATCAGCATGCGCCGGGTGAACAGCGCGGCGAGCCAGGGCGGCATCAATTTTTCACGGGTCGTGCGTCGGCGCCGGCGGCGACGGCGGGAAGCACCGGGCGCAGGCCAAGATGTTCGACGAAGGGGTCGAAATCCCTGTCGCTGTACAGCAGGGGCAGGCGACTTTCGATGCAGCGCGTGGCGATCAGCGTATCGATGGTCTTGCGTACGGTGACGCCCTGCACCCGCAGTGCCCGGAAATTCCGCGCCGCCTGAATGGCGATATCCTTGCCGGCGATGTCGATCACCGTAAGCGAGGTGAGCAGTTTTCTGGCCTGATTGAAATCACGGTCGCTGGCAAAGCCCTGCAGCATTTCGACCAGAATCAGATCGCCGATTGCCAGGGGCTCGCTGCCCAGCAGGACATCCAGCATGTCGGCCTGCGCTGTCGCCACGCCGCGGAAATAGTCGATCCACACGCTGGAATCGACCAGGATCAATGATCCACCCTCATCGCATCCAGATCGCCCTGCCAGTCAAGCTTGCCGCGAAAGCGGCGAATCTCCTCCTGCTGACGCAAGCGCAAGAGGGTGCGCAGCCCCTGTTCCACGGCTTCGCGCTTGGTCTTGAGCCCGGTCGCCCGCAGCGTATCTTTCATCAGCTTGTCGTCAATCACGATGTTGGTTCGCATGATGTGTATTCTGTCTATCGAGAATACACATTCTAGTTGCCGGTCGCCAAGGGCGCAAGGGTGGAGCGACAGTATTCATGCCAGTCGTAGTTGGGTTGTTTGCCGGCTACCTGTGGGGGCTCGCAATGTGGTCATTCTTTGTTGAGCCAAGAAGGCGAAAGCTTGTGCCACCCTCAGCGTCGCATGGCGAGCAAACATGAGGGCTAACGAATAAGGTTAGATCGTGCGAAGCCACGATCTGAACCGTTTGTTGGACGAGCCCGGTCCTGAGCGGCGAGCTCACAGCAAATATGTATTTGGGAAGTTTCCCGGCTTGACGTTTTGCCGGGAGGGCGGCGGCGTGAAGCCCCGCGAAAGCATGCCAAAGCGGCGACTGAAGGCGATTCCGGCCTTGAACCGTCTGTTGAGTCCCGGCGCGAGGCGAATGGAACACTCAGCTTGTGGGCGCTGACATCCCGTCGCTGGTAAACGAAGCGTTGCGCTTACATGGTCAGAAGGATTCCGAGATGACAAGCGGGACCGGCATGGCCCCCTCGATCCCCGACCGAATCCGCGTCTTTACGATCACCATCACCGCCCCACAGCACGCGCAAAGGATCGGCGCCCGTTGCTTGACCCAGGCCAGCGCCGGTACTGGAGCGAACCTGAGCAGCAGATGCAGCAAAGCGATCAGTCGCTTGCAGTTGGGATGCAAAAAGCCGAAGTTGCGCGCGCGGCGGAAGCCCTTGGGCAGCACATGCTGCAGGACCAGCCATAGAAACTGCGCGCCGGACACGGTGCGCCGTTCCATCCGCCCGGTCTTGGCGTTGCGATAACGAAAGCTGACCTGGTCGCCATCGACCACCACGATGTCTTTCTCGGCGATGACGCCGCGGTAAAGATAACGCCCCAGGTAGATCAGCGCCGACTCGCCGCTGCCAACGGATTTGCAATCCACCACCCAGTCTTTCGGGTAGCGCGCCGGCAGCGTCAGTCCGGCGGCGGTGATGGCCGCCAGCAGCTTCGCCCGAAAGACCGTGGCCAGCGCCTTGTGGTTGAACAGGTAGCCGCCACGACCCTTGCCACGCCGCTTGGTGCGCCATAGCCGGCGCGGGCCATCGACCGCGGCCGCCGGCATCACCAGATGGACATGTGGGTGGTAGTCCAACCGGCGCGTGTTCGTATGCAACACCGCGATGGCGCCGGGCGTGCCCTGCAACTGCCGGTCGTTCTGGCTGAAGCTGCGCACCGTCTCCCAGCAGCAGCGCATGAGCAGGTCGTAGACGACGCTCTGGTGGGCACCGGCCAGTGCCCTGAATTCGGCGGGCAGGGTGAAGGTCAGCAGAAAGTACTCGGCGGGAACCTGCTTCTTCAGTTGCCGTTCCAGCCATTGCTGACTCTCATGGTGCTGGCAGTGTGGGCAGTGGCGGTGGCCGCAGGAATGCGGGACCAGCTTCTGATGCGAGCATCCCGTGCATTGGACCGCATCATGGGGCTGGCCTGGGTGCGGCACTGTTTCATCGCCGCCAGGGCTCGATAGTGGTCAGAGGTGAGTCGGCTTCGGTACTGGGCCAGGAAGTCGGTCTCGAAGCGGTCGATGACTGCGCTCAGGCGGATCATTTGACCTTTCCCCAGGCGAGACGGAAGCCGTCCATCAAGCCGTTGATGCGATCAAGGGCGTGGTGCTTGGTCTGGTCGGTCAGATGCGTGTAGCGAACGGTGGTGAGAATGGAGTGGTGGCCGAGGAACTTCTGTACTTCGATCAGATCGACGCCGGCTTCGATCAAGTGCGTGGCATAGCTGTGGCGCAAGCTGTGGGGCGTGATCTTTTTTTTAGGCCGCAGGACACGACCACCTTGTGCAAGGTGGTCTGCACGCCGCCAGCATCCATCGGCGTCGTGGCGGTGGCCGCTGCCTTCACGCCACCCAGGCGGCTGGGGAACAACAGCACGGGGTTGCGATGGACTTGCCAGAAGTCTCGCAAGAGGGTGTGGGTCGCTTGCGGTAGCGGGACAAAGCGATCCCGGTTGCCCTTGGCGTCACGTACATGCACGCGCCCGCGCGCGGCATCGATATCGCCGACTTGCAGTCGCAAGCCTTCGCCCAGGCGCAGACCCAGGCTGTAGAGGGTGAAGTAGAACACCCGGTAACTGACGACGCGGGTGGCGGCGAACAGCCGTTTCGCCTCCTCGACCGTGACGATGTCGGGCAGGCGCTGCGTCCTCGGCGGCTTGATCAGGCCGGGCGCCACCCAAGGCTTCTTCAAGACATGCGCGTAGTAGAACTTCAACCCATACAGGTCGAGCTTGACCGTACTCCACGAGTGCGATGTCACCAGGTCGGTGAAGTAGTCCGTCAGTTGTTGCTCGGACAGCGTGTCAATCTGCTGATCAAAGTAGTCGCCGATGCGCCGGATGGCGCGCGAATACGCCTCGATGGTCTTCGGTTGCAGCCCCTTGAGTTTGAGGTGCTTGAGATGCGTCTGGTATTGCCGCTCATAGTGCGCGGCGGTGTCATTCGTCATGCTGGTTTATCCTCACGAAATATTGCAGAATCATCCCCTCGGGATTGAGGGGAGGGAAGGTGCAGAATAATTCGTGGTGCCGCAGCAAGCGACTTCTCCGCGTAGCGGCTTCGTCCAACTATTCGCTTTCTCCTGTACGTCTGCATCAAGCTTCGGCTCGGGCTTGCGGCACGCCACGCGCTTTCGCCGTCGTTCGTCCGCTATCGCTCGGTCGCGGGCTGGGTGTCGGCCAAGTCGGTCGCTTCATCGCGTCGGCCCGCCGTGGTCGCCGTATCGCCACCGCCGACTTTTCTCCTGCCGCTGTAGCTTGCCGCCGTGGTCGGCCTTCGCGGTCGCCGGTGCGCGGTGGCGGTTTCCGTGGCGCGCTCCCTTCGGTTTGGTCGCCGTGGTTTGTGGCCGTTACTACGAGGGCTAACCCGCCGGTCGACCCCGTTCCCTTCGGTCACTGGACGCTGCGCGATGAAGCCGCGCAGCGCCGGTCACCTGCACGTTGGACATCTTGAGCGGCACCCGTTGCAAAGTGGTGACAAAAGGCACACATTGGCGTAATATTTCCGCATGAAGCCATTCCGCTGGTCACCCGAGAAGAACGATACCGTCAAGGCGGAGCGGGGAATTTCGTTCGAGAACATTGTTGTTTCTATCGAGGCTGGCGGCCTGCTGGACATCCTGGCTCACCCGAACCAGGCGAAATACCCCAGGCAGCGTGTTCTCGTCGTCGCGTGCGACAACTACGTCTACTTGGTACCGTTTATCGAAGAGGAAGAGTATTTCTTTCTCAAGACCGTAATCCCGAGCCGCAAGGCAACGCGGAGCTATTTGAATCAAGGGGAAACAGATGCCGAAAATTGACGCCTACGAGCATGAAGTCCTTACCGCTTTTGACAAAGGTCAATTGAAGTCCGTTGCCACCAAAGCCGAGCTTGCGAAGTTCAAGGCAGCGGCGCGCGCCACCGCCATCAAAGATCGCCGGGTCAACATCCGTCTGTCCTCTGGCGATCTGAGCGACATTCAAGTCAAGGCACTTGAAGAAGGTGTGCCGTATCAAACGCTCATCGCCAGCGTTCTCCACAAGTACGTTACCGGCCGCCTAGCCGAGCCGCGTACAGCCAAGCAAGCTTCCAAGCCTTCATCAAAGCGTCGTGCTGCGTAAGTCAGCGGACGCCTTGCCGTGACACCGATGTCCAACCCTGTGGTCCACTACCACGAAGCCGAGGCCGCTACCCACTTCAAGCAACGCATGTGCGAACGAATGATTCGCAACGGCACCCGAACCAGCACGCCGCAGCAATGTCTAAAAAATTTGGGGTTCAAGGGCCGCACCGTCGCGGCGGGCGGAGTCGGCGCCTGACCGACGCCGCCACGCCCGGCCGGCCACAACTGGAATGCCATGATCCGTATCCGCGAAATCGATCACCTGGTGTTGCGCGTCATCGACCTGGACCGCATGCTGCACTTTTACTGCGATGTGCTGGGCTGCAGCATCGAACGCCGGATAGATGCCATCGGCCTGGTGCAGCTGCGTGCCGGCCGTTCGCTGCTGGACCTGGTACCGGTCGACGGCGAGCTGGGTCGTGCCGGCGGCGCGGCGCCGGGCAAGGAGGGGCTAAATCTCGACCACTTCTGCTTTCGGCTCGAACCCTTCGATGCCGCCGAAATCCGCAACCAGCTCGAAGCCAGGGGCGTTGCCGCGGGCGCGGTCGAATCACGCTATGGCGCGGAGGGCAAGGGGCCGTCCCTCTACGTGAGCGACCCGGAGGGCAATGTGGTGGAGCTCAAGGGGCCGTCGGACGCGCTACCATAGCCGGAGGCCATTCACTGCAGGAAGCGAAACGATGGGAAGCGCATACGTCATCGGCCACATCACGGTCAAGGACGCCGGGAAGTGGGAGATCTACCGCAGCCGGGTGCCGGCCACGCTGGAACCCTGGGGTGCCGAACTGGTGTTTCGCGGCCGGCGCACGGCGGTTTTTGCCGGCGAGCATGCGCATCCGGACGTGGTGGTGATCCGTTTCCCCAGCCCGGAGGCAGCCGCCGGCTGGCACGCGTCGGCGGCCTACCAGGCCCTGGTGCCGCTGCAGCAGCAGGCGGCCGAGGTGGTCCTGCTGGCCTACGACACCTGAGGCACCCCGGGCAGCGCCGGGAGTGCCGTACAATTGGGGCATTCCACCCTGCCGAATTCCAGACCGAGGTAAGCAATGGCAAAACCCAATTATTCATTCGAAAAGCGCCAGCGAGACCTGGCAAAAAAAGCCAAGAAAGAGGAAAAGCGCTTGCGCAAGGCAGCCGGGGCCGCGACTCCGGACGGCGCGGAACCCCAGGATACTGAGGATACTGCTGCGCCATCACCGGCGCCCGAGGTCAAGACCCAGCCCTGAACTGCCCGGACCGGCGGCGCGTTGCGCCGGCCGGACGTCAGCGCCCGAGCCGGTAGACCGCCAGGCTGCCGAGGAAGTTGGGCTCTTCCGTCACCAGGCGGCCGGCCTCGTCGAGCACCTGCCGCTCGCGGATGACGAGGCCCATCTTGGCGCACAGCGACTCGAAATCGAGCAGCGTGAAGAAGCGCAGGTTGGGCGTATCGAACCATTCGTAGGGCAGGTCTTCCGACACCGGCATGCGGCCGGCCATGACCGCCATGCGGTTCTTCCAGTAGGCGAAGTTGGGAAAGGACACGACGGCCTCGCGCCCGACGCGCAGCATTTCGCCGAGGATGCGTTCGGTGTGGCGCACGGTCTGCAGGGTGCGCGACAGCACGACATGGTTGAAGGTCTGGTCGTCAAAACCGGCCAGGCCCTGTTCCAGGTTGCCCTGGATGACATTGATGCCGTTGCGGATGGCGGCCAGCACTTCGGCGTCTTCGAGTTCGACGCCGTAGCCCTGGGCGCCGCGCTCCGCGATCAACCGCTTGAGCAGCGAGCCGTCGCCGCAGCCGAGGTCGAGCACGCGTTCGCCGGGCTGCACCCAACTGGCGATGAGGTCGAAATCCACCCGTTCGAGTGCGACGCTCATAGCTTTACCCTCTTCAGATAGCTGTCGACCACGGCGTGGTAATGCGGCTCGTCCATCAGGAAGGAATCGTGGCCGTGGGCGCTGTCGATTTCGGCATAGGCCACGTCCTGACCGTTGTGCACCATGGCATGCACGATCTCGCGCGATCGCTCGGGCGAGAAGCGCCAGTCGGTAGTGAAGGCGACCACCAGGAAGCCGGCGCGGGCGCGGGCCAGCGCACGCGCCAGGTCGTCGTCGAAATCCAGCGCCGGGTCGAAATAGTCGAGCGCCTTGGTCATGCGCAGGTAGGTGTTGGCGTCGAACACGCCGGCGAACTTGTCGCCCTGGTAGCGCAGGTAGGACTCGATTTCGAACTCGACGTCGAAGCCGTAGCTGCCGGCGCCGACGCGCAGGCGGCGGCCGAACTTCTCGGCCATCTGGTCGTCCGACAGATAGGTGATGTGGCCCAGCATGCGCGCCAGGCGCAGGCCGCGCAGCGGGCGCACGCCGTGCTCGTAGAAGTGGCCGCCGTGGAAATCCGGATCGGTCAGGATGGCCTGGCGCGCGACGTCGTTGAAGGCGATGTTCTCCGCCGAGAGCTTCGGCGCGGCGGCGATAACGAGGGCATGGCGCACGCGCTGCGGCCAGGACAGCGTCCATTGCAGCGCCTGCATGCCGCCTAAGCTACCGCCCATCACCGCGGCCCAGGCATCGATGCCGAGGTGGTCGGCCAGGCGTGCCTGCGAATCCACCCAGTCTTCGACGGTGACCACCGGGAAATCCGCGCCCCAGGGCTTGGCCGTGGCCGGATTGACGCTGGCCGGGCCGGTGGAGCCGTGGCAGCCGCCGAGATTATTGACGCCGACGATGAAGAAGCGCTCGGTGTCGAGCGGCCGGCCGGGGCCGACGATGTTGTCCCACCAGCCGATGTTGGCTGTGGGTTTGCCAAACTCGTCCGCGGTGTGGCCGGCGACGTGATGATGGCCGGACAGGGCGTGGCAGACCAGGATGGCGTTCGACTTCGCGGCATTCAGCGTGCCGTAGGTTTCATACACCAGGTCGAACGCGGGCAGCACACCGCCGCCCTTCAGGTGAAGGGCTTGGGTGAAGTGCGCGCTTTGCGCGGCGACGATGCCGATGCCTGCCATCAGAGTTTTTCCAGTTGTTCGCTGATTTTCTCGGGTTCGTCGAGTTTCAGCAAGCGGGCGACACGCCCCGCCAGCTGTGCCGCGTCGGCCATCATGACCTGCTGCTTGACTTCCAGCAGCTGCGACGGATGCATCGAGAACTCGCGCAGGCCCATGCCCAGCAGCAGCCGGGTCAGCTTGGGGTCGCCGGCCATTTCACCGCAAACGGCGACCGGCATGTCCACGCGCTGGGCGCTCTGGATGGTCTGCGCCATCAGCCTGAGCACGGCCGGATGCAGCGGATCGTAGAGATGCGCGACGGCGCCGTCGGTGCGGTCGATCGCCAGCGTGTACTGGATCAGGTCGTTGGTGCCGATCGAGAGGAAATCCAGGCGGCGCAGGAAAGGGCCCAGCGCCAATGCCGCGGCGGGAATTTCGATCATGCCGCCGATGTCCACCGCATCGAACTTCTGCCGCGCCTCGCGCAGCTGGAAACGCGCCAGCTCGATCAGCGCCAGGGTCTGCTCGATCTCCTGGACATGCGCCAGCATCGGGATCAGCAGGCGCACCTTGCCGTAGTGCGAGGCGCGCAGAATGGCGCGCAGTTGCACCAGGAACAGCTGCGGCTCGGCCAGGCAGAAGCGGATCGCGCGCAGGCCCAGCACCGGGTTGGGCGTCACGCGATTGCCGGCGCGATTGCGCAGGGCGCGGGCTTCCTTGTCGGCGCCGATGTCCAGCGTGCGGATGGTGACCGGCTTGTCGCCGAGCGCCTTGACCACGCTGCGATAGGCCTCGAACTGCTCGTCCTCGTCGGGCAGTTCGTCGCGGTTCATGAACAGGAATTCGGTGCGGAACAGGCCGACGCCGTCGGCGCCGACTTCCCTGGCGCGTTCGGCATCCTGCGGCAGTTCGATGTTGGCGTGCAGCTCGACATGCTCGCCGTCGAGCGTGCGCGAGCGGCCGCTGACCAGGCGCTTGAGCTTGCTGCGATCGAGCTCGAGTTCGGTCTTGCGCAACCGGTACTCGCGCAGCACGCCGCCGTCGGGATCGACGATCAGCACGCCGCGCGTGCCGTCGACGATCAGCAGGTCGTCGTCCTGGATCAGCGGGCGCGCATGCTGCATGCCGACAACCGCCGGAATGGCCAGGCTGCGCGCGACGATCGCGGTATGCGAGGTGGAACCGCCCATGTCGGTGACGAAGCCGCCGATCTTGAGGTTCTTGAACTGGATCGTGTCGGCCGGCGAGAGATCGTTGGCGACCACGATCAGGTCGTCATCGGCGCCGGCCGGCGCCTTGCGCCGCGCCAGCTTGCGCTGCTTGCCCTGCAGCACGCGCAGCACGCGCTCGACCACCTGCACGATGTCCTGCTTGCGTTCGCGCAGGTAGGCGTCCTCGAATTCGTCGAACTGGTCGACCACCAGCTGCATCTGCTGCACCATGGCCCATTCGGCATTGCAGCGGCGTTCGCGGATCAGCTCGCGTACGCCGTCGGTCAGCGTCGGATCGGCGAGGATCATGGCATGCACATTGACGAAGGCCGAAAGCTCGGCCGGCGCGCCGGGCACGCTGGCTTCGGCACGCAGCGAGTCGAGTTCGGCGCCGGCGGTGGCCACCGCCTTGTCGAAGCGGTCCACCTCGGCCGCCACATCGCGCTCGCGCAACTGGTAGTGCGCGACTTCGAGAATCGCGTGCGACACCAGATGCGCCCGCCCGATCGCGATGCCGCCGGAGACGGCCTGGCCGTGGAGGCTGAAAGTCATGGGCGCCCCCCGCCGCACGGCCGCCCGAAGGCGGGGCAGCCAATACCCGGAGCCGGCAGCGCCGGCGAACCGTTGTCATCCCCGCCCATGGGGCGGGGAACGAGGGGTGGGCAGTTCACTCGCTCTCGCCGAACTTGTCGGCGATCAGCTTGAGCATCGCCTGCAAGGCCTCCTCGGCGCGCTCGCCCGCAGTGTCGATGGCGACGGTCGAACCCTTGCCGGCGGCCAGCATCATCACGCCCATGATGCTCTTGGCGTTGATGCGGCGGTTGCCGCGTTCCATCCAGATTTCGCACGGAAAGGAGCCGGCCAGTTGGGTCAGCTTGGCCGAGGCGCGGGCATGCAGGCCCAGCTTGTTGAGGATTTCGGTTTCGGCGCGCGGCATTTGTCGGTTCGGTATCTGGCTCAATGCTTCAGCATGTTGAGGACACCGTCGCGACCACCGGCGATGGCGCGGGTGACCAGGGTGTCCATGTCCTTGTCGCGATAGGTCAGGGCGCGCAACAGCATCGGCAGATTGACGCCAGCGACGCCTTCAATGCGCCCCGGCTCGAGCAGCTTGATCGCCAGGTTGGACGGCGTGGCGCCGTAGATGTCGGTCAGGATCAGCACGCCGCGCCCGGAATCGACCAGTTTGAGCATGTCGCGCGCCAGCGGCAGGGCATCCAGCGGGTCGTCCTGCGCGGCAACGCCCAGCTGCACGATCTGCTGCGGCCGCTTGTTGAGCACATGGCAGGCGCACTGGATCAGCGCTTCGCCGTAGGTGCCGTGGGTGAGAAGAAAAATGCCGATCATGGATGCATTCTATCGGATCAGCATCCAGGCCAGAACAAGCACGGCGGCCAGCGCGAAGAGCATCGCCAGCCGCCGCGCCCAGCGCTGCTTGTCGGCTTCCAGGGCATTGTCGGCATCGACCATGCGGCGTATCCGCTGCAAGGCCGCGATACCGACGGTGCGGCGCACTGCGCGCCGGATTTCGGGGTCGTCGCTCACTGAACCAGCTCCACTTTCAGGCCGGGCACCTCGATCTTGACGCGACCCTGCATCGCCGGCGTCACGCTCACCGTGCCGTCGGCGCCGACTCTCAGCACGGCCTCGACGCCGAGTTTCCGCGCCATCGCACGCCATTCGCGGCCGGCGATGAAAATCGGCTTGGACAGCGCGTCGGAGCGCATGCCGGCAGCCGCGCCCGGCGCGATCAGCACCGTCACGGCCTGGCTGGCTGCGGCCGGAAAGCCGCTGCGCGGATCGAGCAGATGGCAGTAGCGGCGCCCCGCCACGTCGAAATAGCGATGGTAGTCGCCCGAGGTGCCGATGGCTTCGCCATCCCTGAGTTCCAGCGTGGCCAGCGGCGCGCCGCCGACGGTCTGCGGCCGCGGGTGCTGGATGCCGATGCGCCAGGGCGTGCCGGCGGCGTCGCGGCTGCCGAGCGCCATGACGTTGCCGCCGATGTTGATCAGGGCGTGGGCGATGCCGTCCTGCTTCAGCGAAGCCGCAGCGCGATCGAGCGCGACGCCTTTCAAGTAACCGCCGAAGTCGAGGGCGACGTTCCGGTTGCGGCTGCTGACACGATTGCCTTCGAGCCGCAGCTCGGCGATCGACGGATGCTGCGCCAGCAGCGCGTGGACCGCGGCGGGTTCCGGCAGGCGCGGCTGGATCTCGTCGGTGTGGAAGCCCCACAGCGCGATCAGGCGACCGATGCCGGGGTCGAACAGGTGCTCGCCGGCGGCGGCGATGCCCTGCGCCTCGCGGATGTAGCCGGCGAACTCGGCGCTCACTTCATGGCTGCGCCCGGCGGCGATGGCCTCGTTCAGTGCCGACAGCTCGGACGGCTGCCAGGCGTGATAAGTGCGATGCAGGTAGTCGAAATCCTGCAGCACGCGGGTGCCGGCGGCGCGCGCCCGGGCCTCGGGCACGCCGGCGATCGCCAGTTCGACGCGGGTGCCGAACACATAGGATTCCTGCCGCCACGGCGCCGGCTGCCCGCAAGCCGCGAGCAGCAGGGCCATAACGAGCATGACAAGCCCCTTCCGACCCGGCGTTTTGCAGTTCAGGAACAAACCAGAATCTCTCACCGCCAAGACACCAAGAACACCAAGGAGCACCAAGGAATACCCGATACGCGACGCTCTTGCCCTTCTTGGTGCATCTTTGTGCCCTTGGTGTCTTGGTGGTAAAGGCTTTTTGCGGCGCGTCCGGCTTATGCGCCGCCGCACTCCCTTTCCAGGGCATCGACCAGCATCGCCGCGGCATCGAAACGGGTCTGCTGGGCAATCTCGGCAAAGCAGGTGGGACTGGTGACGTTGATCTCGGTCAGGCAGTCGCCGATCACGTCGAGGCCGACGATCAGCAGGCCGCGTTCCCAGAGAATCGGCGCCAGCGCCTCGGCGATTTCACGGTCGCGGCCGAGCAGCGGACGCGCCACGCCCTTGCCGCCGGCGGCGAGATTGCCGCGCGTCTCGCCCGGCCTGGGGATGCGCGCCAGGCAGTAGGGCACCGGCTCGCCGGCGATCAGCAGGATGCGCTTGTCACCCTGGGCGATGGCCGGCAGGAAGCGCTGCGCCATGATGCTGCGCGTGCCGAAGCTGGTCAGGGTCTCGACGATGACATTGCGGTTGGGATCGTCCTTCAGCACGCGGAAAATGCTGCTGCCGCCCATGCCGTCGAGCGGCTTGAGGATGACGTCGCCGAGCTCGTCGATGAAGGCATGGATGTCGTCGGGATCGCGCGCGATCAGCGTGGTCGGCGTGAAAGCGGGGAACTCGGCGATGGCGACTTTTTCGGAATGGTCGCGGATGGCGCGCGGCCGGTTCCAGATGCGCGCGCCCTGGCTTTCCGCGCGCTCCAGCAGCCAGGTGGCGGCGACGTATTCAAAATCGAAGGGCGGGTCCTGGCGCATCAGCACCGCATCGAAGGCGGTCAGCGGCTGCACGGATTCCCCGGCGACGGCGAACCACGCCGTGTCGTCGGCGCCGACTTCCAGGCGCTGCGCGCGCGCGGCGACGCAGCCGTCGCGCCAGGTCAGCGCCGCGCGCTGGATGGCCCACACTTCATGGCCGCGCTTTGCCGCGCAACGCATCATGGCGACGCTGGAATCCTTGTAGGCCTGGATGCTCGGCAGCGGATCGATGACGAACGCGAGCTTCATGCGGCCTCTTGCGGTGCGGCGCGCTCGAGTTCGAGCGAGGCCGCCAGCATCGCCAGCCGCGCCACCACGCCGTAGGCATAGAAGCGGTTGGGCGGCGCGTCGGGGCCGAGCTGGATGTCGGGCAGGCAGCAGCCGGTCTCAAAGGCCAGCGGCTTGAAGGTCATGCCGGGGGCGTTGAGGTTCTCGTCGATGCCGCGCGCGGTATTGACTCTGTAGAAGCCGCCGACCACGTAGCGGTCGATCATGTACACCACCGGCTCGGCCGTGCCTTCGTCGACGCGCTCGAAGGTCGGCACGCCTTCCTGAATGATGACCTCGGTCACCGCCATGCCTTCCTTGATCACCGCCATCTTGTTGCGCTGCTTGCGGTTGAGGTTCTTCACTTCGCTGGCGTCCTTCACCGTCATGATGCCCATGCCGTAGGTGCCGGCGTCGGCCTTGACGATGACGAAGGGCTCGGATTCGATGCCGTATTCCTTGTATTTGGCGCGCATGCGGTAGAGCAGCGTATCGATGTTGGCGGCGAGGCATTCCTCGCCGGAGCGCTCGTGGAAATTCACCTTGCCGCAGACTTCGAACTCGGGATTGATCAGCCAGGGATCGATGCCGATCTCGTTGGCGAAGGCGATCGCGACGTCCTGGTAGGCGGCGAAATGCTGCGACTTGCGGCGCACGTGCCAGCCGGCCCACAGCGGCGGAATCAGGAACTGCTCGTGGATGTTCTGCAACATGTCCGGCACGCCGCCCGAGAGGTCGTTGTTGAGCAGCACGGCGCAGGGATCGAAATCCTCCAGGCCGAGCCGGCGGCCCTCGGCGCCAATGCGCTTCAAGGGTTCCAGCACCAGCTTCTGCCCGTCGGGCAGGTCCAGCGTGGTGGATTCGGTGATCTCCGGCAGCAGGCTGCCGATGCGCACGTTGAGCCCCGTGTGGTGCAGGATGCTGGCCAGGCGCGCCACGTTCATCAGGTAGAACTGGTTGCGCGTGTGGTTCTCCGGCACCAGCAGCAAATTCCTCGCCTCGGGACAGATCTTCTCGATGGCCGACATCGCGGCCTGCACGCACAGCGGCAGGAAGGCCGGATTCAGGTTGTTGAAGCCGCCGGGGAACAGATTGGTGTCGACCGGCGCCAGCTTGAAGCCGGCATTGCGCAGGTCGACCGAGCTGTAGAAGGGCGGCGTGTGCTCCAGCCACTGCGTGCGCAGCCAGCGCTCGACCGTGGTGTCGTGCTCGAGGATGCGCCGCTCGAGTTCGAGCAGCGGCCCGGTCAATGCAGTGGTGAGGTGGGGAACCATGGGTCAGAGGATAGCGTCGAGTGAATGCATTGTAGTAGTTCGGAAATCACCCGACGGTGAATGCCGGGTTGATTTGAATGTCTCAGATGTGCCAAAGCCGTCGAGCGAAAGTTGGCAAATGAGAACCCTGAAAGACTTAGCGTGTTTCTTTCTGGACAATGCCAACGATGCGTTCGATTTCAGCGACTGTGGTGACGAACCACTCGGCGCCGGGTGCCTCAGACTTCCATTGGCCTGATAACTTCAACAGGTTCTGTACTGTACGCTCGGTTAGCGAGACTTTTTGCACTTGCCAAGACCTAAGAATTTTTGGCGGACTGAAAATGGCAGAGCCTTTGCATTGGTCGGCAACGCGTTCCTCAACGTCGCGGATGGTCATGCCGATTTTGATCGGAAACGGCTCGTTCTTGGTAAGTTCGGGAAACGTAAAGGCATAAATCCAACCATCCGTTGCTGGGCCAGCTTCTTCAGCAATTTCTTCATCAATACCGTCGTCATTACCCAGAACCGCTGGCTCTCCGCTAGGCATACGATACCAACCACGTTCAACAAATTCGATAACGTTGTTTTCCCTGCCAACGAATCGAACATACCAGCGAATGGAATCAAAAACAGATTCGGGTCTTCCGTTTGGCCGCAAATATGTTGCTTGCTGCTCCTCTTGTGTCAAGTATTCGTTTGTTATCTCCTGAATCATTGGTGACAACTGGAACGGCTGGCCGCTCTTGAATTCAATGCTTTCCGTAATACGCGGAAGTACCAGATATCGTGAGAATCGGTAACTGAATCGACTCGATACTGTGTAATCCAACGGTCCGGTAGTTGTTTCGATTGGCTGAAGCGGCATGTAGACTTGCTCCTTCACTCATGGGTGTTAGGCACAAACTATGTGCCTTGTCAGAAATGGTTTGGCAATGATTGCCTAGCGAGCGACTGTTTTTGGCCGCCAGCGATCACGCAACAGCCAGCAACAAATGTCCGACAGGCTTGGATGCCGGCTTCACCTTGATTTCGATGTCGTAGCCAAGCCGGTTCAGGCAATCCATCAGCTTGCGCTCGGACAGATTCGAGAAGTCGCCACGCATCATGTCGGACACCTTCGGTTGGGTGATCCCCATGCGCTTTGCAGCTTCCTGCTGGGTAAGCCCAAGCCGGCGCATGGCCTTTCTGATTTCGATCACCAAGCCGGACTTGATCTTGAGCTTGTCTGCATCCGGCAGACCCAGGTCGGCGAAGACGTTGCCGGAACCGCGCTGTACCTCAACACCGTCAACGAGTCGTTTTTTCATTTCGCAGCTCCTTTGCAAGCGCCTCGGCCACTTTCAGTCTGGCGCGGATGATGGCCATATCCTCTTTCGGCGTTGCGATTCCCTGCTTACTCTTCTTCTGGAAGCAATGCAGAACGAATATCGCCTCTTCGAACTTCACCGCATACACCGCACGATAGGTACCACCGGCATCGTCTTCAATAAGCTCAAGCACTCCCGCGCCGCCAAAGCCCTTGAGCACCTTTGCCGCATCATGTTGATCGCCGGCTTGAGCAAGGGAAAGTGCATAACCGAAGAATCGCCTTACGTCGGCAGGTAATGCCATCAGGTCTTTGTGGCTACTGGCTATCCATTCGAGCGGCTTCTCGGTATTGCTCATGCGCAGATTATACTTTTACTGGTATATCCCGCAAGCTTCCGGCGGTAATTCTTTACACCAGACCCTTGACCGCAAATTCGGCGAAGGCCTCGGGCAGCAGGGCCTGCTCCAGGCTGCGCTGCGAGAACAGGAAGCGGCCGTCGCAGACGAAGCCGAGCTCGCGCCAGTCGACCTCGTTGAGCATGTCCGCCAGGCGCTGCAGGTCGGCCGCCTTGATGTTCGCGCGATGCGGAAACAGCGCCAGCACCGCGCCGTCGTAGTTGTTGCAGGGATGCAGGAAGAAAGGCCGCGCATTGCGCGTCTTGTGATTGACGTAGATGCGCGGCGCCTCCGAAACATGATGGCGGCGGCCCCATTTCCACCAGTTGTTCTCGTCGAAGCGCGTCACCCGCCGCGCCAGCAGGCGCTCCTTGAACTGTTCCAGCCAGGGCAGCGGCGCTTCGCGGTCGAGGTAGATCATGCGCCGCGTGGCGCCGCTCTGCGCCGTCTTCGAGCAGACGAAATCGACGTTGGCATATTCCGCGTTGCTGAAAATGTCGTCGGCGCCGGACACCGCGCCGACCTTGACGGCGAACACGCTGGCCAGCGGCAGGCTGTAGATGCCGCGGGTGAACATCAGCTGGCCGCCGGACAGCGCCACGCGCCGGCCGTCGCGCAGGCGGTGGCTGCGGTTGCCCTTTTCGAAGCGCCAGATGGCACAGTTGGGCGCGGCGCCGGCGAAGATCTTCGCGTCGCCGAGGTCCTCGAAGTCGGTGATCGTGCCCTGGTCGCAGAGCCAGGTGTTGAGCCGCCCGGCGCCGGTGGCCTTGAGGAAGTCGCGCGGCGTGATGAAGATCAGCTCGCCGCCCGGCGCAAGGTGACGCACGCATTTCTCGATGAAGTGCAGGTAGAGGTTGGCATGGCCGTCGAGCAGGCTGGAGCCCAGGTGCAGCGCGGTTTCCGGCAGGATGTCGCGCGCCTTGACGTAGGGCGGATTGCCGATGATGGTGGCGAACTTTTCGCTCTCGGGATAGGCGAAGAAATCAATGTTGAGCGCGCCCGGCGGACAGTGGGCGGGGTCGAGCTCGATCGCCACGCAGCCGGGCAGGCGCCCCGAAAACGCGCCGTCGCCGCAGGCCGGATCGAGCGCGCGGCCCTGGTTACGGCGCAAGGAAAGCATGCGCTCGACGATCTCGGGCGGGGTGAATACCTGCCCATAGCGGGCGATGTCGAAAGTCGGCGCTGGCGGCACGGTGTCTAAAAACAATCCCGGCACGGGGCCGGGATTGTCGGTCTGGTTGGCGTCGATCAGAACGTGCCTATCACCCACATCGGCACCCGCAGGCCGGCATCCTTCGAATCCTGACGCACCCATTGGCCGCCGCCGGTGTGGTCGAGCAGGTAGTAGGGCACGCCGTGCGGCGGGGTGACCTTGAGCATGTAGAGCTTGCCGCTCATGCGGAATTCCTCGACCTTGTCCTCGCCGCGCTTGGTGATGGTGACCTGCGGCTCGAGCGATTCGTTCAGGCTGCCGGGCGGCGGCGGGGGCGGTTCGGGAATCGGTTCCAGCTTGGGCGCCTGGGTCTGCGCGGCGACATTCAGCGCAAAGGCGGAAAGAAGTAAGACGAGTGTGCGGCGCATGGCAGGTCCTTGAGGAATTCCGCTCAGTTTATCAAAGGTTAAGCAGCAATTCGTGCTCTTCCGGCAGCGGGCCGAAGCCGCGCGTCTCGTAGTGATCGAAGATCGCCGCCACCACGGCCTCTGGCTCATCGATGACCTGGATCAGATTCATGTCGCCGGGATCGATCATCTGCTCGGCCACCAGCCGTTCGCGGAACCAGTCGAGCAGGCCGGCCCAGAACTCGGTGCCGACCAGGATCAGCGGAATGCGCGGGCTCTTGCCGGTCTGGATCAGGGTCAGGGCTTCGAGCAGCTCGTCGAGCGTGCCGAAGCCGCCGGGCACCACGACATAGGCGGCAGCCACCTTGACGAACATGTACTTGCGGGCGAAGAAGTGGCGGAAGCTTTGCGAGATGTCCTGGTAGTGGTTGGCCTTCTGCTCGTGCGGCAGCTGGATGTTGAGGCCGATCGACATGCTCTTGCCCTCGAAGGCGCCCTTGTTGGCCGCCTCCATGGCGCCGGGACCGCCGCCGGAAACCACCGAAAAGCCGGCGTCCGAAAGTTGCCGGGCGATCTGCTCGGTGAGCTGGTAGTAGCGCGAATCCGGCGTGATGCGCGCGCTGCCGAAGATCGACACCGCCGGGCGCACCGCGGCCAGGCGCTCGGTCGCCTCGACGAACTCTGCCATAATGCCGAACACCCGCCAGGCTTCGCGGGCGCTGGTCGCGGTCTGCTGGGCGGAGACCGCTTCAAGGCCCTTCGCGCCGCGCAACAGGCCCCTGGATCCGTGTTTGGGTAACTTGCCTTTCTCATTCATCTGGTACGGCTCCTCCATGCCCACGCTACTGCTCGTCGACGGCTCGTCCTATCTGTACCGTGCATTCCACGCGCTGCCCGACCTGCGCACTTCGGCCGGCGAACCCACCGGCGCGATCCGCGGCGTGTTGTCCATGCTGCGCGTGCTCGAAGCCGACTATAAGTCAGATTATCGCGCCGTGGTGTTCGACGCCAAGGGCAAGACTTTCCGCGACGACTGGTACCCCGAATACAAGGCGCACCGGCCGGCGATGCCGGAGGATCTGGTGGCGCAGATCGAGCCGCTGCACCAGTGCATCCGCGCCGCCGGGTGGCCGCTGCTGATGATCGACGGCGTCGAGGCCGACGACGTGATCGGCACCCTGTCGCGCCAGGCGGCGGAGGCCGGCATCGCCTGCGTGATCTCGACCGGCGACAAGGACCTGGCGCAGCTGGTGAACAGCCATGTCACGCTGGTCAACACCATGAACAACGAGACGCTCGACGCGGCCGGGGTCAAGGCCAAGTTCGGCGTGCCGCCCGAACGCATGGTGGATTACCTGGCGCTGGTCGGCGATACCTCGGATGGCGTGCCCGGCGTGGCCAAGGTCGGGCCCAAGACCGCCGTCAAATGGCTGGACGCCTGGGGTTCGCTCGACGCCATCGTCGCCCATGCCAATGAAATAGGCGGCGCCGTCGGCGAGAACCTGAGGCAGCACCTCGATTTCCTGCCGCTGGGCCGCAAACTGGTGACCGTGATCTGTGACCTGCCGCTGCCGCAGACAGTGCAGGAACTAGCGCCGCTGACGCCGGACAAGGACAAGCTGGCCGAGCTGTATGCGCGGCTCGAATTCAAGGGCTGGTTGCGCGAACTGAAGGGCGAAGCGCCGCCACCGGCAACGCGCGCGAAGAGCGCCGTCGCACCGGCGCCGACTCCTGAGCCGGCGCCCGGCGTCGAACCCGACCGCAGCGGCTACGAATGCATCCTCGATGCGGCACAGCTCGACACCTGGCTGGCGCGCCTCGACGTCGCGCCGCTGGTCTCGCTCGACACCGAGACCACCGACCTCGATCCGATGCAGGCGCGGCTGGTTGGCATCTCCTTCGCTATCGCCGAGGGCAATACCGTGCATGCCGCCTACCTGCCGCTGGGCCACAGCTATGCCGGCGCACCGGCGCAGCTGCCGCTGGCGGCGACGCTGGAAAAACTCCGGCCCTGGCTGGAATCGCCGCGCCACGGCAAGCTCGGCCAGCACCTCAAGTACGACCGCCACGTGTTCGCCAATCATGCCGTGCATTTGCGCGGCATCGTCGAGGACACGCTGCTGCAATCCTATGTGCTGGAATCCGACAAGACGCACGACCTCGGCGCGCTGGCGGCGCGGCATTGCGGCCTGGCCACGATCAGCTACGACGCCGTGACCGGCAAGGGCGCCAACCGGATTTCCTTCGCCCAGGTCGAGCTCGCGCGCGCCGCCGAATACGCCGCCGAGGATGCCGACGTCACGCTGCGCGTGCATCAGGTGCTGCGCCCGCAGCTCGCCGCCGAACCGGAACTGGAAAGCCTCTATCGCGAGCTCGAACTGCCGATCGCCGAGGTGCTGTTCAGGATCGAGCGCAACGGCGTGCTGATCGACGCCG
Organism: Betaproteobacteria bacterium; assembly: GCA_028065725.1. The sequence continues at coordinate 62,717 of JAPTVL010000550.1, forward strand.
CGACCCTGGCGCAGCAGAGCGACGAACTCGGGCGCAAGATCATGGCGCTCGAGACGGAGGCGCAACAACTCGCCGGCCAGCCCTTCAACCTGAATTCACCCAAGCAGCTGGCCGAAATCCTGTTCAACCAGCAGGGCCTGCCAGTGGTGAAGAAGACGCCCTCGGGCGGCCCCTCGACCGACGAGGAAGTGCTGGAAAAGCTGGCCGAGGACTATCCGCTGCCGAAAAAGATCCTCGAGCACCGCAGCCTGGCCAAGCTGAAGAACACCTATGCCGACAAGCTGCCGAAGATGATCAACCCGGCCACCGGCCGTGTGCACACCAGCTTCGGCCAGGCCACCGCCGTCACCGGCCGGCTGGCCTCGACCGACCCCAACCTGCAGAACATCCCGATCCGCACCGCCGAGGGCCGCCGCATCCGCTCCGCCTTCGTCGCCCCGCCCGGCCACCGTATCCTCAGCGCCGACTATTCGCAGATCGAGCTGCGCATCATGGCCCACCTCTCCGACGATCCGCGCCTGCTGGAAGCCTTCGCCCAGGGCGAGGACGTGCATCGCGCCACGGCCGCCGAGGTCTTCGGCCTGACGCCGATCGAGGTCAGCGGCGAGCAGCGCCGCGCCGCCAAGGCGATCAATTTCGGCCTCATCTACGGCATGAGCGCCTTCGGCCTGGCCAAGCAGATCGGCGTCGACCGGACGGCGGCGCAGGCCTATATGGACCGCTACTTCGCGCGCTATCCGGGCGTCGCCCGCTACATGGAAGAGACCCGTGCCGGCGCGCGCGACAAGGGCTATGTCGAAACCGTGTTCGGCCGCCGCCTGTGGCTGCCGGAAATCCGCTCGTCCAACGCCGGGCGCCGCCAGGGCGCCGAACGCGCAGCGATCAACGCACCGATGCAGGGCACGGCGGCAGACCTGATCAAGCGCGCAATGCTCGCGGTGCAGGACTGGCTCGATGCGCAGAAGCTGCAGACCCTGCTGATCCTGCAGGTGCATGACGAACTGGTGCTGGAAGTGCCGGAAGCCGAACTCGCGCTGGTGCGCGAGGCGCTGCCGAAGCTGATGGGCGGCGTGGCCCGGCTCAAGGTGCCGCTGCTGGTGGAAGTGGGCGTCGGCGCCAACTGGGATGCCGCGCATTGATTTCGCGCTGCCGGCTTTGCAATTTCGCGCCGCCGCCTTAAAATTGCAAAATGTGGATCAAGAGAACGCTCGCCGCCGAACTGCGCAAGCTCACCGCCAGCTTCCCGGTGGTGGCGCTGGTCGGCCCGCGCCAGGTGGGCAAGACCTCGCTGCTGGAGCATGACTTCCCCGAGTTCCGCTATGTCTCGCTCGACACCGCGAGCCAGGCCGAGATGGCCGAAACGCGGCCGGCCGAGTTCCTGCAGCGCTTCCCGCCGCCGGTCATCATCGACGAAGTGCAATATGCGCCCGCGCTGTTCCGCCACATCAAGGCCTACGTCGATGCACACCGGAATGAAAAAGGCCTGTTCCTGCTCACCGGCTCGCAGAACTACGCGCTGATGCAGGAGATTTCCGACAGCCTGGCCGGGCGTGCGGCGGTGATTCCCTTCCTCGGCCTGTCCGGCGCCGAATGGCTGGCCTCGCCGGCCGCCGCCGGCAGCACCTGGGGACGCTTCTGGCTGCGCGGCGGCTATCCCGGACTGTGGAGCGATCCCGGGGTTTCGCGCGAGCGCTGGTACCAGGGCTATCTGGCGACCTACCTGGAACGCGACGTGCGCAACATCCTGCGCGTCGGCAGCCTGCGCGATTTCGAGCGCTTCCTGCGCGCCTGCGCTGCGCGCTGTGCGCAGACACTCAACATGTCCGACCTCGGTCGCGACGTCGGGATTTCCGCCACCACGGCGCGCGAGTGGATAGGCGCGCTGCAGGCCTCGAACCAGATCCTGCTGCTGGAACCCTATCACCGCTCGCTGGGCAAGCGCCTGGTCAAGTCGCCCAAGCTCTACTTCACCGATACCGGGCTGGCCGCCTTCCTGATGGGGCTGACCGACGATGCGCCGCCGCCCGAACATGTCGGCGGCGCGCTGTGGGAGAACCACGTCGTCACGCAGTGGCTGCGCTGGCGGCATTGGCAGCATCCGGAAGCGACGCTCTGGTACTGGCGTGATTCCGGCGGCCACGAGGTCGACCTGCTGGTGGAATGGCAGCAGCGCCTGTTCGGCATCGAGTGCAAGTACAAGGAGCGGCCCGACAGCCACGATCTGCGCGGCCTGCGCCGGCTGCGCGAGTTCTATGGCGACGCAGCGCTGCCGGGCTTCGTCGCTTGCACTACGGCGCAGCCTTTCGACATCGCCGACGGCATAACGGCCGTCAGCGGCTGGACGCCGTGGACCCTGCCGGGGATGAAACCGTGACCAGCAGCCGCGAGCTTTATCTCCGTTTACTCTCCCATGTGCGCCCGCACTGGAAGGGCTTCGTCCTGACACTGGCGGCGACGGCGCTCGCCGCCGCCACCGAGCCGCTGTTCCCGGCGTTGATGAAGCCGCTGCTGGACAAGGGCTTCGCCCAGGGCGACCAGGGCTGGCTGGCCTGGCTGCCGCTGGCCATCGTCGGCATTTTCGTGCTGCGCGGGGTGGCGGGATTTTTCGCCTCCTACGGCATGTCCTGGGTTTCCAACCGCGTCATCACCGACCTGCGCCAGCTGATGTTCGAGCGCCTTATGCGCCTGCCGGCGAGCTACTTCGATGCCCACGCCTCCTCGGTGCCGGCCACGCGCATCGCCTACGACGTGAATGGCGTCGCCGCGGCGGCGACCTCGACGCTGACGGTGCTGATCCGCGACACGCTCTCCGTGATCGGCCTGGTCGGCTGGCTGCTGTATCTCAACTGGAAGCTGACCCTGATCAGCCTGGCCGTGATCCCGCTCACGGCGCTGGTGGTGCGCGCCTTCTCCAAGCGCCTGCGCAGGCTGTCGCTCTCGGCGCAGGAAGGCATGGCGCAGATGAACGAAGTGCTGCAAGAATCGATTCGCGGCCACAAGGTGGTGAAGATCTTCGGCGGCGAACAGCACGCGACCGCCCGCTTCGCCCGGGTCAATAACGCCTTGCGCGGCTACGGCATGCGCCAGGCGATCGCCGCCGCCGCGGTAGCGCCGATCACCCAGATCTTCGCCTCGGTCGGACTGGCCATCGTGGTCTATGTCGCCCTGCAGCAGTCGGCCAGCAACGAAACCACGATCGGCGGTTTCGTCTCCTTCATCACCGCGATGCTGCTGCTGCTGGCGCCGCTGAAGCACCTGGCCGACATCAACGCGCCACTGCAGCGCGGGCTGGCCGCGGCCGAAAGCGTGTTCCGCATGCTCGACGAAGCGGCCGAGGTGGACGCCGGCACGGTCGCGCTGGGCCGCGCCCGCGGCGAAATTGAATTTGCCGGCGTCGGCCTGCGCTATGCAAGTGCCGAGCGCGACGCGCTGGCAGGCATCGATCTCGCCATCCGCCCCGGCGAAACCGTCGCGCTGGTCGGGCCTTCGGGCGGCGGCAAGACCTCGCTGGTCAATCTGGTGCCGCGCTTCTACCATGCCGGCAGCGGCCGAATCCGTATCGACGGCCAGGACATCGAGACGCTGACGCTGGACTCCCTGCGCGCCAACATCGCCCATGTCGGCCAGGACGTGTTCCTGTTCGACGACACGGTGGCGGCCAACATCGCCTACGGCGGCAAGCGCGATGCCGACCGCGCCGAGATCGAGGCGGCGGCGCGTGCCGCGCATGCGCTGGATTTCATCGCCGCGATGCCGCAGGGCTTCGATACCGTGATCGGCGAGAACGGTGCACGCCTTTCCGGCGGCCAGCGCCAGCGCATCGCCATTGCCCGCGCCATCCTCAAGGACGCACCGATTCTGATCCTCGACGAAGCCACCTCGGCGCTCGACAGCGAATCCGAGCGCGCCGTGCAGGAAGCGCTCGAAGAACTGATGCGCGGACGCACCACGCTGGTCATCGCCCACCGCCTGTCCACCGTCGAACGCGCCGACCGCATCGTGGTGCTGTCGCAGGGACACATTGCCGAGATCGGCAATCATTCCGAATTGCTGGCCGCGGGAAATCTCTACGCCAGTCTTTACAGACTTCAATTTCAACAGTCGGAATAAACATAATGACGTCACTGGTACTCGGTTTCTCCAACACCGGCCACGACAGCACCGCGGCGGTGTTCGCCGACGGCAAGTTGGTCGCCGCCATCGCAGAGGAACGCCTTGCTCGCATCAAGTGCCTGGGCGGCATGGTCCCTCAACGCGCCATCGACGAGGTACTGCGATTCGCGGGCGCGACACGACACGACGTTACTCACATTGGCATGATGTGCGGCTATTTTCCCGAGAACTACCTGCGTCATCCATCCGGCGCCCTAGAGGCGCAGCGCGCCGTGCGCCGCCTTGGGCGCAAGCTACGCGGCAAGGCGGAAGACACTATCTGGACCGGTGAGGTATTGCGCGAGGCCCTGGCCCGCGGCATGAGCTACGAACAGTGCTTTCGCACCGGGGTTTTTCTCGATAAGGAAGGCTTTCGTCCGGAAACCCGGGTCAGCATCCATTCCCACCACACTGTCCATGCGATGCTGGGTGGCTTCTACTCTGGTTTCGACGAATGCCTGGTCATCACCGCCGACGGCCATGGCGATCTGGACGAAGTACATTCGACCAACCGTTATCGCAATGGTTTACTGGAAACGCTTTCGGTTACTGACGGCAAGGGCCGGTCACCGGGCCTTTTCTATCAAACCATCACCGAACTACTGGGCTTTCGCCCGCTACGGCACGAAGGCAAGGTACTTGGCTTGGCCGCATTCGGCGACCCGGCGCCGCTGCTGGAGAGCTTCCGCAGGGCGCTGCGCGCAGCGCCCTGCGGAACACGCTTCGATTCCGATTTCGATCATCCGCAGGATGCACACGCGCAGCGCAGGGAGTTTCTTGCAGGCGTGATCAAGGGCCATAGCCGGGAGAACATCGCCGCCGCTGCGCAGCAGGCCCTGGAAGACGCTTTCGTCGCCATCGTGCGCCAGCAGGTGGCTGACACCGGAATCGGTCTTGTCGCCCTGAATGGCGGCGTCGCCGCCAACGTCAAGCTCAACCAGCGGATTGCCGCCCTACCGGAAGTCGAGCGAATATTCGTGTTCCCCGGCATGAGCGATACCGGAAACGCCATCGGCGCCGCCTTGCTCGCCATAGAGGTCGACAGCCCCGGCTTTCTGGCAGCGAATCAGCACGCGCTGGTGGATGTCTATCTCGGGCCCGACTACGACGAAGCCGCAATCGCGCAAGAGTTGCAGGCTCACCAGCTGAACTACCAGCGGCTTGATGAGCATGCCCTGGTCGAACGTGCCGCGCAAGCCATCCACGAGGGTCTGGTGGTCGGCTGGTTCCAGGGACGCATGGAGTTTGGCCCACGCGCACTGGGCAATCGCAGCATGGTCGGGCGACCGACCGATGCCGACATCAATAAGTCGCTCAACGACCGCCTCGAGCGCACCGAGTTCATGCCCTTTGCCCCCAGCGCACTGGCCGAGCGCGCCGGTGAAATCTTCATCGGCATCGACAAGGCCGCGCATCCCGCCGAATTCATGACGGTCACTTTCGACGTTCACGAGGAGTGGAAGGCACGCATCCCCGCCGTCGTTCACGTAGATGGCACAGCGCGGCCACAACTTGTGCGCGCCGACCGCAACCCGCTTTACCACGCGCTGATCAAGCGCTACGCGGCGCTTTCTGGAATTCCGCTGGTACTCAACACCAGCTTCAACGTACATGAAGAGCCCATCGTCTGCGCCCCAGCCGAAGGCATTCGCGCCCTGCGCGAGGACAGGATAGACGCGCTCGCGATCGGCCCCTTCTGGGTGGACAATCCACTACGCAAGAGGGCTGAGTGAAAATTCTCCACACCGAAGCCTCCTGTGGCTGGGGCGGGCAGGAAATCCGCATCCTCGAGGAATCGAAAGGTCTAATTGCGCTGGGTCATGAAATCACCGTCGCCTGTCCCGCTCACGCGCGCATGGCAAGCGAGGCGGCCGGCTTCGGCGTACCAGTGGTGGCGCTGCCGATCGAGTTCAAGACCGTCGCTGGATTCCGGGCACTCCGCAGCTATCTGGCGAGCCAGCAGCCGAACGTGGTGAATACCCACAGCTCGGCCGATTCTTGGCTGACGGGTCTGGCCTGCGCCACGCTAAGAAATCCACCGGCCATCGTTCGCACCCGCCACATCTCGGCGCCGGTCTCAGGCAATTTCGCCAACCGCTGGCTTTACCGTCAGGCCAAAAGCGTCGTTACCACGGGAGAACACCTGCGCCGGCACCTGATAGACAGGCTCGGGCTCGATCCAGCGCGCGTGATCTCGGTGCCGACCGGAATCGATACCGCCCGCTTTAGTCCTGTCAAATGCACGGCCGAAAAGGCTGTCGCCAAGCTCGCACTTGGGCTCGATCCGGCGCAGCACCACCTCGGCATCGTGGCAACGCTGCGCAGTTGGAAGGGCCACCGGTATCTGCTCGATGCCTTCGCCCAATTAAAGCGAACGGAACTGCACCTACTAATCGTTGGCGAAGGCCCACAATTGGAGGCCATCCAGGACAAGATTGCTGCGCTCGGAATTCGCGAGCAAGTGACACTGGCCGGACAACGCGCCGACCCCGAACACTGGCTGCAAGCCATGGATGTATTCTGCCTGCCGTCCTACGCTAACGAAGGCGTGCCTCAAGCCATCCTGCAGGCCATGCTCTGCGGCCTGCCGATCGTCACCACCCCCGTCGGCGCCATACTCGAAGCCGTCAGTGACGGCGCCACCGCGCTGATCGTGCCACCGCAAAACTCCATCGCGCTGACCACCGCCATTGCCCGCCTGCTCGACGACGGCGCACTCGCCGCGCGCCTCGGCGAGGCCGCGCGCCGTGTCGCCAGCGCCGACTTTTCACGGGAAGTTATGCTCAACAAGATGGATTCGATATTTTTGGGAGCACTTGATTCGTGACTTACTCCGCATGCAACACCATCTGCCTCAATCTAGGCTGTGGCAACAAAGGCGTTGCTGGTTACATAGGCGTCGACCGCTTCCCCGGCACCGCCGCTAATGTTCTCTGTGACTTGGGTCGCTCGCTTCCTTTCCGCGACAATTCGGTAGACGCATTCCTTCTTGATAACGTCATTGAGCATCTTACTGACATTCCCGCCCTTATGATGGAGATAGCACGCGTCGGGAAGCGTGGAGCTCAAGTAACCATCGTAACGCCACACTTCACGTCGTTGTCGTCTTGGAGGGATCCGACACATGTGCATCACCTGTCTTACTTTTCCTTTGATCATTTTGAAAAACCCTCGGTGAGTCACTATGTCGGTAACGGTTTGCGCGTTGCTTCCCGGCGACTGTCATTTGGTGGTGGAGTGCTCGGCTTGATTGGCCGGATGCTGTTTGCGCTAAGTCCTGAAGCTTACGAAAAGAAGTATTGCTTCATGTTCCGTGCCAGTACCCTCCACTTCCAGCTCGAAGTGCTTCGCGACTGAGAAATATGTCAACCCGCCTGATTGTGCGCCTCCATATTCTGGTCGCCGCACTGTGGAATCGCCTACTTACTATTGGCCGACGTCGCCGTCCCCATGTTGTAAAGCGAATTTTGGTCACCCATCATCCCCAAATGATCGGCGACCTGCTGCTTCTTACGCCATTACTTGCAAAACTGCGCGAATGTTACCCTTTAGCAGAGATTGTCCTTACGACCTCGCGAGCCACTGCCGCTTTGTACGAACAGCGTCCTTTTGGTGTTGTCGCTATACCCTATGTCCCTCGACAGCATAAGACTCTTCGTCACCTGATCAGCCTCAGTGGATTTGATCTGGCTGTGGCCCCCGGGGACAACCGTTACGGTTGGTTAGCCTTGGCTCTTGGCGCGACCTGGATCGTGGGTTTCGATGGCGATAAGCCCGCCTACAAAAACTGGGCATTCGATGAATTGACCCCATATCCCGACACACCTGGGACTTGGGGCGAACTCGCTGCTGCGCTGATTCCTGGCCCGCCACCCAGACCCTACGTTTGCGACGACTGGCCTACCCCACGCTGCAAACCGTTCGCTCTTCCGGCAACACCATACTGTGTATTACATGTAGGTGCCAGTACACCACTGAAGTTGTGGCCAGCTGAACGCTGGAAACTTCTGGCCGATTTGCTGAAAGACCGCGGAATGCATGTGGTCTGGAGCGGCGGCTCCGGTGAAGAATCGCTTGTCGCTGAAATTGATCCTCTGCAGAATCATTGCAGTGTCGTTGGCCAACTGGACTTGGCTCAGCTTTGGAAACTACTGCGGAACGCATCGTTGCTTGTATGTCCGGACACCAGTGTTGCCCATCTCGGGCGCCTGACGGGTACGCCGACAGTAGCACTGTTCGGCCCTGGCTCACCGACCATTTGTGGTGCAGGCAATTACTGGCGCGACAGCCCCTTCCGGGCCGTAACCGATGCCGCCTTTCCATGCCGAGACCGCCAAACGCTGTTTGGCCGCCACATTCACTGGCTCCGGCGCTGCGGCCGCCCGCTAGACCAGTGCGCGACGCCCGGAGCATGCATGTCGGCTATTTCCATTAACTCGGTACGCAACGCCATTGACGAACTACTCAACCCTCGCTCAAATGATGCGCAAAGAAATTGACAGATCAAGAAACTCCGAAGGTAAATTATTCCACGGGCTCCCCCGAAAGGATCCTGCGCGTCCGCCGGTACCGGCCAGCCGCCGACTGGAATTGTGAGAAGTACAGCTCATCAGTACTTCCGCACGTCAATTTTGTTCGACTCTGGCGTTACTGGTGCGATGCATACCTGGCGGCGGCTAAAATTCGGGCTCCCGGAATCGCCAAAGGCACCATATCGGCATTGGGAAACGAAGCCAAATAGGGAATATGACAATATGCGCCTGATATACACTTTTGCCGTGCTGCTGGCCTGGCTCGAAACGCATCCGCTGGAAGGCTGACGTTGAATCTCTTCAAGCATTTCCTGTTTATCCTGAAGCAGCGCCGCGCCGGCAACCGCGTATCCTTCTCCGCTTATATCAAAGGTCACGAGAAAATCGCGCTGGGTCGCGGCTGCAAGATCCACGCCGACGCCTCGGTCGATGCCTCGCGCAGCCCCGGCGTGACATTCGGCGACAAGGTGACGCTGAACCGCTATGCCTACGTGCAGGGCGGCAATGGCGGCGTGCGGCTGGGCGACCGGGTTGAGATCAACAATCACTGCATCGTCAACGGCACCGGCGGCGTCGATATCGGCGAGGACACGCTGGTCGGGCCGGGGGTGCGCATCATCTCCTACCAGCACCAGTACGCACGCGGCGCCACCATCCGTTCGCAGCCGGTGGATGCCAAACCGATACGCATCGGCCGTGACGTCTGGCTCGGCGCCAATGCCGTCATCCTCGCCGGGGTGACGATCGGCGACGGCACGGTGGTCGCCGCCGGCGCCGTGGTGCGCGAGGACGTGCCGCCTTATGCGGTGGTCGCCGGGGTGCCGGCGAAGATCAAAAAGTACAGGGAATAAATCATGCGCAGCAACGGCCGTACCGCACGCAAACTGAAGAAGCTCACCTGGCGCTTCAAGCAGCCCGACTGGGCCGACAACCATGGCGTCATGCTGCCGGTGAAACACCAACTGGTCTCGCCCGGCATCGCCCGCGAAATCTATCTGGGCGACTACGAGGCCAAGGAAATCGAGATCATCTCCAAGCGCCTGGCAGCCGATGACGTGGTGTTCGAGGTCGGTGCCGGTCTCGGCTTTCTGTCGGCCTACTGCGCCCAACGCACCGGCTCCAACAAGGTCTTCGCCTACGAGGCCAACCCGGAACTGATACCGCTGATCCGCGAAACCCATGCAAGGAACAACGTGGCGCTGACGCTGATCAACGCGCTGCTGGCCAAGGGCGACGGCGAGCGCGAATTCCATCTCGAAGACGACTTCTGGGCCTCCTCCGCACACCGCACCGGCGGCCGCGCGATCACCGTCAAACAGCTCGACCTCAACGCCGAGCTGTCGCGCGTAAAACCCAGCTTCCTGATCGTCGACATCGAAGGCGGTGAAGCCGAGTTCTTCGCCGGCGCGAACCTGTCGATGGTGCGCAAGATCTGCGTCGAAACCCATCCCGATGTGCTCGGCGACCGGGTGCTGTCCGAGATGTTCGCCGGCCTCGTGGCCAAAGGCTTTGCGCTGGACTTTTCGCTGATCCGCAAGAACGTGTTTTTCTTCCACCGCGTGGCATGACCACACGGGATGTCCTGCTGATCGCCCATGGCAGCCTGCATCCGGCCCTGCGTCGCGAGCTGGCCGCACGCGGTCTCGAATTGCGCGAAAGTCGGCGCTGGCAGGACGCCGATCGCCGCCAGCCCGAGCGCATCCTCGGCGCCTATACCTGGTTCTACGAAGGCCTGCGCCATCCGCTGACCATCTGGGGCATGCACCGCTTCCTGCGCCGGCAGGGCGTACCGCTGTTCGTCTGGAACCAGGACGCGCCGCATTACCTGAACCGCGCCGGATGGCGGCTGGACTGGCTGGACCGTGCGCGGCTCTATGACATCTATGCCACGCACAGTCTGATCGATGCGCGACGTCACTTTGCCGATAGCACGCTCTACCTCGCCAATGCCGCCGACACGACTCGCTACCACCTGGACGGTGCGACGCTAGCGAGCCTGCGCGATCCGTCAAACTATGCATACGACGTCAGCTTCTTCGGCGCCATGGACGGCGCCCGCAGCAAGGAGATGCGCGTGCGTCAGGAATTCTTCGTGGCGCTCGGCGAACGCTTGGCGGCGCGCGGCGTCCGATTCCTGTTCCGCGAAGCCTCCGGCATGAGTGTCGAGGAACAAGTGGCGCTGATCCAGACCAGCCGTATCAATCTCAACTTCGGCGCCTCCTGCGATTTCGGCGCACCGGTGGCCTCGGGCCTGCCCGAGCGCTGCTACGGCATCCCGGCCAGCGGCGGCTTCCTGCTCTGCGACAAACGCACGCATGCACGCAACGACTTCACACCCGGCGAGAACTGGGCCGAGTTCGACGGACTCGACGATTGCGTGGCACAGATCGAATTCTGCCTAGCCAACTTCGCCGCCACACGCGATCTAGCCGAGCGCTGTCACGCCCATGTCATGGCGCAGCACACCTACGCGCAACGCGCGGCGACGCTGCACGCGGCGCTGCTGGACTGGCACGACGGCAAACGGGGACGGCTGCAATGAGCGCGCCGATACTTTCCATCGTCATGCCGGTGTACAACGTTGCGCCCTACCTGCCGCGCTGCCTGGAAAGCCTTGCCGCGCTGACGCCGCCGGCCGACGAGATCATTGTCGTCGACGACGGCTCGACCGACGACTGCCCGCAAATCCTTGCCGCATTCGCCGCGCGCCTGCCGCAGATGCGCGTGATCCGCCAGGAAAACGGCGGGCTCTCGGCGGCGCGCAACACCGGGCTCGATGCCGCGCGCGGCAAATACCTGGCCTTCGTCGATTCCGACGATTTCGTCGCGCCCGAAGCCTATGCCGAAGCGCTGCGCCTGGCGGAAGACGAACGGCTCGACATGGTGCTGCTGAACGCCAACTACCACTTCGAGGAGCGCCAGGCCGATTACGCGATCTATGCCGACGTGCCTGCCACCGACGTCATCCCCGGGCGCGAGTGGCTGCGTCGGCGCCTCCAGGCCGGACGCTTCCTGCACATGGTGTGGATGCACCTCTACCGCCGCGAGTTCATCGAGAGCAATGCCTTCCGCTTCGTGCCGCGCCTGATCCACGAAGACGTGATCTGGACCACCCGGGCACTGCTGGCGGCACAGCGCGCGCGCTACACCGGCCACGTTGCCGTGCATTACCGGATACCGCTGCGCCGCTTCACGCCCGAACAGAACCAGCACCGCCTGCAGGCCATCGTGGACAGCAGCGTGGTGAATGCCGAGGCACTGGCGGCGATGTGCGCCAGGCTCGACGACGACCCCGAACTGCGCCAGTTGCTTGCCGACCACCTGGTCGATGGCGCCTTGTCGGTGTTTCACAAGCTGGCGAAGATGCCGGACCGCGCCGTCGCCACCGCCACGCTGCGCCGCCTGCGCCGCGACGGCTTCATGCGCCTGCTGTGGCGCCATGCCGGCAGCGTCGCGCAGCGTCGCCGCATCGCGCGGCACTGGCTGCGCTCCTGGCTGGCCGGAGCCGGCAAATGATGCCCGCAACTGCATCGATGGCGTGGTTCTGGCAAGCCTGGCTGGCCGCCATCGTATTCATCTTTCCCATTCCGCATACCATCGCTCTGCGCAATATGGCATTGCTGATCGGCCTGCTGGTGCTGCTGGCAACGCTGCGGAGTGCGCCACGCCCGTTCTTGCCGCCGGTCATGAAACCAGCAGCCTGGACCCTGCTGGCGACCACCGCGTGGCTGCTGCTGCACTCCCTCGCCGTGGCGCCAGCGCCGACTGTTGCGCTGGACAACCTGCGCGGCGACTGGATCATGCCGCTGTTGACAGCGGCTCTGGCGGCCTTTGCTGCGGCTCGCCTGAAACCCCGTCTGGCAGTCCGCGCCATTGTTGCAGCACTGCTGGCGCACATGCTATGGGCGCTCGGTTGGGCACTCTGGCACCGGATAGCTGATGGCCCAACGTGGGTTTGGATAGCCGGACGCGTGCCCTTCGGCGAACGCGACTACCAAAGCACCTTGAATGGTTTTTTGTTCGCCGTCCTGCTCGCCGAAAGATTTGCGGTGCTGTCTGGTGGGCGCGCGCTTGCGCTGTTCCCGGCCTGGCTGGCCTGGGCGGCACTTGCTGTTTCGCTGATCGCCGACGCCATCTTGCTTACCCGCAACGGAACCATCGTCAGCGCAGTATTGCTCCTGATGGCTACTCTCTGGATCTCCCGCCGCAGGCCACGCTTCATCCTGCTGTTGTCTGCGGTAGCAATGCTGGGTAGCGCCTCTCTGACGCTCGATTCACGCTGGAGCGGACTGAAGGAATCGCTTTCACTCGGCTGGAACTCGTCGAGCATGTACTGGATGAAAGGAAATGCTGAAATACGCCCTCTCACATCGTCAGGAGCAGGCCTTGAAGAGTCCGCCTACCTGCGTGCTGCCTGGGCGCACCAAGCCGTGCAGGCCATCGGCGAGCATCCACTGGGTCTCGGTTTCGGTCGCGACGGATTTGGCCGTGCGATTGCCGAAAAGTACGGCTACACAGGTATGGTCAGCAGCCACAGCGGCTGGCTGGATTTCGCGCTCGGTGCCGGTCTGCCCGGACTTGCGCTGCTGCTGCTCACCGCCGGCCTGGCGATCCGCGGCGGCTGGCGGCAATTCCGGCAGCATGACGACGCGGCCGGGCTGATGTTCAGTTTCCTGGCCGGCAGCTACCTGTTGCGCTGCCTGCTCGACGGTCACCTTTCCGGCTGGCGGCTGGGGCTGTTCGCCTTTCTCTGCGGCGTACTGGTCGCGGCGATGAAGACGCCGTCACGACACGCATGAAGCTGGTCCAGATCAACCTGCAGCCTCACTTCGGCGGCGGCGAGGTGTACACGGCCTTCCTTTGCCGCGCGCTGTCGCAACTGGGCGTGCCGACGCGTTTGCTGGTGCACCCGGATGCCGCCTTCTGGAATCGCCTCGATCTGCCGGCCGACACCGAGCGCAGCGCCGTCGCCGATTCCGCCGACCTGCCGCGCCACCTGCCGGCGGGGCCGACGTGGCTGCTGTCGCACGGACCGCTGGCGGCCGAACTGCGCAGCGCACTGCCGGGCCGGCTGCGCACCGCCGTCGCCCACATGCCGGTGCAGGGCCGCGACCCGGCGGCCTTCGCCGACCATGACCGGATTTATGCCGTCTCCGGCTGGGTCCGCGACGGCCTCGTCGGCGCCAGACTGCCGGCGTGGTCGGAACCGCTGTACGGCGTCGCCGAGCTCGAAAGAAGAAATTCCGGGGCGCCAGGCATCTGCCGCCGCAGCCGCTACGACTGGGACCGGCGCAAGGGCCGCGACCGGCTGCTCGGTGCATTCGAGCCGCTGGCCGAGGCGCTGCGGCCGCATCCCGCCTTTGCGCGCCGCGAGGGCCTGACGCTGGGCATCGTCTCGCGGCTGACGCCGATCAAGCAGTTTGCTCTCCAGTTTGAAAAGCTCGCCCCGGTGCTGGCGCGCCGCCCGCAGGTGAATCTCGAAATCTTCGGCAGCGGCGGCTATGCCTCGGTGCGCGACCTCGACGCCGCCCTGCGGCCCTGCGCCGGCCAGGTGCGCTTCTGGGGTCAGCAGGGCAACGTCGCGGCGATCTACCGCGAGCTCGACTACCTGCTTTCCGGCCTGCCGGAGAAGGAGGCGCTGGGCCTCAACATCATCGAGGCGCAGGCCTGCGGCACGCCGGTCATCGCCGTGGATGCGCCACCCTTCAGCGAAACCGTGCTGGACGGCAAGACCGGTTTTCTTTATCGCGATCCGCGCCGGGATGCCGGCGCCGACTTCGGCCGACTGCTCGACGAATTGCTGGCGGGCCGCCCGCGGCCACAGCCGGAACTGGCGCAGGAACATCTCGCGCGCTTTTCCTTTGCGGCCTTCGTCGAGCGCCTGCGGCCGGTGGTGGCCGACGCAGTGGCTTACACCAAGCGCGAATAGAGCGCCATCAGCTGCGCCGCCATCGACGTCAGTTCGAGGTGGGCAACGCTGGCGCGCGCCGCATCGCGCATCGCCGGCGCGCGGCCGCACAGGCTGTCGAGACCGCTTGCCAGCGCCGCGACATCGCCGGCGGCAATCACCCGGCCATTGTCCGCGGTGACCAGTTCCGCCGCGCCGCAGGTGGTGGTGGTAAGCAGCGGCAGGCCGCAAGCCAGCGCCTCCAGCGCGGCATTGGGAAACGGATCGTAGAGCGTGGGCAGGGCAAAGACGTCGGCCGCGGCGTAGAAAGGCCGCACGTCGGCCTGGGCGCCGAGGAACATCACGCGCCGATCGATGTCCAGGGTTTGCGCCAGCTTGCGCATCGGCATTTCGTCCTTGTCGCGGCCGACCACCCAGAGCCGCGCGTCGCTGCGGATCATGCGCGCGAATGCCTGCAGCAGGGTCGGCAGGCCCTTGCGCTCATAGCCGGAACCGACGAAGAGGATCACCGGCGTCGCGGCATCGACGCCGGTTTTTTCGCGCAAGCGGCGACCCTGTTCGGCGCGCAGCCGCGGGTGGAAGGCCTCGAGGTCGACGCCGCTGTAGATCACTTGCAGCTTGTCCTCGGCGACGCCGAAGCGGCGCGCGATGTCGTCCCTGACCATGCGCGAATTGCAGATCACGGCACGCAGCCGCGGGTGGCGAAACATCGCGGCCTCCGCCGCCAGCGTGTAGCGGTGCCAGGGCGCGAAACGGTCCGCCGGCTGGTTGCGCAGTTCCAGCCATGTGGCATGGACGCCGTCGCCGGCGCGGTAGATGTCGCAGCCCGGAATCCGCTCGTGGCTTTGCACCAGGTCGAAACGTCCCTGCGCCATCAGGCGCTGCACGCCGCGGGCAAAGCCGGCATCGCGCCAGGTGCGACCGAGGTAGAAGGGATCGACGCGCACGTTCTCGATGCCGCCCGCCGTGTCGCCTTGCCATTCGCGGGCGACGATGGCGACGTCCACACCCCGGGCTTTCAGTGCCGCCAAGGCGCGCTCGACAAAGCGCTCAGCGCCGCCGAAGGGTGTGTACTTTTGCCTGACGATGGCTAATTTCACACCAACAACTCCTCACACGCAGCGAGCACTTGCTCAACTGGCAGCGTGGTCAGGCAGGCGCTGAGCTTGCTGTCGTTGCAGCCGGCCATGCCGCAGGGACGGCAGGGATGGGTGTTGGAGGCAACGACCCGGTGGCCTTTGTGCAAGGGATCCCACGGTCCCCATTCCAGATCGCCCGAAGGACCGAAGATGGCCACTACCGGGGTACCCATGGCGGCAGCCATGTGCATCGGCGCCGAATCGGCGCCGACGAAAAGCCTGGCCTTGGCCGTCAGCGCCGCGAGTTCCTTGAGCGAGAGCTGGCCGGAAAGATCAACAGTCGGCGCTGGCGCTACGGCGCGTATGTCGCGCGTGGCGCAGATGTCCGCGATCAGCGCCAGCTCGTTCGCATCCGGTGCCGACGTCAACACCAGAGGCCAGCCCCTGGCCGCCAGCGCGTCGCACAGCGCAGCCACGCGGTCCGCAGGCCAGCACTTGAAGGCCCAGCGCGAGGCAGCATGGATGTGGATGAAGCCGCCCGCGGCCAAACCGTGCTCAACCAGCAGGTTCGCCACGCGCGCCGCGGCCTCGGCGCCCGGCACCAGGATCACCTGCTTGTCGCCAGCCGTCGGCTCGATACCCAGCGCGCGCAGGCTGTCGAGATTGGTTTCCACGGTATGGCGCTGCGGATCGGACTGCGCCGGGTAATAGTGGGTAAAACTCCTGGCCCAGAAACCGGGGCGGAAGCGCGGCGCCACCGACCAGCGCGGGCGCAGCAGGCGCACCAGCCAAGCGCCGCGCGTGTGCACCGAGAGATGCACGACGAGATCGTAGTGCCGTGCGCGCAGCGCCTGGATCAGCCGCCATTCGGCGGCCGTCTGGCGGCGCAGGCCCTGCCGCTTCCAGCCGCGGTCGATCAGGTGCAGCCGGGTCAGCGCCGGGTGCCCGGCGAGCATCGGCGCCGTGTCGGCATACACCAGCGCATCGACTTCGCATTGCGGCGCCACGCATTTCAGCGTGGATATCACCGGTGCGGCGAGCAGGACGTCGCCGTGATGGCGCAGCTTGATCACCAGGACACGGCGCAAGCGGGCCGGCGCGAAGGCTTCGATGGGCATGGGCGCATTTTGCCAGAGCGCGGCAAATTACCCACGACGCCTGCCAAACCACATTCAATTTGCAGGCTTGTTGCTTGACCTGATTATGTTTTTCCCGGAAACTTGGCGACATGAACGTTTCCCTCGATCAACTGGAGCGCAAGGTCGAACAGATGGTGGCCGTGTGCGCCAGCCTGCGCGGCGAGAATCAGGCCCTGCGTGCGCACGTGGCAGGCCTCGAAGCGGAAAAGGCAGCCCTGGCGAAGAAGATCGACGTCGCGCGCGAGCGCCTTGAAGGTCTGGTCGCCCGGTTGCCCGAAGAATGAGCAAAACCCTCGAAGTCAGCTTGCTGGGCAAGGAATATCGCGTCGCCTGCGAGCCGGCCGAACGCGAGTCGCTGCAGGCCGCGGTGAACCTGCTCGACGGCAAGCTGAAGCAAGCCGCCGAGAAAACCCCCGCCAGTGCGCGCGGCAGCGGCGAGCGCGTCGCCATCATGGTGGCCCTGAATCTCGCGCACGAATTGCTCGCCGCGAAAAACACTCCAGAACAAATTGCCGCCGCGCTTGAAAGCGAATCGATTCAGCGTAGAATAAATTCCATCGAAGCCAAGCTCGACGAATCGCTGGCGCAGCACGAACAGTTGTTCTGATCGCTGTTCCGGGCATTGCCCGCCGCCGAATCGCAAATGAATCGCCTGGCTTCCCAGGGTTTCCCCTGCGGTGTTCGCCAAGGCCATACATTCCTTGAACCAATACCGATTGGCATCGGCCGCAGCCCAGAGACGCCGCTGTTGTGATCGCTCCCAGTGAGCGAACCTGAAGCGGCAGGAACGCGGCCCCTCTGAACCCAGGTTCAGGATGCCGGCCAAACGGCACTCGTGGGGGAATTGATCAGCAGGGCGCGGAGTCTTCCGCGCCCTGTTTCATTGAGGGAAACGGCATGACGCGTTACTGGCTGATGAAGACCGAGCCTGCGGTGGTGGGCATCGACCACGTGCTGGCGATGCCGCGGCAGACCGTGGACTGGTGGGGCGTGCGCAACTACCAGGCGCGCAATTTCATGCGCGACCAGATGCAGGTCGGCGACGGCGTACTGTTCTATCACTCATCCTGCCCCGCGCCGGGTATCGCCGGACTGGCCGAGGTGGCGCAACTGGCCTACCCGGACCGCACCCAGTTCGATCCCAAGAGTCCCTATTACGATCCGAAATCCACGCCGGAAAATCCGCGCTGGGTCAATGTTGACGTGCGCGTGCTGAAGAAGACGCGGCTGATCGGCCTCGACGAGCTGCGCGCCCATCCCGAGCTGGCCCATCTGCGTGCGCTGCAACGCGGCAATCGGCTGTCGATCACGCCGGTCGATCCCGCGGAGTGGAAGTTCATCACCGGCAAACTGATGAAGAAGGCGGCGAAATGACGCTCTGGTGGCTCAGTTATCCGCTGCTCGGCGTCTTCGCCGGTTTCGTCGCCGGCCTGTTCGGCGTCGGCGGCGGGCTGACCATCGTGCCGCTGCTGTTCATGCTGTTCACCGCGCAGGATTTTCCGGTGGAACACAGCATGCACCTGGCGCTCGGTACCTCGATGGCGACCATCGTGTTCACCTCGGTCGCCAGCATGCGCGCCCATCACAGCCACGGCGCAGTGCGCTGGGACATCGTCAAGAGTTTCGCACCGGGCCTGGTGGTCGGTACCCTGTCCGGTTCCTTCCTCGCCACCTGGGTGCCGACGCGGCCGCTGGCCATGGTGTTCACCGCGATCGTGTATTACGCCTCGCTGCAAATGATGCTGGACTTCAAGCCCAAGCCGCACAGCCAGCTGCCGGGAACTTTCGGCATGGTCGCCGCCGGCACGCTGATCGGCGTGGTATCGAGCCTGGTCGCCGCCGGCGGCGGCTTCCTGACGATTCCCTTCATGGTGTTCTGCAACGTGGTGATCCACCATGCGGTCGGCACCTCGTCGGCACTCGGCTTTCCGATCGCCGTCGCCGGCACCGTCGGCTACATCGCCAGCGGGCTCAAGACCTCGGGCCTGCCGGACTACTCGCTGGGTTACGTCTATCTGCCGGCCTTCGTCGGCGTGGTCGCCATCAGCTTCCTGATGGCCCCGGTCGGCGCGCGGCTGGCGCACAAGCTGCCGGTCAAGCAGCTCAAGCGCGCCTTCGGCGGTTTCCTGGCGCTGCTGGCGAGCAAAATGCTGCACGGCCTGCTGAGCGGCTGAAGGCATCTGCCGACAATCAGGCCCGCCGCTCGGCCGCCGCCAAGCGTGACTACGGGATTTCGCGGAGCTCCAGATTGGCCTTCGCCGCCTTGATGAATCCGAATTTGGCGTAAGCGTCCTGTCCCTTGTCCGACCTCAGGAAGGACAAGTACTTGTTTGCCGCATCCGGGTGCCTGGCATCGGTCATAACGCCGATTGCGTAGGAGACCTCGTTGATCAGGCTGTCCTCGGCCGGCAGGGGAATCGCCTCGACAGCATGGCCTTCCTCCAGCGCGTTTTTCGTTTCGGTCGCCCAGACGATCCCCGCGTCAACCGTCCCGGCCTTGAGGCCGTCCGGAATCTCGCGGTGATGCACCGAGGTGAAATGGACGTTCGGCGTCGGGTCGCAGGACTTGCATTCCTTGCCGCCCGACAGCTTTTCCCAGAGCTTGTGATTGACCAGGACCTTCTTCGCGTAAAAAGTCATGATGCCCTCGTCGATCGGGTTGGGCAACATGACCTTCAGGTCGGCACGGCCGAGGTCGGCGATACCCTTGATGCCCTTCGGGTTGCCCTTGGGCACGATGAGGTTGAGCGCATTGTGGGTATAGATCATGAACTGCTTCATGCGGCCCTTGCCCTTGAGCGTTTTCAGGTGGCCCTGCTGGACGCTGGCGTAAACGTCGGGCTGCATCCGGTAGTCCTTGCCTTCGTAGCTCCAGCCGCCGGCAATGATTGCTTTCAGGATGATTCCGGGCGGCAGGGTGATCAGGCCGACATTGCCGACCTCGGGATACTCCTTCTGGAACGCCCGGATCACATCTGCCATGGCGAAGAACTGGTTCCCCGCAAGCCACAGCGTGAGATTGGCGTCGGCGTTCATTTTTTGCATCGCCGCCGTGCCGGTAACGATCCTGCCGTCGGCGTAGAACAGCCTCAGGTCATTGTCCTTCTTGGCCGGTATCGGCTCCAGCGGCTGGACTGCCGCGGCGGTTGCGGGCACCGCAGGCTCGGCGGCGTGAGCTGGGCCAAGCATCAGGCCGGCAATGAGCAGCAAGCGAATCATCGGGCGCAAAAAATGCATTGCATCGTCTCCTTCCGTTTCCTGGGCGCATGCTTTTGGTCGATGCGCGGAGCGCCCCGGCGCTCGCCGGGGCCGTCGCCGGGCGGAGTCGAGTTGCTCGACCCGCCCGCGCTTGGGGACTACGGCCGGACCACGGTCCAGCCCTGCTTGCCCTTCTCGATGATTTCGATGACGCCGGCTTTCACATAACCGATATTCGGATGCATGTCGGCCTTGGTCAGCTTCTGTCCCGTCATCGTGTTCTCGCACATGGCGACACTTGCACCGCTCGCCAGCGTATCGTCGATGCGGCTCGCCAGCGGCGAATCGAACTTGAGCAGCCCCGAGCCGTTGCCAAAGACCACTAGCTCGACATTGACTTTGTCCTTGCCGTATTCGTTCTGGATGTTCTTGATCACGTTCAGGGCCTGGTTCCAGGTCTTGGTATCGCCGTCGCTAACCTGGATTACAACGCTTGGCTTGGCTGCGGCTTTCTTGGCGGGCTTGGCCATTGCCGCGGGAACTCCGACGGCAAAGATCGTGCTGGCAAGCATAAGCTGGACAAAAGTTCTGCGAATCATGATGGCTCCTCTCTGGTGGGCGAATGAAACTTTTTTGACCTTTGCGTACCTGTGAAAACGGGTAGTCGCCACCATGAGACGGGGTTGCTACCCGGTTTATTCCCTTCAGCCGCCAATGCCGCGAGGGAATAAATCCACCGCCTGCTGCGTCATATACTGTATCTGGAGGAAGAAACCGATGAAATGGCTGCAGTCGCGCGAACAGCGCGAGTTGGTGGAACAGATCAAGGCCAGCCGGGTTCGGTTGTATCGCCTGGCCTTCGCCTGGTGCCACGATGCGGGTCTGGCCGACGATCTGGCCCAGGAAGCCCTGACGCGCGGCCTGGCCAGGCTTGAGCAGTTGCGCGAGTCGGCGCGCCTGATGAGCTGGCTGTTCGCGATCCTCAACCGCTGTTGGATCGACTACCTGCGCTCGCAGCGCGCGGATGTCGATGACGAAATGCTCGCCGAACTGCCCTCCGAGCTGCCGGGGCCGGACAGCCACGCGGAACGCCAGCAGACGGTCAACCGGGTGCGGGCCGCGATCGAGGCCCTGCCGCTTGGCCAGCGCCAGGTCGTCACCCTGGTCGATCTGGAGGATTTTTCCTATGCCGAGGTCGCCGACATTCTGGCGATACCGATCGGCACGGTCATGAGCCGGCTGTGCCGCGCGCGCGCGTCGCTGAAGGAGCTCCTGATGGAGGCCCCGGTGGCCCAGCGGCAACTGAGGAGCGTGAAATGAATGAAGCAGGCAAGTTTTCCGACGAACAACTGAATGCCTTTGTCGACCACCAGCTGGGCGCCCAGGAATGCGACGAGATTCTCGCCGCCATCGCCAGGGATGCCGAACTCGGCCAGCGCCTGTGCGCGCTGCGCTCGGCCAAGGAACTGGTGCGCCATGCCTATGGCAATGTGCCGGCGGCAGGCCGCGGGCGGAGCCGTCAGCTGTCGATCTGGGGCGGCGCGCTCGCCGCCGGCGTCGCCCTGGTGGTCGGCGTCCTGGCCGGCTGGCTGGGGCATCATGCGGCGGCCAAGGGCGAAATGCCGCGCGCGATGGCCGCCTTGTTCGCGGTGGAACCGGCGCGCATCCTGATTCATCTGGAAACTTCCCAGTCCGAGCAGATGGATGCGGCGCTCGACCTGGCCGAAGCCTACCTGGCCAAAGCGGGCAACGCCCAGGTCGAGGTGATCACTAACCACCGCGGCCTCGAACTCCTGCGGCGCGACACCACACCCTATGCCATGCGCATTGCAGAACTCAAGTCGCACCATGCGCGGGTCGGCTTCGTCGCCTGCGGGCTGACCATCGCGCGCCTGCAGGACGTCGGCGTGGAGGTCGAGCTGATACCCGAAGCGGCAGTCGCGCGCACCGCGATCGAGCACGTCGCCGAACGGGTGCAGCAGGGCTGGACCTACCTGAAGATCTGAGCCGGTCAGCCGGGACGCACCGTCGTCGCATCCTGGCCGAACAGGATGCGCTTGGCGTCTTCATTCACCACCGGCGCCGGGTTGATCCGCTTCGCCAGCGCATAGGCGCGCTGCGTCGCCGGCCTTCCGCGAATCGCCGCAAACCAGCGCCTGAGGTTGGGAAAATCGTCGAGATTCTGGCCCTGCTTCTCATGCGGCACGATCCACGGATAGCTGGCCATGTCGGCGATCGAGTAGTCGCCGGCGATGAATTCGCGGTCGGCCAGGCGTTTGTTGAGCACGGCATACAGGCGCGCCGTCTCCTTGACGTAGCGTTCGATGGCGTAAGGAATCTTCGCCGGCGCGTATTGCGTGAAGTGGTGATTCTGTCCCGCCATCGGACCGAGGCCGCCCATCTGCCAGAACAGCCATTGCAGCGTCTCGTTGCGCCCGCGCAAGTCCGGCGCGATGAAGCGCCCGGTCTTGTCCGCCAGGTAGAGCAGGATCGCGCCGGATTCGAACAGCGACAAGGGCGCACCGCCGTCGGCCGGATCATGGTCCACGATGGCCGGAATCCGGTTGTTGGGCGAAATCTTCAGGAAGTCCGCGGCGAACTGTTCGCCCTTGCCGATGTTGATCGGCAGGATGCGATGCGCCAGCCCGCTCTCCTCGAGGAACAGGGTGATCTTGTGGCCGTTGGGCGTGGTCCAGTAGTAGAGGTCGATCATGGCGATGGCTCCTTTGAATTTGCGGCAGGCCTGGCACGAAGGAACGCCGGTTCAGGGCTGGTTGTGCGTGCCGGAACGCACCGCCAGAAAGACCTCGCGCAGAAACAG
Organism: Betaproteobacteria bacterium; assembly: GCA_028065725.1. The sequence goes on from JAPTVL010000550.1 coordinate 85,546, forward strand.
GCCCAGCGCTGCAATCATCGCCAGCATCGCGGCGATAAACAGGGCCGCCACGCTGCGCGCAAGGTCCACGCCAAGCAGCGCGCCGAGGAAGGCGCCAGCCACCACCAGGCAGACCAGCAAGGCCGAGAGCACGGCGCCGAAAATCGCGTAATACACCAGCCGGCTGCGCCGCACCAGCGTGCGGATTTCCTGTCGTCCGGCTTCCGTTGCGTCGTCGGCCCGGGTATGCAGGCGCTCCTGCACCACGCGGCGGCGGTCGACGATGCGCCCCAGTCGCGTGTTCAGCGCATTGATCATGGTCGCGATCGCCGTCAGCAGGAACACCGGGGCAACGGCCAGCTGGATGACGCGGGTGATGTCGGTGAGATGGTTGTCCATGGCAGCAGCGATGTCCGAAGGGCGCGAATGCGCATCAATACAGATTGTACCGGGCAAGCATGCGCTACCATTTGCCGGCCGCCACGTACAAGGGAAACGCCACGACATGCTCCGCCTTGCCGCTGTTCTGCTGATCTTCGCCTGCGCCGCCAGCCAGGCTCAGGACACTGCTCGCCGCGATGGGCTGGTGGCGGTCTGCGTCGGCTGCCATGGCGCCGCGGGGATTGCCAGTGCGGAGGAGATTCCTTCGATCGCCGGACAGAACGAGGCCTACCTGTACGAATCCCTCAAGAATTTCAAGGAGGGCAACCGGCCCTCGCCGCAAATGCGCGGCATCGCGCGCGAACTGGGCGAGGACGAAATGCGCCAGCTGTCACACTATTTCGCCCACCAGCCCTACGTGCGCAGCGTGCAGCCGGCGGACCCTGCCCGTGCGGCACGCGGCAAGGAAGTGTACGTTCGCCTGTGCCAGCTCTGCCACCTCGACGAGGGCAAATCCACCACCTACGCCGACTACCCGCTGCTGGCCGGGCAGTCGCTGCCCTACATGCTGAAGGAAATCCGGCTGATCCTCGACAAGCGGCGCCGCGTCGAGATCATCAAGCATGAAATGCTGGAACTGGTCTCGCGCCCGCAGATCGAGGATGCGATCCATTTCTTTGCCGGCCAGCGCGTGGCGCCGGATCAGGTGAGCAACACTGCGACGCATCCGAGCAAGCGCACCAAGCACGGCCGTTTCCGCACCGAGCTGCAGGAGAAGCCCGAGGACTGAGGCGGCTCAGGACGGCCCGGCCTCTGCCAGCAGCCGTTCGATCTGCGCATCCTTGTCCTGCCACAGCTGCTGTACCCATTTGGCAAACGCTTCGCGCGTCGCCGCGTCGCCGCCGTAGTCGCCGTGCATCAGGTGTTCCGGCACCGGCAGGCTCTGCACGCGCACGATCACGCGCCGCAAGCGGCCGCAGAGGAAATCCCAGAAGTTCGGCGTGCCGTCGGGATAGACGATGGTGACGTCGAGAATGGCGCGGAACTTGTCGCCCATGGCGTTGAGCGCCAGCGCGATGCCGCCGGCCTTGGGCTTGAGCAGGTGGCGGTAGGGCGATTGCTGGCGCCGGTGCTTGGCCGGCGTGAAGCGCGTGCCTTCGAGGAAATTCATGACGCTGGTCGGAATCAGGGCGAACTTCTCGCAGGCCTTGCGCGTCGCCTCCTGATCCTTGCCGCGCATCTCCGGGTACTTCTTCAGAAACTCTTCGCTGTGGCGGCGCATGAAGGGAAAATCCAGCGCCCACCAGGCCAGGCCCATGATCGGCACCCATTTCAGCTGCTGCTTGATGAAGAACTTGAGCAGCGGAATGCGGCGGTTGAACAGGTGCTGCAGGACGAAGATGTCGGCCCAGGTCTGGTGGTTGCTGTTGACCAGATACCAGTCCCGCGGATCGAGCCCGGCGATGCCGGTCACATCCCATGCGGTGCGCTGGGTCAATGCCATCCAGCCGCTGTTGCCGGCGATCCAGGCCTCGGCGATGGCCAGCAGCAGCGGGTCGATCCGCAGCCGCACGGCCCTGAACGGCAGGATCAGGCGAACGATGGCGAAGGCCAGCAGGATCGGCACCCAGAAGAACACGTTGAGCGCCAGCAACAGGATGGCGACGACGCCGAGCAACGGCGCCGGCAGGAAATTCAGCATGCCGGCCTCAGCGTTTCGGCAGCGACGAATAGGTCTCGCGCAAGATGTTTTTCTGCACCTTGCCCATGGCATTGCGCGGCAGTTCGTCGACCAGATACACCCACTTCGGCACCTTGAAATTGGCCAGCCTGTCCTTGATCGCCGCGATTATGCCGGACTCCGTTAGCGCCTTGCCGGCGGCATTTTTCTGCCGCACCACGACGGCGGTGACGGCCTCGCCGAAATCCGCATGCGGCAGGCCGATCACGGCGGATTCGACGACGCCGGGCATGGCGTCGATCAGCTCCTCGATTTCCTTGGGATAGACGTTGAGGCCGCCGGTGATCACCAGATCCTTCGAGCGGCCACTGATCGTGACGTAGAAATCGGCATCGACGCTGCCCATGTCGCCGGTCTTGAAGAAGCCGTCGGCGGTGAATTCTTCTTTGGTCTTCTCGGGCATGCCCCAGTAGCCGACGAAGACGTTGTCGCCCCGGACCTGGATGCTGCCGACCTCGCCGGTCCTGGTTGGCGTGCCGTCAGCGCCGACTATGCGCAGCTCGGTACCCGGCAGCGGAAAGCCGACGGTGCCGCCGCGGCGTTCGCCCTCGTAGGGATTCGAGGTGAACATGCCGCCCTCGGTCATGCCGTAGCGTTCGAGGATGGTGTGACCGGCGCGCGCCCGGAACTCGTCGAAGGTTTCCTTCAGCAGCGGCGCCGAACCGGAGATGAACAGGCGCATGTGGCGGCAGGTCTCGCGATCGAAGGAAGATTCTTGCAGCAGGCGCACGTAGAAGGTCGGCACGCCCATCATCACCGTCGATTCGGCCAGCAGCCGCATGGCGCGCGCGGCGTCGAACTTCGGCTCGAAGAACATCGCCGAGCCGTTCAGCAGCGCGCAATGGCAGGCGACGAAGAGGCCATGCACATGGAATATCGGCAGCATGTGCAGCAGCACGTCACCGGGCTGGAAATGCCAGTATTCATGCAGGGTCTGCGCATTGTGCGCGAGGTTGCCGTGGGAGAGTATCGCGCCCTTGGAGCGCCCGGTGGTGCCCGAGGTATACAGGATCGCGGCGAAATTCCGGCTGCCGCGCGACACCGTCTCGAATGTGTCGGCCTGCGGCGTCGCGGCATCGATCAGCGAACCGCGGCCATCGTCGCCCAGCTCCAGCACGTGCGGCACTCCCGCCTTTGCCGCAAGTTCGGCGGCCAGCGCCCGCCCTTGCGGCCGGCACACGAAAAGGCCGGGCGTCGCGTCGCCGAGAAAGTACTCCAGCTCGTGGCGCTGGTAGGCCGGATTCAGCGGCAGGAACACCATGCCGGCGCGGATCGCGGCGAGGTAGAGCACCAGCGCCTCGGGCGTCTTTTCCACCTGCGCCGCGACGCGGTCGCCGGGCTTGAGGCCGAGCGCCGCGATCAGGTTGGCGATGCGCGCGCTGGCGCGCTCGACATCGCCATAGGTCCACACCCGACCGTCCGGCAGGATCATGCAGGGCGCGGCGGAATCTTTCGGAAAGTGCTCGGCGAGCAGGGAATACAGGTTCTGGTTCATTTGACGTTGTTCGGCAACCACATCGCGATGTCCGGGAAGAAGGCCAGCAGCACGATGGCCAGCACCATCAGGACGATGAAGGGCAGCGTGCCCCAGATGATCTCGGACAGCTTGATGTCGGGCGCGATCGAGTTGATGACGAACAGGTTGAGTCCGACCGGCGGATGGATCAGGCCCATTTCCATGAGAATGGTCATCACCACGCCGAACCAGACCAGGTCGATGCCGTGCGCCTTGAGCGCCGGCAGGATGATCGGCGTCACCATCAGGATGATCGCCACCGGCGGCAGGAAGAAGCCGAGCACCACCAGCAGGATGTTGGCGGCGACGAAGAAGCCCCACTTGCCCAGCGGCAGGCCGACCATCCAGGCCGCGACTTCCTGCGTGATGTGCAGGTAGCTCATGACATAGGTGTAAAGGAAGCTCATGGCGATGATCATCATGACCATGGTCGATTCGCGCACCGTGCCGCCGAGGATGGCCATCATGTCCTTGTAGCGCCAGCAGCCGTAGATCACCATCACCATCAGCAGCGAAAAGAAGGCGCCGATGCCGGCGACTTCGGAGGGCGTCGCCCAGCCGCCATAGAGCGCGACCATGATGATGACGATGATGGCGATGAAGGGCGCCAGCCGCGGCAGGGTCTCCAGCTTCTCGCGCCAGGTGAAGTTTTCCACGCGCAGGATGTCGGTGTTGTTGCCCAGCACCCGGGCGTGTGCCTGTTCGCGACGGAACTGGATCACTACCCAGATGGCGAACATCGCGGTCAGCAGCAGGCCGGGGCCGACGCCGGCCATGAACAGCTTGCCGATCGACTGCTCGGTGACGATGCCGTAGAGGATCAGCGTCAGCGAGGGCGGAATCAGGATGCCCAGGGTGCCGCCGGCGGCGATGATGCCGGCTGCCAGACCGGAGGAGTAGCCGCGCTTGCGCATCTCCGGGATGCCGGACGAACCGATCGCCGAGCAGGTGGCCGGGCTTGAACCGCACATCGCCGCAAACACCGAGCAGGCCATCACGTTGGCCACGCCGAGGCCGCCGGGAATGCGCCCCATCCAGCGGTTGAGCGAGGAATACAGGTCGCCGCCGGCGCGCGACTTGCCGATGGCGGCGCCCATCAGGACGAACAGCGGAATGGTGAGCAGGACGAAATTGTCGAGTTCCGAGTAAAGCGTCTCGGCCACCAGTCCCACGGTTTCGCTCGGCATGTAGAGCAGCATGAAGACCAACGCCACGCCGCCCACCGCGAATGCAATCGGCATGCCGGAGAACAGCGCGGCGAAGGTGGCGATGCCGAACAGGATGCCTACCTGGAGCGTGCTCATTCTTCGTCTTCCCTGTGCTGGTGGATCTGCTGGTCGCCGAGCTGCACCAGCATCTGCAGCGAGAGCATGGTCATGCCCAGCGCCATGAACAGGTAGGCCGGCCACAGCTTGGGCGCCCAGGCGGTGTTGCTCATCTTGCCGTCGCTCCAGGCCTCGTGGAAAAACTTCCAGGCATGCCAGGCGATGAACAGGCAGAAGGCCATCGACAGGATGTCGCCCAGCGTGTTGCGCCAGCGGTTGGCGCGCTCCGAAAGCAGCGCGTCGAGCACTTCGATGCCGACGTGTCCGCGCGAGGCCTGGGTAAAGGCCGCGCTCATGAAGGTGGCGACGATCAGCAGCATGATCGACATTTCGATTTCCCAGTCGGTCGGCCAGTTGAGCCAGTAACGCACCACCACCTCGAAGACGAGGACGCCGCTGCAGATCACGATCAACACCCCGGACAGGTAGCCGGTCAGGGTGTTGATCGCGGTCACCGCACGGCTGAACTGCCGCCAGGCCGCGCGCATGGCCTTACTTGACCGCCACGGCCATGTCGAACAGAGCCTTGCCGTCCTTGACCTTCTCCTCGAAGTCCTTCCAGGCCGAGGCCTTGGCCACTTCGCGCCATTTCTCGAAGGCCGCCTGGTCCATGTCCACCACCTTGCGTCCGGCCTTGGCATAGACCTCGACCACGCGCTCGTCGTCGAGCTTGGCGGCCTCCATGCCGAACTTCTCGAGCGAGGCGCCGACTTCCATGACGATCTTCTGTTGCGCCGGCGTCAGGCTGTCGTAGGCCTTCTTCGACATCAGCAGCGGCTCGAACATGAACCAGAAGGAATGCTTGCGCCCGGCGGTGAGGAAGTCCGAGGTCTCGTGCAGGCGGAAGGAAATCAGCGAAGTGCTCGAGGTGACCGCGGCATCCAGCACGCCGGACTGCATCGCGCTGTAGATCTCGTTCGACGCCACATTGGTCACCGCGGCGCCAGCCGCCTTGGTCATCAGATCGACTTCACGGCTGCCGCCGCGCACCTTCATGCCCTTGGCGTCGTCCGGGCTCACCAGCGGCTTGGCCTTGGACGCGATGCCGCCGGCCTGCCAGACCCAGGTGACGATCTTGACGTTGCGTTCGTCGAGCAGGCGCACCAGTTCCTTGCCGATCGGCGCGTCCTTCCAGCGCAGGCCCTGCTCGTAGCTGGTGATCAGGGCCGGCATCAGGGTCAGGTTGGCGGCGGGAAATTCGCCACCGGCATAGGCCAGCGGATACAGCGCCATGTCGAGCGCACCGGTGGACAGGGCCTTGTACTGCGGTACCGGCTTCATCAGCGAGGCCGCCGGATAGATCTCGAACTTGAGCTGGCCGTTGGTCTTCTTTTCCACCTCGGCGGCGAACTTGCGCACCAGGCGGTCGCGGAAGTCGCCGTCGTCGATGGTGCCGCCGGGGAACTGGTGGGAAATCTTGATCGTCTTGACCTGGGCCAATACCTGTCCGCTGCTGAAGCTCAGGGTCACTGCCGCGGCCAGGGCCGCCTTGATAAATGCGCGTCGCATGATGTATCTCCTCTGTAAATGTCTATTTTTGTCGCGCCAGGCGCCTGACGGCAGCCGACGTGGTGATGGCGCCCTCGCGGGCGAAGCTTTCGACGTTTTGTTCCAGATCGTCGAGGTCGTACTGGTAATTCACCATGATGCCGAGCGATTGCTGCATGCCCTTGGACGAGGCATCGGCCAGGGGATTGATGCGTTCCAGGCGCGCGCCGTTGCCGAGGTGGAAGCGTGCGACGGGATCGAGCGGCAGCCTGCCGCCGTTGCGGCCGGACTTGGCCAGCGTCAGGTAGCGCGCCGCCAGTCGCGCCAGCGCCTCATTGACCCGGCGCGCCACGGCGTCATCCTGCGCCCAGACGCCGGTTGCCAGTTGCGCGGCGTCGAGTTCGAGGCCTTCCGCGGCCAGTTCCTGCGGGTTCTTCGCCACCCATTTGGCAAAGCCGGGCAGCGGCGACAGGGTGGCGAAGTGGCGCAGCTTGGGAAAATCGCGGCGCAGGTCGTCGATCACCCGCTTCAGCAGGAAATTGCCGAAGGAGACGCCGCGCAAGCCGGGCTGGGTGTTGGAAATCGAATAGAAAATCGCGGTGTCGGCGCGACGTGCGTCGAACACCGGCGCCTGCTCGTCGAGCACGGCCTGGATGCTGTCGGCCAGATGGTCGGTGAGCGCCACCTCGACAAAGATCAGCGGCTCCATCGGCATGCGCGGATGGAAGAAGGCATACAGGCGCCGGTCCGAGTCGAGCCGGTTCTTGAGGTCGGTCCAGGAGCGGATTTCATGCACCGCCTCGTACTCGATGAGCTTCTCCAGCAGCGCCGCCGGTGAATTCCAGGTGATGCGCGAAAGTTCCAGAAAACCGACGTCGAACCACGCCGCGAAGCGCGATTCGAGTTCGCGATCGAGCGGCGCCAGTTCGGCATCCTCGTCCAGATAGCGCAACAGGTCGGCGCGCAGATCGACGAGGAACTTGACCCCCTGCGGAATGGCATTGAACTGGGTCAGGATGCGGATGCGCGCCGAACGCAGCGCCGCGCGCAGCGCCGCTTCGGCATCCCATTGCTGCGGCGTGTTGATCGCCTGCTGATAGGCCGTGTGGGCGGCGGCCACGACGGCTGGCGCCGGGCCGAACTCGAGTGAAATCAGGCGCAGAAAAGCGTGGCGCGCGGCATCGTTGAGCTTGAGATAGGTTTGCGCCAGGGCGGCGGCCCGGATCCGCGCCGAAACCTCGCCGCCTTTCGCCTCGGCGCATTCGGCCAGCTGGCGGCGCCATTGGTCGAGCTGCTTCGGCCGGGCGGTCGCCGTCGTGCGGGCGCCGACTATCGAGCGCAGGCGCTGCACCAGCCCCTCAACCATGGACCGCCTCCAGCGCCAGCGAAAGTTCGCGCAGGGCCACCAGTTGCGCCAGCAGATGCTCGCGCATCACCCGCTCCGCCGCATGGGCATCCTGGCGATGCAGCGCCTGCATCAGCGCGCGGTGTTCGGCCAGCGACGCCGCCAGCCGGCCGGGCTGGCGCAGCGAATGGTGGCGGGAAAGCTTCAGCAGCTTGCGCAGGTCGCCGATCACGATCTGCAGCCAGCGGTTGCCGGCGCATTCCTGCATCTGGTCGTGAAACAGATAGTTGGCTTCGTAGTAGCGATCGACATCGTTCGCCGCCGCGTGCCGCTCCAGTTTTTCGTGCAGGGCATCGAGCGCCTTGAGCTGGGCGGCCGAGCGCTTTCTTGCGACTTCATGGGCGACGCGGCCTTCCAGCGTGGCCATGATGGGGAAGATTTCCTCGAGGTCGCGCAGGGTCAACTCGGAAACGAAGCAGCCTTTGTGCGGTTGCAGATCAACCAGCCCCTCGGCCGACAGCACCTTGAGCGCCTCGCGCAAGGGCGTGCGGCTGATGCCGAGTTGCTCGGCGAGTGCCGCCTCGTCCAGCCGCTGACCCGGCGTCAGCGCGTGCTTGTAGATTCGCTCGCGCAGCAAATCGCCTGCCTGTTGCGACAACGACGAACGATTAATCTTTGTTTTCAATTGGCTTTATGTCTTGCATACGATATTTTGTATACAACTTAACGGCTAGCTGCCGGGTGCGTCAAGCTGCATCGCAGCAAAAAGTCAGGTGGGCATCAGCTGGGAGAAATCGTCTATGGCCGGGTAATCGCCGGTGTCCTTCACCGGCTTGGCGGTATCCGGCTTGCGGACCGTCACCAGATGCGCGATGCCATACAGCCGCGCGCTGTCGAGCACCGGCAGGCTGTCGTCGACCAGCAGGGTGCGCGCCGGATCGAAGGCTTCGATTTCGCGCAGCCGTTGCCAGAAGGCCTGTTCCTCCTTCGCCGCACCCAGCGCATGCGAACTGACGATGGCGTCGAAACGCGGGCTGAGCCCGGTCTTCGCCATTTTCAGGGTCACGCTCTTGTGGTGGGCATTGGTCGCCAGCACCACGCGGCGGCGGCTGGCGCGCAGCGCATCGAGGAAATCCGTGACGTGGGGATGGATCTCGATCAGGTGCGCGACTTCTTCCTTGAGGCGCATGATATCCAGTTCCAACTCGGTCTCCCAGAAGTCCACCGAGTACCATTCCAGCGTGCCGGCGCGGGTGTGATAGCGCGCCATCAGCTCCTCGCGCCCGGCGCCCGGCGGCAGGCCGCGCGCCGCGGCATAGCGCTGCGGCAGGTGCACCTGCCAGAAGTGGTTGTCGAAATTCAGGTCGAGCAGGGTGCCGTCCATGTCGAGCAGGACGGTGTCGATCCGCGACCAGTCGATCATCGCGACGTCGGTATCAGGGTCGGATGTAGGCATAGCCCTGCTGCTGCAGACGCATGACTTCAACATAGCCGGCCTTGGCATAGGCGATGCCGTCGATCATGTCGTCCTTGCCCAGGTTCAGCGACTTCATCGTGTTGCCGCAGGCGACGAAGCGCACCCCGGCCGCCATCGCGTCGAGCACCTGGTTGGCGGCCAGCGCATCGGCCTTGAGCATGCCCAGTCCCGGACCGATGGCGACCACCGTGATCTCGACCTTGCCGAGTTCTTCCTGCACGTTGTTGATGTTGGCGAGTACCGTATTCCATTTGCGCGAATCGTCTTCATTCACCTGAAACACCGCGCGCTGGGGCGCTCCGGCGGCCGGCGCCGAATCCGCCGCAGGCGCGGCAGCGGGTGCCAGCGCGAACAGCAGCCAGGCCAGCAGGCCGCATGCGGTGAAAAGTCTGTGCTTCATGTCGGTTATCCTTGCACGCAAAACAAGACCCTAACTCTGCCACAAATTTCCCATGGAAAAAATCGACTGCGCCGTAATCGGCGCCGGCGTGATCGGCCTCGCCGTGGCGCGCCGGCTCGCCGCGCAAGGCCGCGAGGTGCTGATCCTCGAAGCCGAAAGCGCCTTCGGTACCGGCATCAGCGCACGCAACAGCGAAGTGATCCATGCCGGCATCTACTACCCGACCGGCTCGCTCAAGGCCGGTCTGTGCGTCGCCGGACGCCGTATGCTCTACGACTACTGCGCGGAACGCGGCATCGGCCACCGGCGCTGCGGCAAGCTGATCGTCGCCACCGGCGAGGATCAACACGGGCAACTCGCAGCCATCGCCGCCAAAGCCCGCGCCAATGGCGTCGAGGATCTGCAATTCCTCGCGCGCAACGAAGCGCGTGCGCTGGAGCCGGCGCTCGAATGCACGGCGGCGCTGCTGTCGCCCTCGACCGGCATTGTCGACAGCCATGGCCTGATGCTGGCCCTGCTCGGCGATGCCGAACGCCATGGCGCGGTGCTGGCGCTGCAAACTCCGGTGCTGGGTGGCGCGGTCGTCGACGACGGCATCGTGCTCGAGACCGGCGGCGAGCCGACGAACGCCATGCGCCTGCACGCGACGACCGTGGTGAACTGCGCCGGACTCGGCGCGCAGGGCATCGCCGACACCCTGCGCGGCCTGCCGCCGGAAACCGTGCCGCCGCTGCACTACGCCAAAGGCAACTACTACGCCCTGGCCGGACGCGCGCCGTTCGCGCGGCTGATCTACCCGGTCCCGGTCAAGGCCGGCCTGGGCGTGCATCTGACGCTCGACCTCGGCGGCCAGGCACGCTTCGGTCCCGACGTGGAATGGATAGAACGCATCGACTACAGGGTGGCGCCGGAACGCGCCGCGGTCTTCTACGCCGAAGTGCGCCGCTACTGGCCGCAACTACCCGACGGCGCGCTGCAGCCGGCCTATGCCGGAATCCGGCCGAAACCCCATGCGCCGGAGGCTGCCGCCTGCGACTTCCTGGTGTCCGGCCCGACCGCGCATGGCATCCGCGGCCTGGTCAACCTCTACGGCATCGAATCGCCGGGGCTGACCTCCTGCCTGGCGCTGGCCGACCATGTCGCCAGCATGCTGGCGACCGAACGCTGAGCGAAGCCGGTGCGCCAAGCTGCTAGGATATCGGCTTCCACTCACCGGTTCCGCCCCCCGATGCCCAGTCCGCGCCTTCGCGCCGCCATGATCCTGCCTGCCCTGATGCTGGCGTTGTCTGCGCCGGCGCTGGCCGATGCCGGCAGCTTGCTCGCCGAAGTGGTCGCCGCGCACGGCAGCGGCACGACGCCGAGCGCGATCCACGAACGCGGCGTCACCGAATCCCTGCGGCGCGGCAAGGGCCCGGTGGAACGCTGGTGGCAGGCGCCGGATCGCTTCCGCATCGAGATCCGCTATCCCGACGCAACCGAATCGCGCCTGCTCAACGGCGCCGAAGCCTGGCAGCAGGGCCAGCCGGCAAGCCTGGCATTTCACGGCGCGCTGGTGCTGCAGGCGGCGCGCATGGCTCTGCCCTGGCGGCTGCGCGACAACGCGCCGCGCGTGGTCGACCTCGGCGCACTGCCGGCGGTCACCGGCAAGCCGCTGCGCACGCTGGAATGGTCGGTGCAGGAAGGCATCAAGCTGATCGTCGAGATCGATCCCGAGACCCGGCTGATCCAGCGCTCGCGCGGCATACTCACGATCAACAGCTCGTCGATGGAATTCGCCACCGGCTACGAGGATTACAGGAGCATCGACGGGCGCCGCGTGGCAATGACGGAACGGCATTTCGCCATGGGCCAGTACATCGGCAGCACTCGGCTTGCAAGCGTCGAGTTTCCCGCCGTGCTGCCGGCGCCGACTTTCAGTCCCGCGGCGGCGCAGTTGCTGACGTGGGCGCCGCAGCAATGAGCAGCCGCAGCGAAGGGCAGGCATGGCTGCTGATCTTCGGCGCCTGGCTGATCGCCGGTGCGGCTACCCTTGGCGCGCTGTTCTTCGGCGAAATCATGCAACTGCCGCCCTGCGTGCTGTGCTGGTACCAGCGCATATTCATGTTTCCGCTGGCGCTGATCCTGCCGCTCGGCCTGTTTCCGCTCGACCGCAAGGTGATCCGCTACGGGCTGGCGCTGGCCGTGCCCGGCTGGGGCTTTGCCGCGTTCCACCAGCTGCTGGTCGCCGGGGTGATTCCCGAGAGCATCAAGCCCTGCACCAGGGGCGTGCCCTGCTCGGAAACCGTCATCCAGTGGTTCGGCTTCCTCACCATTCCCCTGCTGTCGCTCGCGGCTTTTTCCACCATCATCGCGCTGCTGGTCGCGGCGCACCTGCGGAGTTGCAAATGAAACAGAAGACGCTATTCATCATTGCCGTGGTCTGCCTGCTGCTGGGCTTCATCGTCGCGGCGCTGCTCTACAACGTCGAGAAGGAGGAACAGGCCGGCCAGGCCGCTGCCGCGAACAACCCCGCGCTGCTGCGCATGCACTCGCCGAGCCTGGGCCCGGCCGCCGCGCCAGTGGTCATCGTCGAGTTCCTCGATCCGGCCTGCGAGACCTGCGCCGCCTTCTATCCGCTGGTCAAGCAGATCATGGCCGCGAACCCCGACCGGATCCGCCTGGTGCTGCGCTATGCCCCCTTCCACAGGGGTTCCGACCAGGTGGTCGCGGCGCTCGAAGCGGCGCGCAAACAGGGCAAGTACTGGCAGGCGCTGGAGGCGCTGCTGGCGGCGCAGGCCGATTGGGTGCACAACCACGCGGCGCAGGTCGACCGGATCTGGCCGCATCTGGAACAGGCCGGTCTCAACCTGCAGCAGTTGCGCAGCGACATGGGCGCGCCCGAAATCGCCGGCGTCATCGAACAGGACCTGCTCGACGCGCAGACGCTGAAGGTCAGCAAAACGCCGGAATATTTCGTTAACGGCAAGCCGCTGCCGCGCTTCGGCATCGAACCGCTGAAGCAACTGATCGACGAGGCGCTGGCGGCAAGCCGGCGCTAGGCGCGACGGCGCTCAGCGCCCGGTAAATCGTGGCGGGCGTTTTTCCAGGAAGGCCGTCAGGCCTTCCGCGTAATCCTGCGAATCGAGGAAGGCAAAGGAGGCGCGCTTCTCGTCCCGCGTCAATGGCCGGCCGTCCATCAGGCGCGCAATCCACTGCTTGTGCCAGCGCGCCACCAGCGGCGCCCCGGCGGCGATGCGCGCTGCCGTGGCCGCAGCCTCCGCCAGCACCGCGTCATCGGCCACCACTCGCGTCAGCAAGCCTTTGGCATAAGCCTCGGCGGCATTCAGCAGGCGCCCTTCGAGCAGGATTTCCTTGGCCACCGCCGGGCCGGCCAGTTTGAGAAATCCTGCGAGTTCGCCGGGGTACATGGAGAAACCCAGCTTCATGATCGGCGCACCGAACTTCGCCCCCGCGCCGGCGATACGCAGGTCGCAGGCGCAGGCGATTTCAAGGCCGCCACCGACGCAGGGGCCGAGGATCGCGGCGACCGTCGGCTGCGGGCAGGACTCGATCGCCGCCAGCGCCTCGCCCACCGCCTCGTGATAGGCCAGCGCCAGATCGACAGTAGCGCGCGCGCTGCGGAATTCCTCGAGGTCGCCGCCGGCGGCAAAGGCCAGCCCTTCGCCGCGCAGGATCACGCAGCGCAGGGAATCGTCGGCCGCCAGCTCGCCCATGGTTTCACGCAAGCGCCACCACATCAGGGCATTCAGCGCGTTGAGCTTGTCGGGATTGAACAGGGTGACGGTGGCAATGGCGCCGTCGCGTTCGCAGAGGATGTCCGGGTTCATTGTCAGTCGTGCATCTGGCGGCAATGGCTTTCGCGGGCGAAGATCAGGATGATCCCGGCGATCGCCATGGCGCCGACCATCAAGGCGAAACCGGCGCGGTACGCCGTCGCGTCATAAATCCGCACGCCGGCGGCCAGCACGCCGTCCCAGCGCCGGTCGAGCATCCAGCCCACCGCCGGCTGCAGCAGCATGCCGCCCAGGAGCGGCCCCATGTTGCAGAAGCCAGAAGCCGTGCCGACCAGGCGCAGCGGCACCGATTCCTTGGCCCAGGCGAAGCCGATGATGATGTTGCCCGAGGCGAAGCCGGTCGGCACCAGCAGCACGACGATGGCCCACAAGGGCAGCGGCAGGAAGATGATCGCCGTCCAGCCGGCAATCGCGATAGCGGACGTGATCAGGTAGAGCGGCTTGCGGCGGCCGATGCGTTCCGACCAGCTGCCAAGCATGGGTCCGCCCAGCGCCCAGGCCACCAGCAGGGTCGAGGTGATCGCCGCCGCCGCCTTCGGATCGAGGCCATGCACCTGGCGCAGGAAGGGCACGCCCCAGAGCCCGGCAAAAGTCAGCACCGCACCGGAAAAGCCGATCGGCACCGCGGTCAGGATCCAGATGTTGCGATACGACAGCACGTCGAGCAGGCCGCGCAGCAGCGAAGCCGACGCGTGCGCGCCATGCACGCCCTGAAAGTGGCTGGCATAGCCGCGGTCCGCCGGATCGTCACGCACGCGCAGCCAGATGGCGATGCAGAGCACTGCCGTCAGTCCCGCCGAGACGCCCATCACGGCGCGCCAGCCGAAGGCTTCGACCAGGTAACGCAGCGGCACTCCCGCCACCACGCCGCCGACCACGCCCATCAGCAGCGCCATGCCCGAGGCCAGCGCATACTGTTTCGGCGCGAACCAGTGGCTGGCGAGCTTCAGCATCGAAACGAAAGCCACCGCCACCGAAGCGCCGATCAGCAGGCGCCCCATGTTGGCCCAGAAGATGGTCGGCGCGAAGGCGAACAGCGCCGTGCCCAGCGCCGCGACGCCGGCGCCGACTGTCAGCAGGCGGCGCGGACCCCAGCGATCGGCGATCATGCCGGTCGGGATCTGCATCGCGACGTAGGAATAGAAATAGAAGGCCGAGAGATTGCCCAGCGCCGCGCCGCTGATGGCGAACTCGACCATCAGCTGGTCGGTGATCACCGCCGGCGCCACGCGCAGGTAGAAGCCGATCAGGTAGAGCAGCGCGCCGAGGCCCCAGACAGTCCACGCAAGGCTCGCGGGCGGAAAAATTTTCTGCTCGCTCATGTGGGGAAGGTCTCCGCCCACCACAGCCGCGCCTTCAGGCCCCAGGTCGTCGCGTAGCCGACCACGCGAAAGCGGATGTTGCCGGCGCCGTCGACCACGAAATGCGTCGGCACCCCGCGCACGCCCCAGTCAATCGCCTGGCGACCGTCGGCATCGATCAGCACCGGCAGCGCGATGCCGCGCTCCTGCAAATGTTTGCTCACCGTCGCCGCATCGCCCGACTGCATGGCCACCGAGATCACGCGATGATGCTTCGCCACGGCAACGATGTTGCCCTCCTCGGCCGAGCACACCGGACACCACGTAGCCCAGAAGGCGACCAGCGTCGCCGTGTCGCCAGCGCCAGCGCTCTGCGTCCCTTTGGGAACTCTTGCGGTTGTCCCATCGGTGAGCACACCCACCAGCGGCGGCGCCGCTCCCTCGGCCAGGCCGCGCGTCTGCCAGTGCTGCGCGCCGAGGATGACCGCGAGGATCAGGACGACTTCGAGGAGAAGGCGTTGCCAGCGAGGGAGAGCAGCAGTGGGATTGGGGAATTGGGGAAAACGCATCGGTAACATGGTAGCCGACACCAACCATTTCCGGCAGCGTCAGCGTCGCCTGTCATAATGTTCCGAAACAAAGAACATATGGCGCTTCGACAGGCAATACCTTCCGAGCACCAACTTCACGCGAGGGAAAATGATGGCCCTACCCAATTGGCGCTGAGCGATTTCATTGGCAAACCCAAAACAGCGCGGGGCCGGACACCAATAGCGGTCGTCGATATTTGGAAAGTCCGGCCAATGGCTGGCAATTTCAACTGTTTGCGCGCGTCCGCAAGAGCGATGCCTATCGAGTTTGCGGACGCCTGAGATTGGAGCAGGCCGAGGGTGATCGTCCGATGAGTCTGGTCTGGCGATTAGAGTCGCCATTGCCAATACGACTGTTTCGGGAGTTCAGCGTACTTCGCGGCGTTTGTTTAATGGGCAACCGCGGAACCTTCCTTCTCCAAAAAGGAGCATTGTCACTGGCCACCGCAAGAAAGAATTTATCGGCAACAAAGAAACGCGAAAATGTACCGATGAAATAGCCGCCCTCGCCGTCCCGCCAGCGCCGACTTTCAGTAGATCACGCCGCCACCAGTTCCCCTGCCGCCTTCTTGCGAGTGCCCTTGCGCGCCTTTGCCGAAGTTGCCGGCGCCGCGTGCAGCTTGACTCCGAGCGCATGAACCACCTTGAGGATCGTGGCAAAGCTCGGGTTGCCCTGCCCTGACAGGGCTTTGTAGAGGCTTTCGCGCCCTATACCGGTGTCGCGGGCAAGTTGTGTCATTCCTTTCGCTCGCGCAATGTCACCCAGCACCTTGGCAATGAATGCCGCATCGTCGCCCGCCTCTTCCATGGCTGCCTCGAGATACAGCGCCATGTCCTTATCGGTTTTCAGGTATTCGACCACATCCCATTTGCTCAGCTTGAGTGCCATTGCCGTCTCCTACAATTCACGCGCCAGCTTCAGCGCTTTCCTGATGTCCTTCGCCTGGGTGCTCTTGTCGCCCCCAACCAGAAGAATCACAATCTCCATGCCGGTACGCTTGAAATACACCCGATAACCGGGGCCATGGTGGATACGCATTTCCGAAACACCTTCGCCCACTGGCTCGCAATCGCCGAAGTTACCGTCCTCGGCACGGCGCAGACGCACCTTGATTGCCGACTTTCCGGCGTGGTCTCGCAAGCCTTCAAACCAGCTATCGAACAGCTCTGTGGTGTAGATCACGCTCACGGCAATACTGTATCCCATTTTCTACAGAAGCGCCAGGATACTGCATGCGGCTGGCCCGCCACTGCCTTGCTGCCAAAACCTCGCCGCACCGGGATAAACCCGGCGAGTCGTTCAGCTCAGCACTGCTCCCACGGCAGGCCTTCGAAGCGCCAGCCGTTCATCGCGCCGCGATGATGGTTGTCGTCGAGCTCGCCTTCGAAGCCGTGCAGCACGTTGTACACGCGCGTGAAGCCGGCGGCTTCGAGCGCATGGCCGGCATCGACCGAGCGGTTGCCGCTGCGGCAGATCAGCACCACCGGGCGGTCGCCGGAATGGCCGGCGAGTTTCCTGACTTCGCCGACGAAGTGGGGATTGACTTCCCAGTCGGGGCCGTCGTTCCACGAGACATGGCTGACGCCGGCCGGATGGCCGACGAAAAAGAATTCCATTTCGCTGCGGCAATCGACGAACAGGGCGCTGGGGTTGTCGTGCAGAAACTGGGCGGCTTCCTTGGGGGTCAGGTGCTTCATGGCAACTCCTTGTTCTTGTATAACTCCGATTCTAGCCCAGCCCCGTTCCGGCTCAAGGCCACTCCGGTATCATCGGCACATGAATCCACTGACCCGCCTGCTTCTCGCCCTTGCTTCCATGATCGGCTTTTACGGCTGCGATGCCGATCAGCTGGCCCAACTCAAGCCGGGAATTTCGACCGCGCAGGAAGTGCGCGAGCGGCTGGGCCCGCCCGGCACCGAGTGGCCCAACGGCGACGGCAGCGTAACCTGGGAATACCCGCGCGGCCCCGAGGGCACGCGCTGCTGGATGCTGACCTTGAGCGCGGGCGGCGTGCTGCAGAAAATCGACCAGGCGCTGACCGAGGAGAACTTCGCCCGCATCCAAAAAGGCTGGAGCGGCGAACAGGTACGGCGCCTGCTGGGCAAGCCGGCCAGCGAGGTGAAATTCCCGCTGAAGCCCGAGGTGGTCTGGGAATGGCGCATCGACCCGGTGACTCCGGAAAACCGCGCCTTCTTCCACGTACATTTCAGCCTTGACGGCTTCGTCACCGGCACCTCGCGCCGCGAGGACGTGCCGCTGCGCTGACGCCGGTTCCGAACCATCGGCGGCAGGACCGGTCGGAAGCTGCCATCGGCCAACGCTCATAGCTTCGGTAAGTCACCCAGCATTATGAAATCTCGCACCTTCGATGGGTCCCAGGCTGGCAATTGGGTCCGCCCCCTTCGCCCCCCCTTGCGGGGGGGGTTACCAATCGGCTCGCTGCGCTCGATATCACCAGCGACGCTTCCCGTCGTTTCACGCTAAAAGTCGGCGCTGGCCGGACGGCGATATAATCTGCCTTCACTTCCGAGGAGCGTTGCAAGGTGGATGGCCCTGAGTCGATGGGCCGCGACCCTAGGCTCGGAACCTGATGACAACGGCGCTCACCTACCCTTGGAGTATTCCGCCGGGGCACAAGGTGAGCCGCCACGCAGCCAGGCTCCCCGCCCCGGTCATGGATTGGAGAGACGCATGACCGCCAGCCTGCCCGCCACCCGACCGCAACCCGACCGCAGCGCCGAATTGCGCGCACTGCTGGCGCAACGCCTGCTGATTCTCGACGGCGCCATGGGCACCATGGTGCAGCGTCACGGCCTGGTCGAAGCCGATTATCGGGGTTCGCGCTTCGCCGCCCACGGCAAGGACCTCAAGGGCAACAACGACCTGCTGTGCATCACGCGACCCGACGTGATCGGCGGCATCCACGCCGAATACCTCGCCGCCGGCGCCGACATCATCGAGACCAACAGCTTCAATGCGACGCGGGTGTCGCAGGGCGAATACGGACTGGAGGACTTCGCCTACGAGTTGAACGTGGCCGCGGCGCGGCTGGCGCGCGACACCGCCGACAAATTCTCGACGCCGGACCAGCCGCGCTTCGTCGCCGGCGTGCTGGGGCCGACCTCGCGCACCGCGTCGCTGTCGCCTGACGTCAACGATCCCGGCGCGCGCAACATTTCCTTCGATGCGCTGGTGGCCGATTACGTCGAGGCCGCGCGCGGCCTGACCTCCGGCGGCGCCGACATCCTGCTGGTGGAAACGGTGTTCGACACACTCAACGCCAAGGCCGCGCTGTTCGCCATCGAAAAGTTCTTCGACGAAGCCGGCCGGCGCTGGCCGCTGATGATCTCGGGCACCATCACCGACGCCTCGGGGCGCACGCTGTCGGGACAAACCGCGGAGGCCTTCTGGAATTCGCTGCGCCATGCGCGGCCGATTTCCTTCGGCCTCAACTGCGCGCTGGGTGCCAAGGACCTGCGCCAGTACGTCGAGGAATTGTCGAAACTCTGCGACTGCTACATCTCGGCCCATCCCAATGCCGGCCTGCCCAATGCCTTCGGCGGCTACGACGAGACGCCGCAGATGCTGGCCGACGAAATCCGCGAATGGGGCAAGGCCGGCATCATCAACATCGCCGGCGGCTGCTGCGGCACCTCGCCCGACCACATCCGCGCGATTGCCGAGTCGCTCAAGGGCGTGGCCCCGCGCGCGATCCCGCAGGTCGAGAAGAAGCTGCGCCTCGCGGGCCTCGAAGCCTTCAACGTCGGCGACGACAGCCTGTTCGTCAACGTCGGCGAACGCACCAACGTCACGGGGTCCAAAGCCTTCGCCCGCATGATCCTCGAAGGCCGCTTCGACGACGCGCTGGCCGTGGCGCGGCAGCAGGTGGAGAACGGCGCGCAGGTGGTCGACATCAACATGGACGAAGCCATGCTCGACTCGCAGGCGGCGATGGTGCGCTTCCTGCACCTGGTCGGCTCCGAGCCGGACATCTGCAAGGTGCCGCTGATGCTCGACAGTTCGAAGTGGGAGGTCATCGAAGCCGGCCTGAAATGCATCCAGGGCAAGGGCATCGTCAATTCGATTTCGATGAAGGAAGGCGAAGCGAAGTTCCTCGAGCAGGCCCGGCTGGCGCGGCGTTATGGCGCTGCGGTGATCGTCATGGCCTTCGACGAGCAAGGCCAGGCCGATACCTACGAGCGCAAGATCGGCATCTGCCAGCGCGCCTACGAGCTGCTGGTCAAGGATGGTTTTCCGGCCGAAGACATCGTCTTCGATCCAAACATTTTCGCGATCGCCACGGGCATTCCCGAGCACGACAACTACGCGGTCGATTTCATCAACGCGCTGGCCTGGATCAAGGCCAACCTGCCGCAGGCGCGGACCTCGGGCGGCGTCTCCAACGTGTCGTTTTCCTTCCGCGGCAACGACGCGATGAGGGAAGCCATCCACACCGTGTTCCTTTACCACGCGGTCCGCGCCGGACTCACCATGGGCATCGTCAATGCCGGCCAGCTTGGCGTCTATGACGACTTGGCGCCCGAGCTGCGCGAGGCGGTGGAAGATGTCGTATTGAACAGAAGAGTCGGCGCTGGCGATACGCTGATCGAACTGGCGACGCGGGTCAAGGGCCAGGCGAGGGAGCAGGTGGTCGACCTGGCCTGGCGTCAGTGGCCGGTGGACAAGCGCCTCGAACATGCGATGGTCAAAGGCATCACGGAATACGTGGTGGCCGACACCGAGGAATGCCGCGCGGCCTTGTTTGCGGAGGGCAAGCCGCCGCTGTCGGTGATCGAAGGCCCGCTGATGAACGGCATGAACGTGGTCGGCGACCTGTTCGGCGCCGGCAAGATGTTCCTGCCGCAGGTGGTCAAGTCGGCGCGCGTCATGAAGCAGGCCGTAGCGCACCTGATCCCCTACATCGAGGAGGAGAAGAAGCGCACCGGCTCGACCTCCAAGGGCCGCATCGTGGTGGCCACCGTCAAGGGCGACGTCCATGACATCGGCAAGAACATCGTCGGCGTGGTGCTCGGCTGTAATGGCTACGACGTGATCGACCTCGGCGTCATGGTCTCGGCGGACAAAATATTGCACGCGGCGAAGGAACATGGCGCGCAGGCCATCGGCCTCTCCGGCCTGATCACGCCCTCGCTGGAGGAGATGAGCCACATCGCCGGCGAGATGCAGCGCCAGGGGTTTGCGGACGGAAATGCGGTACCGCTGCTGATCGGCGGCGCGACAACCTCGCGCGCCCACACCGCGATCAAGATCGCGCCGAATTACGCCGGGCCGGTGGTGTATGTACCGGACGCCTCGCGCGCCGTCGGCGTGGTGACCAAGCTGCTCTCGCTCGACATGCGTGACGATTACGTTGCGGAGGTCGCCGCCGACTACGAAAAAGTGCGCGGCCAGCATGCGAACAAGAAGGGCGTGCCGCTGGTATCGCTCGCCTCGGCGCGCGCCAATTACGCCAAGTTGAACTACGCGCCGGTCAAGCCGCAACGGCTCGGCGTCACCGTGCTGCGCGATCTCGACCTGGCGCTGCTGGCCGAGTACATCGACTGGGGCCCCTTCTTCCAGACCTGGGACCTGGCCGGTTCGTATCCGAAAATCCTCGACGACGCCGTGGTCGGCGAAGCGGCGCGCAATGTGTTCAAGGACGGCCAGGCGATGCTGCGGCAGCTCATCGCCGAGAAATGGCTGAGCGCCAACGCCGTGTTCGGGCTGTTCCCGGTGCAGCGCGAGAACGAGGACATCACTTTCATCGCCGACGACCAGCCGGCCTTCACCTGGCACGGCCTGCGCCAGCAGCAGGAACGGCCGGCCGGCAAGCCGCAGCAGAGTCTCGCCGACTTCGTCGCGCCGACCGGCGATTACGCCGGGGCCTTCGCCGTCACCGCCGGTATCGGCATCGAGACCAAACTCGCCGAGTTCGAGGCGCAGCACGACGACTACCACGCGATCATGCTCAAGACCCTCGCCGACCGCCTCGCCGAAGCCGCCGCCGAATGGCTGCACCGCGAAGTACGCACCCACTACTGGGGCTACGCGGCCGGCGAATCGCTCGACCGCGCGGCGCTGATCGCCGAGACATACCAGGGCATCCGCCCGGCGCCCGGCTACCCGGCCTGTCCCGACCATACCGCCAAGGGTGGGCTGTTCAAGCTGCTCAACGCGCCGGCCAACGGCGGCATGCAGCTGACCGAGAGCTTCGCCATGACGCCGGCGGCCTCGGTCGCCGGCTTCTACCTTGCGCACCCCGAAGCGCATTATTTCGCCATCACAAAAATCGATCGCGACCAGCTTGAAGATTGGGCCCGGCGCACCAACTACACAATTCCAGAAGCCGAAAAATGGCTCGCCCCTCTGTTGTAAATCCCCAGGAGACGCAAATGTCGGAAAACGCGCTGAACCGCCTCAGCTTCAATGAAGCCGTGGCCTTCGTCAAACAACGCAGGAAAGCCGCCTTTGCCGCGATGCCGGTATTCGGCGACGACAATGACGAGAATGCCCAGGCCGAAGGCGCCCGCGTCTTCCTGCTGCTGCCCGACGAGGATGAGGGCTGGACCCTGCGCTTCATCGCCGGGCCGTTCTTTTCCGCGGCCTACGCGGCCAACGACATCATCCCCAGCGACGAGATTCCCGACCGCGTGCGCGAACTGCTGTTCGTGCCGACCCGCTGCGAGGAAGACTGGCTGAGCGACCAGTTGCAGGTGCTGCTGGGCAAACTGACCCAGGCCGCCGGCATCGGCGAACAAATGCCGGACTACAACGCGCCGTCCGCCAAAGCGGCAGCGGACGTAGTGTTTCCGATTTCCTTCATCGGCCACGACAAGCCCCGCCAATAGCCTGGACTTTATGCCCCGGAACGGGCTGGTTGATCCATGATCAATTCAGCGCTCAAACGATTCCGCTCCGCGTTATATTTGGCAGACCATTGCCTGCAAATTGTCGACATGGTGCCATGGTCTTGTATTAGCATCGTTCCCCGTATGTCCAGGCAATAAGACAAGGAAGCAGTCCGATCTTGGCTGGAATGTGCCTGGTCGCATGAGTACTCAGGGGAAAATACATGAAGTTCCTTTCTTGCGGCAGCACCCTGCTCGCCTCAATTCTGCTGTGCGCCCAACCGAGCTGGGCACAAACGGCGAAATTCACCATTCAGCGATTCGAGGTCAGCGGCAATACGCTGCTGGCGGCCGAGTCGGTGCACGCTGCGGTAGACCCGTTCACGGGCGAAGGCCGCGACATGGCGGACATCGGCAAGGCTGCCGATGCCTTGCGCAGCGCCTACGCAAAGGCAGGCTACCCGGTGGTGCAGGTGTTTCCGCCCGAGCAGACGGCGAGCGGCGGGGTCATCACCCTGCGCGTCATCGAAGCCAGGCTCGGCAAGATCAGCGTTGCCGGCAATTCCGCCTACGACGAGGCCAACATCCGCGCCAGCCTGCCGCCGCTCAAGGAGGGGGTCAGCCCGAACGCCAGCCAGGTGGTTGCCGCCATCGTGCTCGCCAACGAAAACCCGGCCAAGCAGGTAGCAGTCAACTTCCGGGGCGGCCTGACCGCCGACCTGGTCGATGCGCGCATCGATGTCACCGAGGACCGGGTCGAGAAATACACCGCGAGTTACGATAATTCGGGTTCGGCCGCCGCCGGTTACAACCGGATCAGCCTCGCCTACCAGCATGCGAACCTCGGCAACCAGGATCACATGCTGAACCTGGCGCTCAACACTACGATCGAAAACCCCGACAAGGGCCTCAGCGTCGTCGCCGCTTACCGGATTCCCTTCTATCGGCACGGAGTCTCGCTCGACCTGATCGGCTCCTACTCGGACAGCAACACCACGATGACGCTGCCGGGCAACAACGGCACCCTGAACTTCACCGGCCGCGGCACCTACCTCGGCACGCGCCTCAACCAGGCCCTGTCCAGCATCGGCGAATATCGCCACAAGATCGTCTATGGGCTGGACTACAAGGATTTCGCCAACGAGACCGTGACCAACGGCGTGCGCAGCAACCAGGGCACCGTGACCTCGACTCCCCTGAGCGTCGCCTATATCGCCCAGGCGGCCACGCCGGCCTACCAGGCGGGCGGCAGCATCGCCTACTTGGCCAACCTGGGTTTCGGTTTGCACAGCTCCGACAAGCATTACAACGACGACACCACGGGCGCTCCGGTGCACTGGAATGCCTGGCGCGCTTCCGCCTCTCTCGGCGTGCCGCTGCCGCAAGACTGGCAACTGCGCGCCGCCGTCAATGCGCAGTTCACCAACTATCGCCTGGTCAACGCCGAGCGCTTCGGCATCGGCGGCGCCAGTTCGGTCCGCGGCTACGCCGAACGCAGCGTTGCCGGCGACTCGGGCTATACGGCAAATCTCGAACTCTACACGCCGGACTTCGGCAAGCATCTGATGGACAGCATCCAGGCCCGCGGCGTGCTGTTCGTCGATCACGGCCAGGTGCGGCAAACCGTGAACGAGCAAACCGGCGCGGGGCTGCCGCCGCTTGCGCTGCTGAGCATCGGCTTCGGCCTGCGCCTGACCTACGCCAAGGACCTGGCGGTGAAGGCCGACGTCGGCTTCAGCCAGACGCCTTCGGCCAGGCAAAACGGCAACCCGATCGCGACCATGCTGTCGCGCCAGACCTTCGGCCTGAAGACCGATACCGATCGCTGGGGTTTGCACGTCTCGGCCAACTACACGTTCTAACGAATTCCGCGGAGACCCGTCATGCAAAGCATGAATACGATTTCGGCCCGACTGGCCACGTTCAAGAAGAAGGTGTTGTGCCTCGCCGTCGCCGCGGCCTTCACCCATCCGGCGCTGGCCAACCCGGTCGGCCCCGATGTCGCCGCCGGCAGCGCCAGCTTTGCCACCTCTGGAAACACCCTGACGGTGACCAATTCGCCCAATGCCATCATCAACTGGCAGCAGTTCAACATCGGCCAGAACGAGACGACGCGCTTCATCCAGCAATCGGCGCAGTCGGCGGTGCTGAACCGCGTCGGCGGCCAGGACGCCAGCCAGATTCTCGGCACGCTGACATCCAATGGACGTGTCTTCCTGGTGAACCCGAATGGCGTGATGTTCGGCCGCAGCGCGGTGGTCGATGTCGCCGGGCTGATCGTTTCGAACCTGAACCTGTCGGATGCCAACTTTCTCGCCAACAAGCTGAGCTTCGGCGGCGGCGGCCTCGGCGCCGTAACCAATTTCGGCAACATCAGCACGCCGCTGGGCGGCAGCGTCTATCTGGTCGGCAGCAATGTCGGCAACCAGGGCGTGATCACCACGCCGCAAGGCCAGGTCGTACTCGCCGCCGGCAGCAGCGTGAGCCTGATCGACAGCGCCGGCCCCGAGCTTTCGGTCACCCTGACGGCCAACGGCAACAAGGCGGTGAACCTCGGCAGCATCTCCGTCGGAGGCGGACGCATCGACATGTTCGGCGCCATCATCGAGCAGGCCGGCGTGCTGCGCGCCGACAGCGCGACGGTGGATGCCGCCGGCAACATCACCCTCAAGGCCACGCAAAGCACCACGGTGTCGGGCGCAATCAGCGCCGCCAGCAGCGGCGGCAGCGGCGGCAAGGTGCAGGTGCTGGGCGATCAGGTGGCGTTGACGTCCACCGCCAGGATCGACGTTTCAGGAGTCGGCGGTGGCGGCACGGCGCTGATCGGCGGCGATTACCAAGGCAGCAACGCCGCGGTGCAGAACGCGACGCTGACCACCATCGCGGCCGGCGCCACGATCAAGGCCGACGCGCTGCACAACGGCGACGGCGGCCGCGTCATCGTCTGGTCCGACGACAAGACGGTATACGACGGCTTCATTTCGGCGCGCGGTGGCGCCAACGGCGGCAACGGCGGTTTCGTCGAAACTTCCGGCCACCGGCGACTGCTGCTCGACGGCAGCGTGGACACCCGCGCGCCGCAAGGCAGGACCGGCAACTGGCTGCTCGATCCGGCCTCCTATTGCTTCGAAGACTCGATCGTGTCGTGCTCCGGATCGGGCGCCGCCCTGAACCTCACCACGGCCGATGTCGCCGCTGCGCTCAACATGAGCGACGTCACCTACTCGGCCACCGACTTCATCGCCATCTACAGCCTGAATCTCGTCAGCAACGGCCTGACGCGAAGCGGCGCCAGGCTCGGCTTCATCGCGCCGCACATCGGGCAGTTCGGCAACATCGATGCCAGCAGCCTCGGCATGAGCCTGACCATGATGGCGTCGGGCACTTCGTCCACCTTCCCGAGCAGCTCGGGCAAGATCATGGTTGGCGGCAACGTTCATCTGGGCAATTCGTCTGCCGTCGGCTCCCTGTTCATGAAGGCGGATAGCGAGATCGAATTCCCGAATCCGGTCGCGCTCACCGGCTATACCGGATCCTTTCCCTGGACGGACAGCGCGCTCGAAATGGCCGCGCCGAAAATAGTGCTGCTCAACAATGTCGGCGTGAATTTTGGGCTGGTTTCCGCCGGCAACGGGCACTTCATTCTTGCCACCGACCGCCTCGGCGGTACGGGTCGTTTTCATGGCCAGACGCCCTTCCTCGGCATCGCTACCTACAGTTCCGGCCGCAACGTCCATCTGGGCCAGGATCCGAGCGATGCGTCCTGCCAGCTGGCGAGCGCGGGCGGTACGGCCCTGTGCATCACCAAACAGTTCGCCGGCCCGTCATCGGGCCTGAGTCCCTACCTTTTTGTCGGCACTACCGGCATCATGGCGGCCAGCCCCTTCGCCATGACCGCTGCCGGGCTTCCGACCAACGTTACCAGCGCCCAGGAATCCGATCCGAACTGGGTGGCCGGGATGCTCAAGCAAATTCTTACCGTCAATGCCCCCGCCACCGGCAACCTCTACATCGGCGGCAACAGTTCGTGGCACGTGGCTTCGCGAGACACGCTCGCCCTCTATGCCAAAGATATCACCATCAGCCCGGGGCGCTACATCAATGCCGCGAACTGGGGTTCGTCGACCAGCGATTACCCGCTGCTGATGCTGGCGACCGGCAAGTTCACCAATCTGGGCGACGGCGTGATCAACATGCCCGCGGGCAAGGGCTGGGGCATCATGGTCGGCGATCTCGCGGGCAGCAGCTTCGGCACATTCGCGGCGGATGCAAAGAAATTCACTTTCAGCGAAGCCTGGCTGACGACTTTCTCGCCGTCGATTTACCCGAAGGTCATACTCGACCTGAATCTGACGAGTTCGGCCGGCCTGTGCTCGCTGAATCCCGCCGCCTGCCAGGTGCCCGACAATCCGCTGAGTGGATTCTTCAACAACTTCCTGACCCCGTTCGATGCCACGGCGAAAGCCCTGGTGACTTTCGACGCCAACCTCAAGATAGCCACCAGCGACAAGAAGGAGAAGGACGAAGGCACCGACAGCAAGAAGACCGACGACGACCGCAAGGGCGAGAAGGCCGGCAGCGACAAGGACGCCGACAAAAAGAAGGCCGATGCCGCGCGTGCGCGCCAGGAAGCCCGTGCCGCCGAGGAGCGCAAATCGCCCGCCGAATTGAAGCGCGAGGCGCAGCAAGCCCGCGCCGAAGCCAGGAAACTGGAAGGCGAAGCCAAAAAAACGGCCGCCGAAAGCAAGAAGGTCGAAGCCGAAGCCAGGAAGGCCGAGGCCGAGAGCAAGAAAGCCGAAACCGAGAGCAAGCGCGCCGAGACCGAAGCCCGGAAGGCCGAGGAAGGCCACAAGAAGGCGGATACCGAAGCCAAACGGCACGACGGCGAAGCCAGGCAGGCCGCCAACGATGCGAAGAACGCCAAGTCGGCCGACGCCAAGGCTGCTGCCGAAGCCCGGAAGGCCGATGCGGAAAGCCGCAAGGCCGATGCGGAAGGTCGCAAGACGGAGGCCGAGAGCAAAGCGGTCGCTGCCGACGGCAAGAAGCTCGAAGCCGAGCAAAAACGCGCCGACGCCGATGCCAGGCACACCGAAGCCGAAGTCAAGCGCGTCGAGGCCGAATCCAAACAGGCCGAAGCCGGCGCGAAAAAGGCCGAGGCCGAGCACAAGCTCGCCCTGGCGGCAGCCAAGGAAGCGAAGACGCCGCAGCAGAAGGCCGCCGCCGAGAAGCGCGCCGACGAAAAGCGCGTCGAGGCGATCCAGGAAAAAGCCAAGGCGGAAGTGAAGAAGGAAAGCGCCGAGACCAGGAAGGCCGAAGTCGAGGCGAAGAAGGCCGAAGTCGAGCAGAAGAAAGCCGAAGCCGACTCGAAGAAGGTCGAAGTGGAAGCCAAGCGGGCCGAGGTCGAGGCGAAGAAGTCCGAAGCCGGCGCGAAGAAGGCCGAAGCCGAGGGCAAGCGCGCGGAAGCGGATTCCGCCAAGGCCAAGCAGGAAGGCAAGGGCGGCGTGGAGAAACAGGCCGAAGCCAGAAAGGCCGAGGCCGAGAAGAAACAGGCCGAGCAGGAAAAGAAAGTGGAAGCCAAAAAGGCCGAAGCCGAACAGAAGAAGCTCGAAGCCGATACCAGGAAGCGCGAAGCCGATCTGAAGAAAGCCCTGGCTGAAGAAAAGAAGGCGGCGGCAGAGAAGAAAGAGACCGAGCGTCGCGAGCAGGCGGTCAAGTCCTTTGCCGTCGCCGCCGTCGCCGCCATGGCACCGGAGCGGCTTGCCCAGGTGATCGCCATGCGCCACGAGTTCAAGACCGAATCGCTGAAGCCGGCCCTGAGCATCCTCGAGCGCAATCCGGCGGCAGCCAATCTGCCCGCCTGCGGCAGCGGCGGCGGCGATGTCTGCGTGCCGACGGTGACGGCACAGCAGGTGGCGCAACAGGTTGCCCGCCTCGCGGCGCCGCGCATCCCCTCCGTGTCCTTCCTGCCGCAGATCGAACGCAAGATAGCCGTCGTGGTGGCCATCAACAACTACAAGGACAAGGCGATTCCGCAGCTGGATTCCGCCGTGCCCGACGGCGAGGCGGTCGGCAAGCTGATGCAGGACAGGATGGGCTACGACGTGCGCGTGATCCGCGACGGCAGCAAGGCCGACATCGTCAGGTCGCTGAATGCGGTGGGACGCGAAGTTGGTCCCAACGACAGCGTGACGGTGTATTACGCCGGACATGGCTACCAGATGCCGGACAAGTCGGGCAGGCCGGGCGAAGGCTACTGGATTCCGGCCGATGCCTCCTCCAATGAACCCTCGAACTGGATTTCCAACGGCGACGTTTCCCGGCTGCTGGCCAACATCCCGGCCAAACAGGTCATGCTGATGTCCGATAGCTGCTATTCGGGCGCTTTCGCCAAAGAGCAGAAGCTCACGGCACCGGTCGCCGCCGATCCGGCCCAGATTCTGGCCAAGCGCAGCGTGATGGTGATGTCCTCGGGCGGCGAAGAGCCCGTATCGGACGAAGGCAAGAACGGCCACTCGATCTTTGCCTGGAGCCTGATGAACACCCTGAAGGATGTCGACAAGTTCGATTCCGGCAGCAGGCTGTATGAAGGCATTCGCAAGCAGGTCATCGAGGAGTTCCCGCAGGTGCCGCAATACGGTGCATCGCCTTCAGCCGGACACGTTCCCGGCGGGGACTACCTGTTCGAAACCCGGCGCTACTGAGGACGAGCCCTCAAGCCGGTTCAGCCCTTGCCGCCCGAGCGGATCGGGCGGCAGGGACAACATCCCCTGCCGCCGCGGATCAGCGACCGACTGAAATCAGACGCCCCAGACCACGGGCTTCTGTTTCTTCAGCGACCACTCCAGCAGTTCCAGCAGCGGCACGGCGCGCTGGGTCAGGGTGACGAAGGGCCGCGAACTCTGCGCGCTGCCGCGGCTGTGGTCGGGCTCGGTACGCGGCAGGTCTTCATCCTGCAGGCCGGCACGCTGCTGCTTGTCGTCCTCGATCGCGGCCTTGAGCCGGGCGATCGCGTCCGGCAATTGCTCGACGGTGATGATGCCCTTGTCGGTGACGTCCTTGCCCATCAGCTTCATCATGCGCTGGGCAACGTCGCCGAACATGATGACGTCGCCGGATGCCGGGGACTGGAAGGTCACGATCATTGTTCGAGCTCCTTGAGCCAATCGAGAATCTGCTGCGCCGGCTTTTTCCAGTCGCGTTCCAGCATCAGGCCGTGGCCCATGCCGGGAAAGATACGGGCATCGACGTCGTAGGAGCGCGCCGTCATTTCCACCAGCGAAACGGGAATCAGGTGGTCGAATTCCGCGCCCTGCACCAGCAACGGCGTGCGCTTGACGCGCCCGGTGCGCGGCATGCCGAACAGCGACATGTCCCAGATCGCGCGATGCGATTCGGACTGCGAGCCCTTGTAATAGCGTTTCAGGTCGTCGAGCGACACCGGCTGGGCAAACAGGGCCTCGCGCAGGGTTTCCAGCGAAGCCTTGCCGCCGCTCAACAGGCTGTTCAAGTCCTGCATCATGCCCGGCTTGGAAAACATCATGCCCAGCGCCGCCGACAGCAGGCCCTGCGGCGGCACCGCGCACATCAGTACGGCGCCCGGAGCCTCGTGATCCTCGAGATATTTCTGCAGCACGAAGCCGCCCATCGAATGCCCGATCAGCACCGGCGGCGCCGGCAGGGTGGCGACCGTGCTGGCGACATCCCTGACATAGTCGGCGATGGAAAAGCTGTCGAGATGCACGCGCCCCGGCGAGCGGCCATGGCCGGACAGGCTCAGGGCGTGGGCGGCATAGCCGGCCTCGGCGAAGAAGGGCAGGAAATGCTCTTCCCAGCACCAGGCAGCGGTATAGGCGCCATGAATGAACAGCAGCGGCGTCGGACGCGCGGTGCCGGCGGGCAGGCGCGTCAATACTTCGCAAGCGTCGGAACGGGAAGAACTCATCGTCGAGGGCAGGGGAAACCGTCAGGCAGCAGCCGTGTTTCGGGAGTCATCGGGCGCGGCTCCGTTACTATGTTGTTTTCCCCGATTCTACCCTGCACCCCTCATGCTGAAATGGCTGATCGTCATGGTGGCCACGGTCATGGTCATCGGTCTGCTGCAACCCCGCCTGCCGAAACCGGGCCGGCTGCCGGGCGATCTGCGCCTGCGGGTGCGCGGCAGGGACTATGTCTTTCCCTTCGCCTCGGTGATCGTCTTCTCGCTGGTCGCGGCGCTTATCGGCTGGCTGCTTTGAGTGCGCGCAAGGCCTCGATGCGCGCCGCCGCGATCCGGCGCGGGATATCGGCGGCTCCATCCTTGCCCGTGGCTGCCGCCTCGCGCGCAATTGCCCCGGCGTCGACCGCGCGTATTGCCGCCAGTGCGGCGCGCCAGATCGCGGCCTGCACGTAGTCGCGCTCTTCCCAGCCCAGGCGGCCGCGGTAGTCGGCCTCGCAGGCCAGCAGGATCTGTTCGAAGCGTTCCGGCCGGCGCAGCGCATCGCAGCGTTCGAGCACCGTGAGCCGGGTTTCGGGACGCAGCTCGGCGACGCGATGCATGTCGCCGTGATAGCGCGCCGCCAGGCGGCCGACGTCGCGGCAGTCGACCGGCACCCGCAGACGTTCGCAAACCGTTTCGAGCAAGGTCACGCTCCTGGCTTCATGACCGTGGTGGCGCGGCAGGATCTCGGCCGGCGTCAGGCCCTTGCCGAGATCGTGCGTCAGGGCGGCAAAGCGCGCCGGCAGGGGTGCGCCGAGCCGGGCCGCCATGTCGATCACCATCATCACATGGACCCCGGTATCGACTTCGGGATGGTAGTCGGCGCGCTGCGGCACGCCCCACAGGACATCCAGCTCGGGCAGCAGGCGCGCCAGCGCGCCGCAGGCGCGCAGGGTTTCGAACATGCGCGACGGCCGTGCCTCCATCAGTCCGCGTGCCAGTTCCTGCCAGACCCGCTCCGCCACCAGTGCATCGACTTCGCCGGCGGCGACCATGCCGCGCATCAGCGCCAGGGTTTCCGGCGCCACGGAAAAATCCGCGAAGCGCGCGGCGAAGCGCGCCACGCGCAGGATGCGCACCGGATCTTCGGCAAAGGCCGGCGCAACGTGGCGCAGCACGCGCGCCGCGAGATCGGCGCGGCCGCCGTAAGGATCGATCAGGGTGCCGGACGCATCGCGCGCCATGGCATTGATGCTCAGGTCGCGCCGCATCAGATCCTGTTCCAGCGTGACGCCCGGCGCGGCATGGAAGGCGAAGCCGGTGTAGCCCGGCGCGGTCTTGCGTTCGGTGCGCGCCAGCGCGTATTCCTCGTGGGTCCGCGGATGCAGGAAGACCGGGAAATCCTGTCCGACCTGCAGGTAACCCTGGCTCAGCATCTGCTGCGGCGTGGCGCCGACCACCACCCAGTCGCGGTCCTTGACCGGCAAGCCGAGCAGTTCGTCGCGCACCGCGCCGCCAACCACGTAGATTTCCATTGCGGCAGCGGTCAGGGACGCGGGTAGGGACGCAAATAAGTCGGCGCGACGATTTCCAGCGCCGTCGCGCGGCGGCCGAAGGGCAGCGTGCAGCCGCCGTCGCAGACGCTGGGCACGCGCATGGAACGGATGTTGTCGCGCGTCAGCGGGCCGTTGGGGATGAACTCCATGGCCCAGGCCTGCAGCCAGGCCACGGCTTGCGGCAGGCCGATCACCAGACGCGGATGACCGGCGACCGCGGCGGCATGGCCGACCAGTTCGCGCAGGCTGTATTGCTTCGGTCCGCACAACTCGTAGGTCGCACCTATGCTTTCGGCATGGTGCAGGCTGTCGGCCACGGCCGCGGCGACATCCTCCACCCAGACCGGCTGGAAGCGCGCGTCGGCACCGGCCAGCGGGAAAAACGGCGCGATCCTGGCCATGCGCGCGAACAGCGTCAGGAAGGCATCGCCCGGACCGAAGATCACCGAGGGCCGGAAAATCGTCAGATCCAGCCCGGCCGCCTTGAGCGCGGCCTCGCCGGCGGCCTTGGAGCGCAGGTAGCCGGAGGGCGCGTCGGCCGCCGCCTTCAGCGCCGAGACATGCAGCACCCGCCGCACACCGGCCGCTTTGGCCGCTGCCGCGATCTTCCGCGGCAGTTCGACATGGGCGCGGGCAAAGCCGGCTCCATACGGCGCCCGGTCGCCGGGCCGTCCCAAGGCCGGGCCAGCCACATTCCCGGAGCCGCCACGCGGCGAACCATCGTCACCCCCTTCCCCGGGAAGGGGGCTGGGGGGAAGGCGCCCCGGTTCACCGCCCCTGAGGATGCCGACCAGGCTGATCACCGCGTCCTGCCCCTGCATCAGCCGTGTCAGCGCCGCCGGATCGTGCACATCGGCTTCGACCAGCTCGGCGGTGGGCAGCACGGTCAGGTGCTTGGCGCGCGCCTGGCGCCGCGTCGGCAGGCTGAAGCGAAAGTCGGCGCTGGCGGGACGGCGCGCCAGTTCGCGCACGATGGCCGAACCCAGAAAGCCGGTGCCGCCGATGACAAGAATATTCTTCACGGCAATTGTTCCACCCCGTTCTCGCCCTGGCCGCGCGCGCCGATCATGCCCAGCGTGGCTTTCAGCGACTGCGGGCGGCCTTCGAACAGGGTGTTGTAATACACGGCATTGCTCATGACCTTTTTCACGTAATCGCGCGTTTCGGCAAACGGAATGGTCTCGGCGTAGATGGCGCCTTCCAGCGGCCGCTCCGCGCGCCAGCGGCGGGCGCGGCCGGGGCCGGCGTTGTAGGCGGCGGAAGCCAGCACCGGATGATTGTCGAGCGAGTCGAGCACCATCTTCATGTAGTGGGTGCCGAGCGTGACATTGGTGTCCATTTCGGTGACCCGCGCCGGATGGAAACCGCTCAGCTTGATCTTCTGTGCCACCCACCTAGCGGTGGCCGGCATAAGCTGCATCAGGCCCTTGGCACCGACCGAGGATTTGGCGTTCATGACGAAGCGCGATTCCTGGCGCATCAGGCCATACACCCAGCCGTTGTTGAGCGCCAGCTGGTCGGCCTTGGGCAGCACCTGCTCGCTGAAGGGCGCGAGGTAGCGCAGGCTGTAGTTGTGCTGCGCCAGCGTGCGGTCGGCGGTGTTGATGGCGCGATCCCAGATCTCGTTGCGCCGGGCGAACTCGGCGGCGGCCAGCAGGCTCCGGTCGTCCATGCCGCGCAGCGACCAGACCCATTCGCGCACGCCCTCGATGCGCATGTCGAGGCGCATCAGCGCCAGCGCACGCTGGAAGCCCGGATTGGCCGCGGCCAGCGCCAGTTCCTCGACGCTCGGCGCGGTTGCCGGCGGTGGCACTTCGACGACACGGCCCAGTTCCTCGTCGGCGAGATTGCCGTAGAAATTCGGCCGGCCGCTGATCTTCAGGAAATTTCCGCGCGCCTCGTCGGCACGCCCGGCCACGGCCAGGGCGCGGCCCTGCCAGTAGATCCAGTCCGGCTGCGCCGACAGGGCCGGCGGCATGGCGGCGATCGCGCGGCGCACGGCGCCCCAGTCATGCGCGCGCAGGGCGGCGCGGGCCTGCCAGGCCAGCTGTTCTTCGGACAGTGCGCTGCCGGCGGCCTTGCCGTACCAGACCAGGGCTTCGGGCAGATGGCGCTGCGCCGCCTGCCAGGCCAGCTGGCCCCAGGCGTAGGCGCGCTCTTCGTCGGTAAAGCGGGATTCGATGCGGCCAAAGCGCTTCGCCGCATCCTGCGGATCGCTGCGCGCCAGGCGCTGCACCGCGAACAGCGCCACTTCGCGGCCGCCGCGCCTGGCGGCAAAGCCGGCCGGCAGCTTTTCCAGATGGCGCGCGGGCAATTGCGCGATCGACTCCAGACCACGTCCGTCGAAGCCTTCGCTGGCCGGCAGATAGGCCGCCGCGCTGCGTGCGGCGCCGACCCGCTTGGCCTCGAACAGCCGGCGCACGCGCTGCCAGACTTCTTCGACCTTCAATTCCCCGGCAGCGACCAGACGGTCGACCAGGACCTCGCAGGCCTGCGGCAAATCCTGGCCGCTGATCCACAGCGGGCGCACCGTTTCCGGATTGGCCGCCGCCTGGGCCGCAAAGCAGCTCACCTCGACATCGGGCTGGACCAGCGCCGGCAGTTCGCGGCGGAAGCTTTCCCAGTCGCCCGCCTTGCCCAGCACGCGCAGCCAGTCGCCGCGCAGCTTTTCGGCCAGATAAGAGCCAGCGTGGCGGTTCAGGTAATCCGGCACCCCGCCGGCGTCACCGTCGTCGAGGCGCTGGCGCAACGCCCAGTATTCGGCCCATGGCTGCAGCGGATGGCCTTGCAGCGCCTCCAGCTGGCGCCCAAGGCGCACCCGCTCGCCGTTGCGGAAAGCCTCGCGCGCCAGGAGAAAGGCCGCGTCACCGCGCTCGGCAAGCGCCGGGGGCGACACCGCAGCCACCAGCAACGGGAAAAGCGCCAGGACAATGCGGAGCAAAGAGCGGGCGGGTTTGCGTTTATAGTTCATTCAATGCGTCTGTCTTGATCCATTCCACTCTTACGTTAGCACATGCAGGCCCAGCCGCCGTCCGCCGAACACAGCACCGAAGCCCGGGTTTTTCGCGCCGCGCTGCGCCGCGAGAAGCTGGCGGCACGCATGGCGCTCGACCCGTCGGCCCACACGACGCTGGCGGCGCGGGTCGAAGCCCATCTGACCGCGCTGCTGCTGCCGCTGGCGCCACAAACCCTGGCCTTCTGCGCGCCGGTGCGCGGCGAATTCGATGTGCAGCCGCTGGCCTCCCGCCTGCTCGAGCGCGGCTGGCAGGCCGCGATGCCGATCGTCGTCGCCACCGACGCGCCGATGGCGTTTCGCTGCTGGACCCCGTCCTGCGCCATGGATCAGGACCGCTACGGCATCCCGATCCCGCGCGCAGGTGAAACCATCGTTCCCGATATCGTGTTGCTGCCACTGCTGGCCTTCGACCCGCAAGGCTTCCGCCTCGGCTACGGCGGCGGCTATTTCGACCGCACCCTGGCGGTGATGGTTCCGCCGCCGCGGGCGATCGGGGTCGGTTTCGAGTTGGGGCGCGTGCCCGACATCCGGCCCCAGGCGCACGACATCCGGCTCGATGCGATCGTCACCGAAGCCGGAGTATCGCGCCCGGACCGGCCGAATCAGCCAGAAGCGGCCTGAGCCAGACGCGCCAGGGCCTCGTCGAGCAAGGCGCGGCGAGTGCCGAAATTGAGGCGGACGAAACCCGGCGCGCCGAAATCGGCGCCGTCGGAAAGCCCCAGACCGTGCTGCTCGAACCAGCGCGCCGGATTGGCGATGCCATGGTCCGAGGCGAATTCGCGCGCATCGATCCAGGCCAGGTAGGTCGCTTCCACCGGCCGCATCTCCAGCCCCGGCAAGCCGGTCACGGTGCGCTCGACGGCGCGCAGGTTGCCGCGCAGGTAATCGAGCAATGCCGCATGCCAGTCATCGCATGAGGTCAGCGCGGCCTCGGTCGCCACCATGCCGAGCGCATTGACGTGGGGCACGATACCGTGCATCGCGGCGCGGAAACTGCGCCGCAGCCCGCTGTCGGGAATGATCGCGAAGGCACAGCCGAGTCCGGGAATGTTGAAGGTTTTGGACGGCGCCAGCAGCGTAATGCTGCGCGCCGCGAGTTCCGGTGCCAGCGTGGCGAAGAGTCGGTGCCGACAATACGGCGCGAGGACCAGGCCGTTGTGGATTTCATCCGAACACACCACCAGGTCGTGTTTTTCCGCCAGCGCCGCGATCTGCCACAGCTCGTCCTCGTTCCAGACGCGGCCGGTCGGATTGTGCGGATGGCAGAGCAGGAACAGCTTGGCCCGGCTGGCGCCGAGTACCGCGTCGGTGGCGGAGAAATCCCACAGCCAGCCGGCCGAGTCGCGCACCAGCGGCGCGCTGACGGCGCGCCGGCCGGAGTCGGCGGGCGCCGAGAGAAAGGGCGGATAGATCGGCGTTGCAGTGAACACCGCATCGCCCGCCGCACCGACGGCGCGACAGGCGACGTTGAGGCCGGACACCAGGCCCGGCAGCCAGACGATCCATTCCGCCTCGATGGTCCAGCCGAACTTGCGCTCGAGGTAGCCGGCCACCGCCGCGACCTGGCTGGACGTGGGCTGGTTGTAGCCGAACACGCCATGCTCGACGCGCCGCTGCAAGGCCGCGGTGATCGCCGGCGGCACGGCAAAATCCATGTCCGCCACCCACAGCGGAATCACGCCCGCGGGGTAGCGCGCCCATTTCACCGAATCGGTGCCGGCCCGCTCCAGCGGCGCATCGAAGTCAAAACCCAAGATCTGCCTGCATCCCCGGCACCAGCCGAAAGCCGGCTAATTGCCGCCTTCGCGCGCCTGCTTCACGACCTTGCGGTACAGCGCAACCAGCGCGACGGCCTGATCGCTTTGCGGCCTCTCCTGCTGCAGCCGGTCGAGCACTTTCTCGATGTAATCCAGTTGCCGCAAATCAAGCAGGCCCGCCAGCAGGTACAGCTCCGGCCCGAGGTCGTCGGCGGCCGCCTTCGACTTGAGTTCCTGGTAGCTGCTCTCGAGCCTGGCCACCGCGTCGGGGGTCTGTAGCGCGCGCAGCCGGGTCACCCCGCCGCGGCTCTGGCTGTCGAGCGCGGGAGTGCGTGCCAGCTGCTTGGTCAGGGACAAGGGCTGTTGCTGCACCTCGGGTGCGGCCATGCCGCTCGACTTGCCTTCGCGCAGCGCCAGATCGAGGCTGCCCGGGCCGGACCAGGTTTCCTGGCGGCCGCTCTCGAAGTACACCAGCTGGAGCTTGCTGCCCTGGGCCAGGCTGAGCCGGTCGCCCTCATTGAGCTTGACGAAAGTCTCCACCGCCAGCGGCGCCGGGGTGGCCTGGCGCAACACCCGGCCCTGCACCGACATCACCAGCGCCACCTCGGTGGCCCAGGCCTGGCCACCGGCCAGAAGCATCAGACAGAAACAAAAATATCTCGAAAACATGATTTCCTCACGTAACGGCGACAATCTCGAAAGCCTCTACCGGCGCGGCCCTTGACCGTCAAACTATGGAAAGCACCCGTAACCAGACCGCTGCCGAACAGGGTCACGGTATCACGACTGGCCAGGATGTGGGCGCCGGTATCCTTGGTCTGCCCCTCGAGGCGCGAGGCGATGTTCACCGTGTCGCCGATCGCCGTGTATTCCATGCGCACCGAGGAACCGACATTGCCGATCACCGCCTCGCCGCTATGCACGCCGATGCCGATTTCGAACCGCGGCAGGCCGCGGCCGGCAAAGCGCTGTTCGACCCACGCGCGGAATTCGACCGCGACGGCACGCAGCGCCACGGCGGCACGCAGCGCGCGGCGCGCATGGTCGTCCTGCACCAGCGGCGCGCCGAACTCGGCCATGATCGCATCGCCGATGAACTTGTCGATGGTCGCCCCTTCCGCCAGCAGGGCGGCGCAGGCGCGCTCGAGATAGGCGTTGAGCATCTCCACCACTTCGCGCGCGCTGAGCTTTTCGGAAAAGGTCGTGAAATTGCGAATGTCGGAAAACAGCACGCTGATCTGGCGCGACTGGCCGCCGAGTTCCGGCAACTCGGCCGAGGCCAGCAGGGTCTTGACCACCTGCGGCGAGACATAGCGGCCGAACATCTGGCCGATGCGCTGCCGTTCGCGCTCCTCGCGCGTCAGCCGCAGCAGGGCCATGCAGATCAGCACCACCAGCATGCCGGCCTGCAGGTGCGCCACCGGCAGCAGCAGGTCCTGGCGGAACAGCAGGTAGCCCGCCAGCGCCGCCGCGCTCATGGCCGCGATCAGCAGCAGCACCGAACGCGCCGGCGCCAGGCGCAGGCTCAACTGGGCCAGCGCACCGAACAGCAGGACGAACGCCGCGAGGCGAGCCGCCGCCGGAACCTCGTCGATGAAGCGACCGGACAACAGCGTCTCGATGACGTTGGCCTGAATCTCCGGACCGGGCATCAGGATGTTGGAGCCGCCAATGCTGGTCGAATAGGGCGTCGGATGCAGGTCGTTCATGCTGGCGTAGCCGGCGCCGATCACCACCACCTTGCCGGCCAGGGCGCGCACCTCGGGATCGGCGGCGGCGCCGGGCAGCAGCAGCTTGCGGAAGGACAGCGCGCGAAAACTGCCCGGCGGCCCGGCGAAGGCGATCGGCACGGCATCCTGCGCGCCCAGCCGGCGGCCGCCGAAGCTCCAGCTGTCCGTACCGGCGGACTGCCCCGTTGCGGTGAGCGCCGCCAGCGTGCCGAAGGCCATGCGCGGCATGCCTTCCTTGCGCGCAAAGGCGCCGGGCGCTTCGACCAGCGCGAAGCGGCGCACGGCGCCATCCGCGTCCGACGGCAGGTTGGCCAGCCCGACGTGGGCCGGCATGTCCAGCGCGGGCAGCGCCAGCAGGTAATCCGGGCTGGGCAGGATGAAGTCGTTCACCGTCGCGCCGGCGCCGACCCTGAAACCGGCCAGCAGCACGCCGCCGCGATTGATCTGCAGGCGGAAAGGCTGGTCGTAGTTGCGCGAGGCTTCGCGCCCGATCAGACCCAGCTTGCGGATCCAGCGCTCGGGACTGCCGCTGAAAATGAAATCGATGGCGATCACCTTGACGCCCACCTGTTTCAGCGTGTCCACCGCGGTGGCGAAATGCGGCGTCCAGAAGGCCAGCGGCTCGTCCGGCCGCTCGTTCAGCGTCGGGTCGTCGAGCATCACCAGCGCCGTGTGCTTGGGCGGCTGGCGCGGCCCGGCCAGGCGATGCCACATATCCGTGTACAGATATTCGATGCGCGTCGCCATGTTGCTGCGATACAGACCCTCCGCGGCGATCGTGGCGAGCAAGGTGGTGACCAGCATCACGATCGTCGCGTTGTGGCCGAGGCGGCGCAGAAACTCCATGTCTAACCCAGGAACAGCTTGTAGGCGGGATTCTTCGATTCGTCCCAGCAGCGATAGTCGAGGTTCTTGAGGAAGATGCGGAAGTCCTTCATCTCCTTCGGCGGCACTTCCATGCCGACCAGCACGCGCCCGGTGTCGGCGCCGTGGTTGCGGTAGTGGAACAGGCTGATGTTCCAGCCGGCGCTCATCTTGTTGAGGAAGTTCATCAGCGCACCGGGCCGCTCGGGAAACTCGAAGCGGTAAATCAGTTCGTGGTTCACCCGCGGCGCGTGGCCGCCGACCAGATGGCGGATGTGCAGCTTGGCCATTTCGTCGTCGGTCAGGTCCAGCGCCGGATAGCCGTTCTTCTGCAGCAGCGCCACCAGCTTGCTTGCCTCGCCGCGGTTGGCCACCTGCATGCCGACGAAGACATGCGCCTCACCGGCATCGTGGTAGCGATAATTGAACTCGGTGATGTTGCGCGCGCCGATCAGGGCGACGAATTTCTTGTAGGCGCCGGGCTTCTCCGGCAGCGTTACGGCCAGCACCGCTTCGCGCTGCTCGCCGACCTCGGCGCGTTCGGCAACGAAGCGCAAGCGGTCGAAGTTCATGTTGGCGCCCGAAGCCACCGCCACCAGCGTCTTGCCCTGCACGCCGTGCTTCTTGGCCCAGGCCTTGGCGCCGGCCACGGCCAGCGCACCGGCCGGTTCGAGGATCGAACGCGTGTCCTCGAACACGTCCTTGATCGCGGCGCAAATCGCATCGGTGTCGACCAATATCATCTCGTCCACATATTCCTTACAGAGACGGAAGGTCTCCTGCCCGACATACTTGACCGCCGCGCCGTCGGCGAACAGGCCGACCGACTCCAGCCGCACCCGCTTGCCGGCTTTCAGCGAACGGTCCATGGCATCGGCATCGGCGGCCTCGACGCCGATCACCTTGATCTCCGGCCGCAGGCGCTTGATGTAGGCCGCCACGCCGGCAATCAGCCCGCCGCCGCCGACGCAGCAGAACACCGCCTCGATCGCGTCCGGGTGCTGGCGCAGGATTTCCATGCCGATGGTGCCCTGC
The DNA here is from genome assembly GCA_028065725.1 of Betaproteobacteria bacterium. The sequence goes on from JAPTVL010000550.1 coordinate 125,605, forward strand.
CCGGCGATCACGTCGGGATCGTCGAAGGGATGGACGAAATTGAGCTTCTGCTTCTTCTCCAGTTCCAGCGCATGGGCGTAGGCGGCGTCGTAGGAATCGCCGGCCAGCACCACTTCGCCGCCGAGCTTCTTCACCGCGTCGATCTTGATCTGCGGCGTGGTGGTCGGCATCACGATCACGGCACGGACGCCGAGCTTCTTGCCGGACAGCGCCACGCCCTGGGCATGGTTGCCGGCCGAGGCGCAGATCACGCCGCGCTTGCGCTGCGCCGGTGTCAGATGAACGATCTTGTTGTAGGCGCCGCGCAGCTTGAAACTGAACACCGGCTGCATGTCCTCACGCTTGAGCAGCACCCGGTTGCCGATGCGCGCCGACAGGATCGAGGCCGGCTCCAGCGGCGTTTCTATTGCAACATCATAAACGCGGGCGTTGAGGATTCTTTCGAGATAGTCCATGACAGTAGGGCAGGAGGTGGCGGTAACCGCAAAGGGTAACATGCGCCATGGACTTCGCTTACACCGCGGAAGCCGGTTTGGCCGGCCTGTTTCTCGCCAGTTTCCTTTCCGCAACGCTGCTCCCCGGCGGCTCGGAAGCCGTGCTGTTCGCCGTGATCAGGCTGCATCCGGAACAGACGCTGGCGGCGCTGCTGCTCGCTACCGTGGGCAACACGCTGGGCGGCATGCTGACGTATTACATGGGCCGCCTGCTGCCGCAGCACCTCGCGCCGGAGAAGTCGGCGCTGGCGCAACGGCGCGGAGCGCCGATCCTGCTGCTGGCCTGGGCGCCGATCATCGGTGACGCCCTGTGCGCCGCCGCCGGCTGGCTGCGCCTGCCGCCGCTGGCCTGCGCGGCATGGATGGCGGCCGGCAAGGCGGCGCGCTATGTGCTCGTCGTGGCCGGGGCCGGGGCCGGCATGATCTGAACCGGTGTCCATTGCACGCCAAGCTAATGAAATCGCCGTATCGCCAGTACCGACGTTGGAAGCTACACCTCCGAGCAACTGAGGACATGATGTTTCAATCCTCGCCCGGCCCTCGCGGGCCGGGCGTCGTGGGGCGCGGCGTAAAGCGCACGGTTCGCCTCGGTGTTTCAATCCTCGCCCGGCCCTCGCGGGCCGGGCGTCGCCTGCTGTTTGTGTACCGCAGCCGCCGAGGCTATGTTTCAATCCTCGCCCGGCCCTCGCGGGCCGGGCGTCCCAGCTTGTCGTCGACGTAATCGCTGCCCATGTTGGTTTCAATCCTCGCCCGGCCCTCGCGGGCCGGGCGTCCAGCGGCGGTAGCCGGCCGACGCGGCGATGCGATCGTTTCAATCCTCGCCCGGCCCTCGCGGGCCGGGCGTCACCCGAAGGCGCGCTGCTGGTCGCACGCGCGTTGCTGTTTCAATCCTCGCCCGGCCCTCGCGGGCCGGGCGTCCTTGGATGCTTTTCATTTGCTTGTCCTTTCGAGAGTTTCAATCCTCGCCCGGCCCTCGCGGGCCGGGCGTCCGTCTGGTGTTCGATACCGGCGAGGCCGAGGATCTGTTTCAATCCTCGCCCGGCCCTCGCGGGCCGGGCGTCATTGAGGACTGGGCGAAGAACAACATGAACTGGAGTGTTTCAATCCTCGCCCGCGCAACCGCGCCTGATCTGACAAAGAAAGGTTTCAATCCTCGCCCGGCCCTCGCGGGCCGGGCGTCCACAAGGTGCCGAAGTTTGAAGGCGGCACCGATGATGTTTCAATCCTCGCCCGGCCCTCGCAGGCCGGGCGTCCCGCGCAGGCCGGATACGCTGGTCATGCCGTCGGCGGTTTCAATCCTCGCCCGGCCCTCGCGGGCCGGGCGTCCGTCAATGTCAAGTGAAATCTTTTCGTGAGCCTCTGTTTCAATCCTCGCCCGGCCCTCGCGGGCCGGGCGTCCATGGGGTGGGCTCCTTGGGTGCGGCGGGTGCGGCGTTTCAATCCTCGCCCGGCCCTCGCGGGCCGGGCGTCTTGCTGCGGGGCTGTAGCGTGCCTTCCAGGTG
>JAPTVL010000329.1 GCA_028065725.1 Betaproteobacteria bacterium
CGGCCTTGGTCAGCACGCTCTTGGGCGCGGTGACATTGAATTCCTCCAGCACCGTGTCGCTGGCGGTGTCGATCACCGAGACGCTGTCGCTGTTGCCATTGGCCACGAACAGGCGGCTCTGGTCGCGGTTGAGAAGCATCCGGTTGGGCTGCCCGCCGACGGCAATGCGGCCGACCACGGCAGGCTGCGCGCCTGCAACGTCCAGCACCACCACCTCACGATCGCGTTGGCTGCTGACATAGGCCTTGCCATCCCCCTTGATCGCCACCCAGTAAGGATAGGAACCACCGGCTACGCCAGACTGGGCCGGATTATTCTTCCCCGGGCGCAGATCCAGCTCGGCGATTTCAGTACGCGTCTCCAGATCGACCACGCTGACGCTGTCATTCTGCATGTTGGCCACTACCAGGCGTTTGCCGTTCTGGGTAACGGCGATGCCGGCGGCGACGGGTCGTACGCCGATGCCCAGCCCCACGTTGCCGTGGCCAAGGGCGATGACGGCCTGCTCAGTCCAGGCTTGGCCAGCCAGGCCGTATACACGGACGTTGTCGTTGATCCCGCCGGAGACATAGAACTCCTGGCCATTGGGATTCCACGCAATGCCGTTGAAGGTATTGGGTATCTGGATGACCTGGCGCTTGATGGGCGTGCCGGCGGAGATATCGTAGACGAAGACATACTCGTTGGACTCGGCTGCGACGCGGCTACCGGTAGGGCCATTGTTGCGGTTGTAGCCGCTGGTGAGGACGAGCAGAGTGTTGCCGTCCGGGCTCACGCTGGTGGCCACCGCCTGTCCGGCCACGAAACCGGGATTGGACGGCAGATCCGGGTTGAGGGCCTGGAACAGGGCGCCGCCGGCTGCTTCGGGCGTGATGCGCACGCCGGTGGGTAGCATTTCGCCCGTCAGAAACTCGCTGGCGGGCTGGTGATGCCCAGCCTGCGGCCCTTTGGCCAGAGCGGGGGCGACGGGAGCGACAAAAGTGGCCGCGACGAGCACAGCAAGGGTCTTGTATCTGATTTGATGGTGATGCATGCGATTCTCCTATTCAGGTTGGTGGACAACACGCCTCTGGGACTGCAGTACCGGCAAACAATCGGCCGGCTCAGATTCCGGAGGAAATGGAAACAGGCCTGGTTCGAGGGTTCAGCGCTCCTCGCCGAGAGCCATCACGTCAGCTCGAACCGGAAGACATAGCGATACCAGTAAGCAGATTCCGCACCGGGAGGACGAACGAAGCGCCAATGCCGCAACGAGTCCATCGCTGCCGTATCCAGATCGGCATGTCCCGAGGAATGCAACAGCATCACCTCGGCCACAGAACCGTCGATTTCAATGCGGAAGCCCAGGGTCGCCAATCCCGTCCGCTTCTCCCAGCGCGCTTCTTCGGGGTACTCAGGCGCTGGGGTACGCAGGGCCTTGGGCGCCTGGAGGGGAAAGGCGGGCATGCCGGTCGGCACGCCGCTGGCCTGCTGCAGCTTGCCGCCCGGCTGGTCTGGCAGGCCGCCGATGACCGTCGCACGATTCTCATCGGCGCCTTCCTGTGCCGAAGGGGATGGAGCGGCCGCTCCCGGAGGGTTTGAAACAGCGCTATCCGGCAGCCCGGAATGACGCTCGTGTTCTTGTTCCCTTGCGCTCCCGGGCAGGGGAACGGCCTCAGCGACAGGCGTCGCTGCTGTTGCGAATGGCGCCCGTAACGACGCCGCATGGACGGCCCGACCTTGGTGCAGACCGGAATTCGGTTCCTGAGCAGTTTTGGCATCGGGCAAGCCGCCCGGGATTGGCCCAGCCACCTGGGCGGCGGCGCCTCCAAGCAGACGGACCTGGATGGGCCCCATCGGCAGGCCGGATGGGGGGGGCGGTGGCGACACGAAGCCCAGAGCAGCAGCGTGCAACGCGCCGGACAAGCCGAACGTCAACGGTAGGCGCATCGCATTGGGGATCATCGTCGTCATGCCAGACATCACGAAGTCGCTTCCCGCAGCTTCGTGTCCGCCTGTCCCTTCCCTGAGCTATTCTCGTGAAACGAATCATTGCAGGGGAATATGGCAGGCCTTCGAGTGGCCCGCCTGTGGCATGTGCGCCATTCGGCTCACGACGCTGCCAATCGAAAATCCGCGTGTCGGCAGTTCGATTCTGCCCCTGGCCACCCGCATTTCAGACGGCCCCCTGTCATGGGGCCGTTTTTCTTTGTCTGCAGGCGCCGATCGTCCTCACCCGCAACCTGGTCGCCAGCCCCGAATCCGGCGTGAACATTAGTATTTGGCCATTTTGTGGTGCTCGCAATCTGTACTACTGTAAATCTGCTTTTCCACGACACACAACAACAGGAGACAGCCATGAGCAAGAAAGAAGACAGCAAGCCCTCGCCCAAACTGAGCCGCCGGAAATTCCTCGGCGCGGCCGCAGCATCGGCGACCGGCGCCGCAGCGCTGGGTTTTCCCTCGATCGTTAAGGCGCAGGCGCCGATCAGCCTGCGCTTCCAGAGCACCTGGCCGGCGAAGGACATCTTCCACGAATACGCGGTGGACTTCGCCAGCAAGGTGAATGCGATGTCCGGCAAGGAACTCCGGATCGAGGTATTGCCGGCGGGGGCGGTGGTCAAGGCCTTCGACCTGCTCGATGCGGTGAACAAGGGAACGCTGGACGGCGGTCACGGCGTGGTGGCCTACTGGTATGGCAAGAACTCGGCCGTGGCGCTGTGGGGCTCCGGCCCGGCTTTCGGCATGGACCCCAACATGGTGCTGGCCTGGCACTACTATGGCGGAGGCAAGGAGCTGCTGGATGAAATCTACAAGAACATGAACATGGACGTGGTGTCGATGCTCTATGGCCCGATGCCGACCCAGCCTTTCGGCTGGTTCAAGAAGCCCGTCACCAGCGCCGATCAGATGAAAGGCGTGAAGTTCCGCACCGTGGGCCTGGCAGTGGACATGTACAAGGATCTGGGCGCCGCGGTGAACCCGCTGCCCGGCGGCGAGATCGTGCCGGCCATGGACCGCGGCCTGCTCGATGCGGCCGAGTTCAACAACGCGTCCTCCGACAACCTGCTCGGCTTCCCGGACGTGGCCAAGGTCTGCATGCTGCAGAGCTTCCACCAGCCCAGCGAGCAGTTCGAGATCCTGTTCAACAAGAAGAAGTACGACGGCCTCAACGCCGAGCACAAGGCCATCATCAAGCACGCCCTCGAGGCGTCGTCGGCCGACATGTCGTGGAAGGCGATCGACCGCTACTCCAAGGACTACATCGACATGAGCACCAAGAAAGGCGTCAAGTTCTACAAGACGCCGGATGCCATTCTGCGCAAGCAACTGCAGTCGTGGGACAAGATCATGGCGGCCAAGAGCGCCGAGAACCCGGCGTTCAAGCGGGTGCTCGACTCCATGCGCGCTTTTGCCGGCCGCGCGGCGCGCTGGCAGAACGACACCAACGTGGACTACAAGATGGCGTACAACCACTTCTTCGCCAAGAAGAAGGGCTAAACCTGTCGCCATCGTCTCGCACGGCCGCCCGCCCCGGACGGGTGGCCGTTTTCTGCAGCCATTCCAAGAACTCACGTCATGCAGAAATTGCTGCTCTTCGTCGACAAGGTAAGCACCTTCGCCGGCCGGTTTTTTGCCTGGTCCATCATCGGACTGACTTTTCTGATTTCCTGGGAAGTGTTTTCCCGTTACGTCCTCAACACCCCGCATCCGTGGGTACTGGACATGCAAATCATGCTCTACGGCATCCTGTTCATGATGGCCGGCGCCTATACGCTGGCGCATGGCGGCCATGTGCGCGGCGACGTGCTGTACGGGTTCTTCGCCCCGCGCACCCAGGCCTCCATTGATCTGGTGCTGTATATCGTGTTTTTCCTGCCGGGGATTTTTGCGCTCACCTACGCCGGCTGGTTCTATGCCAACGAATCGCTGGCCATCCACGAACAGACCTTCAGCCCTGACCCGCTGCCCCTGTATCCGTTCAAGTTCATGATTCCGGTCGCCGGCTTTTTCCTGCTGATGCAGGGGATCGTCGAAATCCTGCGCTGCATCATCTGCCTGCGCGATGGCGTCTGGCCCTCCCGCGTCGAGGACGTCGAGGAAGTCGACGTCGACAAGCTCAAGGAGATGGTGAAGGTCAAAGACGAGGACATCGCTGAACTGGATCAGTACGTGGTGAAGCAGGAGATCAAATCGTGAAGAAGGAACTGCGTTTCGGCTTCGCATTGATGGCGATCATCCTGATCGCCGTCGCCGTGTTCCTGCCATGGGGAAACCTCACCAACGGACATCTGGGCCTGCTGATGCTGAGCCTGGTGGTGGTGACCATCATGCTCGGCTTCCCCACGGCGTTTACCCTGATGGGCATGGGCATGATCTTCGCCTGGTTCGCCTATCGCAGCAGCAGCCCGGACCTCGCGGTGACCCAGACCCTCGACCTGATGGTGCAGCGCGCCTACGGCGTGATGACCAACGACGTGCTGATCTCGATCCCGCTGTTCGTGTTCATGGGCTATCTGGTCGAGCGCGCCAACCTGATCGAAAAGCTGTTCAAGTCGCTGCATCTGGCGCTGGCGCGCATTCCGGGCTCGCTCGCCGTCGCCACCCTGGTGACCTGCGCCATCTTCGCCACCGCCACCGGCATCGTCGGCGCCGTGGTCACGCTGATGGGCCTGCTGGCGCTGCCGGCCATGCTGCGCGCGGGCTACAGCGTCAAGCTGTCGGCCGGCGTCATCACTGCGGGTGGCTGCCTCGGCATCCTGATTCCGCCTTCAGTGCTGCTCATTGTCTACGGTGCCACGGCCGGCGTGTCGGTGGTGAAGCTGTACGCCGGGGCGTTCTTCCCCGGCATCATGCTGGCCCTGCTCTATGTCGCCTATGTGATGATCCTGGCCAAGCTGAAGCCGGAACTCGCCCCCCCCTTGCCGGAGTCCGAGCGGATCGTCCCGCTGCCCCCCGGTAACGCCCGCATCGCCACACGCTTCGGCAAGCATGCCCTGCCCGCCTTGATGCGGGCGGCATTCGCAAAAAGTGACGCCGGCGTTTCCAAAGGCCATGTCATGCGCGAACTGCTGACCGCGCTGCTGCCCGCCATCGTGTTCATCGTCATCATGGGGCTGGCCTGGCAAGCGCTCACCAAGCCGGACGCGGCAACCGACACGTCCTTGTTGCAGGAAATGGGCATGGTGAGCGAAGAGTCGACGGAGGTCCCCGGCCCGGATGAACCCCAGGCCGAGGGCATCTCGGAGCCTCCGATCGAGGAGCCTGTTGCCGACGGCGTGCAGGAACCGCCGCCCGAAGCCCTCCCGGAACCCATGGCGGACACCCTGCAGGAGCCGCCAGCCGGTGACCTGCAGGAACCCGGGGGCGCAGCCCCGCTGGTGGAAAAAGCCCCCGCGGAGGCACCGCTCGCTGCCGGGCACGCTGCGGCGGACGACGCTGTCGAGCGCATGCCCGCCCCCTCCGCGTACTGGAAAGTACTGGCTGGCGGCCTTGCGCTCCTGTTCGTGGTCTACGCACTCTTCACCTTCGCGCGCCTTGAAATCTTCAAGATGCTGCTGACCTCGTTCTTCCCGCTGGCGATCCTGATCCTCGCCGTGCTCGGCTCCATCGTGTTCGGCCTGGCAACGCCGACGGAAGCGGCGGCGATCGGCTCCTTCGGCGGCTTCGTCCTCGCCGCGCTCTACCTGTCGTTCAACACGTTCCGCGAAAAGCGGCGCAGCCTGCGTGCAACCTGGATTCCGCTGTGGATGCTGTTCGGCGTCTCCGTGGTCTGGTTCCTCCTGTTCAAGGCCGGCATTCTGCCCACGGCGCCGCCGGACTGGGTAGGCTGGATGTCCATGGCTGCCATGGGCGTGTGGTGCCTGCTGGCGGTTCCGCAGGTGAGCATGCTGCCGACGGTGAGGGAGTCGGTCTTTCTCACCGCCAAAACCTCGGCCATGGTGTGCTGGCTGTTCGTCGGCTCCTCGATCTTCTCCGCCGCCTTCGCGCTGCTGGGCGGCCAGCAACTGATCGAGCAATGGGTGCTGTCGCTCGACATGACGCCGGTCCAGTTCATGCTGCTGTCGCAGGCCATCATCTTCATCCTCGGCTGGCCGCTGGAATGGACCGAGATCATCGTCATCTTCATGCCGATCTTCATTCCGCTGCTGGCGCACTTCAACATCGATCCGCTGTTCTTCGGCCTGATGGTGGCGCTCAACCTGCAGACCGCCTTCCTGTCGCCGCCGGTGGCGATGGCCGCGTTCTATCTCAAGGGCGTGGCGCCGCCGCATGTGACCCTGAACCAGATCTTTGCCGGCATGCTGCCGTTCATGGGGATCCAGGTGATCGCCATGGCGATGCTCTACCTCTGGCCGCAGATCGGCATGTGGCTGCCGAGCGTTTTGTACAAGTAAAACCCGCCTGACACGGAACTCACGGAGAACAAGATGAACGTCGCATTCATCGGCATGGGCATCATGGGCAAGCCCATGGCCATCAACCTCAGGAAGGCCGGCCACACGGTCTTCGTGCACGGTCGCCGCCCGGAGACCATGGCCCAGCCGGTGGAAGCGGGCTGCGCGGGCTGCACGACGATCGCCGAAGCCGCCGCGCAGGCCGAAATCACCATCGTCATGGTGTCCGACACGCCGGACGTCGAGCAGGTGATCTTCGGCAAAAACGGCGTGGCCGCGGGCGCGAAGCCCGGCTCGGTAGTGGTCGACATGAGCACCATCTCGCCGACCGCGACCCGAGTGTTTGCGGAAAAACTGCAGGCGCACGGCATCGACATGCTCGATGCGCCGGTGTCGGGCGGCGATGTCGGCGCGATCAACGCCACGCTCTCCATCATGGTCGGTGGCAAGCCCGAGGTGTTCGAGCGCGTCAAGCCGGTGTTCGAGGCCATGGGCAAGAACATCGTGCGCGTGGGCGACATCGGCGCCGGCCAGGTCGCCAAGGCGTGCAACCAGATCGTGGTGGCGGTCACCATCGAGGGCGTCGCCGAGGCGCTTACCTTCGCCCGCAAGAACGGCGTCGACCCGGCCCGCGTGCGCGACGCGTTGATGGGCGGCTTCGCCGGCAGCCGCATCCTGGAAGTACACGGCAAGCGCATGCTCGACAACGACTACACGCCCGGCTTCAAGACCCGGCTGCACCAGAAGGACATCAATATCGTGATGCAGACTGCGAAGGAGCTCGGTCTCGCGCTGCCGGGCGCAGCGCTGGTGATGCAGCATCTCAACGCGCTGATGGGCACCGGCGATGCCGAGCTGGACTCGGCGGCCGTGATGAAAGTCGTCGAGCGCGAGTCCGGCATGGAGCGCAAATGAGCCATCGCATCGTCTTCCTCGATCGCAAGAGCCTGATCGCCGATTTGCGCGCGCCCTCATTCGCGCATCACTGGACCGACCATGAACAGACCCGGCCCGAGGAAGTCCTGGCGCGGATCAAGGATGCCCGCATCGTCATCAGCAATAAGGTCAAGCTCCCTGGCGACCTCCTGGCGCAAGCACCGGGCGTGAAAATGATTGCCGTTTGCGCCACCGGCACGGACAACGTCGATCTTGCCTACTGCAAGGCGAATGGCATCGCCGTATCCAACATCCGTGGCTA
>JAPTVL010000387.1 GCA_028065725.1 Betaproteobacteria bacterium
ACTGTGCGACACGTGCATGTTCCTGGATCAGCTTCTTCATCGGCTCGGTGCCGATCATCAGCTCGTGCAAGCCGACGCGGCCCTTGTAGCCGCTGCCGCCGCAGGTGTCGCAACCCTTGGCCCGGGTGAAGACCAGGTGCCCGTCCTTGCCGTAATCTTTAATTAGACGCTCCAGGGTCGCCGCATAGGCGCCCTTCATATCCTTCTTGAAGGCCTCCGTGCTCTCCAGTTCGCTGCAATATTCCTTCATGAACAGCCTGACTTCATCGGCGTCCGGCGTGTAGGCCTCCTTGCACTTGCACAGGCGCTTGGCCAGGCGCTGGGCAAGAATGCCGAGCAGGGCATCGGAGAAGTTGAACGGGTCCATGCCCATGTCGAGCAGGCGGATGATGGATTCCGGCGCGCTGTTGGTGTGCAGGGTGGCAAACACCAGGTGGCCGGTAAGCGATGCCTCGATGCCGATGCCGGTGGTTTCCGCATCGCGCATTTCGCCGACCATGATGATGTCCGGGTCGGCTCGCAGAAAGGCCTTCATGACCGTCGCGAAATCCATCACCTTTTTGTTGACCTGCACCTGACGCAGGCCTTTTTGGGTAATTTCCACCGGATCTTCCGCAGTCCAGATCTTGGTATCCACGGTATTCAGATAACCCAGCACCGAGTGCAGCGTCGTGGTCTTGCCGGAACCGGTCGGGCCGCAGACGAAGAAAAGGCCGTAGGGCTTGGAAATGGTGGCCTTGAGCTTGGTCAGGTTGGTCGGCAACACGCCCAGCTTGTCCAGCGGGATCGGTTCGCCGCCCGCAAGAATCCGCATCACGACGTCCTCGACGCCACCGGTGGAAGGAATCGTCGCTACCCGCAGTTCAATGTCCAGCGGGCCGTACTTCTTGAACTTGATCTTGCCGTCCTGCGGCTTGCGCCGCTCGGCGATGTCGAGATCGCACATGATCTTGAGCCGCGCCACCATGGCATTGCGGTAGCTGGCCGGCACTTCGATGTACTTCGTCAACGAACCGTCGCGGCGGAGGCGAACCAGCACCTTGTCCTTGCCCAGTCCCGGCTCGATATGGATGTCCGAGGCGCCCATCTGATAGGCGTCGATGATGATCTTGTTGACCAGCTTGACCAGCTCGTTGTCGGCCGCCGCGGAAATGTCGTCGGCGGCGCCGCCTTCGCCTTCGCCATCGTCCTGGTCGAGCGTCGCCAGCATGTCGCCGACCGAACTGTCGTCGGTAAAGCCGGGAACACCCGCAGCCCCGAACAACTGGTCTATCGTCAGCCCGAATTCGTGATTGGTGGTGACCCGGTAAACCGCCTTCGATCGGGGAAAGACGTTATTGACGACGCGCGACCCCCTGACCTGCTCGGGATCCATGCAGACCACCATCACGCCTTCGGGCCCCTCTTCCACCGGGGCCCATTTGGCCTGCTCCAGGAAATCGCGCTTGAGATTCTTCAGCAGATCGGCCGGCTTGATCCGGTCGGCCTTGAACGGCTCGTAGGGCACATTGAAGAACTTGCCCAGTGCCGCACCCAATGCCGGGAGCTTGACCTGAAACTCGTTGACCAGCACTTCCTCGATGTCCAGGTTCTTGCGTCGCGCCGTGCGTGTCGCCAACTCCAGTTCCTGGGCCGAAATGACGGCATCGGACACCAGGAAGTCGTACTTGGTCTTGACCGCCTGCGCCGGCTTGCTGCGCTGGGTAAACGCGATGGCAAGGGTTTCACACAGGCCCTTGACGCCCTCCAGCGCTATTGGCGCAAACGGAACTCCGGCCTTGTTGTTGATGATCTGGACGACGCCAAGCAGCTCGGCGCTCTGCGCATCGACCACCGGCGCCACCAGCATCTGCTTGGTGCGATAGCCGGTACGCTTGTCGACTTCCTGCAGGAAGCGCAGCGAAGGATTGATCGCCTTGAGTTCCGCTTCGTCATAGACATCGCGAATATTCACGGTTTTCTTGGCCAGGGCCACGTGGCCGGCGATGCTCTGGTCGGCGATCGGCAGACGCAGATCCTTGAACGAGTTCAGGCCGGTCTTTACCTTGGAGACGATGGAAGCCTTGTCCTCGCCAACCGTGTAGATCGTCAACCGATCGGCATTGAACAAACTGCAGATCTCGCCGGACAGTTCCAGCATGATTTCATCGATGTTGGATGTCGCATGAATCTTGTTGGTTACAACCTGGAGGTTCTTGAAAAAGGTCAGACGGCTATCGACATCGGACATGGCCGCGTCGGCCGGGGCAGCAGGAACGGCGCTCATTCGACTGACTCCATGGCATCCGCATGAGCCCTCATGCCGCCTTCGAGAAGGACGGCATGGAACCCGCGCTGGGAAAGCAAAAATGCTGCGGCGGAACTGCGTCGTCCCGTCTGGCAATAGACAATGTACTCCCTTGCCGGATCGAGCGCCGTCGAGGCCTGGCGAATGTCGTCCAGCGGAATGTTGAGAGCTCCCGGAAAACCATCGCTCCTGTATTCGGCAGGAAAGCGCACATCGATCCAGGTTGCCCCGGCAGCTATCCGCCGCTCCGCCTCAGCTCCGCCAACCTTCTGCAGCAACGGCGCGCGCAGCAATTCGTTGAAGTCGTCCTTGGACAGGCACAACAGCACGCCATCCGTCTTCATCGTCACGGTGGCATTGCGTACCGTATCGGCCACCAGGGCCTCCTCGCCAAACGCATCGCCTTCCTTGAGTTCGGCCAGCTGGATCGAGGATCCGGCAACCAGACGGGAAACCTTGCAGCGTCCGCTTTCGATCAGATAGTAAAAATCACCGGCATCGCCCTGCCGGACAATGGTCTGCCCGCGCTTGACCTGGACACGGTTGAACTTTCCCAGCAATGACTGGATGTTGGCCGGCGGCAGCGAAGCGAATACGCCGACCGTAATATTGTCCAGGGCGAACATGCCCGACATCATGCGCCAGTCGGTCACCTCCGTGCTGCCCGCAACTCCGGTCGCGGGTACCGCGAGCTGATTCCAGGTAAGTGCGATGTCCAGGGTGTCTTCGTCCAGCGCCAACAGCACGATGTCGGTGATGGCCTTGCCCTTGACGGGTGACTTGCCGCCACGCGCCAGCGGAGCGGCCGCATATTCATGGCCGCCGACAAGTACGCGGGAAGCGCCGTCCGGCATACTCGTCAGAAGCTGGCCGCGCACCAGATAGACCGCCTGGCCGTTCCAGCCGACGGCACGAAATGGTTCGCTGCCGCGCGTGAAGGTGTGCAGGCGGCAGCGCGGCAGCAACTCGCGCAAACCATCGCTGCCCAGTGACGCCAGCGGTTGCAGACGGGCGAGGAGATCAATGCTCACCGAATCAGCCATGATCAGATTTCGAACAGCTGATTGTTCTGCAGCATTCCAGGGCGGAATTCACCGATGCAGTCCTCGATTTCCTGCATGGTCAATTCGATCTGGCCTGGTTTCAAATGGGTAATGAAAACGTCTGCATCGCGCTGCAGATTTGTCAGTTCTTCCAGCAGCATGCTTGGGCACAAATGCAGGGATGCCACCGCCAGCCCCTTCTCGCTGTTGGAGAATGCGCACTCGATGATCAGATATCGCAAATTGCGAATCTGGTTCACCTGCTGCCACAGTTCGGGGCAGGGCCCGGTATCTCCGGTGAAGACCAGGCTGGCATGTCCCGAATCCAGGTGGTAGCCCACCGCCGGCACGGTGTGATTCGCCGGCAACGGCATGATCTTGCGGCCGTCCAGCTCTATGACCTCGCCGACGCGTATCGTGGCGAAACGCATGAACGGCTTTTCCGGCGTCGGTATTTCGCTGAAGTCGGGCCAGATGGCCCAGTTGAATATGTGGGCCCGGATGATTTCGAGTGTGGCCTCGGTCGCATGCACGACCACCGGCTTGTTGCGCATGTCACCCACCGTGTCGATCATGAACGGCAGGCACGCCAGATGGTCCAGATGTGAATGGGTTACAAAAACGTGATCGATCTGGGCAAGCTCGGCAATCGCCAGATCGCCGACGCCGGTCCCCGCATCGATCAGGATATCGTTGTCGACCAAGAGCGAAGTGGTACGCAGATGGCGTCCGCCAATTCCTCCGCTACAGCCGAGAATTCTGACCTTCACTCACGCCTCACTTGGTATCAAACTTCCATGAACCGTCCCAGTCATCTCCGGGCGGGTCGTTGCGATAATGAGCAATACGCTCCGCATAAACCTCATAGAGTTTGTGCGGTGACATGCGCGACAGATTGAGCAACAACACTTCCGCCTGGTCCCAGTTCTGCGAACGATACGCCCGCACGGCCTGATTCCACAACTTGTTCTCCTCCAGCTTCGGCTTGTCGACTTCGCCTTCCAGCCCGAGCGGCTCATAGATGCCTACGGGTTTGTCCTTGCCCTTGACTTTCACCAGATCCAGCTCTCGGAAAACAAATTCCTTCTTCACCAGTTCGCGGGTGCTTTCGCCAACGATCATGCCCACCCCGTACTGCTTGGTGATGCCCTCAAGGCGGGAACCAAGGTTAACCGCATCGCCCATCACCGTGTAGGACTGACGTACCGGCGAGCCCATGTCGCCCACGGTCATCGGACCCGTATTTACACCAATGCCGATCTTGAGTTCGGGCCAGCCACGCGCCATCAGGTCCTTGTTCAGTTCATGCAGCGCAACATGCATTTCCAGTCCGGTAAGCACCGCGTTCCTGGCATGTTCCGGGTCGTCGACCGGCGCGCCCCAGAACGCCATGATCGCGTCGCCGATATATTTATCAAGGGTACCACGATGTTTGCGCACTATCAGGGTCATGGCGCCGAGATACTGGTTCATCAGGGTCGCCAATTCGTCGGGTTCCAGGCCCTCCGAAATGGTGGTGAATCCGCGGACATCGGAAAACAGCACGGTAAGTTCGGCCTTGCGGCCGGCCATGCTGTAGTTCTCCGGATCGCGGCTCATTTCCTCTACCAGCTCCGGCGGCACGTACTGGCCGAACAGCCCGGTCAGCTGGCGTTTGGTCCGGGACTCGACAAAGTAGCCCCAGGACATGTTCATAGCATAAAGCAGCACGATTGCAATCACGCCGTTGGCCAGCGGCAACACCACATTGGATACGTGCCAGAAGCTGAAATTCACGCTGAGCAGCAGCAGCAGGACGATCACACCGACCAGGCTGGCCCGTAGCGGCGAGAGCATGGGCAACAGGAAGGCCATCACCCCACCCGCAATCAGCACCAGCAGAACGTCGGCGCCGAGAATGTAGGGCGGTTTGTGCTTGACCGCGCCATCCAGCATGCCGGCGATCAGGTTGGCATGGATCTCGACCCCCGGATAGGCCGCCCCCACGGGAGTGGCCCGCAAATCCATGAGTCCTGGCGCGGTAGTGCCGACCACGGCGACCCGCCCGGCCAGTTGCTCCTTGGGAACCCGATTGTTCATTACGTCGGTGATCGAGATGTAGGGAAAGCTCCCTTGATAGCCGCGATAGGGGATCAGCGTCGCGGCATTCTCATCGACCGGAATACGCATGACGCCACCGCCGGCTCCCTTCAGTTCCAGCCACTCCATTGCCGCATAGGATCCGGGAGAGCCTTCCGGATAGCCCGGCACGATGGGAGGATTGCCGAGCAGATTGCGCACCATCGCCAGCGACAAGGATTCGTAATACTCCCCGTTGTATTCGACCAGCAACGGAACCCGGCGCGAGGTCCCGTCGATATCCACCAGCGGATTGAAGTGTCCGGCGCCGGCGGCGGCTTTCTGGAATTCCGGCAGATTGCCGCCATAGCTGACCCATTGGGTAAATCCTATGCTGCGGCCGCTGAAAGTGCCGGCCGGAAACACCGGGGCCGGCGCGGCGCCTGAACTTGTTCCGCCTTCCTTGCTGGAAAAGTAGTAACCAAGAATTACCGGTCGGTTTTTCAGGGCCGCCGCAAACCGTGCATCGTTGTCAAGCTGCGGACGCAATTCCCGCAGGCTCGCCTGAAAGCCCGCAACGTCCTTGAGTTCCCTGCGCGCCAGGGACTCGAGCGACTTGAGGCCGGAACTGTCGTCAGGTTCGGCAAAAACCACGTCGAATCCGACCAGCTTGATTCCATACTCGTCGAACAGCTTGTCCATCAACACCGCCAGCTTGTCGCGGCCCCAGGGCCAGCGCCCCTGTTCCGCCAGCGACTTCTCGTCGATATCGAGAATCACCACGCGCTGGTCCACCAGCTTGGGCATGGTCAGGCGCACCTTCGCGTCATAGATGAGCGAGTCCATGTGGTTGATGAACGGGATCTGGTAGATGCGTGCCGAATGGCCGAGCAGCACCAAAAGGATCAGCAGTCCCAGTCCGTAACGGGGAAAGTATTGTTTCAAGGAATCTCCGCGGAACGCGAGTCTCGGGCCTCAGCCCTTCAGGAAAAATTCCATTTTGATGCCGGCCAGTTCGATCACATCGTGGTCGGCAAGCTGGTGTGCCTGGGTACCGAGCGCCTGACCATTGACCACGGGAAAATTGGCGCCTTCGACATGTGTAATGAAGTAGCCGTGCGGACGACGGGCGATAACCGCCACCTGGACGCCCGGTTTGCCCAGCGTGGTGAGGGTCTTGGTCAACTCCATCTCCTTGCCGGCGTTTCCTCCCGAAAGCAGCTGGATCGCCCCCAGCGGCAAGCCGGCGGCTGCCGCAGCGGGCGCCGCGGCGAGCGCCGCGGCGGGTTGCGGAGCCATGCCGGACGAGGTCGACGCATGCTCCGCGCTGGATGCCGGAGCTGCCGGAGCGGGTGCTTTGGGTGCCGGGGGCGCCACTGGCGTACCCGGAATCGTGGCGGCCTGTGCGGCATGCGGCTCGGCCGGCTTCTGCGCCGCCCCCGGGCGCAGAATCATGGTCTTCTCGAAATCGGCGGCGCCGGTTTGCTGCGGCAGTTCGCTGACATACTTCAGACGGTACTTGCCGAGCTCGATCGTGTCGCCGTTTTGCAGGAAATGCTTTTTGACCGACTGCCCATTGACGAAAGTGCCGTTGGTACTCCCCAGGTCCTCGAGGAAGGAATCATTGAGGATGGTGATCACCACCGCGTGTTCGCCCGAGATTGCCAGATTGTCGATCTGAATGTCGTTGTGCGGCTTGCGTCCGATAGTGGTGCGCTCCTTGCTCAAGGGAATTTCCTTGAGCATCGTGGTTTCCATGCTGAGTATGAGCTTAGCCATTGTTTTCGTCCTTCAAGGTCACTGAGCGCTGCATTACCTGAACCAGGCCAGGAGACGGGACCACCATCCGCGTGCTGCCGGATATTCGCCCTTCACCTTGACCAGGATTACCGAAACATTATCGCGGCCGCCGTTGTCGTTGGCCATCTGAATCAATTGCATCGCACACAACTCGAGATTCGCCGACAGGGCGCCCAGAGTCATCGCAATTTCGTCGTCCTCGACCATGTCGTTGAGGCCGTCCGAACAGAGCAGGTAAACGTCGCCCGGCACCACCGCATGATCGTGGATTTCCGCCGCAACTTCGGGATCGATGCCGACCGCGCGGGTGACGAGGTTCTTGTTCTGCGAATGACGCGCCTGCTCGGGCGTGATGAGGCCACTATCGAGTTGCTCCTGCAGCAGTGAATGGTCACGCGTGATCTGCTGAAACTCCTCGCCGCGCAGGCGATACATGCGCGAATCGCCGATATGGCCGACGGTCACCTTGTTGTCGTGGAACACCGCCACCACCAGGGTCGTTCCCATCCCGGCATACTGCGGCTGCGTTTGGGAAGACTGATAAATGGCGCTATTCACCAGGCCCATCTGCGTTTGCAGGGTGACCTCGGCCCATGACTTGCCACCGACGTCGCTGCTTGGCTCGCGTTCGAGGAAGGCCTTGGCGAGTTCCGATCCGAGCATGGTCGTCGCCATGCCGCTGGCAACTTCGCCGGCGTTGTAGCCACCCATTCCGTCAGCAAGCACGGCAAACCCGGACTCGGCGTTGGCCATCACGGAATCCTCGTTATTCGAGCGCACCATGCCCGGATTGCTGCTTGTGACAATTTCCAGAACAGTGCTCATGTCCATTGCGTGGCCCTCAGATGCTGATATCAACGCCGGAATCTTCGGCGGCGGCGGTGCTGTTCATCGCCATGCAGGTGCGAATATCCCGTGCGAATTCCGCACCGGTCTGGTAGCGTGCATCCGGGTCCTTGGTCAGCGCCTTGTCGATGATCGCCAACAGGCAGTCCGGCAGGCCGGGATTGATGCTGCGAATGTCCGGATGCGGCTCATTGGCGATGCGGAACATCAATTGCGCCATCGAATCGCCTTCGAACGGCAGCTTGCCGCAGGACATCTGGTACAGCATCACACCCAGCGAGAACAGGTCCGAACGGCCGTCGATCTTCTTGCCGGCCAGCTGTTCCGGCGACATGTAGCTCGGCGTTCCCAGCACCATGCCGGTCTTGGTCTTCGACGAATCGGTGATGCGCGCGATACCGAAGTCGGTCACCTTGACCTGATCCGAGTCAGGTTCGTACATGATGTTCGCCGGCTTGATGTCGCGATGCACGACGTTGTTTTCGTGCGCGTAGGACAAGGCATCGGCGACCCGCGCGACAATGCTCATGACGCGCGGCAGCGGCATCAGGTTGCCGGCCTTGGCGTAGGGCACCAGATCCTTGCCCTTGAGGAATTCCATCGCGATGTATGCCAGATCGTGCTCCTCGCCGGCATCGAACATGGTGACGATGTTGGCGTGATTGAGGCGTCCGGCGGTCTCCGCCTCGCGGAAGAAGCGCTCCTTGACCTCGACCAGTTCGTCGGCCTCGAACTCCTGCGACAGGGCCATGGTCTTGATCGCCACCACGCGATTGATCTTCGGATCGCGACCCAGATAGACCACGCCCATGGCGCCCTTGCCAAGTTCCTTCTCGATTTCGTAGCGGCCCAGCATCGGCTTCTCGACGTTGCCCGCGGTATCGATCAGGCTGGCGTTGCTGCGCCCGCCACCGCCGCCGCCAAGAATCACCGTCTCCGACAGTTGCTTGGCGCGATTGACGCGGGCCTCGATGTCGCGGAACCTCGGGTTGAAATCGAAAATGTAGCGGAACACCGCCTCGGCCTTGTTGAACTGGCGCTTGCGCTCGAAGTCCAGCGCCAGGTTGTACATGTTCTCCATCAACTGGTCGTCCATCGGACACATGCGGAACTTGTCGAAGGCCATGTCGAGCTGGCCCTGACCCTGGAAGGCAAGACCCAGCATGCGGTTGGATTCGGCCGAGGCAGCATCCGACTTCTCCTTGCCGCGCTCCGTGACGACGAAGCGTTTGACGGTCAGCAACAGATGGCCGACCAGCAGCAGGGTCGCCGGCACCATCAGCTGCAGCCACATCAGTTGCGTCGACATCAGCGCGAAGTGGATGGCGATCAGTGCCACCAGCAAGCCGGCAGTGATCCCGGCCGCCATGCCGGCCTTGATTCGCGGCAGCAGTGCGATGAGATAGGCCGCAATCAGCAGGAACACCAGCTTTTCAACCCAGAAACCCCAGATCGGGGCAACGAAGAAATGCTCCGAAAGCAGGCTGGACACGGCATGGGCCTGCATCAGCACGGCCGGCATCGACGAACTGATCGGGGTGACGAAGACGCTGCCGACCGAAGACGACGTCGGTCCGATCAGGACGATCTTGTCGCGATATTTCTCGTAGGGAATCTTGCCGCTTTTGACATCGAAGAAGGAATCAACCTGGAAAGCCGGCTGACCATCCTCACGATCCTTGTAATAGAAGGTCAGCATCCGCGTATCGATGTCGGTGCCGATCTTGAGCTTGCCCAGTTTGACCGAATCTCCGGCGGTAACCTGGATGTCCGCCGCATTCAGGTTGTGGCTCTTCGCCGCCACCAGCAGCGACAACGATGGATAGGCCTTGTCGAAATGGGCCAGCACCAGGGGCTCGGTTCGAATCGCGCCATCGACGTCCGGAGTCACGTTGAGATGACCGATGGCAGTCACCACCTTGCCCAGGGGTTCGATCACCCCGGCATCGACGCCGAGAGTCGGATAGGGCGGAGCTTCCGTCCCCCCTGCCAGCCTGACGGCATTCTTCTTCACGAATTCTGGCAGATCCCTGTCCGGCCGGCCGCGCGGCTCGCCCAGCACGAACAGCATCGGCAGCGCCACATTGCCGGCCTTGGCGAAAGCATCCGCCAGTCGCCGGTCGGTATTCAGCTTCTGGTCCGCCTCGATCAGTATCGACTCGATCTGCGGGCAATTCGATGCTGCGATCGGAGGCGGCGGCGTGTCGGTCACCGGCGAAGCTGCCGCAACGACGGGCGCGACGCCCGCCGCGGCCCCGGGTGCCGGCGCCACGGCCGGCACTGCGGCAACCGCCGTCGAGGGCAGCGTCACGCCACAGGTTTCGATCAGTTTGTTGATATACGCCAGACCCTGATCCCGCTGCGGCTCGGAATAGAACACCGTCGTGGCGATCACCTTGGCCTTGGCACCCGCCAGTTTGGCCACCATGTCGGCCATGATCTCGCGCGACCATGGCCAGCGGCCGATGTTGTCGAGGCTTGGCTTGTCGATGGCGATCACCGCCACCTTGTCCGAGGGAGCACGCGAGGTCGCTGCAACGCCCATGTCATAGGCCTTGCGCTCCAGACTCTGCAACAGGTCTCCATTGCCAAAAATCAGCACCAAAACGCTGACCACGACGCCGAAGAACCAGTCACTCTTCCAGAAGTCTGACTTCTTCATTGCTTGCTACCCTGTATGAGAGCCTGCATTAAAACAGGACAATAAGCGCAATTCTTACAGTCCTGCATCAAGTCCGTCAATTAATTTAATGACATTCGGCCTTGAGCAGCCGAGCAATGTAGCGATTCTATGCGCAAAAAAGCCGCCCCGGTTTGCACCGGCGCGGCTTTATCTCCCCTGGTCCCTCCCTGCAGCGGGACGATCCGGAGCACAGTCGGCGTGTAGCCAGCGCCGACTATCTTGTATTACTTCAACAGACCCTTGAGCAGCTTGGCCATTTCCGACGGATTGCGTGTTACCGTGAAACCGCATTCCTCCATGATCGCCAGTTTCGCATCGGCCGTATCGGCGCCGCCGGAAATCAGCGCTCCGGCATGGCCCATGCGCTTGCCGGCCGGCGCGGTGACGCCGGCGATGAAGCCGACGATCGGCTTCTTCATGTTGGCCTTGCACCATGCGGCGGCTTCGGCTTCGTCCGGGCCGCCGATTTCACCGATCATGATCACGGCATCGGTGTCCGGATCGTCGTTGAAGGCCTTCATGATGTCGATGTGCTTGAGACCGTTGATCGGATCGCCGCCGATGCCGACCGCCGACGACTGGCCGAGGCCGATTTCGGTGAGCTGGGCGACGGCTTCATAGGTCAGCGTGCCGGAGCGCGAAACCACGCCGATGCGGCCCTTGCGATGGATATGGCCGGGCATGATGCCGATCTTGATTTCGTCGGGCGTGATCAGGCCGGGGCAGTTGGGGCCGAGCAGCAGGGTCTTCTTGCCGCCGGCGGCTTCCTTGGCCTTCATCTTGTTGCGCACGATCAGCATGTCGCGCACCGGAATGCCTTCGGTGATGCAGATCGCCAGGTCAAGGTCGGCTTCGCAGGCTTCCCAGATGGCGTCGGCAGCGCCGGCCGGCGGCACGTAGATCACGGACACGGTGGCGCCGGTCTGCGCCTTGGCTTCCTTGACCGAACCGAAGATCGGGATGTCGAAAATCTTCTCGCCGGCCTTCTTCGGGTTCACGCCGGCGACGAAGCAGTTCTTGCCGTTGGCGTATTCCTGGCATTTTTCCGTATGGAACTGGCCGGTCTTGCCGGTGATGCCCTGGGTGATGACCTTGGTGTCTTTGTTGATCAGGATGGACATTTGGTTTCCTTACTTGACGGCGGCGACGATCTTGGTCGCGGCTTCGGCCATGGTGTCGGCGGAAATGATCGGCAGGCCGGAATCCCTGAGGATCTGCTTGCCGAGGTCTTCGTTGGTGCCCTTCATGCGCACCACCAGCGGCACGCTGAGGTGGGTTTCCTTGGCCGCGGCCACGACGCCTTCGGCGATCGTGTCGCACTTCATGATGCCGCCGAAAATATTCACCAGAATGCCTTTGACTTTCGGGTTCTTCAACATGATCTTGAAGGCTTCGGTGACCTTCTCGGTCGTCGCACCGCCGCCAACGTCGAGGAAGTTGGCCGGCTCGGCGCCGAACAGCTTGATCGTGTCCATGGTCGCCATCGCCAGGCCGGCGCCATTCACCAGACAACCGATGTTGCCGTCGAGGCTGATGTAGGCCAGATCAAACTTGGAAGCCTCGATTTCGTCGGCGTCCTCTTCGTCGAGATCGCGGTAGGCGACGATCTCGGGGTGACGGTAGAGCGCGTTGGAATCGAAGTTGAACTTGGCGTCGAGCGCCTTGATGTTGCCGTTGCCTTCGAGGATCAGCGGATTGATCTCGGCCAGGCTGGCGTCGGTTTCCATGTAGCAGGTGTAAAGCTTCTTCAGGGTATCCACGGCCTGCGCCAGGGAGCCATCCGGCACGCCGATGCCCTTGGCCAGTTCATTGGCCTGGGCGTCGGTGAGGCCGGCCGCCGGGTCGACGAAGACCTTGATGATCTTCTCGGGCGTCTTGTGCGCGACTTCCTCGATGTCCATGCCGCCCTCGGAGGAGGCCATCATGGCGACCTTCTGCGTGGCGCGGTCGGTCAGCGCGGCGACGTAGTATTCCTTCCTGATGTCGGCACCCTCCTCGATCAGCAGGCGGCGGACTTTCTGGCCCTCGGGGCCGGTCTGATGTGTCTTGAGCTGCATGCCAAGGATGGCGTTTGCGTAGGTCCGGACCTCATCCAGCGACTTGGCGACCTTGACGCCGCCGCCTTTGCCACGACCACCGGCATGAATCTGGGCCTTGACCACCCAGACCTTGCCGCCGAGAGTTTCCGCCGCTTTCACCGCCTCGTCGACGGAAAAGCAGGGAATGCCGCGCGGGGTCGTCACGCCGAATTTCTTCAGGAGTTCCTTGCCCTGATATTCGTGGATCTTCATGCGTCTTCCTTGTTGTGTATATGGTGCGTTGATCGGGAGCCGGCATTCTTCGTATGACGCTGAGGTGCCGGTCTTGTTGCCGCGGAACCAGCGCGGACCATACCGCCGGGCTGCTTCCGAAGTATTTGTGCGCCGCCACAAGGACAGGAAATGAAGCCGTGGCGCGATTGTTGCGGCGCGAAATACTAACATAAGCGTACTTAATGGAAGCTTACAAGCCGCGCCCCGGGAATTGCCGAATGCCGGTCTGACGGCCGGCATAATGGCTTTCCCGTCGCTCAGCCGCTGCCGGAGACCTCGATGAATCGACCTCGCTTTCTGCTGGCCCTCGATCAAGGCACGTCCAGTTCGCGCAGCATCGTGTTCGACACGCAAGGTCGCGTTGTCGCCATGGCCCAGCGCGAATTCCGCCAGATATTTCCCCAGCCGGGCTGGGTCGAACACGACCCGCGGGAAATCTGGACCAGCCAGTTCGCCACCGCGCAGGAGGCGCTAGGCAAGGCCGGCATCGGCGCCAACGAAGTGGCCGCGATCGGCATCACCAACCAGCGCGAAACCACCCTGGTATGGAACCGCAGAACCGGCGAACCCCTGTGCAATGCCATCGTCTGGCAGGACCGACGCACCGAACCGGCCTGCGCCGCGCTGCGCAATCGCGGCTGCGAAACGCTGGTGCGCGACCGGACCGGCCTGGTGATCGACGCCTATTTTTCCGGCACCAAGCTCAAGTGGATCCTCGACAACTTCCCCGGCGCGCGCGATTCAGCTCGCCGCGGCGAGCTGGCCTTCGGCACCGTCGATACCTGGCTGGCCTGGCAACTCACGGGCGGCGCGGTGCATGCCACCGATGTCAGCAACGCCTCGCGCACCCTGCTGTTCGACATTCACCGCGACCAGTGGAGCGGGGAATTGCTGGACCTGCTCGACATTCCGCGCCAGATCCTGCCGGAAGTGCATGCCTCCAGCCATGTTTACGGCCATACCCGAACCGAGTTGTTCGGTGCGCCGATCGCCATCGGCGGCATCGCCGGCGACCAGCAAAGCGCGCTGTTCGGGCAGGCCTGCTTCAGCGCCGGCCTGGCCAAGAACACCTACGGCACCGGCTGCTTCATGCTCATGCACACCGGCGAGAATTGCCTCTCAAGCAGCAACGGGCTGATCGCCACGCGTGCCGCGCAGGCCGCCGCCGTGCCGCAATTCGCCCTCGAAGGCAGCGTATTCATCGGCGGCGCCGTGGTGCAGTGGCTGCGCGACGGCCTGCGGGCGATCGAGGGCAGCGCGGCCATCGAGAACCTGGCCGAAAGCGTTCCGGACAGCGGCGGCGTGATCTTCGTACCGGCCTTCACCGGCCTCGGTGCCCCCTACTGGAAACCCGACGCGCGCGGTGCCATCCTCGGCCTGAGCCGCGGCACTACCGTGGCGCATATCGCCCGCGCCGCGCTGGAGAGCATCGCCTTCCAGAGCGCCGCGCTGCTGCAGGCCATGAGCCGCGACCTGGCCGACAGCCAGCGCGTGACCGAACTGCGCGTCGATGGCGGCGCGTGCGTGAACAACCTGCTGATGCAGTTTCAGGCCGATCTGCTGGGGATACCGGTGGTGCGGCCGAAGGTCATCGAAACCACGGCGCTGGGCGCCGCCTGCCTAGCCGGCCTGTCCTGCGGGGTTTACTCGGGTCTCGACGAACTGGCTGCGCACTGGCAGGCTGAACGGACGTTCCATCCCACCCTGTCGCGCGACCGCGCCAATGAGCTGATGCGGCGCTGGGAGCATGCGGTGGCGCAGACGACGCTGTAGCCGCCGTAGCGCCAGCGCCGACTCTTGCGGAGCGTCCTGATCAACTGCCGCGCCGGGTATCCTGCAAGGTCTTCAGGTCCGGCAGCTTGAGCCGCTGGCGGTCCGGCTCGGCGGCCGTCAGGGCCTCGACTTCGCACATGCTGCCCTGGCAGCGCCCGACCAGGTCGTGATAGACACTGGTGCCTTCGATCTTCCACTTCATTTCCAGTTCGCTCAGCTCGCGCATCACCTTGGCCGGCACGCCAGCGGCCAGCATGCGCGGCGGAATCTCCAGCCCGGCCTTGACGAAGCTCTGCGCCGCGACGATAGCCGATTCGCCGACCACGGCATTGTCCATCACCACGGCGTTCATGCCGACCATGCCGTTCCTGCGCACGATGCAGCCGTGCAGAATGGCGCCGTGGCCGATGTGGCCGTCCTCCTCGACGATGGTGTCGCTGCCGGGAAAGCCGTGCATCACGCAGCAATCCTGCACATTGGCGCCGGCGCCGATGAACAGGCGACCGAAGTCGCCGCGCAGGCTGGCGCAAGGCCCGATGTAGGCACGCGGCCCGACATGCACGTCGCCGATCAGCACCGCCGAGGGATGGACAAAGGCGGCGGGATCGACCACCGGCACGATGCCGTCGATTGCATAGACTTTCATTCGGGGTGGCCTCGTCAATACTGTGGGAAATGATACATTTTCATTCTAAACCAATCGGGCGTTTTGTGTCACAATGAATCGCTCGCCATTCCAGCAATTCCGGCCCATGTTACGTTAGCACAGCGCCAGCGAACCCCGCCTCCATCAAAAACGGAAAGTCCCCCGGAGTCCCGCCGATGAACTACCAGCACATCCTTTTCTCCCTTGAATCCGGCATCGCCCGCATCACGCTCAACCGGCCCGACCGGCTCAACAGCTTCAACGCCGACATGCACCTCGAACTGCGCGATGCCCTGCAACACATTCGCGACGGCGGCGCCCGCGTGCTGCTGCTGACCGGTGCCGGGCGCGGCTTCTGCGCCGGCCAGGACCTGGCCGATCGCAATGTCTCGGCCGGCGCCGAACCCGTCGACCTGGGCTACACCATCGAAACCTATTACCGCCCGCTGGTCCTCGGCCTGCGCGCGCTGGAAATGCCGGTCATCTGCGCCGTGAATGGCGTCGCCGCTGGCGCCGGCGCCAGCATCGCGCTGGCCTGCGACATCGTGATCGCCGCACGCTCGGCCAGCTTCATCCAGGCCTTCTGCAAGCTCGGCCTGGTGCCCGACGCCGGCGGCACCTGGGCGCTGCCGCGTCTGGTCGGCACCGCCCGCGCCATGGGTCTGGCCATGCTCGGCGACAAGTTGCCGGCCGAGCAGGCCGCAGACTGGGGCCTGATCTGGAAGTGCGTCGATGACGACCAACTGATGGCCGAAGCCGACAAGCTCGCCGTGCATTTCAGCACGGCGCCGACCAAGGGTCTTGCCCGCACCAAGCAGGCGCTCTACGCCAGCGGCGGCAACAGCCTCGAACAGCAACTCGACCTGGAGCGCGCCAGCCAGCAGGAACTCGGCTTCGGCCACGACTACCGCGAGGGCGTCGCCGCCTTCATGGAAAAACGCAGCCCCAATTTCACCGGCGAATGATCATGGCCATGACCCCGCAACAGATTGCCGAACGCTGCACCGAAATCATGTGGCCGGACGACCACGCCGCACAGGGCCTCGGCATCGTCATCACCAGCACCACGCCGGGCGGCGCCACGGTCTCCATGAAAGTACGCCAGGACATGGTCAACGGCCACGGCATCTGCCACGGCGGCTTCATCTTCGCCCTGGCCGACACCAACTTCGCCTATGCCTGCAACAGCTTCAACCACCGCGCGGTGGCGGCCGGCGTCGACATCAATTTCATTGCCCCGGCGCATCTTGGCGATACACTGACGGCCGTCGGCAGCGCGCGCCACCAGGGCGGTCGCAGCGGCATTTACGATATCGAGGTCACGAACCAGGAAGGCAGGACCATTGCCCTGTTTCGCGGCCGCTCCACCCGCATCAAGGGACATTTCTTCGACGAAGGCGAAACGGCATGACACACGAAGCATTTATCTGCGACGCAGTACGCACCCCAATCGGCCGTTACGGCGGCAGCCTCGCCGGCATCCGCACCGACGACCTCGCCGCACTGCCGATCAAGGCCCTGATGGCGCGCAACGGCCAGGTCGACTGGGCTGTAGTCGAGGACGTCATCTACGGCTGCGCCAACCAGGCCGGTGAAGACAACCGCAACGTGGCGCGCATGGCGGGGCTGCTGGCCGGCCTGCCGGTCGCCGTGCCCGGCGCCACGATCAACCGCCTCTGCGGCTCCGGCATGGATGCCGTGGGCACGGCCGCGCGCGCGATCAAGGCCGGCGAAACCGCGCTGATGATCGCCGGCGGCGTCGAGAGCATGAGCCGCGCCCCTTTCGTCATGCCCAAGGCCGACAGCGCCTTCTCGCGCAGCAACGCGGTGTATGACACAACCATCGGCTGGCGCTTCGTCAATAAACTCATGAAGCAGCAATACGGCGTCGACTCTATGCCGGAAACCGCCGACAACGTCGCCGCCGAGTTCAAGATCGGCCGCGCCGAACAGGATGCCTTCGCCCAGCGCTCGCAGCAGCGCTGGGGTGCGGCCAATGCCGCAGGCTTCTTCAAAAGCGAGATCGTGCCGGTCGAGATCGCGCAGAAGAAGGGCGATCCGAAGATATTCGACACCGATGAACACCCGCGTCCCGACACCACGCTGGAACAACTGGCGAAGCTGAAGGGCATCAACGGCCCGGAACTGAGCGTGACCGCGGGCAATGCCTCCGGCGTCAATGACGGCGCCTGCGCGCTGCTGATCGCCTCCGAGGCGGCGGCCAGGGCCCATGGCCTGACGCCGAAGGCGCGCGTCGTGGCCATGGCCATGGCCGGCGTGGCGCCGCGCATCATGGGCTTCGGCCCGGCGCCGGCAGTGAAGAAGCTGCTGGCCCGGACCGGACTGCGCCTCGACCAGATCGACGTCATCGAACTCAACGAAGCCTTCGCCGCGCAAGGCCTCGCCGTCACGCGCGACCTCGGCCTGGCCGACGACGACGCCCGCGTGAACCCCAACGGCGGCGCCATCGCCATCGGCCATCCGCTGGGCATGAGCGGCGCGCGCCTGGTCACCACGGCCATGTACCAATTGCACCGGACCGGTGGCCGCTACGCGCTGTGCACCATGTGCATCGGCGTCGGCCAGGGCATTGCGCTGATCATCGAAAGGGTCTGAGGCCCTGGCCACCGACCATTTCTCGGGCCACGCCGCCGATTACGCCAGGGCTCGGCCCTCCTATCCGCCCGAGTTGTTCGCCTGGCTGGCGCAGCGATGTCCGGCGCACGATCTGGCCTGGGACTGCGGCACCGGCAACGGCCAGGCGGCACGGGCACTGGCCGGACATTTCCGGCGCGTCCACGCCACCGACCTTTCCGCCGAGCAGGTGGCGCAGGCAGAGCCGCACCCGCGCATCGACTATCGCGCCGCGCCGGCCGAAGCCAGCGGTCTCGCGGTGGGTAGCTGCGACCTGGTCACGGTCGCCCAGGCCCTGCACTGGTTCTGCAACGAGGCTTTCTACACCGAAGTACGCCGCGTACTGAAACCGGGCGGCGTGCTGGCGGCATGGACCTACACCTTGCTGCGCGGCGAACCGGAACTCAATGCCATCATCGAGGATTTCTACCGCAACACGGTCGGCCCCTGGTGGCCACCAGAGCGGCGCTGGGTCGACCTGGCCTACCGCGAGATGCCCTTCCCGTTTGCCGACATCGCCACGCCCGGTTTCGAAATCCGGCTGGAATGGACCCTGGCAGATTTGCTCGCCTATCTGCGTACCTGGTCGGCAACCCAGCGCTACATAAAGGAAAAGGGCAGCGATCCGTGCGTCGCACTCGGCGAGCGCCTGCGCAATATCTGGCCGCAAACCGACAGCCGCAAGTCCATAATCTGGCCCATCGCGCTTCGTTGCGGGAGACTCGAATGACCACTGAACTGGCAACACTTGGCGGCGGCTGCTTCTGGTGCCTCGAAGCCGCTTTCGTGCAACTCGCCGGAGTCGAATCGGTGGTCTCCGGTTATTCCGGTGGTCCGAAGGCGAATCCCGACTATCGCAGCGTCTGTAGCGGCACCAGCGGCCATGCAGAGGTCGTGCAGGTACGCTTCGATCCGGCGACCATCGACTACCGCACGCTGCTGACGGCCTTCTTCGCCATCCACGATCCGACCACGCTCGATCGCCAGGGCAATGATGTCGGCAGCCAGTACCGCTCGGTGATCTTCACCCACGATGCGAAGCAGGAAAAGATCGCGCGGGATCTGATCGCGGAACTCGATGCGGCAAAGATCTGGCCGGCGCCGATCGTCACCGCCGTGTTGCCAGCGCCGACTTTCTGGCCGGCCGAGAACTACCACCAGAACTACTACGCCAACAATCCGCTGCAGGGCTATTGCATGGCCGTCGTGGCACCGAAGGCGGCCAAGCTGCGCAAGGTGTTCGCCGGGCGTCTCAAGTCCTGATCACTCCGCATCCGGCTGCAGGGCCGGCACGGACTTGGCAAACGCCGGCAGCGTCAGGCAATGCTCGTGGATGCGCATCACCGTCGGCACGTGATCCAGCCGTGCCTTGAAGCGCTGTGCATTGAAAATCTGCGGCACCAGACAAACATCCGCCAGGGTCGGGATATCGCCATGGCAGCAGGCGCCGGTGCGCGGATCATTGGCCAGCATGGCCTCGACGGCGGCCAGACCGGTCTCGACCCAGTGCCGGTACCAGGCATTCCTCTGTTCCTCGGACACGCCCAGCGCCTTGTTCAGGTAGCCGAGCACCCGCAGGTTGTTGAGCGGATGAATCTCGCAGGCGATGGCCAGCGCGATCGCCCTCACCCGCGCCCGGCCGGCCGCATCTTGCGGCAGCAAAGGTGGCTGCGGCCGGGTCTCGTCAAGGTACTCGATGATGGCCAGGGACTGCGTCAACACGGTGCCCTCGTCGTCCAGCACGGGCACCAGCGCAGCGGGATTCAGCGCCCGGAATGCGGTCGCAAACTGCTGGCCGCCATCCTTCAGCAAATGCACCGAAACATACTGGTAATCGAGTCCCTTCAGCGCCAGGGCAAT
Organism: Betaproteobacteria bacterium; assembly: GCA_028065725.1. Next base: position 19,943 of record JAPTVL010000387.1, read on the forward strand.
GCGCACGCGGAAACTGGCGGAGCTGCGAAAGTAGTTGTAGAGCTGCATGACCTCCCCCGAAAAATTGCAATTTGGAGGGCTAGGCAAGCCCTGCTCGCACGAAGCGCGCACGCCTCGCAACGTCTAGAATAGCAGGACTTCAGTGCTCTCCGATTCGATGTCAAAGCCTGCCGCCATCACCGATCCGCGTTGCCGAAAGCAGATCTTCCGGATCTGTGCCGCCTTGTCGGTGCTGACCCTGCTTCCCGTGGCAGATGCCGTTGCCGCGGAGAGCGCAACGGTATTGCGGCGCGCCGAGCAGCTGGATCTGCGCCGCCTGGGCAAAATCTCCGAGGACGAACGCTCCGTGCTGCGTATCGAATGGCGGGTAGGCCTCAGCGGTGTCGAGGAAGCGCGCAGTGTGCAGGACATGCTCGACAATCTGCGGCGCATCGAACAGACCATGGTCGCGCTCAGCCAGCTGGTACGCAACATCCCGGCGCAACAGCCGGTGCCATCGGTTGCAGCGGTTGCGGCGGAACCCGCGGCATCCGGTGACCACGGCACGCGCCTGATGATTGCCAATATTGCGGCGGCCTGCCTGGTCGTGCTCTGGTGGTTCCGTCGGCGGAAATCCGCCGAACCGGCGGCAGCAAGAGCCATCGGCGCCCCGCAGGAAAGCCCGTTCGCTGCGGCGCCACCCCTTGCTGCCGAGCCGCCCCCGCTGCCGCCGCTTGCGAGCGCATCAGATTTTGGGCGAGCTGCCCCGGTCGCGCCTGCCGCGACGAGCGAGGAGATCACGCCGCGGATCGAAGCTCAACTGCCGACTGAAACCATAACGACCGTTGCGGCGCCGACACCGATCGTCCCACCGGATATCGGGCCGGACCCGGCACCCGCATCGGCCGCCAGTGCGGCAGCCGCTCCACCGCCGGAAGCGCCAGCGCCGATTATCGACTTCTCGCTGGAGCATGACCCGCAAGGAGAGGCACGCGCAAAAGCCAGAATCCCCGTAGTGCGCCGCAAGGACGACACTACCCATGTGCCGGAGCAGCGCCAGGCAATCGATGTCGAGCCGACGCTGCAGCTGGCCGAGATCATGTTGTCGATGGGACTCGAACAAGGCGCGGCCCAGGCGCTGGTCGAATACACGGAAGCCAACCCGCGCCATGCCCTGCACCACTGGCTGAAACTGCTCGGCATCTATCGCAAGCGGGGGCTGCACAAGGAGTTTACGGAGGCCGCCGAGAAGTTGCGCCAGAACTTCAATATCCAGGCCGAAGACTGGGCCAAACAAGGCAGCGGCGAAGCCCCCAGCCTGGAAAAATTCTCGCGCGTGGCGGAGCACGTCCAGAAGATCTGGGTGCAGCCGGCGGAGTGCATCGCCTATCTGCGGCACCTGCTGGAAGACAACCGGGACGGCGAACGCGCCGGATTCCCGCAGGCGGTGGCCGAGGAAATGCTGCTGCTGATCGAGATACTGAAGCAGACCTCCGGCGTCGATCAGTCCGCTACAGGATAGCGTTCGACGCTCTGCTCGATGGCGCCGAAGATGCTGGCGCCGTCGCCGTTCCGCATCTCGATCCTGACCCGGTCGCCGAAGCGCATGAAGGGAGTCCTGGGCTTGCCCTGTTCGATGGTTTCATACATCCGCAGTTCGGCGATGCAGCAGTAGCCGACGCCGCCGCTGGCCACGGAGGAGCCGAACAGTCCGCCCTGCTTGTTGGATACGGTCCCCGAGCCAATGATCGAGCCCGCTTCGAGTTCGCGCGTCTTCGCCAGATGCGCAATGAGCTGGCCGAAATTGAAAATCATGTCGACGCCGGCGTTCGGCTTGCCGAAAGGCTGGCCGTTCAGTTCCACTTCGAGCGGCAGATGCACTCTGGCGTCGTTCCAGGCGTCACCGAGTTCGTCGGGCGTGACCGCCACCGGCGAGAAGGCCGAGGCCGGCTTGGACTGGAGAAAGCCGAATCCCTTGGCCAGTTCGGCCGGGATCAGGTTGCGCAAACTCACGTCATTGACCAGCATCAGCAGGCGAACCTGCCGCGCGCACTGCTCCGCGCCGGCGCCGATCGGCACGTCGCCGGTCACCACCGCCACCTCGGCTTCGAAGTCGATGCCCCAGGCCTCGTCGCAGGCCAGCACCGGGTCGCGCGGACCGGCGAAGCTGTCGGAGCCGCCCTGGTACATCAGCGGGTCGGTCCACAGTTCCGGCGGCATGTCGGCATTGCGCGCCTTGCGCACCAGTTCGATGTGATTCACATAGGCCGAACCGTCGGCCCACTGGTAGGCGCGCGGCAACGGGCTGTGGCATTGGCGCGGATCGAAGGGCCGGGCGTGGCGCGCCTGACCGTGGTTGAGTACGTCATACACGGCCTCGAGTCCCGGCCGCAGCGCATCCCAGTTGTCGAGCGCGGCCTGCAGCGTGCGGGCGACGCCCTCGACCGGCTGGCAGCGAGTCAGATCGCGGCTGACCACCACCAGGGTGCCATCGCGGCCACCGGCCTTCAGCGTGGCGAGCTTCACTGCCGGCTCCAGTGCTTGTAGCTGCCGTCGTGCATCCAGCGCGCGTGCTGCGGCGCCTTGCGGGTGGTTGCCCATTCGTTGATCATGTCCCACTTCACTTCATCGAGCCGCCGCATCATCTCGGGCGTGTGCGTGTTGAACGCCAGTTCGAGCCGATGGCCGCTCGGATCGAAGAAATAGATCGACTGGAACAGCGCGTGGTCGGTCGGACCGACCACTTCGATGCCGTCGGCTTCGAGCCGGGCCTTGGCCGCCAGCATTTCCTCCATGCTGCCCACTTCCAGCGCCAGGTGCTGGGTCCATGCCGGCGTATTCGGGTCGCGCCCCATCTCGGGCCGGGTCGGCAGCTCGAAGAAGGCCAGGATGTTGCCGCCGCCGGCATCGAGGAAGACGTGCATGTAAGGGTCGGCTTCCCCGGTCGAGGGCACCGCATCCTCGGCGATGGCCAGGATGAAATCCATCTGCAGGTACTTGCCGTACCACTCGACGGTCTGCTTCGCATCCTTGCAGCGATAGGCGACGTGGTGGACTTTCTTGATCAGGCTGCCGGTCATGTTCAGACTCCTTCGCGAGCAATGGCGAGGGCTTCGCGCAGCGTGCCCAGGTCGCCGATATGGTTGGCGAGGATCAGGATCAGGCGCGCATTGAGCAGTTCGGATTGCTCATCGCTCAGGTCGCGGTGGGCGCCGATCAGCATTTCGTAGAAGTCGTCGCCGGGCGAGTAGGCATTGAAGTAGCGCTTGCCGGTTTCGGAGAAATTCGGTTTCAGGTTGAGGGTCATGGTTTCACTCCTTGCACGTGGCGCGGGCCAGCGCGGATTCAATGCGGGCCGCGTCGAGGCGGCGCCAGCGGGCGGCGACATGCTGGTCCGGGCGCAGCAGGTAGGCTGTGCCGGGACGCGCGTCATAGCGCTGCGTCGCGACGCCCCTGGCATCGACCAGCAGTTCGACGCCGGGCGGGACGGCGCCGACTTGGCGCGCCACCACCAGCGACCGGACCGGAAGCGCGCCACCGGCGAGCGCCATCATGGCCGCGGCGACATCGGTCGCGATCACGGCAGGATCATCGACGAACAGCATCAGGCAGAACCCGCCACCGACGTGGCTCAGCAGCCAGCTTGGCGCGTCGCCCGCCAGCACCGGCGCGTCGTCCATCGGCGCACCCGGCAGCATGCGCCCGGCAAAGCCGTCGGCCGCATCGTCCGGCGTATTCAGGCTGGACATGGTGAGGAAGGCCGGCACCGACAGCCGCCCGGAATTCACCAGCGCGCGACCGAAAGCATGGTCCTTGGCCAGGCTCAGCACCGCATTGCGGAAGGTCCGGCTGACCTTGCTCTTGGGCGTGATGAAGTCCGTCGAGCGGGTCGAGTTCAGCAGATTCTCGTCGGCCGCGAAAACACGCTCTTCGCTGTAGCTGTCGAGCAGCTTTTCGGGCGCCTTGCCGTCGAGCACCAGTTTCAACTTCCAGCCCAGGTTGTCGGCGTCCTGCAGGCCCGAGTTCGCTCCGCGCGCGCCGAAGGGCGAGACCTGATGCGCGGCATCGCCGACGAACAGCACGCGGCCGTGGTTGAAGCTTCCCATGCGGCGGCACTGGAAGGTATAGACGCTGACCCATTCCAGTTCGAACTCGCGCTGATCGCCGAGCATGGCCCTGATCCGCGGCAGCACGTTCTCCGGCTTCTTCTCCTGTTCCGGATCGGCGTCCCAGCCAAGCTGGAAGTCGATGCGAAACACGTTGTCGGTCTGCTTGTGCAGCAGTACCGACTGCCCCGGATGAAACGGCGGGTCGAACCAGAACCAGCGCTCGGCTGGAAAGTCGGCCTTCATCACCACGTCGGCGATGAGGAAACGGTCCATGAAAATCTTGCCTTCGATTTCCAGGCCCAGCATGCGGCGTATCGGGCTGCGCGCGCCGTCGGCGGCGATCAGCCAATCGGTCTCGATGGTGTAGCTGCCGTCCTCGGTGTCCACCTTGAGGCTCACGGTCTTGCCGGCCGGCGTCACCGACGCGACCTTGTTCTTCCAGCGCAAGTCGATCCCCGGCAGCGCCGCGGCACGCGTCGCGAGATACTCTTCGAGGTAGTACTGCTGGAGGTTCACCATGCCCGGACGGTGGTGATCCGGCTCCGGCACCAGATTGAAGTTGTACACCTCCTGTTCGCGGAAGAAGGTGCGCCCGACGTTCCACGACACGCCCTTGCTGCAGACGGCCTCGCCGATGCCATAGCGATCGAGAATCTCCAGCGCGCGTTTGGCATAGCAGACACCGCGCGAGCCGATCGACACGGTATCGTCTTCATCCAGCAGCAACACAGGCACGCCCTGCAGTTGCAGGTCGAGGGCGGCAGCCAGGCCGACGGGTCCGGCACCGACCACCACCACCGGCACTTTCAGCGTCTTGCCGCTGGCGATTTCAGGCGGCGTCTTGTACTCGAACCTGGGATAGGCATAGGTCTTCAGCATCGATGCGTCTCCGGCCAAAAGTCGGCGCTGGCGTCACGCCGACTGCAGCGCGTGCCACATCTGCCGATCACGCTCGGCGGTCCAGATGCGCGGATCCCGGATGCCCGAGGCCTCGTCGTGGGCGCGCGTCACATCGAAGGGCAGGCAGTGCTCGTAGATGAACACGCTGGCGAACTTCGGATCCATGGCCTTGCGCGTATGCGCCATGCAGGCCGCCAGATCCATGCCCTGGGCCACGGCCTCCTGCGCGCTGCGGTAAAGCGTCGACACGAAATCGCGGGTGTAGGCCAGGCCATGCTGTACGCGCTGCGGATTCATCAGCGCCGGACCGCGGCCCGGAATCATCTTTTCCGGCTGCAGGGCGGCCAGCGCATCGAGCGTCGCCGGCCAGTCGGCCAGATAGGCGTCGCCCGTATAGCAGGCGGCATCGGCTTCGACCAGATCGCCGGAGAACAGGATTTTCTGCTGCGGCAGCCAGACCACGGTGTCGCCCTTGGTGTGGCCGCGACCGAGATGCATGATCTTCACTTCGAGATCGCCCATCCACAGCGTCATCTCGCGCTCGAAAACAATCGTCGGCCAGGTCAGGCCGGGCACGCTTTCGACCGCGTTGAACAGGCGCGGGAAGCGCCCGATTTCGGAATCCATGTCCTGCTGGCCGCGCTCGACGATCAGTTCGCGCGTCTGCCTGGAAGCGATGATGTCCTGCAGGCCGGCCGATTTGTAGCCGGAGGCGCCCAGCACGCGCACTGCGTGATAGTGGGTCAGCGTCACGTACTTGATCGGCTTGTCGGTGACCTGGCGCACATGGCGGATCACGTCCTGCGCCATGACCGGCGTTGCCGTGGCGTCGATGATCATGACCGCCTCGTCGCCGATGATCACCCCGGTATTCGGATCGCCCTCCGCGGTATAAGCCCAGGCGTTGTCCGACAGTTTCTCGAAACTGACCTTTTTTTGCTCCAGATCGGCGTGGGAGGCAAACTTCTTGTCACTCATGGCAACTCCTTGGGGTAATCAATTATTCACTTTATCGTAAGCTGATTCCTTATATCGTAATCATTGATGTTTTAAATGTCAATCTTTCGCCGCAGCCGTTGCGCCGCAGATCAGGGTTGCGCTGGCGACGTCGCCTTCGCAGGCGGCGGAGACGCCGCTGTACCCGAACTGCGCAGGGCAGCTGCCGCCTTGCGATAGGCCTGCAACGCCTGCTTGCGACTGCCCGCCGCCTCCAATTCGCGGCCGCGGCGCAACCATTGGTCGGCAACCGCGTCCGCGGCAACGGCGCTTGGCGAGGCTTCCGCAGACTCGCTGGCGAGCGCCGGGGTAGCGTAGTTCAGCGCCGCCGATTGCGCATCGGGCTTGTCGCGCCGCGCGGTAATCACCATCCCTGTCGCGGCGCGCGCCGGCGCCGCTTTCAGCTTGCGTGTCGCGTCAGCCTGGCGAATCGCGGCGAGTGCCGCACGATACAGTCCCAGCGCCTCGTCGCGCTGCCCCTCCGCTTCCTTCCTGCGCGCCTGCGCCATCAGCGCATCGATGCGGTCCGGCACCGGCTGCGAGCGCACCGCAGGACCCCAGGACGCGGCCGGCCGCGACACGACTGCGGCAAACTCCTGGCTGCCCGCTATGGCGCGGGCAATCGACAGATTGTTGTGGCGCATGGCCCAGCGCAAGGCATCCTCGCCGTGTTCATTGACGATGTCGCGCCGGGCGCCGGCTGCCAGCAAGGCCTTGGCGATCGCCTCCCGGCCCTCGCGGGCGGCCATCATCAGCGGCGTCGAACCGTTGGTGGATAGCGCGTTGATGTCGGCGCCATGGTCGAGCAGGTAGCGCACCACCTCGGCATGACCGGCGAACGCGGCGTAGTGCAGGGCGCCCCATTCCATGCCTTCGCGGTTTATCCGGGCACCGCGTTCGACCAGCCAGCGCACGGCTTCCAGGCGTCCCTGCCATGCCGCGTGCTGCAAGGCCTGCTCGCCGAAGGCATTGGTCTTGTTGATATCGGCGCCGCGCGCGACGAACAGTTCCATCATCGCCACGTTGCCATACCAGGCGCCGATCATGACCCCGGTGCCGATCACCTTGCCCTCGAAATCCGGCGCCAGCCCGTCGTCCAGCCACTCGCGCGCGAGCGCCAGATTGCCCTGCTCGACGGCAACGGAAAATCGCGTCGCATCGGGCAAACTCGCCGCCCGCAAGGGCATCGCGCTCAGCAGCGAAATCAGCAAAAGGAAAACAGTCTTCATGGCGCCAAGTATATGTCTGCCGCCCGAAGGAAGGCAGACGGTGCCCGGTATGTCCGGTTTCGTTGGCCAGGCACAGCGGCCGGCTTAGAATCGTTGCAATGCCACTTTATGCCGCCCTGCTGCTGAGCCTCACTCTGCACGCCGCTCTGTTCATCGCGCCGACGTTGCTGACGACGCAGACGCGGCCTCCTGTGCCAAGCATCGAGGCAAGGCTGATTCCGCTGCCGCCGCCGTTGACGACGGCCGAGGCGGTCAGTACCGAGGCCAGCCAGGCCGGCGCCGAACCTGCCGCGCCGCGCCCGGCCGCCCTGCCCCGCCGCCTGCAGGGCGGCGCATTGCGTCGCGCCCAGGCGGCGCTGTCGGAACACCTGTTCTATCCGCCGGAAGCCGTTGCGCGTGGGCTGGAGGGTGAAGTCATCCTGCTGCTGACGCTCAACGAATCCGGCCGGCTCGCCAGCGCCGAGGTCGCGCGCAGCTCCGGTCACGCCCTGCTCGACCAGGCGGCGCTCGCCGCAGCGCAAAGGCTGGGCTCCCTGCCCGGCAATGCGCGCCAGACCCTGTTCCCGGTGAGTTTTCGGCTGAGGTAGGGTCTGTTGTCAGACCGGATTGTCGATATCCACGAACTCGCAAGCGATGCCGAACGTCTCGCTCAGGTGCGCACCAAGAGCCATCACGCCATAGCGCTCGGTCGCGTGGTGACCGGCGGCGATGTAGGCCATGCCGGTTTCGCGCGCCAGATGCACGGTCTGTTCCGATATCTCGCCCGAAACAAACAGGTCGGCACCAGATGCCAAAGCGGCCTCGAAGTAATTCTGCGCTCCGCCGCTGCACCAGGCGATGCGCGCCACCTCGCGTCCGGAATCACCGACCAGCAAGGGTGCGCGGCCCAGCGCCTGCCCGATTTGCCGCGCCAGGGCGCCGGCGGAAGTCGGCGCCGGCGGCACGCCGACAAAGCCGAGGTCCTGCTCCCCGAAACGATCCGTGCTCGTCCAGCCCAGGCGCAACGCCAGCTGCGCGTTATTGCCCAGCACGGGATGGGCATCCAGCGGCAGATGGTAGGCAAACAGGTTGATGTCATGCGCCAGCAGGCGTGCCATGCGCTGCTTGCGAAAGCCGGTAACGCAGCCATCTTCGGACTTCCAGAACCAGCCGTGGTGCACCAGCAGCGCGTCCGCCCGGCGCTCGATGGCCGATTCGATCAGCATCTGGCTGGCAGTGACTCCGCAAACGACACGTTGAATCCGTTCGCGGCCTTCCACTTGCAGGCCGTTTGGGCAATAATCCCGGAACCGCGCCGCGTCCAGCAGAGTATCCAGCCAGACACGAAGATCCTTGCGTAGTACAGCTTTGCCCGCCATTTTCCGTATCCCGAAAAAATACAAATTATGCGCCGCCTTTGGCTGATTTTTGCACAGACCGTGACGGTTTGCGTCGCGCTCCTGTTCGTCGTGAAAACGCTCAAGCCGGAGTGGCTGGCCCAAATTCCAAGTTCCGGTGGCGGCATTGCCGAGGTGGCGACGGTGCTCCAGGCGCCGGCCGGCAGCGAGGTGCATCGTCCCAACTCGTACGCCGACGCCGCAAAAAAGGCCATTCCGGCCGTCGTGCATATTTTCACCAGTCAGGAAGTGAAAGGGCCGCGCCATCCCTTCATGAACGATCCGATCTTCCGGCACTTCTTCGGCGACCGCTTCGGCGAGCAGTCGCAGCGGCGCTCGGGACTCGGCAGCGGCGTGGTGGTCTCGCCGGAGGGTTACATCCTGACCAACTTTCATGTGATCGACGGTGCCGACGAGATCGAGGTCGCGCACGACGACGGACGCAAGTACAAGGCCAACGTGGTCGGCTCCGATCCCGAATCCGACCTCGCGGTGCTGCGCATTCCGGCCGACCACAAGCTGCCGGTGATCGCCTTCGGCAGCAGCGACACCCTGCGCGTCGGCGACGTGGTGCTAGCGGTCGGCAATCCGTTCGGCGTAGGGCAGACGGTCACCTCGGGCATCGTCTCCGCGCTGGGGCGCTCGCACCTGGGCATCAATACCTTCGAGAACTTCATCCAGACCGACGCCGCGATCAATCCGGGCAATTCCGGCGGGGCCCTGGTCGATGCCAACGGTCATCTGGTCGGCATCAATACGGCGATCTATTCGCAAAGCGGCGGTTCGATGGGCATCGGCTTCGCCATTCCGGTTTCGCTGGCAAAAAGCGTCATGGAACAGATTGTCCGCACCGGCAGCGTGACGCGCGGCTGGGTCGGCATCGAGGTGCAGGAAATCACCGCGGAACTGGCCGAATCCTTCAAGCTGCCCGGTACCGAGGGCGCCCTGATCGCCGGTGTCATGCGCGGCAGCCCGGCCGACAAGGCCGGCATCAAACCCGGCGACGTGCTGATGCAGGTGACCGGCAAGCGCGTAAAGGACGCTCAGGTAATGCTGGAACTGATCGCCGCGTTGCAGCCCGGCAGCACCGCGCGCTTCGACCTGAAGCGCGAGGGCCGCGACATCGCGGTAAACATCACCATCGGCAAACGGCCGCGGCCGCCCAGGGAATAGCCGCCGCCTGAGCGAGGCGTTGAGCGCCGCTAGCGAAGCGAGGCGTTGAGCGCCTCGAGCGCCTTGCTACCGGGACAGAGGTAGGCGTCGCCGAGCTGGTTGAGCGGCTTCTCCACCGTGTTCAGATAGCGATGCAGTTCCTCGGCGCTGCTATCGACGTACAGCAATCCGGTGACGATCTCGCCCAGCGCATGCCGTTCCTGCAGATAGTTCATGGCACCGACCCGATCCGAGGGATCGTAGTCGGTCTCCAGCTTGCGCAGATGCAGTATCGATCCATCATGCTGAACGATGCGCCGCAGCGAGCCCGGCGGATAGGAGGCGCTGATCTGGTCGCGCGGCAGGATCACGTCGAGCCGGTTAACCGCATCGTTGTGCTCGCGCACGTAGTCGTAGCTCTTGGTCGATCCGGCATGGTTGTTGAACGTCACGCAGGGGCTGACGACGTCGATGAAGGCGGGGCCGCGGTGGCGCAGGGCGCCCTTGATCAGGGGTATCAGCTGCTCCTTGTCGCCGGAGAAACTGCGCGCGACATAACTGGCGCCGAGTTGCAGAGCCAGGGCGACCAGATCGATCGGCGTGTCGTTGTTTACCACGCCGCGCTTGCTCTTCGATCCCTTGTCGGCGGTGGCCGAGAACTGGCCCTTGGTCAGGCCATAGACGCCGTTGTTCTCGACGATGTAGGTCATGTTCACGCCGCGACGCATGGCGTGGGCGAACTGGCCGATGCCGATCGAGGCCGAATCGCCGTCGCCGGAGACGCCGAGGTAGGTCAGGTCGCGGTTGGCCAGCGCGGCGCCGGTCAGTACCGAAGGCATGCGGCCGTGGGTGGTGTTGAATCCGTGCGAGGCGCCGAGGAAATAATCCGGCGTCTTCGACGAACAGCCGATGCCGGACAGCTTGGCCACCTTGTGCGGCTCGATGTCGAGGTCGAAGCAGGCCTGCACCACGGCGGCGCTGATCGAGTCGTGGCCGCAGCCGGCACACAGCGTCGAAATCGCGCCTTCATAGTCGCGCCGGGTATAGCCGAGGGTATTGCGCGGCGCATCGGCGCGCAGCAGTCTGGGTTTGGCGAGATAGGTCATGAGGCCACCTGTTTGCGAATGGGAGTCACCTTGTGTTCCGACAGTGCATCGGCGATCCGGCCGGCAATGAAGCGGGCGGTGATCGGCGTGCCGTCGTAATGCAGCACGCGGACCAGGCGCTTCGGATCGACCTCGCCTTCGTTCATCAGCAGCATGCGCAACTGGCCGCTCTCGTTCTGCTCGACGACGAAAACGCAGTCATGTTCGTCGATGAAATCGATCACCTCGTCGGCAAACGGGAAGCCGCGCACCCGCATGATATCGACATGAACGCCCTGCGCTTCGAGCAGGGAAAACGCCTCGGCCATGGCCGGACTGGTCGAGCCGTAGTAGATCGCGCCGAAGCGGCTCGGCTGCGAAGCGCGCTGCACCACGGGCATCGGCAACAGCTTCTTGGCCGTTTCAAGCTTGTGCCGCAGGCGCTCCATGTTGTACACGTAGTCGGTTCCCGCCTCGCTGTACTTGGCATAGGCATTGCGCGTGGTACCGCGGCTGAAGAAGGCGCCCTTGCTCGGATGCGTGCCGGGAATCGTGCGCCAGGGTATGCCGTCGCCATCGACGTCGAGGTAGCGGCCGAAATTCTTGCCCGCCTCCAGTTCCTCGGCCTTCATCACCTTGCCGCGATCGTAGCGGCGCTGGTCGTCCCAGTCGAAGGGCCGGCACAGCCGGTCGTTCATGCCGATGTCGAGATCGAGCAGGACGAAGACCGGGGTCTGCAAACGTTCCGCCAGGTCGAAGGCCTGCGCACCGAGCGTGAAGCACTCGTAGGGATCCTCGGGAAACAGCAGCACATGCTTGGTGTCGCCGTGGGACGCGTAGGCGCAGGAAATCAGGTCGGACTGCTGGGTGCGGGTCGGCATGCCGGTCGAGGGACCGCCACGCTGCACGTCGAAAATCACCGCCGGCACTTCGGCGAAATAGGCCAGGCCGAAGAATTCCTGCATCAGCGAAATGCCGGGGCCCGAAGTCGCGGTAAACGCGCGCGAACCATTCCATGCGGCACCGATCACCATGCCGATCGAGGCCAGTTCGTCCTCGGCCTGGACGATCGCGTAGCGGGCCATGCCGTTGTCCGGATCGGTGCGGTACTTGCGGCAATAGCCGCCGAAGGCCTCGATCACCGAAGTCGAGGGGGTGATCGGATACCAGGCGGCGACGGTTGCACCGCCATAAACGGCGCCCAGCCCGCAAGCGTCGTTGCCGTTGATGAAAATCTTCTCGCCGACGCCATCGGCACGCTCCACGCGCAGGCCGATGGGACAGGAAAGATTCGCCTGGGCATGGTCATGACCCAGTTTGAGGGCATTGACGTTGGCACCGATCAACTTGTCCTTGCCCCGGTACTGATCGGCAATCAGTTTCTCGACCACGGCGAAGTCCATGCCCAGCAGTGCGGTAAGCGCGCCGACGTACATGATGTTCTTGAACAGTTGCCGCTGGCGCGGATCGGTGTATTCACGGTTGCAGATTTCGGTCAGGGGAATGCCCAGCACCGTGATGTCCTCGCGAAAGCGCGAGCGCGGCAGCACCTTGGTCGAGTCGTAGAACAGATAGCCGCCCGGCTCGATCTCCGCGATGTCGCGATCCCAGGTCTGCGGATTCATCGCCACCATCAGGTCGCAGCCGCCGCGACGGCCGAGCCAGCCGGCGCCCGAGACGCGCATCTCATACCAGGTGGGCATGCCCTGGATATTCGACGGAAAGATGTTGCGCGGTGCCACCGGCACGCCCATGCGCATGATGGCGCGCGCAAAAAGCTCGTTGGCCGACGCCGAACCGGAACCATTGACGTTGGCAAATTTGATGACGAAATCGTTGCAGCTCTGGATGGATTTTGTGGTGCTCATGTCTTTGGTACCTCCGTCCCTGCTTCCGCGCACTGCAGGAAGAATTTCTGCATGTCCCAGGCGCCGGTCGGACAACGTTCGGCGCACATGCCGCAATGCAGGCAGATGTTCTCGTCCTTGACCATGACCCGCCCGGTCTTCAGCAGGTCCGAAACATACAGCGCCTGATCGGCGTTCTTCGCCGGCGCCTTGAGCCGGCCGCGCAAGTCGTCCTCCTCGCCGTTGGCGGTAAAGGTGATGCATTCGGTCGGGCAGATGTCGACGCAGGCATCGCATTCGATGCAGGTCTTGCCCGTGAATACCGTCTCGATGTCGCAGTTGAGGCAGCGCTCGGCCTCGGCGCAGGCCATGAAGGGATCGAAACCCAGTTCGAGTTCGAGCTTGATGTCCTTGAGGGTCTTTTCCAGCGCCTTGACCGGCACCTTCTTGCGCTCTTCCTCGGATACCTGGTTGTCGTAGCTCCACTCGTGAATACCCATCTTCTGGCTCACGAGATTCACCATGGGAGGTGGACGTTCGAGCAGGTTCTTGCCGCGGCAGAACAGATCGATGGAGATCGCCGCTTGGTGGCCCTGAGCCGCGGCCGTGATGATGTTCTTCGGTCCCAGTGCCGCATCGCCGCCGAAGAAGACGTTTGGCAGCGTGGATTGCAGGGTGGCCTGGTTGAGTACCGGCATGTCCCACTTGTCGAACTCGAGCCCGATGTCCTTCTCGATCCAGGGGAAGGCATTCTCCTGGCCGATGGCCACCAGGACTTCGTCGCAGGCGTGAAACTCGTCGGGCTCGCCGGTCGGGATCAGGCTGCGCCGGCCCCTGGCGTCGTATTCGGCGCGCACGATCTCGAACAGCACTCCCGTCAGCCTGCCGTTGTCATGGCGAAACTCCTTGGGGACGCGCATGTTGAGGATGGGAATGCCTTCGTGGATGGCCTCCTCCTTCTCCCAGGGCGAGGCCTTCATTTCCTCGAAGCCGCTGCGCACGATCACCTTGACGTCCTCGCCACCGAGGCGGCGCGCCGAGCGGCAGCAGTCCATCGCCGTGTTGCCGCCGCCGAGGACGATCACGCGCTTCGAAATGCTGGTGGTGTGACCGAAGGCCACGTTGGCCAGCCAGTCGATGCCGATATGGATGTACTTGGCGGCTTCCTGGCGGCCCGGGATCGGCGCATCGCGCCCGCGCGGCGCGCCGGTGCCGACGAAGATCGCGTCCCAGTCGCCGGCCAGCAGTTCCTTGAGGCTGCCGACCCACTGGTTGTAGCGCGTCTCGACGCCAAGGCCGGTGATGTAGCCGCACTCTTCGTCGATCACGCTGTCGGGCAGGCGAAACTTCGGGATCTGGCTGCGCATCATGCCGCCGGGGGAGGCCCCGCTGTCGAATACCGTGACCTGGTAGCCGAGCACGGCCAAGTCGCGCGCCACGGTCAGCGAAGCCGGTCCGGCGCCGACGCAGGCGATGCGCTTGCCATTCTTCTGCGCCGGCGCGCGCGGCAGGCGCTCCGCGATATCGTCCTTGAGGTCGGCGCAGACGCGCTTGAGCCGGCAGATGGCAACCGGTTCCTTGTCCACCCGGCCGCGCCGGCAGGCCGGCTCACAGGGACGGTCGCAGACGCGGCCGAGGATCCCGGGGAACACATTCGAGCGCCAGTTGATCATGTAGGCGTCCGAGTAACGGCCGGCGGCAATCAGACGGATGTACTCGGGAACGGGGGTATGGGCCGGACAAGCCCACTGACAATCCACGACCTTGTGAAAATAGTCGTGGACGCCGATGTTCGTCGGTTTCACGTGCGCGGGGTCTCCAGTTACTGTGTGCTGCAACAAGAGCATTAGCGAAACGCTTATGCTCATTTGTGCACTTTATCATCCTCTGCCACCTTGAAAAACCGGCGCGACCCCCGGCCGAACAAATATATGCGCGGGCAGGTTTTCTCCAAAGCTAAAAATCGGCTAGTCTTTATACTTTATGCCTTGTCTAAGGGTGACTCGTTATGGCTTTGCGCGCGCTCATTTTTGACGTCGACGGAACTCTTGCCAACACCGAGCGCGATGGCCATCGCCCGGCGTTCAATGCCGCCTTTGCCGAGGTGGGGCTGTCCTGGCACTGGGATGAGGCCTTCTACGGCAGCTTGCTGAATGTGACCGGAGGCCTCGAACGGATTCGCTACTATGCGGAGCATTTCGACCCGGCCACATCAGCGCGACCGGGCTTCGACGAATTGTGCCATCGAATGCACGACATCAAGACGCGCAATTACCAGCGCCTGCTGGCTGCCGGCGCGATTCCGCTGCGCGAGGACATCGGCCAGCTGATCTGCGATGCACGCACGGATGGCGTGCGCCTGGCGATCGCATCGAGTTCCAAACTGGAGAACGTGGTGGGACTGCTGCGCGCCAATCTCGGTCCGAACGCCGATACCTGGTTCGATGCCATCGCCTCCGGAACCGTCGCCGCGGCCAAGAAGCCGGCGCCGGACATCTACCTTTGGACGCTCAAGCAACTCAATCTTCCGCCGCGCGACTGCCTCGCCGTCGAGGACTCCGCCCATGGCCTGACCGCTGCCCTGACCGCAGGAATCCCCACCGTCATCACGGTCAGCGACTACACCATCAACGAGAACTTCGACGGCGCGCGGATGGTTCTGCCCGAAGCCGATCGCGTTTCGCTGGACAAGCTGCGGCTGTGGCATGCGACCGCGAGCACGTCCTGAAAGCCGCAAACAAAAATTCCCGACGGTTTTTGAGCGGGATGAGGCAACTTTTTTGTTTGTGCAAGATATAAAATATCCAAATGGAACTCAGGCAAATTTCCGTCGATGAACTGACGTTCGGAGTGTACATCTCCAAGCTCGACAGGCCATGGACAGAGACTCCGTTCGTCTTTCAGGGCTTCGTCCTCAAAAGCGACAAGCAGATCGATGTCCTGAAAAAGTATTGCAAGCATGTGTTCATCGATCCGGAGAAAGCGGAACGGCAGGATCCGGGCCGGGTCACCGCCGAGGATCTGGCGAAGGTTCGCGGCACCACGATCTACAAGGAAGCCGCGAGCGTCGAGGTTGAACTGCCGCATGCCCGCAACGCGCTTGCCAAGACGACCGTGGTCGTCAATGAACTGTCGAAAGCCGTGGAAATCGGCAATGCCATCGACAGCACCCGGTCGCACGAGGCCGCCGCACAGATTACCGAGAGCGTGGTGCGCAACCCGGACGCAATGGCGCTGCTGATCAAGCTGCAGGAGAAAGGCGGCGCGACCCTGAGCCGCGCCGTCGGAATTTCGGTCATGATGGCCATCTTCGGGCGCTTCCTCCAGTTGCCGCCGGACCGCATTCAACTCCTCGGCATGCTGGGATTGCTGCAGGACGTGGGCAAGCTCAAGCTGCCCAGCGAACTCGCCACGCGCGGACCCGCAAACGATGCCGAGCGCGAGCTTTATCGCACCCATGTCAACCACTCGGTGCGGATTCTCAGCGATACGCCCGGACTTCCCCAGGAACTGCCCGGCCTGGCCTCCCTGCATCACGAGCGTTTCGACGGCACCGGTTATCCGCGCGGATTGCGCGGCAGCGCGATTGCAATTTCCGGTCTGATCGCCGGCATCGTGGATAGCTTCGATACCCTCACCGCACCGAGGCCGTTCGGGGAAAATCTCTCGCCGGCAAATGCGCTCAGTCTGATTTACAAGGAACGTGGCAAGGGATTTCACCCGGCACTGGTCGAACAATTCATCCAGTGCATCGGCGTTTTCCCGGTTGGCAGCGTGGTCGAACTGAACAGCGGCGAGGTCGCCATCGTGATTGCGCAGAACATGGTGCGCCGCATGCAACCCCGCATCATGGTGGTCCAGGATGCCAATGGCAAAACCATGGTGCCCTACAAGATGCTCGACCTGATGAAGGAGCCCAAGGTCAGGGCCGACGAACCCTATCGGATCCAGCGCTCGCTGGAGTACAACTCGGTCAAGATCGATCCGCGCGAGTTGTTCCTTTGACCATGGAGGACTCCGCCGGGCCCGTCGCAGAACTGTCCGCCCCCTTCGCTACCGACGCCATCCGCAGCCTGGAACTGTTGCGCGACAAGGTCGAGGCCAGACGAAGCGACGGCAGGACGCTCGCCGTGCTTGTCATCGATTCCGGCGTGATCAGCCGCATCGACGCGGTTTGGGGTTACCACATCGGCGACGCGGTGCGCGGCCGCGTAGGTTTACTGCTCTGTGCCGAAGTACTGCGCCCGGGCGACTTTGTCGGCGAAATGGGGCGGGACGATTTCGCCTGCATTCTGTCCACCGTTGAGGGACCCGCCGTGGCATTGCTGGCGGCCAAGAAATCCCTGCGCGCCCTCAACGCTCCGTTCTGGATCGGCGAAGAGGAAATCTATGCCAGTCCCGTGATCGGGATTGCGATGTGCCCGGAACACGGCGATAGTGCGGAAGTCCTGCTGCAACGGGCCAAGAGCGCCTGCACCCTGGCCCGCAACCTGCCGGGCCGCATCGCCGATTACGCGGAAGACCGGGACAACTCGGCGGAATCGAAGCTCCTTTATGAAAACCGGCTGCGCACGGCGGTCTCGGAAGATGCGCTGGAACTGGTCTTTCAGCCGCAATACGACCTGCGCCTCGGCCAGGTCATGGGGGCCGAAGGACTGTTGCGCTGGCGCGATCCGAAACTCGGCCTGATTTCCGCCGAGCATGCATTTGCCGCCGCGGACTCCGCCGATCTGGTGACAGACCTGCTCTCGTCGATCCTGAACCGGGCGCTGCGCAACGTGTCGGAGTTCCGTTACAGCGCCGGACTCGATTTGCGGATTTGCATCAAACTCCCGGCCCGCGCCCTGCGCCAGACGGAACTGCTGGATGTCATCGAACGCGCACTCGGCACCTGGAGCCGCCGCCCGGGAACACTGATCCTGGGCATCGGGGAGACATCGGTGTTATGGACCGAGCCGGTGGCGCGGGAGACGCTCGGCCGGCTGAAGGACCTGGGCGTCAAGCTGTCGATCGACGACCCGGGCATGACCATCCCGTCGCTGTTCCGCCTGGCGAACATGCCGTTTCAGGAAATCAAGATCGACGTTTCGGCCGCGGGCAACCTGGCGGGAACCTCCAAGTCCAACCATATTCTGCGCTCCATGATCGAACTCGCCCATCACCTGCGGTTTGCCGTGGTCGCCGTCGGTGTCGCCGATGACGCGGCAGCGGCCAGCCTCAAGGAACTCGGCTGCGACTACATGCAGGCCGATTTCAAGGGCCCGGCACTCAATCCCGAAGAGTTCGTCGCGCGCTTCGGATTCAACGAGGGCTGAACTCCGCCGGACCCCAGCGTACCACCGTCGCACCCCAGACGTAACCGATGCCAGCGGCGATCGCCACCATCAGGTCGCCATCCTTCAGGCGCCCCTGGCGCAGTCCCTCATGCAGGGAAACCATGAAGTCCACCTGCCCGGCATGGCCGTAGTCTTCCAGGTACACCGATTGCTCGGTCTCAAGGCCCAGGGTTTCCAGCAGTTCCGCATGCATCGAGCGCTTGAAGTGCAGCACATTCAGAAAATCGATGTCGGCGCGCGTCGCCCCGCTCTTTTCCAGGGCCCGGTCGATGCAGGTCAGCCAGTTGGACATGGAGACCGCATTGAGTCCCGCCTTCATGTGCTCGGGGTCGAACACGGCGAGGCTGCGGTTGCCGCGGACGCGCAACTCGTTCAGCGTTTCCTCCGGCAGCGACTCGATCGGCTGCACGATACCGCCATAGCGCACGCCGGTGTCGCGCGAGAACGAACCGTCGGTGATGATGTGGCTGCCGAGCACGAGGTTGCGGCCCAAGCCGCGCCGGAGAATCAGCGCGCCGCCGGCCGCCGCCAGGTCGTACATGAAGGAGACGTCGGGATCGGTGTAGTCGATCAGGTCGCCATTGCGATAGCCGCCGACGATCAGCACGGTGGCGATCTCCGGGTCGGCGATCATCATGTCCCTGGCGATCTTGATCGCCGCCAGCGTGGTGTTGCAGCGTTGCTGAAGATCGATGCCCCAGGCGCGGCGCGCGCCGATCCGTTCCTGGATGTGGATCGCCGAGGTGGTCAGCGGGTATTCCTTCCATTCCTCGCCCATGCACAGGATCAGGTCGATTTCCATCGGGTCGAGGCCGCAGCGCGCCAGCGCATCCAGCGCCGCGCGGACACCCATCTCCTGGGTGCCGTCCTCGCCGCCGGGAATGGTCTTGCGCACGATACCCAGCTTGTCGCGTACCGCCACCGCCGACCAGCGGCCCCCGGTCGCTGCGGCGATGTCGGCGGCGCTCATGTGTTGCGCCGGCAGATACAGGCCGTAACCAAGGATGCCGATGTCGTTCATGCGAATTCCCGACCCGACTTGTTTGCCAGCTTGTTTTCCAGATTCCTGACCAGCACCAGGGCCTCGCCATCGCAGACCACGCGGCCGTCCGCGGTGCTGACCCGGGTCGCCAGATCGACCAGCTCCTTGTCCGCACGCAGGCGCGTGATCGCAACGGTGGCCGTCAGCGCCTCGCCCGGATGGGCGATCGAGGGATAGCGCAGCCATTGCTTCATCCAGCCCGTGCCGCGCCCCGGCAGGCGCGTGCCGAGCAGGTCGGAGAACATGCCGGCCAGCAGTGGCCAGGGCACGATGCGGGACCTGAAGCCGCGTATCCGCGCTTCCACGTCGTCGCGGAAAATCGGGTTGCGGTCGCCGCTCAGATCGCCGTATTCGTCGAGGTCGGCGATGTCGAACGTGCGGGTGCTGCTGACGCTCATGCCGGGACGCAGACCATGGAGTTCGGCATCGCCCTGCTCTGCCCGGTACTCCGCAGGAAGCAGCGCAGGCAAGGCGGCATCGGGTGCAACGACGCGGCAGCGCCCGGTTGCGGTCGGAATCGGCGTGTCACCAGCGCCGATTTTCGTGACGTCGGTGGCGATGTCGAGCAGACCGCCGGTGTCGACCTCGACCTGCAAGCCGATGTGAAGCCGATCGCCGACATAGGTCGGATTGGGAAACATCAGCGTCTGTTCGAGCTGCACCACGCCCGGACCGATCTGCTCCGTCAGCGCCTTGCAGATGCAGCTATAGAGCAGCATGCCGTGGGCGACGGTCGCGCCGAAATGGCTCTTCGCGGCGAATGCCGGATCGCAATGGATCGGATTGTCGTCGCCGGTGAGCCTGGCAAAGCGGTCGAAATCGGTTTGCAGCAGAACGCGCTGGTAACTGCTCATTGGGCAACATCGCCGAACTGTTTGCGCAGCGTCGGCTTGTCCAGCTTGCCGGCGGCATTGCGCGCCACGGCAGCGACGAACACCACATGTTTCGGCGCCTTGAAGCCGGCCAGCCTGGCCTTGCAGTGAGCGACCACCTCTTCGGCGGTCACCGTCACGCCCGGCTTCAAGGCGACGATGGCCTTGCCCACCTCGCCCCACTTGTCGTCATGGACGCCGATCACCGCCGCCTCGGCGACGCCGTCCATCTGGAAGATGACGTTTTCCACCTCGGCCGGATAGACGTTCTCCCCGCCCGAGATGTACATGTCCTTGGAGCGATCGACGATGTAGTAATCGCCCTCCTCGTCGAAATAGGCGATATCGCCGGTGCATAGCCAGCCGTCCTCATAGGCCTTGGCGCTCGCCTCCGGCTTGTGCCAGTAGCCCGGTGTCAGCCCGGGACCGCGCAGCAGCAGTTCGCCGCGCTGGTTGGCGCCGAGACGCTGGCGGGTTTGCGTATCGACCACCTTGCCCTCGACATACATCACCGGCTTGCCCACCGTGCCGACCTTCCTGCGCGCCGTCGCCTCGTCGGTGAGGAACACGGTCGGACCGGTCTCGGTCATGCCGAAACCGAAGCAGATGGTGACGCCCTTGGCCAGGTATTGCTCCAGCAGCGTGCGCGGAATCGGGGCGCCGCCGCAGGCCCAGTTGCGCACCCGCGAAAAGTCGGCGCTGGCGAAACGGCTATGCTGGCTCAAGAACAGGTAGATCGCCGGCACGCCGAACATCAGCGTCGCCTCGCGCTCGAGCAGGTCCATGGTCTGGTCCACGTCGAACTGGCGCATGATCAGCGTGGTGCCGCCGACCATGATCATCGGGTTCATGTAGAGATTGAGGCCGCCGGTGTGGAAGTAGGGCAGCACCGACAGCAGCTTGTCTTCGCGCCGCAAACCGACGGCGAGCATGCCGTTGACCGCATTGGTGAAGGCCATGCCCCAGGTCTGCGGCACGCCCTTGGGCAGTCCCGTGGTGCCGGCCGTGTACAGCAGGTACCAGATGTCTTCGTGGCGGCGCCAGGGCATTTCGATGCTCGCGCCCGACATTGCCGCCAGCGCCGCTTCGTAGCCGGCTATCTCGCCGCGGGGCGCGCCGATGACCATTTGCCGCGTCAGCCTGGCGGCCGCCGCAAGTTCAAGCCCGGCCTGCTCGAATTCCTCGCCCCAGACGATGGCCGCCGGTTCGGCATCGGCCAGGATGCCGGCGAGTTCCGGCACCGCCAGGCGCCAGTTGAGACAGACCATGATGGCGCCGAGCTTGCCGCAGCCGTAGAGCAGCTCGACGTAATCGGAGGAACTGTGCGCCAGCACCGCGACGCGATCGCCGGGCCGAATCTGCCAGCGCTCGCGCATGAACTCGGCGCAGCGGCTGGCGCGCTCGTTGAGCTGGGCGTAGGTGACCGATCGCTTGCCGTGCAGGTCGACCAGGGCGACCTGCTGCGGGAATTGCGCGGAATGCTTGACCAGCCAGTCGGGTATCAACATTTGGCGTTCTCCTCATCCTTGAAATCCGGATAGCTGTCGAAGTCGCGCAGGAAGGCATCGACACCCGCCAGCGCCTCCGGCGCCGCAATCAGTTCGACGAAGCGGGCACGCTCGGCGGCGAGGTCGGCGGCAAGTTGCTCGCGATCGCCCCACAGCAGACGCTTGGCCGTGCGCATGGTGCCCAGCGGATAGGCCGCGATCTTGCTCGCGGCGGCGGTAGCGGACGCCTGCAATTTCTCGGCGGCCACCACCTCGCTGGCCAGACCCCAGGCCACGGCCTCCTCGGCGCGGATGCTGCGGTTGAGCAACAGCGCGGTCGCCGCCCGGCGGCGCCCGGCAAGCCGGCTCACCAGCGCGGTCCAGCCGCCGTCCGGGCCGAAGCCGGCGGTGGCGTAATGCGCCTTGAACACCGACTGCGGCGCAATCATCACGATGTCGGCCGCGAGTACCAGGCCGATAGCGCCGCCGGTGACGATGCCGTGCACCGCCGCCACCACGGGTTGCGGCAGGTCGATCAGCGCCAGGATGGTCTCATTGAGCTGACCGACCAGCGCATCGCCATAGGCGCGCAATTCGCCGCGTTCGCGCTCGCGGCGGAAGCGACGCATGTCGCCGCCGATCGAGAAGGCCGGACCGTCGGCGGCGAGCACCACGGCGCGGCAGGAGGCATCGTGCTGCAAGTCGGCCAGCGCGGCAAGCAAGTCGACCAGCAGTTCGGGCACCAGCGCGTTGTGCATGCCCGTGCGCTGCAGAACCACGCGCGCCACCGCAGCGTCGCGCTCGACCCGTACCAGGCTCATTCCCTCCTCCGCAGCAGAGCCTTGCTGCGCAGGCGGCCGACGATGCCGGTGGGGAAGAAATACACCGAAAGCACGAACAGCACGCCCAGCCACAGGAGCCAGCGATCGGGATGGAACAGGTTGGCCAGCAGGGGCACGCCGACCAGTGCCGCGGAGGTTTCCTTCATCAGCACCTGCAGATAGTTCTGCATCAGGATGAACAGCGCCGAGCCGATCACCGCGCCATAAACGGTGCCCATGCCGCCGATCACCACGATCAGCAGGATGTCGGTCATGACCTCGAAGGAGAGCATGGTCTTCGGCCCGACGTAGCGCAGCCAGAGCGCCATCAGCACGCCGGCCAGCGTCGCGATCAGCGCGCCGAGGCAGTTGGCCAGGGTGCGGTAAATGACGGTGCGGTAGCCGAGCGCCTCGGCGCGGAAATCGTTTTCGCGGATGGCCTGCAACACGCGGCCGAAGGGCGAATTGACGATGCGCAGCATGGACAGGAACAGCCCCAGCGCGGAAAAGAACACCAGGTAGTAGGTGATCAGCTTGCCGTCGATGGCGCGTCCGAGGATGTCGCCATCGATCAGGTAGAAGCCCGGCTGCAGGAGCTCCGGCACCCTGAAGGTGCGGCCGTCCTCGCCGCCGGTGAGATCGGACAGCTGCGACGCCAGGACGGCGAAAGCGGACGCCACGGCCAGCGTGATCATGGCGTAGAAAATGGCCCGCACGCGCAGGGAAAACAGGCCGATGACCAGTGCCAGCACCAGCGACAGCGCGAGCGCGCCCGCCGTGCCGACCAAGATCGCCCACCAGCTCGGCCCCATGGCGTGCAGGGCGAGGCCGACGCCATAGGCGCCGATGCCGTAGAACATGGTGTGGGCGAAGGAAACGATACCGGTGTAACCCAGCAGCAGGTCATACGAGGCGACCAGCACGATGAATACGCAGATGGTGGCCGCGACATTCATCGAGCGCGCGCCGGGAAACAGGAAGGGCGCCAGCGCGAGGCCGAACAACACCACGAGCAGCAGCGCCGAGAGCAGACGGCTGCGCGGCAAGTCACCGGAAAGCAGGATCCTGAGCATGATCAGCGCCTGGCCACGGGATAGAGGCCCTGCGGCCGCCACAGCAGTACCGTGACCATCAGCAGGATGTCCGACACCAGCGCCACTTTTGGCGCCAGGAAGCCGGCATAGTTCGCCACCAATGCAACCAGCATGGCACCGATGAAGCAGCCGCCGACCGAGCCGAGGCCGCCGATGATGATGACGATGAACACCAGCACCGTGATCTCGCCGCCGATCGCCGCGGTCAGGGTTTCCTTGTAGAGACCCCACATCACGCCGCCGAGGCCGGCCAGCGCCGAACCAGCCATGAAGACGCCGACGAACAGGCGCCGGATGCGATAGCCCAGCGCCTCGACCATTTCGCCGTTCTCGACGCCGGCGCGGATCAGCAGGCCGACTTTGGTCCGGTTGAGCACCAGGAACATGGTGACGAACACCGTGAGCCCGACACCGACTGCGATCAGGCGGTATTTTTCCAGCGCCGCATCGCCGAAGATGAAGGCGCCGCGGAAGGTGGTCGGCAGTTGCAGCGGAATCTGCTCGGCACCCCAGATGACGTGGATCAGCTGCTCGGCGACGATCATGCCGCCCATGGTGATCAGGATCTGCTTCAGGTGCAGGCCGTACACCGGGCGGATGATGATGCGCTCGAAGGCCCAGCCCAAAATCCCGGTGACCAGCATCGCCAGCACGATGGCGAGCCCGACCACGGACAGGTTCATCAGGATCGAGTCGGCCTCGACCCAGCCCTTCATCGGCAGCAGCACCAGTGTCGCGGTGAAGGCGCCGACCGAGACGAAAGCGCCATGGCCGAAGTTGAGCACGTCCATCAGGCCGAAGATCAGCGTCAGGCCGCTGGCCATCATGAACACCATCATGCCCATCGCCAGCCCCGCCACGGTCAGCGTCACCCAGGTCGGGAAGCTGCCGACCAGCGGCAGCATCGCCAGCGCCAGCAGCGGCACCAGCAGCAGCGGCAGCATATCCACCCGGACCCTGGGCAGGGCGGTGTCCGGTGTTGCAACAGGCGCCATGGTCGTCATGCTTGCAAATCCCTATTGGTGAGTATCGAGCGAGAGGCCCAGCAGCTTGTGCTGCAAGTCCCTGTCCTCGACCAGTTCGGCCATCGCGCCGGAATGCACGATGCGCCCGCCGTCCATCACTGCTACCGTGTCGCCCAGCGCGCTGACGAAGCTGAAGTTCTGCTCCACCAGCAGGATGGTCTCGGTCTGCTTGAGTTCGCGGAAGGCCGCGATCATGCCCTGGATGATGGCCGGTGCCAGGCCCTTGGTCGGTTCGTCGATCAGCAGCAGCTTTCTTGGCTCGACGATGGCGCGGGCGATTGCCACCATCTGCTTCTGGCCACCGGACAGGGTACCCGCGGGCTGGTTCCAGAATTTCTTCAGGGCGCCGAAGAAGCCGAAAATCCATTCCAGGCGCGCCTCGTCCATCCGGTCCACGCTGCTGGCGCCGCGCGCCGCCAGAAACAGGTTTTCACGCACCGTCAGGTCGGAGAAGATGCCCATGCTCTCCGGCACGTAAGCGATGCCGGCACTGGCAATCTCCGGCGTCGGACTCTGCGTGATGTCGCCACCAGCGAAACGCACGCTGCCGCGCGAGGCGTGCCAGAGGCCCATGATGGTGCGCAGCGTGGTGGTCTTGCCGGCGCCATTGCGCCCCAGCAGCACGGTGATGCCACCCCTGGGCACCACCAGATCGACACCCTGCAGGATGTGGTACTGGCCGATGTGGGTATGTACTCCTTCCAGTTGCAGCAACAACTCAGACATGGCGCCGCCCGACCGCCCGAAGGCGCCATGAAGTCAGCAGATCGGAAGCAGCGGTGTTGCAAAGACCGTTGCTGAACCGTGATCGCCCCTTTTCTCGGAAAAGGGGATGGGGGAAAAGCTCACACATGATCTGCCATCCCGGTGCCCAGATAGGCTTCCTGCACGATGGGCGAGGCCATGACTTCGGCCGGGTCGCCGTCGGCCACCAGGTAACCGTTGTGCAGGACGACGATGCGATCGGCCAGCGAACGCACCACGTCCATCTTGTGCTCCACCAGCAGGATGGTCTTGTCGTTCTGCGCCTTGATGTGGCGGATCAGGTCGAGCACCACCGGCACTTCGTCTACACTCATGCCGGCCGTGGGTTCGTCGAACATGAAAATGTCCGGTTCGAGCGCCAACAGGATCGCGATTTCGAGCTTGCGCTTGTCGCCGTGGGGCAGGGCGGAAGCGAGTTCATGGTGGCGCTCGGTCAGCGCAGTGACATGCAGGAAATGGTCCGCCTTCTCGATCAGTTCGACATGGCCGGCCCACATCGAGATCATGTTCAAACCGAGCCCGGCGCGGCTTTGCACCGCCAGGCGCACGTTTTCGAGCACGGTCAGGTTGGGAAACAGGTTGGTCAGCTGGAAGGCGCGGCCGATGCCGCGCTTGGTCCGCTGCGGCGCGCCCAGGTGGGTAACGTCTTCGCCATACAGGCGCACCGTGCCGGAGGTCGGCGGCAATTGCCCCGACATCAGGTTGAAGTAGGTCGTCTTGCCGGCGCCATTGGGCCCGACGATCGCGGTCAGGGTCCCGGGCCGGAATTCGCAGCTCACATTGTTGACCGCAACATGGCCGCCGAAGCGGATGCTGAGGCCATGCGTCGACAGGACAGGGTGTTCGTTGTTCATGGAAATGAATTCATCGGGGCGGTCGTGGCAGCCCGCGGACACGGACCGGAGCAAACCGACTCCGGCCGCCCGTGCTGCCCGGCGGAGGCCAGCCCGCCCCGGGGAAGAGTCTCAGCGCTTGTTCTTGATCGGCACCGAAAGGTCGCTGGCCGGGATATCCCGCACCAGTTCCAGCAGGTCCCATTCGTTGGCCTGTGCCTTCTTGATGCGGAAATGAAACATCGACTGCATGGCTTGATGATCATCCTTGCGGAAAGTCATCTTGCCCTTCGGCGTCTCGAAATCCATCCCTTCCATGGCCGCAATCAGCTTTTCGGTATCGCTGGAGCCAGCCTTGGTCAGGGCGCCCACGACCGCACTGGCCGCGGCAAAACCGCCAGCGGTAAAGAAATCCGGCGGCGATTTGAAACGCTTCTGATGTTCCGCGACGAACCAATCGTTGATCTTGTTCTTCGGAAACGCGTAGTAATAATAAATGCTGCCTTCGACGCCGGTAAAGGTCTTCCAGTTCTTCATCACAGGAAGGATGTTGCCACCCGGCGCCAGCTCGATGCCATAGCGCTCAGGCTTCAGGTCGGCAATCTTGGTCATCGGGTGGGCTCCTGCCCAGATCATCACCAGCACTTTGCGGCCTGGCTTATCCTTCAGTGCGTCAAACAGGCGCTGTGCCGCAGCAGTAAAGTCTGTGGTTGCAGGCGCCACGTATTCCTCATGCACGATCCTGGCCTTCGGATTCGCCTTCGCCAAGGCATCCTTGTAGGCTTTGATGCCGTCTCGGCCAAAGGCGTAATCCTGCGCGAGAGTGGCAATGGTCACATCCCCCTGCAGGGTATAGGCGCCCGCGATTGCATCCTGCGAAGAGCTTCGTCCGGTGCGGAAGACATAACGATTCCATTTCGAGCCGGTAATGTCGTCTGCCACCGCTGGCTCGACGATCAGTACCTTCTTGTACTCCTCGGCCACCGGCAACATTGCCAAGGCGGCAGCGGAGAACGTGGTGCCGACCGCAAGATCGACCTTGTCATCGGCATAGGCTTCCGCCAAGGCGGCTTTCGCCACATCAGGCTTGTTCTGGTCGTCCTTGACGATGACCTTGATCTTGCGGCCGTTGATTTCCATCTTGCCGCCGGTCAGGTATTCGAGACCCATCATGAAACCCGTTTCGGTCTCCTTGGCGTAGGCCTCAAGGAAGCCGGTCTTGCCCGCGATCAGGGCGATCTTGAGTTCCTGGGCGCTGACCGGAGCGGTCAGCGTGACCGCCAGGGTCGCCAGGGATGCAAAAGCCAATGTCTTCAATTTCATGTCTGGTCCTCCTTTGATGAAATGATGCCCGCACGAACGGGTTCGGCTTTAGCCTATGCAGGAGATGTGCCAGTCCCATAAAACACCGGCAGGTCATATATATGACCGATATCAAGACATCCTGATTGAACGCTCACTGTCCGCATTTCCGGACACAAAATCACTTTACAACGTTAATAGTTTGAATTTATTGCAATTTCAAGAGTGTCCATAAAACAGGACAGATCGTCAAGTGTCAGTCTCCTGGGACAGGATGCCAAGGATGGCAAGCTTCTCATAGAGCTGGGCACGGCTGATTCCCAGCAGCTTCGCCGCATGCAGCTTGACCCCGCCCGCGGCTTCCAGCGCTCGCAGGATTTCCTGGCGCTCGGCCATCGCAACCGCCTCGCGCAAAGGACGCACGCGCGGCTCCAGCGAATTCGCCGCAGATCCGGCCTGGTCGAAGGCAGCACTCACCCGAATTTCCGGCAGCATCGGAAAGTCGGCGCTGGTCAGACGGCGACTGTCGGACTGCGCCATCGCCTGTTCGAGCACGTTGCGCAGTTCGCGCACGTTGCCCGGCCAATCGTAGGCTATCAACCGCGCCAGGCCATCGGCGGCCAACGTGCAGGAGGCTTCGCCGCCCTGTTCGACAATCTGCT
The DNA here is from genome assembly GCA_028065725.1 of Betaproteobacteria bacterium. The sequence goes on from JAPTVL010000387.1 coordinate 47,855, forward strand.
CCAGCAGCGTTTCGCACAGCATCGAGATGTCTTCGCGCCGTTCCCGCAGGGGCGGCAACCGAATCGGCAAAACGTTCAGCCGGTAGTACAAATCGGCGCGAAAACTTCCCGTGTCCACCATGGCCTTGAGATCGCGGCTGGTAGCCGCGATCACGCGGACATTGACGGCGCGCAGCTGGTTGCCGCCCAGGGGCTCGACTTCCCCTTCCTGCAGGACTCGCAGCAACTTCGGCTGCAGGGCCAGCGGCATGTCGCCGACCTCATCGAGAAACAGCGTGCCGCCATCGGCCAGCTGGAACTTGCCGCTGCGCGACTTGGTGCCGGCACCGGTATAGGCGCCCGGCTCGACGCCGAATAACTCGGCTTCCAGCAAGGCTTCGGGAATCGCCGCGGCATTGAGGCTGACCAGCGGCCCCTCGGCGCGCCGGCTCGCGGCATGAATCGCGTGGGCCAGAAGTTCCTTGCCGGTGCCCGTCTCGCCCAGCAGCAGCACGGCGCCTTCGCGCTCCGCCGCGCGGCGCGCCAGTTCCTTGGTGCCCACCGCCAGGCGGCTGGCGCCGATGAACTGGCTGAAGCGGTACTTGGCCTGGCGTCCCTCCGCGAGTTGCTTGCGCACCGTGGCGAGGTCCGCCTGCATCCGCTGGAACTTGGAGACTATCGGCTTCAGCGCCTGCAGCCGGTCGTACAGGATCACGCCCAGGGCGCCGATCACGTTGCCGGCTTCGCCATGCAGGGGAATGCGCGACACCACCATCTGGCGCCGCCCGAGGGTCAGGACATCGAGCAGGTCCGCCTGCCCGGTCTCCATCGCCTGGCGCAAACGGCTGTTGGGCAGCACCTCCTCGATGGCACGGCCTTCGATCGGCTCGCTGCCGTTCCAGCCGATCAAGGCCTTGTACTTGTCGTTGATCCAGGTGATGCGGCCGTCCTGATCGATGACCACGGCGCCTTCGTAGAGACTGTCGAACAGCTTGACCAGGGATGAGGCGGCGAGCGCCCGAACCTCTGCATCACTGGAAAGCCGCGCCGGAACCTGCCTCGCCACGAGTGCGCTCAGGTCTGCTGGTCGCGCGCCTGCTGTTCCGCGCGATCAAGCTCCTGGTTCATTTCCGCGTCGGACGGCGGCCGGTAGTCGGACTCGCCTGCAGCAGCCGGGCGCACGATGAAGCCGGCCAAGACGATGCCGAGTTCATAGAGCAGCCACAGCGGCACCGCCATCATGAATTGCGAAATCACATCGGGCGGCGTGAATACCGCGCCAACCACGAAAGCGCCGACGATCACGTAGGGCCGCCACTCGCGCAATTTGGCCACGCTGACCACGCCGATCTTGACCAGCACGATGACGATTACCGGCACCTCGAAGGTGACGCCGAATGCAAGGAACATGGTGAGCACGAAGGAGAAGTACTTCTCGATGTCGGTCATCCAGGCCACGCCCTCCGGGGCAAACTGCGCCATGAAACCGAACACCATCGGGAAAAAGGCAAAATAGGCGAAAGCCATGCCGATGAAGAACAGCAGCACCGACGCGGCCAGCAGCGGCATCGCCAGCTTTTTCTCGTGGGCGTAAAGGCCCGGGGCGACGAAGGCCCATACCTGGTACAGCACGTAAGGCAGGACGACGAGGAAAGCCACCGTCAGCGCCACCTTCATCGGCACCAGGAAAACGCCGACCACGTCCGTGGCGATCATCTGGCCACCGGCGGGCAGGGTCGCCAGCAGCGGTGCAGCGAGTACCGAATACAGTTCGCGGGCATAGAAAGCCAGCGGCACGAAAGCAATGCCGACGGCGACGAACACGCGGATCAGGCGGTCGCGCAGTTCGACCAGGTGCGAGAGGAAGGTCTCCTGATCTTCAGCCATCAGGACTTCTGCACTTCGGCAGCGGCCGGCGCAGCGTCGGCGCTGGGCACAGCCTCGGAAGTCGGCGCTGGCGCGCTCTGCGTGCCGGGGATTCCGCTTTGCGGGCCGGCAACGGCGGTATCAGTCGCCAGCGGCGCGATCGCAGTGTTCACCGAGGATTCGACCTCGCGCATCTCATGCGTCACCGAGGCTTCGAGGCCTTTCACCTGATCGGTCATCTCCTGCTGCATCTTTTTCAGCTCGTCGAGCTGCATTTCGCGATTGATGTCGGATTTCACGTCGCTGACATAGCGCTGCAAGCGGCCGAGCAACAGTCCCGCGGTACGCGCCACCTTGGGCAGGCGCTCCGGGCCGATGACGACCAGCGCCACCATGGCAATGATCATCAACTCGGTAAGGCTGACGTCGAACATGGGTGTGCTGGAATTCCCGGGATGTTAGACAGGCCGGCGACCGTTGGCTACGCGAGCAACCGGCAGACGACGCAACCGAACAGATCAGGTCTTGGTCTGCTCCCGCCGCGACTCGACGTCGATCGTTTGGCCGGAAACCTGCTGTGGCTCGGCCTTGTCGGCGGGTTTGTCAGCCGAGGCCTCCTTCATGCCGTCCTTGAAGCCCTTCACCGCACCACCGAGGTCGGACCCCATGTTGCGCAGCTTCTTGGTGCCGAACACCAGCATGACGATGACCAGGACGATCAGCCAGTGCCAGATACTGAATGAACCCATTATGATTTCTCCTCGCGCTCAGTGAATTCTCAAGGCGCTTTGCGCTTCAGCATGGACCCCAGGGGCTCGGGGCCGCCCAGAATATGAACGTGGAGATGATACACCTCCTGATGGCCGATCCGCCCGGTGTTGATGATGGTGCGGAAGCCCTCGTTGAGCCCCTGGCTCCTGGCCAGCTCGTTGGCCTTGGCCAGAATGCGGCCGAGCACCATCTGATGGCTCATGTCGGCCTCCATCAACGAGGCGATGTGCAGCTTGGGCACGATCATGAAATGCACCGGCGCAATCGGGTTGATGTCGTGGAAGGCGAAGATTTCCTCGTCTTCGTAGATCTTTTTCGCTGGAATCTCGCCGCGCGCGATCCTGCAGAAAATGCAATCGCTCATTATTCGGGGCTCCGGCTGTTTTTTTCGTCGATGCCCGATATCCCCTCGCGCCGGCGAAACTCGACCATCACGTCGTCGACGCCGATGCCGAACTGGGTCAGCAGGATCATGCTGTGGAACCAGAGGTCGGTGACCTCGCGCACCAGGTGCAGGCGATCGCCGTCCTTGGCCGCCATGATAACCTCGGCCGCTTCCTCGGCCACCTTCTTGCAGATCGCGTCGGTACCCTTGGCATACAGGCTGGCGACATAGGAGGTATCGGGCGCCGCACCCTTGCGTTCCAGCAGCGTGGCCTGGACGCGGTGCATCACTTCGAGATTTATCACTTGTATATCTCCTTCGGGTCCTTGAGGACGGGCTCGACATCCTGCCAGCCCGAGGTTTCAAGCCGGTTGAAAAAACAGCTGCGCCGACCGGTGTGACAGGCAATGCCGCCAATCTGCTCGATCTTCAACAACACCACATCCTTGTCGCAATCGACGCGCAATTCCAGCACCTTCTGGGTGTGGCCCGACTCTTCGCCCTTGCGCCACAGCCGGCCGCGCGAGCGCGACCAATAGACGGCACAGCCGGTCGCGGCCGTCAGCGCCAGCGATTCGCGATTCATCCAGGCGAACATCAGCACCTCGCCGGTCACCGCATCCTGGGCGATTGCGGGCACCAGGCCCTGCTCGTCCCAGAGTAGGTCGTCCAGCCATTGGTTGCCGGAGGGCCGCTTCACAGCCTGACCTCGATGCCGCGACTACGCATGTATTCCTTGGCCTGGCGCACCGTGTACTCGCCGTAGTGAAAAATGCTCGCCGCCAGCACGGCATCCGCACGACCTTCGGTGACACCGTCGGCCAGATGCTGCAGCGTACCGACGCCACCGCTGGCGATCACCGGAATGCCCACCGCGTCGGCGACGGCGCGCGTTAACGCCAGGTCGAAGCCGGCCTTGGTGCCGTCGCGATCCATGCTGGTCAGCAGGATCTCGCCGGCGCCGAGATTCTCCACCCGGCGTGCCCACTCGATGGCATCGAGCCCGGTGTTCTTGCGCCCGCCGTGGGTGAACACGTCCCAGCGCCCCGGCGTCGTCTGCTTGGCATCGATAGCCACCACGATGCACTGCGCGCCGACCCTGGCCGAAGCGTCGGCCACCAGTTGCGGGTTAGTCACGGCCGCCGTATTCATGCTGACCTTGTCGGCACCGGCATTCAACAGTCGGCGCACGTCCTCGACCTGGCGCACGCCGCCGCCCACGGTCAGGGGAATGAAAACCTGCGAAGCGACGGCCTCGATGATGTGCAGGATGATGTCGCGGTCGTCGGAACTGGCCGTGATGTCGAGAAAGGTGATTTCATCGGCCCCCTGCTCGTCGTAGCGACGCGCAATCTCGACCGGATCGCCGGCATCGCGCAATTCGACGAAGTTGACGCCCTTGACCACACGGCCGGCGTTGACGTCGAGACAGGGAATGATGCGTTTGGCGAGCATGGCTCAAAGCTTCGAGAGCTTGTCCGCCTCGGCCTGGGCCTTCTTGAAATCGAGCGCCCCTTCGTAGATCGCACGGCCGGTGATGGCACCCGAGATGCCCTCGCCCTGCACTGCGCAGAGCGCCTTGACATCCTTCATGCTGGCGATGCCGCCGCTGGCGATCACCGGGATGCGCAGCGCCTGCGCCAGCTTCACCGTGGCCTCGATGTTGACCCCGGAGAGCATGCCGTCGCGCCCGATGTCGGTGTAGATCACGGCCTCGACGCCATAGTCCTCGAACTTTTTCGCCAGATCGACCACGTCGTGGCCGGTCATCTTCGACCAGCCGTCGACCGCCACCTTGCCGTCCCTGGCATCGAGGCCGACGATGATGTGGCCGGGAAACGCACCGCAGGCATCGTGCAGAAAGCCCGGGTTCTTCACTGCGGCGGTGCCGATGATGACGTAGGTGAGGCCATCGTCGAGACAACGCTCGATGGTATCGAGGTCGCGAATGCCGCCGCCCAGTTGCACGGGAATTTCTTCGCCGACTTCCTTGAGAATGGCCTTGATCGCAGCTTCATTCTTCGGCTTGCCGGCAAAGGCGCCATTCAGGTCGACCAGATGCAGGCGGCGCGCGCCCTGGTCTATCCAGTGCCGGGCCATGGCCGCCGGATCTTCGGAAAACACCGTGGCATCGTCCATTGCGCCCTGTTTCAAGCGGACGCAGTGACCATCCTTGAGATCAATCGCGGGTATCAGCAGCATAGGGAGATGTGGAGATATGAAAGAACCGGAGACCGTGGATCAGGGATTCCAGCGCATGAAATTGCCGAGCAGTCGCAGCCCGGCCTGAGCACTTTTTTCCGGGTGGAATTGAACAGCGAAGATGTTAGCGTGGGCAATTGCGCTGGTAAAGGGGATGCCGTAGTGGGTCGAGCCGGCAATCACCTCGGGGGTCTGCGGCTCGACGTAATAGCTATGCACGAAATAGAAGCGTGCGTTGTCCTCGATGCCGTCCCACAGTGCGTGGGTCTCGGCCTGCTGGACCTGGTTCCAGCCCATGTGCGGCACCTTGAGCCGCGTGCCGTCGGGCGCCACCATGGCGGCATCGGGAAAGCGCGGCACGCGGCCGGGCAGGATTTCGAGGCCCATCACGTCGCCTTCTTCGGCATGGCCGAACAGCATCTGCAGGCCGACGCAAATGCCGAGAAAGGGCTTTTCCGCGGCGGCGCGAATCACCGATTCGCGCAAGCCGCGTGCGGCGAGCTCGCGCATGCAGTCCGGCATCGCGCCCTGGCCGGGTACGACGACGCGGTCCGCCGCGGCGATCTCGACAGCATTGGAGCTGACGCGGACATTCGCCTCGGGAGTCACGTGCTCGATGGCCTTGGCCACGGAGCGCAGGTTGCCCATGCCGTAATCGACTACCACTACCGTGCTCATGGAAGAATCAGAGCGAACCTTTGGTCGAAGGAATGGCGCCGGCGGCACGCGGGTCGACTTCCACCGCCATGCGCAAGGCGCGGGCAAAGGCCTTGAACACGGTCTCGGCCTGGTGGTGGGAGTTGTCGCCGCGCAGGGCGTCGATGTGCAGCGTCATCCCGGCATGATTCACCAGGCCCTGGAAGAACTCGCGCACCAGATCGACATCGAATTCGCCGATCATGGCCCGCGTGAAGGGCACGTTGAAGACCAGGCCCGGGCGCCCCGAAAGGTCAACCACCACGCGCGACAAGGCCTCGTCGAGCGGCACATAGGCATGGCCGTAACGGCGCAGACCCTTCTTGTCGCCCCAGGCCTTGGCCAGAGCCTGACCGATGGTGATGCCGACATCCTCGATGGTGTGATGCGCGTCGATGTGCAGATCGCCCTGCGCCTCGACCGTCAGGTCGATCATGCCGTGGCGCGCGATCTGGTCCAGCATGTGGTCGAAGAAACCGATGCCGGTGGCGAGTCTGGAGACGCCGGCGCCGTCGAGATCGAGGACGACGCGGATTTTTGTTTCCAGGGTATTGCGCGATATTTCGGCTTGCCGCATGGCGGTGATGATCAGGCAAAGGGTCGAGGCCTGCATGATACCATCGGCCTAGCCGGCTGCACGCCGCAGCTGAACCTCGATCACCACCACCCAACCTGCCATCCCGCCTAGCCATGAGCCGCTTCTGGAGCGATGTCGTCAAGGGGCTCAAGCCCTACGTGCCGGGCGAGCAACCCAAGCTCGCCAACCTGGTGAAACTCAACACCAACGAGAACCCGTACGGCCCCTCGCCGCGCGTACTCGAGGCGATCCGCGCCGCCACCGGGGAATCGCTGAAGCTCTATCCCGATCCGAACGCGGAGCAGCTCAAGCTCGCCATCGCCAGGTATCACGCCGTCGATTCAAGCAATGTCTTCGTCGGCAACGGTTCGGACGAAGTCCTGGCCCATGCCTTTCTCGCCCTGCTGAAGCAGGCGCGGCCGATCCTGTTTCCCGATATCAGTTACAGCTTTTATCCGGTGTATTGCGGGCTGTACCAGGTGGACTTCGAAACCATCCCGCTGGCCGGCGATTTTTCGATCCGTGTCGACGACTACGCCAGGCCCCATGGTGAAAAATGCGGCGGCATCATTTTCCCCAATCCGAATGCGCCGACCGGCTGCCTGGTGCCGCTGGCTGAAATCGAACGCCTGTTGCAATCGAACCGGGATTCGGTGGTGGTGATCGACGAAGCCTATGTCGATTTCGGCGGCGAAAGCGCGATTCCGCTGACCGTCAGCTATCCGAACCTTCTTGTGGTGCAAACCCTGTCCAAGTCGCGCTCGCTGGCCGGATTGCGGGTCGGCTTCGCCATCGGTCACGCCGACCTGATCGAGGCGCTGGAGCGGGTCAAGAACAGTTTCAACTCCTATCCGCTGGACCGCCTGGCGATCGCCGGCGCCGTGGCAGCCTTTGAAGACCGCGAGTATTTCGACAAGACCAGCCAGGCCGTGATCGCGACGCGCGAGAAACTGATCGGCGACTTGAAAGCATTGGGTTTCGAAGTGCTGCCGTCAAAGGCCAACTTCATCTTCGCCCGCCATCCGCAACACGATGCCGAAAAGTCGGCGCTGGCGCTACGGCAACGCAGCATCATCGTGCGCCACTTCAAGCAGCCGCGCATCGAGCAGTTCCTGCGGATTACCGTGGGCACCGACGAGCAGTGCGCGGCGCTGGTCGAGGCGCTGCGGGAGATACTGGAAAACGAAGCGTAGCGGAGTTTCAGTGAAGTCTAATGCCCGCGTCAGCGGGCGGTTCGCTGGAACTAAAATGGATGAACATGAAGAGTCGTCGGTCAGCCACTGAATTTCCGGTCCTTAATTTCAATATTTCTCGGTCATGTCATGAACCTTCCCGAACCCCAATCCGTCACGTTTCCGTCGCTCTTCGATCAGATCCGCAACGGCGCGATCAAGATTCCCCAGTTTCAACGAGATTTCGTTTGGACCAAGGCCATGAGCGCCCGGTTGTTGGACAGCGTCATCAAGGGCTACCCCATTGGCACCTTCATACTCTGGAGCACCCAGGAGCGGTTGCGGTCTATCCGAAACCTGGGGGGCATCGACCTTCCGGACACGCCACCCGGCAATGCGGTGAAGTATGTACTTGATGGCCAGCAGCGGCTGACAAGCCTATTCGTCACACTCAATGGACTCAAGATCTACCGTGACGAGCACGACGACGACTATTCGCTGATGTGGCTGGATCTGGAGGCCACCGAGGAGGAGGACTTAGTGCTGCTGGATGTCCGCGAAAAGCCGGAGGAGAGTTTCATCCAGCTTCAAGATCTGCTTCATGGTGAGTTCGATTACCTTGCATCTTTTCCGAAAGCGGCCCAGCAGAGGATAAAGCTATACAAGAATCGGATCGAGAGCTACCAGTTCTCCGCCGTGCAGATCACTGATGCACCGATCGACGTGGCAACCGAGATCTTCACCCGTCTCAACGTGGGAGGTAAGCCACTAACACCTTTTGAGATAATGGTGGCGAAGACTTATGATCCTGTGGTGGGATTCGATCTTGCTGAGCGGTTCCAAGTGCTGATCGAAGAGTTGCAGGAAATTGAGTACGAAACTATTCCCGAATCCAACCTGCTCCAAGCCGTTGCGATTTTCATCGGTAAGGATGCCCGGAAGAAGACGATCCTCCGGCTCGAAAAAAATCAGGTCATCGCGACTTGGCCGCTGGTAGTGGACGGGGTGAAGCACGCCATTGATTACTTCCGGAGTGCTTATGGAATACCGGCATCGCGCTTGCTTCCCTATCCGGCATTGATAATCCCGTTTGCCTATTTCTTCTATCACCACAAAAAGAACCCCTCCGGCAACCGTGCAAAATATCTGGAAGACTTCTTCTGGCGAATTTCGCTTTCCGGGCGCTACTCCCAAGGCTTGGAGGGACGTGTGGTGCAGGATATAGCCCGGATCGACCAGATTCTTGATAACAAGAAGCCTTCTTATGACTGGGCGGTAGATGTTTCTCCGGGATTCATCGAAGAGAATGGCTACTTCTCAACGGGACGTTCCTTCATCAAGGCCATACTATGCTTGATGGCCAAGAAGGGGCCGCGCTCCTTCGACAACAACGTGCTCGTGCGCCTCGATAATGACTGGCTGAAACAGGCAAATAGTAAGAACTACCATCACTTCTTCCCAAAATCTCTGCTCAAGAAAAGGGGGATTGATGACCGGCGAAGCAACCACATCGCCAACATCACGCTTGTGGACGATTACCTGAACAAACGGGTAATCATGGCTCAAGCACCGGGAACATACATTCGAAAGTTCGCCAAAGAAAACGAACATCTGGAACGTACGCTCGCCACGCATCTGATCGGTAAGCCGGAACAGTTCGGCATCTGGGAGAACGATTACGACAAATTCTTCACTAAGCGCTGCCAGAAGTTGAGTAAGGACCTCCAGAAACTCATTCTCCCGAATCAGGTGGATGACGATCTTTCAGCAGATTCCGCTGTGGATACGACCGGCGGATCGAGTGGTTGGGGCGACGAAGACAGCTAGCCTCACTCCGCCCAAAGTGCATCCAGCGGAAAGCTGGTGGCATCGAAGGGTGGCTGCGAGACGGCAGCCGCATTTTCCAGTACCGTCAGTAGCAGCCACTGGCCCGAGTGGTTCTCGAAAACTTCCAGTGTGCGCAGGTCGGGATCGACCAGCCATGCATGCTTGACGCCGTGGCGGGCGTAGATGGGCAGCTTTTCGGCGCGATCGACCTTGGCGGTCGACGGCGAAAGGATTTCACAAACCCAGTCGGGCGGCAGCTCAAACCAAGCGGTCTCGGGTAACCGGGGCATGCGCTCGCGGCGCCAGCCGGCGAGGTCGGGAACGAGGATGTCGCCATCCAGATGCAGTTCGGGCTCGTCGAGTATCCACCAGCCGCCGGGGCCGTCGCGACCGCGATCATATGGACTGCCAATTTCGATGCCGAGCGAAGAATAGGCGCGTGCATGCCTGGGCGCTGGCCTTGGATGGGTTATCAGCCGGCCATTGACAATTTCGCCCACCAGATTATCCGGCAGGTCGAAGAGGTCTTCGTAGGTGGCGGGCTTTAAGGCAGGCAGTCCCATGGCGGATTTCCGAGTGGCGACGCTTCCTAAGGTATCACAGCCTCAGAGTTTGATCCGCAGCTCCGCTGCGCGGGCATGAGCCGTCAGCCCTTCGCCATGCGCCAGCGTCGCCGCTATCGGCCCCAGGGTTTGCGCGCCGGCCTGCGATATCTCGATCAGACTTGAACGCTTCTGGAAATCATAGACCCCGAGCGGCGAGGAAAAGCGCGCACTGCGCGAGGTGGGCAGGACGTGGTTGGGACCAGCGCAGTAGTCGCCGAGCGACTCCGACGCATAGTGACCGACGAAGATCGCACCGGCATGGCGGATCTTTTCCACCAGTGCCGAAGGATCGCTGACCGCCAGTTCCAGGTGTTCCGGCGCGATCCGGTTGGCCAGAACGCAAGCTTCGTCGAGGTCGGCCACCTGGATCAGGGCGCCGCGCCCCTTGAGCGAAGCGGCGATCACTTCGCGGCGCGGCATGGTCGGCAGCAGCTTCTCGATGCTGGCGGCGACCCGCGCGATGAAGCCGGCATCGGGACTCAGTAGTATCGATTGCGCCAGTTCGTCGTGCTCGGCCTGGGCGAACAGGTCGATCGCAACCCAGTCGGGATTGGCCGCGGCATCGGCAATGATCAGCACTTCCGACGGCCCCGCCACCATGTCGATGCCGACGGTGCCGAAGACGCGACGCTTGGCCGCGGCGACGTAGGCGTTGCCGGGACCGACGATCTTGTCCACTTGCGGAATGGTTTGCGTGCCATAGGCCAGCGCGGCCACGGCCTGGGCGCCGCCGATGGTGAATACGCGATCGACGCCGGCGAGGCAGGCAGCCGCCAGCACCAGCGCATTCTTCTCGCCGCGCGGCGTCGGTACCACCATGATCAGCTCATTGACGCCCGCCACCTTGGCCGGCAGCGCATTCATCAGCACCGAGCTCGGGTAGGCCGCCTTGCCGCCGGGAACGTACAAGCCAACGCGATCGAGCGGCGTGATCTTCTGCCCGAGTCTTGTGCCGTCGGCCTCTGTGAAACTCCATGAGTCGAGCCGCTGCCGTTCGTGATACGCGCTTACGCGCCGGGCCGCCGCCTCCAGCGCCGCGCGCTGCGCCGACGGCAAGCGATCGAGCGCCTGGCGCAACTGGCTGCGCGGCAGTTCGAGTTCGGCCATGGTGGCGACATCGAGCTGGTCGAAGCGGCGCGTGTACTCGAGCACCGCCGCATCGCCTTCGCTGCGCACGCGCTTGAGAATTTCGGCGACGGTTCGCTCGATCGCATCGTCGGTCGAGTGGTCGAAATGCAGCAGTTCGTCGAGCGTCGCGGCAAAGCCGGAGTCGGCGCTGGTGAGACGGTGGATCATCGCGCCTCCGCCGGGCCGCCCCAAGGAGGGGCCGTGTTGTCCGTCCGGAGCAAGCAGGGCTTGCGAACCGTAGTCACTCCCTTCCTCGGGAAGGGGGTCGGGGGGAAGGCTCTCATTTGATCGCGCCTTCGATCGCGGCGATCACCGGCTGCAGCAAGTCCCGCTTCACCTTGAGCGCAGCCTGATTCACCACGAGGCGCGAGGAAATCTTCATGATCTGCTCGACCTCGACCAGCTTGTTGGCCTTCAGCGTAGCGCCGCTGGACACCAGGTCGACGATTGCCTCGGCCAGCCCCGCCAGCGGCGCCAGTTCCATGGAACCGTAGAGCTTGATCAGATCGACATGCACGCCCTTGGCGGCGAAATGTTCGCGTGCGACGGCAATGTATTTGGTAGCAATCCGCAGGCGCGCGCCGCGGCGAACGGCGGCGGCGTAGTCGAAGCCGACCGGCGCCGCGACGCACATGCGGCATCTGGCGATGTTGAGATCCAGCGGCTGATACAGCCCGGCCCCGCCATGCTCCAGCAGCACGTCCTTGCCCGCAATGCCGAGATCGGCCGCGCCGTATTGCACATAGGTCGGCACGTCCGAGGCGCGCACGATGACCACGCGCACGTCATCGCGATTGGTGCCGATGATCAGCTTGCGCGACTTCTCCGGATCCTCGGCCGGCACGATGCCCGCCGCCGCCAACAGCGGCAGGGTTTCCTCGAAGATGCGGCCCTTGGACAGGGCGATGGTTATTCCGCTCATGCAGCTATTTTACCCGGCGAATGTTGGCGCCCAAAACGGCCAGCTTTTGCTCGAGTCCTTCGTAACCGCGGTCGAGGTGATAAATGCGCTCGATCAGCGTTTCGCCCTGCGCCACCAGGCCGGCGATGACCAGGCTGGCCGAGGCGCGCAGATCGGTGGCCATCACCGTCGCGCCGTCGAGCTTGGCCACGCCCTTTACAAACGCCGTGTTGCCGTCGATCTTGATGTCGGCGCCGAGACGGATCAGTTCCACGGCATGCATGAAGCGGTTCTCGAAGATCGTTTCGCGCATCACGGCGGTGCCATCGGCCACCGCGTTGATCGCCATGAACTGGGCCTGCATGTCGGTCGGAAACGCCGGGTAGGGCGCGGTGCGGATGCTGACGGCCGTGAGCCGCCGCGGTGCCTTGAGGCGGATCGCATCGCGCTCGGCGACGATCTCGCAGCCGGTATCCATCAGCTTGTCGATCACCGCATCAAGCGACGTGGCCGAGGCGCCGGTCAGACGTATTTCGCCGCCGGTCGCGGCTGCCGCGCACAGGTAAGTGCCGGTCTCGATGCGGTCGGGCATGATGCGGTGCGTTGCCCCGTGCAAGGCATCGACGCCCTGGATGCGGATCACGTCGCCGCCGGCGCCGGAAATGCGCGCCCCCATGGCGACCAGGCAATTGGCGAGATCCACCACTTCCGGCTCGCGCGCGGCGTTCTCGATCACGGTTTCGCCCTGCGCCAGGCAGGCCGCCATCATCAGGTTCTCGGTGCCGGTCACGGTGACCATGTCGGTGAACAAACGGGCGCCGCTCAAGCGCGTGGCACGGGCGTGCACATAGCCCTGCTCGACCGTGATCTCGGCACCCATCGCGGTGAGGCCCTTGATGTGCTGATCCACCGGCCGTGCACCGATCGCGCAACCGCCCGGCAGCGACACCTTGGCCTCGCCGGCGCGGGCGACCAGCGGCCCCAGCACCAGGATCGAGGCACGCATGGTTTTCACCATTTCGTAGGGCGCCACGGCATTGTTCAGACCCGATGCATCCAGCGTCACCGTGTCGCCAGCGCCAGCGCTCTGCGTCCCTGCGGGAACTCTTGCCGCCTCGCGCGACACTTTGACGCCCATCTGCGCCAACAGCTTCAGCATGGTGCCGATGTCGTTCAGGTGCGGCACGTTGGTGAAGGTCACCGGCTCCCTGGTCAGCAGCGCCGCGCACAGCAGCGGCAGGGCGGCGTTCTTCGCGCCGGAAATCGCCACCTCGCCCGAAAGCGGAACGCCTCCCGCGATCAGCAGCTTATCCATTGGCTTTCCATTCTTCCGGGGTCAGGGTCTGCATCGACAGCGCGTGCAATTCTCCCGAATCGAAGCGCGCCTTGAGAATGGCGTTGATCCGCTGCTGGCGCTTGACGCGGTTGAGCCCGGCGAACTCGCCGCTGACGATGACGGCAGCGAAATGATGGCCGTCGCCCTCGACGGAAAGGTGCTCGCAAGACAGGCCGGCGGCGATCCAGGTTTCGATTTGTTTGGGGTCAAGCATGATGGTTGCCTCCTCAGGCGCGCAGCTTGTAGCCGCGTTTCAGCAGATTCAGGGTAAATACGGTCAGCAGCGCAAGGCAGCTGCCGACCACGGCCAGGCTCAGCCACGGCGAGACGTCGGAAACACCGAAGAAGCCGTGACGGAAACCGTCGATCATGTAGAACACCGGATTCCAGCGCGAGACATGCTGCCAGAACGGTGGCAGGGAATTGACGGAGTAGAACACGCCGGACAGAAAGGTGAGCGGCATGATCAGAAAGTTCTGAAACGCCGCGAGCTGGTCGAATTTGTCGGCCCAGATGCCGGCGATCACGCCGAGGCTGCCCAGGATAGCCCCGCCGATCAGGGCAAAAACGAGTATCCACACCGGCTCGGCAAACGTCAGCGGCGCAAACCAGAAGGTGGCCAGCAGGACGCCGGTTCCCACCACAAGGCCGCGCACCACCGAGGCCAGGACATAGGCAAGGAAGAATTCGAGATAGGAGATCGGCGGCAACAGGACGAACACAATATTGCCCGTGACCTTGGACTGGATCAGCGACGACGAGGAATTGGCAAACGCATTCTGCAGCACCGACATCATGATCAGCCCCGGGATCAGGAAGGCCGTATAGATGACGCCATGCACCTTCACATGCCCTTCCAGGACATGGGAAAAGATCAGCAGGTAGAGCAGCGCGGTGAGTACCGGCGCGCCTACGGTCTGCGAGGCGACCTTCCAGAAACGCAGCACTTCCTTGTAGAACAGGGTGGAAAAACCATGGCCCATTTCAGCTCACCTGCCCCTCACGCTGCCCCTGCATGACGCGGACGAAGACGCCTTCGAGATCCGGTTTGCCGATTTCGAGGTCATCGATCCTGCAGCCCGCCGCGCGGATTTGCGCCAGCATCGGCTCAACTTCGTCGAAACCATCGAAAGGCAAGGACCACCAGCCGCCGCTTTGTGCCGCGTCGCGAGTCAGTTCAGCCGGCATCACGCCGTCGGTGCGCAAGCGCAGGCAGTGCGCGGAAAAGCGGCGCAGCAGCCTGGCCGTGGTGTCCAGGGCGACCACGCGACCCGCCTGCAGCATGGCGATGCGCGTGCACAGGTTCTCGGCCTCTTCGAGATAATGCGTGGTGAGGACGATGGTATGCCCCGCTTCATTCAGCCGCCGGATGAATTGCCAGAGCGTCTGGCGCAGTTCGACGTCGACCCCGGCGGTCGGCTCGTCGAGCACGATGACCGGCGGCCGATGCACCAGGGCCTGGGCCACCAGCACGCGGCGTTTCATGCCGCCGGACAGCATGCGCATGTTGGCGTTGGCCTTGGGTGTCAGGCCCAGATTTTCGAGGATCTCGTCGATCCACGCCTCGTTGTCGCCAATGCCGAAGTAGCCCGACTGGATCTTCAGCGACTCGCGCACCGTGAAAAATGGATCGAACACCAACTCTTGGGGAACGACACCCAATTGGCGCCGTGCCGCGCGATAGTCGGACTGAACATCGTGGCCCATCACGCTCAGGCTGCCGCTATCGGCGCGAACCAGCCCGGCCAGGGCCGAAATCAGGGTTGTCTTGCCGGCGCCATTGGGCCCCAGCAGGCCGAAGAACTCGCCCGGCTGAATCTCCAGATCGACCCGATCCAGCGCCTGGGTGCTACCAAAGCGCTTGGAGACCTGCTGAATGCGGATCGCAGCGGACATGACACCAACCCGGGACTGCTGCTTCAGTGCTGCGGGAGCAGATCGGCAACGCCGTACACTTCGGCGAGACTCAGCAGATTCTGTGGCGGATTCAGCAGGCGCAAGGATTTACCGGCGGCCTTGGCGGCTCGCATCCAGCCAAAAACCACGGCCAGGCAGGATGAATCCATCTCGGTCACGGCGGCAAGATCGAAGCTGGTAGCGCTGGACGCGATCGCCGCTTCGCCTGCGGCGAGCAGGTCCTTGGCGCCCGGCATGGTCATCGGGCCGGACACCGCGACGCAATCACCGGAAATTTGAATCATTTCTTTACCGCAGCCGCCTCGCCGGACTTGTTCTTGGCTTGCAGCGACTTGATCAGACCGTCGATGCCGCTCTTGCGTACTTCCGTCGCAAAGGAGTCGCGGTAAGTGGTGACAAGACTGATGCCGCCGACCTCGATATCGTAAACTTTCCAGGCAGCGCCAGACTTTTCCAGGTAGTAATCCATCTCGATGTTCTTGCCTGCGCCGGACTGCTTGATTTCCGTACGCACGCGGACATCGGTCTCGCCAGCCTTGAGCGAGAAGGGTTTGTAATTGATGGTCTGATCCTTGTATTCGGTCAGCGCCTTGGAATAGGTGCGCACCAACAACAGATGAAACTCATCGGTCAGAGTTTTTTGCTGCGCCGGACTGGCCTGCTTCCAGTCACGCGCCAGCGCCAATTGGGTCATGCGCGTGAAATTGAAGTGCGGCAGCACCTTGGCTTCCACCAGGTCGATGGCTTTCTTGGTATTGCCCGATTGAATGTCCTTGTCCTTGCGAACAATATCGAGCACTTCACTGGAGACGGTCTTGATCAGCGCGTCGGGGGCAACTTCCTGAGCCATCGCCGTCGCGGCGATCAGCAAACCGCTGAAGAATGCAAACAGGGTTTTCATTTGGATTTCCTGAGATTTCGTGGACCGGGGCACTGCGCCCCGGATTGGGTCACTGTTTCGATGCGGCCGGATCGGTATGAGCAACCAGCAGGGCGGAAGCAGATTGCGCCGACACGGTCTCGACTGCTGGCGCGGGAACCGCCGCCTCTGCCAGCAGTGGACGGTCCGCCTGCTCGGCATTCGCCTCGACCTCGCGCGGCGCGTTGCCATCATGAATCTGGTTGCGGCGGCGCTGCAGATAGGCATCTCGCATATAGGAATACTTGTCCAGCGCGGCTTCCTCGACTACCTTGTCGGCCGGCAGCAGATTGGCACGGTCATTCACCGCGCGCAGCACCAGCGCCGCATCGCGGACCCGCGCCGGCTCGTGATTCGCCACCGGATCGGCGGCCACGTCGAGCACCAGGCCGACGGTGTCGCGCACGGTGCGCGGACCGAAGAAAGGAACCACCACATAGGCGCCGTTGCCGACACCCCAGCGGCCGAAGGTCTGGCCGAAATCCTCGTCGTGCTTTTCCAGGCCGGCTTCCGATGCGACGTCGAGCACGCCGAGCAAACCGATCGTGGTATTGATCACGACCCGGCCCAGATCGCTGAACGCTTCCGGCACCTTGCCCTGCAGCAGGTTATTCACCCCGATGAAGAGATCGTCGATATTGCCGAAGAAATTGGTCACCCCGGTCCTGACAGGGGACGGCAGCACGGCCTCGTAACCGGTCGCCACCGGCTTGAGTATGGCGGTATCCAGACCTTCGTTGAAGGCGAACATCGCGCGATTGAAGCCTTCGATCGGGTCCTTCGGATTTCCCGAACTGGCGCATCCGGTCAGCAGACCGACGACAAGGGTGGTTGCAGTAATGGATTTCAGCCGGGCCGGCAGCGTTTTCTTCATTCTCTTGAGCACCTGTTAACTACTTTTTATCGCCATCCTCGGCGGCCTTGTTGAACATGAACTGGCTGATCAGTTTCTCGAGCACTACTGCCGACTGCGTCTTCTTGATCATGTCGCCCGCTTTCAGCATCGCGGTATCGCCGCCTACTTCAAAGCCGATGTACTGTTCCCCGAGCAGGCCCGAGGTATTGATCGTCGCAAAGGTATCGCGCGGAAACTTGTAGCGGGAATCGACATTGATCGTCACCAGGGCCTGATAGGCCTCCGGATCGAAGCTGATTTCCGTCACGCGTCCGACCACCACTCCCGCGCTTTTGACCGCCCCGCGCACTTTCAGGCCTCCGATGTTATCAAATTTGGCGTGAATTGCATAAGTATCGCCACTGCTGGACGATGCCATGTTGCCCACCTTCAGGGCGAGGAACAGCAAGGCTCCCAAGCCGACGGCAACGAAAAAACCGACCCAAAGGTCCAAAGTAGTACGGCTCATGTCATGTCCCTGTAAACATGAAGGCAGTGAGAATGAAATCGGCAGCCAGAATGGCCAGCGACGATGTTACAACGGTGCGTGTGGTGGCGCCGGAAACTCCCTCGGCGGTCGGCTCGGCATCGTAGCCCTCGAACACCGCCACCCAGCTGACGATGATGCCGAAGACGAAGCTCTTGATCACGCCATTGAGGATGTCTTCGCGGAAATCCACCGAGGCCTGCATCTGCGACCAGAACGAGCCCTCATCGACGCCGATCAGCTGCACGCCGACCAGATAGCCGCCGAAAATGCCCATCGCCGAAAACAGCGCCGCCAGCAGCGGCATCGAAATCACGCCGCCCCAGAAGCGCGGTGCGACCACGCGGGCGATCGGATCGACCGCCATCATTTCCATCGCGGAGAGCTGTTCGGTGGCCTTCATCATGCCGATTTCGGCCGTGATCGCCGACCCGGCACGACTGGCGAACAGCAGCGCCGCAACCACCGGCCCCAGTTCGCGCACCAGCGACAGCGAGACCAGAACACCGAGGGCCTCGGTTGAACCATAACGCTGCAGCGTATCGTAACCCTGCAAACCGAGCACCATGCCGACGAACATGCCCGAAACCAGAATGATGATCAGGCTGAGGACGCCGGTAAAGTAGATTTCCCTGATGGTCAGGTGCAGACGGCGCAAGGACGTGCCGGAATTCAGCAGGGTGGCCAGAAAGAAACGGCTGGCATAGCCGAGCCGCCAGATGCGCGAGGTAACCTGCTGACCCAGGCCGCGCAGGGCGCGCACCAGACCGCTATCCACGACGCACCGCTCTTTCCATCAGTTGTTCGCCGTAGGGACGGGACGGATACTGGAACGGCACCGGACCATCGGCCTCGCCCCAGACGAACTGGTGCACGTAGGGCACCGTGGAGCGCTTGATTTCCTCGGCCGTGCCCTCGGCAACGATCTTGCCTGCGGAAACGAAGTAAACGTAGTCGACGATCTTCAATGACTCCTGCACATCGTGCGTCACCACAATGGAACTGGCACCCAGAACGTCGTTCAGCTTGCGAATCAGCTCACCCACAATCGACAGCGAAATCGGGTCGAGCCCGGCAAAGGGCTCGTCGTACATGATCAGCATCGGATCGAGCGCCACGGCGCGAGCCAGGGCAACTCGACGCGCCATGCCGCCGGAGAGTTCGGCCGGCATCAGCGTGTGGGCACCGCGCAGGCCGACGGCATGCAGCTTCATCAGCACCAGGTCGCGAATCAGGCCCTCGGACAAGTCAGTGTGTTCGCGCA
Source organism: Betaproteobacteria bacterium (assembly GCA_028065725.1). Next base: position 66,782 of record JAPTVL010000387.1, read on the forward strand.
TCTGAAAGGCAATATTGTCATACACCGACATGTCGGTAAACAAGGCGCCAAACTGGAACAGCATCCCCATGCGGCGGCGCAGCCCGTACAAGCCTGCGGCATCGAGTTCATGCACCACCTGGCCATTGACCCTCACTTCGCCCGAGCTTGGCCGCAACTGGCCACCGATCAGGCGCAGGGTGGTGGTCTTGCCGCAACCCGAACTGCCCATGACGGCCACCACCTTGCCGCGCGGAATCTTCATGTTGATTCCGGTAAGTATCGGCCGGTTATCGTACTGAAAGTTCAGATCGCGGATTTCTACAAGGTATTCCGGGGACATTGTTAACACCGGGAATCCCGGCTGATTTCGCAGCGGGCGATTCTAGCAGAATAGGCCCCGGCGGCGATCGGCGCCAATCGGCGAAGAGCGGGGTAAACGCCTTCCACAATCCGAAATGCCCGGCGCCGAAATCCGCTAGCATGGATGGATCAATTTGGCCTCATTTCACCCTTGACCACGCCCGACAGCAAAACCGAACTGCTGATTGTCGACGATGACCCGCTGATCGCCGACTCGCTGGGCTATTTTCTGGGTCGGGACTATGCCGTCAGCACGGCGTCCACGCGCGCCGAAGCCGTCACGCTGTTGCGCAACCGCAAACATGCGCCCGCACTGGCGCTGATCGACCTGGGCCTGCCGCCGACGCCGCACCGGCCGGATGAAGGCTTTGCCCTGATTGCGGACATCCTGGCGCATGCGCCAGGCACCCGCATCATGGTTCTTTCCGGCCAGAGCGACGAACTGAATGCACGCCACGCCCGGGCGCTGGGAGCGACGGAATTCGTCGCCAAGCCGGCTGATCCGGAGTATTTGCGCAATCTCATTCGCCGAGTGTTGTCTTTTAGAGACACTTCGACCGAAATTGACGACGGCCTGATCGGAGTCAGCGCGCCATTGCAAAAGTTGCGCGCACAACTGCGGCAATTCGCCCATTCGCCATTTCCGGTGCTGATCGAAGGCGAGTCGGGCAGCGGCAAGGAGCTTGCCGCCATGGCCCTGCACCGGCTGTCCGAGCGCGCCGGGAAGCCCTATCTGGCGCTCAACTGCGCGGCAATTTCGCCCAGCCTGGTGGAAGCCACGCTGTTCGGTCATGCCAAGGGCGCGTTTACCGGCGCCAGCGGCCCGCGTGCCGGCTATTTCGAAGATGCGTCGGACGGCACCCTGTTCCTCGACGAAATCGGCGAACTCCCGCTCGAAACGCAACCGAAGCTGCTGCGCGTGCTGGAGAACGGCGAGTTCCAGCGGATCGGCGAAACGCTGGCACGACGTTCGTCGGCGCGCATCATCGCCGCGACCAACCGCGACCTGAAGAAGGAAGTCCGCGAAGGACGCTTTCGCGCCGACCTCTACCACCGGCTTTCGGTATTCACCGTGGCCATCCCGCCGCTGCGCGAACTCGGCGACGACCGCATGGTCCTGCTCGAGCATTTCCGCGCCGTGTATGCCGGGCAGGCCGACCTGCGGCCGTTCCGGCTGAACGACGAAGCCGTGCAACGGTTTCTCGCCTACCCTTTTCCGGGCAACGTGCGCGAACTGCGCAACATTGCGATCCGCCTGACGACCAAGTTCGCCGGCACAAGCGTGGGTGTTCCCGAACTGGAGGCCGAACTCGATCTCGGCAGCGATCTGCCGCCAGGCGGCGTCCTGCCGGCGCCGACTTTGGCCAGCCGGGCGGAACTGGTGGCGATCGCCCTCAACGACATTCAGAGCCGGCGCGATTTCGATCTCGACGCCACACTCCACCTGTGGGAAGAAGCCTACATCGAAGCCGCGCAGCAACTCGCGCACAACAACATGAGCCAGGCTGCCCGCTTGCTCGGCATCAATCGCACCACGCTCTACAATCGCATCGAAACGCTGGCCCGCGAAATGCCGCGCAGCGAAATTTCAGCCAGGGCCAATGCCGGCCCTAACGGCGTCAAACGCAATGGCCGCAACTAAACGCGCAGCACCCCGCAATCAGCAAACGGATTGACTGGCCGACATAATGTATCTGGACCATTTCGGACTCAACGAACCGCCCTTCCGCATCACGCCCCATACCGACTTCTTTTTCGAAGGGGCCAATCGCGGCGCGACGCTCGATGCCCTGATCTATGCCATCACCCATGACGAAGGCATCGTCAAGGTCAGCGGCGAAGTCGGCAGCGGCAAGACCATGCTCTGCCGGGTCCTGATGGAGCGCCTGCCGGACCATGTCACGATCATCTACCTGGCGAACCCATCCCTTTCGCGCGACGACATCCTTTATGCCATTGCCGACGAACTGCGCCTCGACGTACCGGAAAATGCGCGCTCCTCGGCGGTCATGCGCGCCTTGCAGGACCATCTGATCCAATCCTTCGGCGAGGGCCGGCAGGTGGTGGTGCTGATCGACGAAGCGCATGCCATGCCGGTGGAGACCCTGGAGGAGATTCGCCTGCTGTCGAACCTCGAATCCAACCGCAGCAAACTCCTGCAACTGGTGTTGTTCGGCCAGCCCGAACTGAACGACATCCTGGCCCGCCCCGACATGCGGCAGCTGAAGGAGCGCATCACCCACAACTTCGACCTCGAACCGCTGGTGCGCGAGGACATCACTCAGTATCTGGATTTCCGCATGCGCGCCGCAGGCTACCGCGGCCCCAGCGTATTTTCACCTGTGGCGCTGAAGATGATCGCGCAGAGTTCGCTCGGGCTTACCCGACGCATCAACATCCTCGCCGACAAGGCCTTGCTGGCGGCCTTCTCCTCGGGAAGCCATCTGATCGGTCCGAAGGAAATCAAGGCGGCGATCAGCGACTGCGAGTTCAGCGAAGCCGCCTATGGCGGCAGGGCGGCACACAAGGCGCCCGTGCTGTGGATCGCTGCAGCGGGCCTCCTGGGCGCTCTGGTGGTATTTGTCTGGATGACCCTGTCGCGCGGCGTTGCCGACAGTCAGGCGACCTCCCCGAACGCCGTAGCGACGCAATCCGGTGCGGTAGCCGCAGCGCCGACGAACCCGTCGAACAAGGCAGTTACTGCGCCGACCGAGGTTCCGGCGCCTCCTGCCGCAAGCGTCTCGCCAACCGACACCCCGAAGCTACCCGACCCAACCGCCGCACCAAGCTCGCCAGCACCGGCGGCCGCGCCAACCGCAATGCCGCCGGCCAGCGCGCCGGTGGCGACCGCCAAAACGGATTCCGTCGCCGCGGCGCCATCGCAAACGCCCAAACCCAGGCCTGGCCGCCTCACGCTCGAGCGAATCGAAGCCGGCCGCCTCTGGCTGCAACAGGCATCGAATGCTCGCTGGTTCGTGCAGGTCTTCGACACCGACGCCAGCCGCCATGCCGAAGTCGAAACACTGTTGCGCAACTTGTCCGCCAGCAATATGGATTTGGCGGGGATCCATGCCTATTACTCGGAACTCAGCGGCAAACCCCGCTACGGCGTAATCTATGGGGATTTTGCAAGCAGGGAAGCCGCCACCGCCGCAATCAGCGATCTGCCCAAGCAGTTGCGTGCCAACCAACCCTATCCGCGACAAGTGGCACGGCTGCGCTAATGGCAATTCACAACACCGGGACAAGGTCTTACCTAGTCAATAAAATCATCGAGTTGCGTCGTAAATATAATGTGTTATGCTAAATCTAGTCTGCCTACCTGCTCGGGGATTCATTTGCGCCTACTCGTGATTCCGCGGTTCCCTGTTGCGCTGGCTGCCGGCCTGATGCTTACGGCATGCAGCAGCATTCAGCCGCAACCACCTTCGGCAGGACATATCCGCGCCGAGGCGCTGCCTGCGCCCAATGCCGACATTCCGGCGCCGGTCGCCGCCACGGTGATGCTGGCGCGGCCCAAAGCTGCGGCGAAAACCGAGTCCTACTCGGTGTCGGTGCGCAATATCCCCGTGCAGGACCTGCTGTTCGCCCTGGCGCGCGATGCCAAGCTGAACGTCGATATCCATCCCGGGATACTCGGCATCGTCACCATCAATGCCATCGACCAGACCCTGCAGCAAATCCTGACCCGCATCTCGAAACAGATCGACATGCGCTGGGAACTCGATGGTCCCAATCTGGTGGTGATGCCGGACAGCCCGTTCCTGCGCACTTACAAGGTCGATTACGTTAACATGTCGCGGGACGTGAGCGGCACCGTCGCGATCAACACCCAGATTGCATCGACCAGTACCAGCGCCACGGGTGGCGCGACGGCAACTGGCGGCGGCAACAATTCCAGCACCTCGGTTACCAGCAGCGCCAAGAACAACTTCTGGCAGTCGCTGGAAAAGAATCTAAAGGACATCCTGCGCGAAACCGACAAGATCCTGCCGGAAGGATCCAGCGAAACCGTCGTCGAGCGCACGGATCAGCAGGCCACCACCGGTACCGGTGCCCAGGGCGGACAGACTGCGGGCCGATCGGGCAACCAGAACCAGGGCATCGCCGGCAGCCCCAACCCTGCCAGCCTGCAGCAACAGGGCACCACGGTCGTCAAACGCACCACCTTCCGTGAAGCCGCTTCGATCATCGTCAATCCGGAAAGTGGAGTCGTCGTGGTTCGCGCAACATCGAGGCAGCATGAGAAGGTTCAGGAATACCTCGATCTGGTGCTGACCAGTGCCCGGCGCCAAGTAATGATTGAGGCCACCATCGCCGAAGTCAGCCTGAACGACACCTATACGCAAGGCATCAACTGGCAAAGCTTGCGCACATTGCGACCAGACGCGGCGAACAGGACTTCGGGTTTCTCAATGATCCAGAATCCCAGCGGACCAACGCTGACTACTACCGGTGCCGCATTTTTGCTGAACTACGTCGCACCGGGACTGGGTATTTCCGCGACCCTTCAACTGCTGGAAAACTTTGGCAATGTCAAAGTACTATCGAGTCCCAAAATCAGTGTGCTCAACAACCAGACCGCCATGCTCAAGGTTGTTGAAAACATAGTCTATTTCACCGTTAAGGCGGATACCACGACATCTGCCAGCGGGCCATCCCAGACCACGGTTACCACAACGCCAAACTCGGTCTCGGTCGGACTGGTCATGAGCGTCACGCCGCAAGTTAGCGAGAGCGGTGTCATTCTGCTCAACGTACGTCCTACGATCTCGAAACTCATGGGCGACGGCAGGACCAAGCAAGACCCAAATCCATCGATCACTATTCCAAGCTTCATTCCTGAGATCCAGACCCGCGAAATGGAGTCCATGCTCCGGCTCACCGATGGCGAAATCGCCGTCATGGGGGGCCTTATGTCCGATGAACTCAGCAACAACACGGACGCAGTGCCTGGTCTGTCGAAACTCCCGGGTATTGGCACACTTTTCACCTCGCGCAAAGATTCCACTAAAAAAACTGAACTGGTCATTTTTCTGAAGCCCACGGTTATTCGCGATCCCAGCATCGATGGCGACTACCGCAACTTCCGCAGTCAGTTGCCGGACAAGGATTTCTTCGCCAATAACCCTGGTCCCCAACCAAAGCAAATCGATCTGCCGGGAGCCGGCTCCAAATGAGCCTGCTGATGGACGCCCTCAAGAAGGCCGAACTGGCAAAACGCCAGGGACAGGGCGCTGATGCTGACGGTTTTCGAGCCGCGGAGGGCTCGGGCGGCTTGAGCCTGGAACCGATGTCCGACCCGACCTTCAGCGCGCCGGCGATGGACCTGCCCGCTGCCGATAAAACGCCATCTGCTGCGAGCCTGCCGCCGCCTCTGGCCGCACACCTCGAAGAACTCGACGCACGCTTCCTGGCCGAGGCCGCGCAGGCAGCATCGGCCAGAAAGCCGCCGCCGCCCTTGCCCATGGCGGAAATTTCCAGCACGCAACCGGCTGCCAATTTCCCGCCGCGCACACCCGCGGCACCGGATTTGCGTCGCGCGTCGCCTGAACAGGCATCTCCCTTCGCCAAGGCAGCGGCACAAAACCTGTTTGCCGCCAAACAGCCGGAAAAGCCACCGGCGCGCAAGGCCTTCGCGATTGCGGTGGGCACGATCACCGTGCTTTCCGTTTGCGCCATCGGCGGATACTTCTGGTGGCAGCTGCAGCCCAAATCGTCGCTGCTCGCCAGCCGCGGGCCGCTGCCACCTCCGGCGCCGGTCGTTGCGCCGCCGCCCGCCGTGACGCCGGCGCCGACTCCTGCGCTGCCGCCATCCGCAACTACCGTCGCTCCCACGGCCGGCACCCAGGGTTCCGGCCGCCAGCCAACGCCTGCGGTATCGGGCGAGGACGATGAGACCACTGTGATCCCAAACCGGGCTTCCCCCGTGCGTCGTGCGGATGTCCGCACCAGCCCGCCCATCGAATCCGACAGCCCGGTGCGCGTGAGCAAGGCGCCATTGACCATCAATCCGGCCCTGCTGCGCGGATTCGATGCGTTCAATCGCGGCGATTTCGCTCTGGCGCAGGTCGAATACGAGCGTGCGCAGAAATCCGACCCGCGCAACACCGATGCCCTGCATGGCCTGGCAGCGATTGCCCTGCGCCAGGGGCGCAATGACCAGGCCGACCTGCTGTATCGGCGCATCGTCGAAGCCGACCCGCAGGATGCGGTCGCCACGGCGGCGCTGATCAACAGCCGTGGCCAGATCGATCCGAACACCGCCGAAAGCCGCCTGAAGTCCCTCGTCGCGGCCCAGCCCGAACTCGCCGCACCGCATTTTTCCCTGGGTAATCTCTACGCCCGCCACGGTCGCTGGAGCGAGGCCCAGCAAGCCTACTTCCGCGCCTACAGTGCCGAACCGGACAATCCCGACATCCTCTACAACCTCGCAATCAGCCTCGAACATCTGCGCCAGAACAAGCTGGCCGCGCAGTACTACGGCCAGGCCATTGCCGCCGCACAGGGCCGTCCGGCCGGATTCGACAAAGTCCAGGCCGCGGCAAGACTGCAATCGCTGCAACCCTGACGCCGCCCGGTGCGGCGCCGCACGCACGCGATGTCGCGGAAGGCGGTCAGAGGACTTGCCCTAGCGGGCAGATGCGGGATAATGATGCTCGTATGAATTCACCCGCCCCCCGCCGACCCATTGGCCAGATTCTGATCGCGCAAGGCGTGATCAGCGAGGACCAGTTGCGGATCGCACTGCTGGAGCAGATGAAATCCAACCAGCCGGTCGGCAAGCTGCTGGTGTCCCTGGGTTTTGTCTCCGAAGCCACGCTGCGCGATGCACTCGGTGAATCGCTGGGGCACAAGGCCGTCGATCTGACCAAGTCCATCATCGATCCGGACGCCTTGCGCATGGTCCCGCGCGAGTTGGCGAAGCGGCATCTGTTGCTCGCGCTCAGCTATTCGCAGCGCGAACAGAAACTCAAGATCGCCATCGCCGATCCGAACGACATCGTCGCCCTGGACAAGCTGCGCACGCTGATCCACCCGGAACTGATTATCGAAACCCTGATCGGCGGGGAATCGGAAATCGCCCGCGCCATCGATCAGTATTACGGTCACGAGTTGTCGATCGACGGCATCCTGCATGAAATCGAAACCGGCGAGATCGACTATCGCAGCCTGTCCGCGTCGCTCGACGAATACAGTCAGCCGGTGGTGCGCCTGGTCGACGCCTTGCTCACCGACGCCGTCAAGCATGACGCATCCGACGTGCACTTCGAACCGGAAGCCAGCTTCCTGCGCATCCGCTACCGCATCGACGGCATCCTGCGCCAGATCCGCGCCCTGCACAAAACCTACTGGGCGGCGATGGCGGTGCGCATCAAGGTGATGAGCGGCATGAACATCGCCGAGACGCGCGCACCGCAAGACGGCCGCATCTCGATCAACATCAGCGGCCGCGCCGTGGATTTCCGCGTCGCCTCGCAGCCGACCATCCACGGCGAGAACATCGTCCTGCGCATCCTCGACCGGCAGAAGGGCATCGTGCCGCTGGACAAGCTGGGGCTCGACGACCAGCAGATGAGCCTGATGAAACTGATGGTGGCGCGTCCGGAAGGCATCATCCTGGTGACCGGCCCCACCGGCAGCGGCAAGACCACGACCTTGTATTCGGTGCTCAACCACATCAACGAAGAGGGCGTGAACATCATGACCCTCGAGGATCCGGTCGAGTATCCGATGGCCATGATCCGCCAGACCTCGGTGGCCGAGTCGGCCAAGCTGGACTTCGCCAACGGCATCCGCTCCATGATGCGCCAGGACCCGGACATCATCCTGGTCGGCGAAATCCGCGATGCCGATACCGCCGAAATGGCCTTCCGTGCCGCCATGACCGGCCACCAGGTGTACTCGACCCTGCACACCAATTCGGCGCTGGGCGCCATTCCACGCCTGCTCGACATCGGCGTGCTGCCCGACATCATGGCCGGCAACATCATCGGCATCGTCGCCCAGCGCCTGGTGCGCCGCCTGTGCACCCATTGCCGCAAGCCCTATCCTGCCGAATCGCATGAATGCAAGCTGATCGGCGTCGCCAGCGGCCAGCCGGCCCCCATCATCTACCGCGCCGCGGGCTGCGACCACTGCGAATACCAGGGCTACCGGGGCCGTCTGGCGATTGTGGAAATGCTGCGCCTCGACCACGATCTCGACGATCTCATCGGTCGCCGCGCGCCCCTGCGCGAGATTCGCCACGCCGCTCTCGGCAAGGGTTTCCGCACCCTGGCGGACGACGGTCTGCGGCGTGTGCGCGACGGCTCCACCTCGATCGAGGAAGTCGGTCGCGTCATCGACCTGACCGAGCGCATGTGACCTTGCCGCACCACGCACACAGACTCGACTGAACATGGCGCTTTATGCCTACAAGGCCATGAACATCCAGGGCAGAATGGTGTTGGGCCGACTCGAAGCGATCAACCTGATCGACCTCGAAATGCGGCTCAAGCGCATGGATCTGGACTTCATCAACGGCGACCCGGTCAAGCAGGGCGGCATGATGAATCGCGGCAGGATCAGCCGCCCCGAACTGATCAACTTCTGCTTCCATCTCGAGCAGCTCGCGCGTGCCGGCGTGTCGCTGATCGAAAGCCTGACCGACCTGCGCGACACGATCGAAAATCCGCGCTTCCGCGAAATCATCGCCGGCATGATCGAAAGCATCGAGGGCGGCAAGACGTTGTCGCAGGCGCTGGACGAACATCCACAGACCTTCGACGAAGTCATGGTCAGCCTGATCCGCGCCGGCGAAGAAACCGGCGCCCTGCCACAGGTGCTCAACAACCTCCTCGAATCGCTGAAATGGCAGGACGAGCTGGCGGCGCATACCAAAAAGCTGATCATGTATCCGGCTTTCCTCGGCACCGTGGTGGTCGCCACCACGCTGTTCATGATGATCTACCTGGTGCCCAAGATGGCCGGCTTCATCCGCAACATGGGACAGGAAATGCCGGCCCAGACCAAAATCCTGATCGCCACTTCCGAGTTCTTCGTCAATTACTGGTATGTCGTGCTCGGCCTGCCGCTGATCCTGGCAGCGCTGACCGCCTTTCTGGTCAAGAACAGCCACGCGGCACGCTACCGCTTCGACGGTATCAAATTGCGCCTGCCCTACGTTGGCGACATCCTGCGCAAGATCATCCTGTCCCGCTTCGCCTCCGTATTCGCCATGATGTACTCATCCGGGATCACCATTCTCGATTCGATCAAGGCCACCGAAGACGTGGTCGGCAACCTGGTCATCAAGGAAGGCCTGATAAAGGTCGGCGGCCTGATTGCCGAAGGCCAGAACGTGACCGTCGCCTTCCAGAACGCCGGAATATTCCCGCCGCTGGTGCTGCGCATGCTGCGCGTCGGCGAAAATACCGGCGCGCTGGATGCTGCCCTGACCAATGTCAGCTATTTCTACAACCGCGATGTCCGCGAGTCGATCGAGAAGGTCCAGTCCATGATCGAACCGGTCATGACCGTCACCATCGGCCTGATTCTCGGCTGGATCATGATGGCCGTGCTGGGCCCGATCTACGACATCATCACCAAGATGAAGACCTGATGACCGCCAAGCGCACACTCCTGCTCGACGGTACCTGCCTCACGGCTTACTACTGGAATGCCGGTCGCATAAAGATCGAAGGCGAGTTCAGGCACGAGCCGGTTGGCATCGAAGCCTTCGCCAACTACCTGAAGAAACATCGCTCCAGCCTGTTTTACATGCTGGCCGATGTCGCCGAAGAAGGCTTCCAGCTCGAGGACCTGCCCTATGTCCAGGGCAGCGACCGCAACGCCCTGCTGCAACGCCGCCTCAGCCAGTACTTTTACAGCACCCCCCTGGCGACTGCCATCTCCCTCGGCCGCAGCAAGGAGGGCCGCCGCAACGAAAAGCTGCTGTTCGCCGCACTGACGCGCATCGAAACCTTCACCCCCTGGCTGGATACGCTGCGCGACGCGGAAGTCATACTTGCCGGCGTCTATTCGATCCCCCTGGTGCTCGCCGAATGCGGTCCCCGGCTGCTGGGTGAAGGCGGACCGATTCTCTTCGTCAGCCTGAGCCGCGGCGGTGTGCGGCAGAGCTTCTTCGACCAGGGCAAGCTGCACTTCTCGCGACTGTCGCAACTGGCCACCCGCAGCATCGATGAAGTCGGCCGCGTCTGCGCCGCCGAATCGGCGAAGATATTCCAGTACCTGGTCGCCCAGCGCCAGCTCCCCCGCGGCAGCACCTTGCGCACCGTGATTCTGGCGCATGCCGGACAGATTCCGGTGCTGCAGGACCATTGCCAGAACACCGCCGACCTGCAGTTCGAATTTACCGACCTCGTTGCCGCGGCGCAGCAGCTGCAGCTCAAGGACATCCCCAGCGACAGCAGCGCCGACAATCTGTTCATCCACTGCCTGGCGACCAAGACACCGCCGCAACAGTTTGCCGCCACCAACCTGACCCGCTTCCACAAACTCTGGCAGATCCGCTCTGCGCTCACCAGTGCGGGGTGGATTGTACTTCTCGGCTGCCTGCTGTTCGCCGGCAAGACCGTCCTCAACATTCACGAACTGCGCGGCGAGACCGAAGCCACCCGCGCCATCACTGCGGCAGACACCCAGCGCTACAACAGCATCCTCGAGGGGCTGCCCAAGGTCAATCTGACGCCGGACAACCTGCGCGCGCTGACAGGACGGGTCGACGCCTTGCTCAAGCGCGTGCCGTCCATGGAACCCCTGCTGCTGCATCTGAGCCTCGCCATGAACGACAGCCCGCGCATCGAGCTGGTGCGCCTCACCTGGAAGATGTCCGATTCTCCCGATACCGGCGGCAAGCCTGCGGCGAACGCCGCGTCCGGCGCCGTACCGGGGGCCGGAGCAGCAGCGGCGGCGGCAGGCTGGCTGATCCTCGACGTCGACGCGCAATTGCCGCTGACGCTGATCAACGATCAGCGCGCCCAGATCGACCTGATCGAGAGCTTCGCTACCCGCCTGCGCGGCCCCCAAACCGACGTCAGGGTGCTCCGCCGGCCCTTCGACATCGAGTCGGACAAGCCTCTGCGAAGCCCCTCCGACGCAAGCCGGGCGCGGCCTGGCGACGTGCCGAAGTTTTCCGTGCGCATTGCGCGCCAACTATGAGAAATGCGGCGAGAACCATGCTGGTGATTTCTGTGAGAAGCGCATGAAGCTGGACGCCAAGGACTTCAAGCGCCTGCAATGGGCGATCCTCTTCCTCGTCATCATGGCCGCGCTGGGTGCCGCTTCGGTGTGGAGCGCCCTGCAGCTGAAAGCCGGCAGCGAGAAGTCATACAAGGAAGCCACCGCGGCACGCCGCGAGGTCCAGACCAAGCTGGCGCGGGCGCGCGAGGAACAGGCGGAATTGCACGACAAGATTACCCGTTTCCAGGCGCTCAGGGACCGCGGCTATATCGGCGCGGAGCAACGCCTGGACTGGATCGAGGCCATCGCCCGGATCAAGACCGCACGCCGCCTGTCCAAGCTCGACTACGATTTCGCGCCGCAACGGCCGGTGGATGCATCCATCCTGCCGGGTAGCGCCAGCGCGGGAGGCTTCGAAATCATGGCAAGCCAGATGCGGTTGCAAACCCATTTGCTGCACGAAGGCGAACTGCTGCTGCTTGACGATTTGCGCAACGCGGTGCAGGCGCTGATTCAGATTCGTTCCTGCAGCATGGAACGCATCGCGTCACGTCCTGCCGACCGTAGCACGGGCGCTCAAGTGAAAGCCGAGTGCACGCTCGAATGGATCACGCTGCGGGAGGCGAAATGAATACACCACGCCGGATCACCGCCGGACTGCTCGGGCTGACCCTGCTCGCTCCGGCCTGCGCCGCCGACACCGCCGAACTGGGGCGTCTGTTCTTCACGCCGGAACGGCGGATCGCGCTGGAACGCCAGCGCAACCACAACGTTCAGGAAACACAGGCGCTGCAGGGAATTACCATGAGCCTCGACGGCGTGGTCTATCGATCCAGCGGCAAGACCACCGTCTGGATCAACCACCAGTCGCAGAACGAAAACGAAGCGGCGCGCACCGGCGTCAGCGCCGTCGTGTCGCCGCAAACCCCCGGTCGCGCACGGCTGGCACCCGGCGAAGAAGCGCCGGCAGAGCTCAAGGTAGGCGAAGCCATGAACCGCACCACCGGCGAACGGGATACCCGGCTCGGCAGCGGCGGCGTGGTGGTGACGCCGGCCGCTCCGGCGGCCCGGCGCTGAACGGAGCCGATGATGAATCGACGACGGCGGTCGTCGCTGCGACGCAATCAGCCGGGATTCATGCTGATCGCACTGCTGGCCCTGCTGGCAATGGGCGGCCTGTATTTCCTGGTCAGCAATCTCACGCCGGAGCTAATCCGCGGCCGCAACCAGCAAAAGACCGGTGCGGCATTGACGGAAGCGCGCGAAGCCCTGATCGGCTATGCCGTACGCTTTCGCGAGGATCAGCTGGCCACCGGCACATCCGGCCTGGTCTATGGCTATCTGCCGCTGCCCGACCTCGGCACCTCACGCAACAACAATACCGGATGCGCGCAAGAAGGCTGCGATGCCGCCAATTTCGCCGGCAATGCGTCCAACATCACCGCCATCGGCCGCTTCCCCTGGCGCACCCTGGGTACCGGGCCGCTCCGCGACAGCCATGGCGAGTGTCTCTGGTATGCGGTTTCCGGCAGCCATCAGCGAATCCAGCGCGGCAGCCCGATGAACTGGGATACGCTGAGCCAGATGGATGTCGTCGTCGCCAATGGCACTGCCGCCATGATCAGCGCCATCAGTTCGGCCCACGACCGGCCGATCGCCGTCATCTTCTCGCCCGGGCCACCCCTTGCAGGCCAGGACCGCGGTCCCTCCACTACCGACACCGTCACCGAATGCGGCGGCAACTATGTCGTCAGCAATTATCTCGACCCCAGCGTCGCCAGCAATCTCTCAGGCGTCACCAACTACCTGGCCGGAAGCACCAACAGCGCCAGCGGCGACACTGCGTCGGCCAGCAAGTCACTCTCCGCCGGAGGTGAAGTCAATCGCCGCAGCGACGGCACGCTGTGGGCAGGCAACTGCCCATCGGGCGACAGTTCGGGCTGCAGCGTGGTGGCCAACGATACCGGAATCGGCGTCACCAGCGAACTGCTGTTCCGGACCCTGCGCGGATCGAGCTACTTTCGTACCGACATCAACGCCATGCTCGAGCGCATGACGACCTGCCTGCGCGATCAGATCGCCGCCGGCACCGGTTTCACACCCGATGCGCTGAGCGGCTTTACGCCACCGGCGAACAAGACGGTCGGCCGCGTCCCGAGCAGCACCTGCTACGACGACGCGCAGCATCCGCTCGGCTACTTCAGCCACTATCGCGACCAGATTTTCGTCGCCCAGCGCAACTCGGGCAACCTAAAGGTGGAACTGGACGGTGGCGCCAGCCAGCAATGCGCCGGAGCGCTGATCTTCGGCAGCCAGCGCGGTACCAAGAACCCGGTCCCGACCGACAGCGGTGAATCCCTGGTCCAGCTCAGAACCAGCGCTGCGGTGTCGACAAGCAACACACTGATCAACACCAACTGGCCGGCTAACTATCTGGAGGCAACCAATCTCATCGGCTTCACCACGGTCACCCCCGCCAACGCAACAGACTTCGCCGGACACAGCCTGCTGGCAATGGTTTCCGCCAGCCAGACCGCCAACCAGGACATCGTGCGCTGCATTCCGACCGGCGCGAACTTCACCCTTGTCGAGTCACCGAATCTAAGCGCCGCGCAGCAGCTTGTCGCTTATGACGCGGCTACCAGTACATTGACGCTGGGAAAGGAAAACGTAACCAACGCGACAGCGGGTGCAAGCAACTTATTCGGATGTGCATGGACAGCCGACGAGAAAGCGCTCGGCAGCGGATTTCGCAGTTACTTCCAATTCACCTTCGCAGACGTACTTCAACCGTCCGGATCGATCACCGTGGGCAATACCGGTTTCGTGTTTTCGGTAATCGATTCGGAAAGCAACCCCAACCTGCCCTGCGGCATGGCCGGAAGCCATCTCGGCTATTCTGGCGACAACGGATCTACCCCGTATATCCGATTCCCGAAGATCGGAATTGAGTTCGACCAGTCACGCAATGGCAATTTTGATGACGGCAGAGCTGAGACTTCAACCAACAAAGGGAGAAATGACCCCTGCTATACCTGTGGCAGCGGAACCGTGAATTCCCATGCCGCTATTATCTATTGGGGCCACGAGAGCAGCAACGGCACCGACAACGTGAACTTGCCTGACAACGACGATAACGTGCATGGATTCCCTACCGCGGCCAGCTTCGCCTCGACGCGCCGTCCGCCAACCAACCCGAACGCGGCGCCTGGAATCGTGGAGAAAAATATCCGCACGGGTGGCCAAGTGTTCCATGTCCGCGTGGAAATCACGCCGATGCGAGCCGTTGATACAGCGGCGACCGAAAACAGCAAGACCAGCATGCAGACCAGGGTCTGGATCCTTGCCGACAGCGCCACGGTCGCCAACCAGATCATTGCTATGCAGAACACCACGCGCCCGATGTCGGAGCTTTACTCGAGCTTCACAGCGACATTAAGCGACACTGCGGACGTCTTCGACATTGCGGAATCGGCATGCAGCGCCGGAACCTGCCCGACCAATCAGACCTGCGGCACCGACAACGTCTGCTATCGTCAGGGACTGCGCACCGCAAGATTAGGATTCACAGGCTCCCAGCGTACGCAAACCCAGGAATTATCCATCAGCAAGATGTTCAGCACATGGCTACCATGATTCTCGCCGCATCGCCAGCGCCGACTTTCCCCTCCAAGGGCTTCACGCTGGTCGAGCTGACCATTGTGATGCTCATCGTCGCGCTCTTGCTGGGCAGCATGCTGCTGCCGCTGTCGGCGCAGCAGGATGTGCGCGCCTATGGCGATACGCAGAAGATCGTAGCCGAAGCCCGCGATGCCCTGCTCGGCTTTGCCATGGCCAATGACCGCCTGCCGTGCCCAGCGTCGAGCACCAGCAATGGCGTCGAAGATCCCGTCGGCGGCGGTACCTGCAACCATCCGCATGACGGATTTTTCCCCGCGGCCACCGTGGGTCTGGCGCCGGTGGATTCGCAGGGTTACCTGGTCGACGGCTGGGGCTCGGCATCCGCCAACCGGGTGCGCTATGCCATCAGCGCCGCAAATACCAGCGCCTTCACCACCGCATCGGGCATGAAGACTACCGGCATGACCGCGCTGACGCCCGATTTGCAGATCTGTACCACGGGTGTCGGCATGACCACCCCGGGTACCGCGACGGCCACCTGCGCGGCAAACACCTCGCTGGCCACCGACGCGGTCGCGGTGATCTATTCCCTGGGCAAGAACGCCGCGACAGCCGGCTCCGGCACCGAAGAGACTCACAACCCCAATCCGCAAGCCACGATTGCCGCCGACCGGGCCTTCGTCAGCGCGCCGCAGGGCTCGTCGGTTGACGACCAGGTAGTCTGGCTGTCGAAAAGCACCCTGTTCAATCGCATGGTCGCCGCCGGCCGGCTGCCCTGACCCGCTGAGCAGTCGGCGCCGCGCCACGCCGCGGCAGGCAAAGCCCTGCGAATTCCTGCACCGCCGGCTGTCCTGATCGACATTCGCCCGGACGCAGCGAACATCACGGCGGTGCGACATCATGTAACTTCAAGATTGAAATTTGAAATTGCATGATCTATAGTACGCTCATGTTTCCCCGCCTGATCGCCCAACACCTCGTCGCGCTGGCCGCCCAGTATCCCGTAATCACGGTGACCGGCCCGCGTCAAAGCGGCAAAACAACGCTGTTGCGGCAGACCTTTCCCGGCAAGCCCTACGTGAACCTGGAGGCGCCGGATACCCGTGCCGATCTTTTGGCTGATCCGCGGGGGTTTCTGGCGCGCTACCCGGATGGGGCCATTTTCGATGAATTCCAGCGCGCGCCGGACCTCCCCTCCTGGCTTCAGGTACTGGTCGACGCGGCGCCGACGCCTGGCCGTTACCTCCTCACCGGAAGCCAGCAGCTGGAAGTGATGAGCCGCGTCAGCCAGTCGCTGGCCGGACGCACTGCCTTGCTCAAACTCCTGCCGCTGTCGATCGAGGAACTCGCCATGGCCGGAATCGCGACCGCACCCGACCGTCTGTTGCATGCCGGCGGCTACCCGCGCATACATGCCCTGAAGCTCGATCCGGCACAAATGCTGGCCGACTATTTTGAAACCTTTGTCCAGCGCGATTTGCGCCAACTGGCGCAGATCCGCGATCTCGCCCTGTTCGAGCGCTTCGTTCGTCTTTGCGCCGGACGCGTTGGCCAGCTGCTGAATCTGAACAACCTCGCCGCGGACACCGGAGTATCGCAGCCTACCGCGCGCGCCTGGCTGACCCTGCTTGAGGCCAATTACATCGTCTTCCAGCTCCAGCCCCGCCATGCGAATCTGCGCAAACGACTGATCCGCTCGCCCAAGCTGTATTTTCATGACGTCGGGCTGGCCAGCTTTCTGCTCGGCATCAACCACCAGTCGCAACTGGCAGCGCATCCCCTACGCGGCCAGTTGTTCGAGAATCTGGTGATTTCCGAGGCGATGAAATGGCATTTCAATCGCGTCCAGCGGCCGCAACTCAGCTTCTACCGCGACTCGGGCGGACTGGAAGTGGATTTGCTGATCGAGCGCTCAGTCCATTCGCTGGCCATCGAGATCAAGTCCGGCGCCACGGTCTCAGGCGACATGCTGTCCGCTCTCCATCGCCTGGCAGTGCTGGATCCAGGCGCGACCGAAATCCGCATGCTGGTGCATGGCGGCTCGCTAAATGCGACGAGGGAAGGCGTGTGGCTGGTGTCCCTGCCGGACTTTCCTGCCGCCCTCGCGCACGGAGTGCCGCGAGCAGACGCCCACTGACCCGCTGCACAGTCGGCGCTGGTGCTACGGCATCTCAGGCAAAGCCCTGGGGATTCCTGCTTTGCCAGTTCCAGGCGTCGCGGCAGATGTCGTCGAGCGTCCGCCGCGCGGTCCAGCCCAGGCACTGCCGCGCCAGCGAGGGGTCGCCCCAGTAGGCCGGCACGTCGCCGGCGCGGCGCGCCACGATGCGATGGGGAATCGACTTGCCACAGGCCTTTTCGAAGGCCCGCACCAGCTCCAGCACGCTGTAGCCCCGGCCGGTGCCAAGGTTGGCCGTCAGCACCTCCTGCGGATCGCGCAGGGCCCAATCCAGTGCGGCGCGATGGCCTTCGGCCAGGTCCATGACATGAATGTAGTCGCGCACGCCCGAGCCGTCGGGAGTCGGATAGTCGCCGCCGAACACCCGCAGTTCCGGCAGGCGGCCGACCGCCACCTGGGTGATGAAGGGCATCAGGTTGTTGGGTATGCCGTTCGGGTCTTCGCCGATCAGCCCGCCGGGATGTGCACCGACCGGATTGAAGTAGCGCAGCAGCGCGATCGACCAGCCGGGCGCGGCGAGGTGCAGGTCGCGCAGGATCTGCTCGACCATCAGCTTGGTGCGGCCATAGGTATTGGCCGGGCGCAGCGCCGCCGCCTCGGGGATCGGACTGACATCCGGCTCGCCATAGACGCAGGCCGACGAACTGAAGACGAAGCGCCTGACCTCGGCCCGCTGCATGGCTTCGAGCAGCGCCAGGGTGCCCGCGACATTGTTGTCGTAGTAGCGCAGCGGCTGCGCCGCCGATTCGCCAACCGCCTTGAGCCCGGCGAAGTGGATCACCGCACTGACCGGATATTGGTCGAACAGGCCATCCATGTCCGTCCGCAAACGCACATCGCCCTCGACACAGGGCACGGCGCGGCCGACGATGGCCTCCAGCCGCTTTACCGCGAGCGGCTTGCTGTTGCTGAAGTTGTCGAACAGCACCACCTGGTGGCCGGCCTCGATCAGCACCGCGGCCGTGTGCAGACCGATGTAACCCGCCCCGCCTGTCAGAAGAATCATGCATGCATCCCCGTCGATGGATGCCCGGGATTCTAGCCGCGCTTATGGCCGCCATCACAAATCCTGAATCCGCCGCGCCGCGCGACCGGTAGAATCTTCGCATCCACTTTCGGGAGTTCGCCGTGTCCAAGACTTTCAGGATCGCCCCCAGCATTCTTTCCGCCAACTTCGCCCGGCTCGGCGAGGAAGTCGACAACGTGCTCGCCGCGGGCGCCGACATCGTCCATTTCGATGTCATGGACAACCATTACGTGCCCAACCTGACCATCGGCCCGCTGGTCTGCGAAGCGCTGAAGAAGCACGGCATCACGGCGCCGATCGACGTGCACCTGATGGTCAAGCCGGTCGATCGCATCATTCCCGACTTCGCCAAGGCCGGCGCCACCTACATCACCTTCCACCCGGAAGCCTCGGAACACATCGACCGCACCATCGGCCTGATCCGCGAATGCGGCTGCAAGCCCGGACTGGTGTTCAACCCGGCGACGCCGCTCGATGTGCTCGAGTACACCCTGGACAAGCTCGACATGGTGCTGCTGATGAGCGTGAACCCCGGCTTCGGCGGCCAGAAGTTCATTCCCTACGTGCTCGACAAGGCGCGCAAGGTGCGCAAGATGATCGATGACCGCGGCCTGAATGTCAGCCTCGAAATCGACGGCGGCGTCGGCCCGGCCAATATCCGCGAAGTGGCGCAGGCCGGGGTCGATACCTTCGTCGCCGGCTCGGCGGTGTTCGGTGCCGCCAAAGACAGCGACCGGCACCGCTACGACACGGTGATCGGCGCCCTGCGCGCCGAACTGGCCAAGGTCTGATCAGGCCTTGCGCATGCGGCGCTTTGCCGCCAGCGACTTCCTGAGCTGGGCGCGGACCTCGCCCAGTTCGCCGAGCATGGCCTCGATGTTGCTGCGCCGCGTCTCGAGTTCCGCCATCGCCGCGTCGATGCGCCCGACCAGATACTCGAGCTGCTGCGCATGCCCCTCGCCATGGTCGCCGTAGAGCGACAGGATGTGCTCGATCTCGGCCAGCGACATGCCCACCGCCTTGCCGCGCAGGATCAGCCCCAGCCTTACCCGGTCGCGCCGCGTATAGGCGCGGCCGCCGTTGATGCGGCGCGGCGCCAGCAGGCCCTTGTCCTCGTAGAAGCGGACCGCGCGCAACGAGACGCCGTATTCCTGCGCCAGTTCGGTGATGCCGTAGAGCTCGTCGTCAATAGTCGGCGTTGGCGCCACGGCGGCTTTGGCGGTCCGGTCAGGTTTTGGTTTCATCGCCGCATCCTAGCAAGCCGGCATGCCGTTTTCAAGATAATTATCTCCTTATAGGCATGTTGTTGACGTTAACGTAATCACTCGGTAGCATGGCCTCCATCGACGCCGGCCAGGAGACCCGCGCATGAGCCCAACCCAGACCTCCAAAGAGGAACCCTTTTCCCGCTACGCCAGCGTGCTGCGCCCCGGCCTGTTCGCCGGCGAGGTGCATTGGGTCACCGGCGGCGGCAGCGGCAGCGGCATCGGCCGCTGCGTCGCCCATGAACTCGCTGCGCTCGGCGCGACGGTGATCCTCACCGGCCGCACCGAAGAAAAGCTGCAGCGCGTGGCGGCCGAGATCGCGCAGGACGGCGGCCGCGCCGATACCGCCGCCTTCGACATCCGCGACGAGGATGCGGTGCGCAGCGCGGTGCAGGCCGCGGTGGCGACGCACGGCCGCATCCACGGCCTGGTCAATAACGCCGGCGGCCAGTTCCCCTCGCCGCTGATGGCCATCGGCAAAAAGGGCTTCGAGACCGTGCTGGCCAACAACCTGACCGGCGGCTTCCTGATGATGCGCGAGCTCTACCTGCAGTCGACAGAGTCCCAGATACGACTTCACGAGCCCATAGGAGCCAAGGGGAACCGTGACGGCGTCCGAACGAAACCCATGCCACAAGCAGCGATAAAACCCGGCTATAAGGCCATCCGGGCGCCTTGGCATCGCCACGCGCAACCCATGCTATCGTCGCGCCGATGAACACCATCCGCTCCGTCACCATCGACCTCGACGGCACCCTGCTCGACACGGTGCCCGACCTCGCCGCCGCCGCCAACGCCATGCTGCGCGAAATGGGCCGCCCCGAATATCCGATCGAGACCATCGCCGCCTTCATTGGCCGCGGCATTCCCAAGCTGGTGGCGCGCTGCCTGCCCGACCTCGACGAGGCTGCGGTGGAGCAGGCGCAGGACATCTTCCGCCGCCACTATGCGATCGAGAACGGCCGCCGTTCGACGCTGTTTCCCGGCGTGCTCGAAGGCCTGCAGGCCTTCCGCGCGGCCGGCCTGCCGCTGGCGGTGATCACCAACAAGGCGGCGGCCTTTACCGAGCCGCTGCTGGTGGCCACGCAGCTCGGCATCTGGTTCAATTTCGCCGTGTCCGGCGACAGCCTGCCGCACAAGAAGCCGCATCCCGCGCAACTGCTGCATGCCTGCGAACGCATGGGCACGCGCCCCGCCGAGAACCTGCACATCGGCGATTCGCACCATGACGCGGTCGCCGCGCGCGCCGCCGGCTGCCCGGTGTTCATCGTGCCCTACGGCTACAACGAGGGCGAGGATGTGCAAGGAATCGACTGCGATGCTATAGTCGCATCGCTGGCCGAGGCAGCGCGCCGTATCGCCAGCGCCGACTTCCGAAAGATCGCCTGAACCCATGCTCCACCGCAATCTGCAAATGACAAGGAAACACGCCCTCGGGGCGGAGGCCTGGCCCTGGCGGGCCTGAACGCCCGCCGCCATCGAGCGCCGATTTCCATCGCGCCGGAGCTGACCCGTCCGCGCACCTGTCCTTGCAGCACCCGTATCCGTGGAGTTTCACCATGACCGAATCCGAATTCAACCGCCTTGCGGCGGAGGGCTATAACCGCATCCCGGTGACGCTCGAAACCTTTGCCGACCTCGACACGCCGCTGTCGATCTACCTCAAGCTGGCCAACGATCCCTACTCCTACCTGCTCGAATCGGTTCAGGGCGGCGAGCGCTTCGGCCGCTACTCCTTCATCGGCCTCGCCGCCGGCACGCGCATCGCCGTGGTCGAGGGCGCGATCATGGTGTTGAGCGGCAACCGCGTCGCCGAGCGGCGCGACCACAGCAATCCGATGAGCTTCATTTCCGAGTTCATGTCGCGCTTCAAGGTGCCCGACCTGCCCGGCCTGCCGCGCTTCTGCGGCGGCCTGGTGGGTGCCTTCGGCTACGACACGGTACGCTACATCGAGACCAAGCTCACACAACGCAAGACGCCTGATCCGCTCGGTGTGCCGGACATCCTGCTGCTGCTGTCGGAAGAAATCGCCATCGTGGACAACCTCTCGGGCAAGCTGACGCTGGTGGTGTATGCCGAGCCGGGCTTCCCCGGCGCCTGGAAGCAGGCCCAGGCCAGGCTCAAGGAACTGCTGGCCAAGCTGCGTGCTCCAGTGGAAATTCCGCCCGAGGTGCAGGCGTCATCCGCACCTGCCGTTTCCGAATTTGGCGAGGAGGCATTCAAGGCTGCCGTGCGCCGCGCCAAGCAGTACATCGTCGATGGCGACATCATGCAGGTGGTGCTCTCGCAGCGCATGAGCAAGCCCTTCGCGGCGAGCCCGCTGGCGCTCTACCGCGCGCTGCGCACGCTGAACCCCTCGCCCTACATGTTCTATTTCAACTTCGAGGATTTCCACGTGGTCGGCGCCTCGCCCGAGATCCTGGTGCGGCTGGAACATCAGGACGGCGAACGCCGCGTCACCGTGCGGCCGATCGCCGGCACGCGCAAGCGCGGCGCCACGCTGGCCGAAGACGAGGCGCTCGCCGCCGACCTGCTGGCCGATCCGAAGGAGCGCGCCGAGCACCTGATGCTGCTCGACCTCGGCCGCAACGACATCGGCCGCGTCGCCAAGACCGGCACGGTCAAGGTCAGCGACCAGTTCATCATCGAACGCTACTCGCATGTAATGCACATCGTCTCCAACGTCGATGCCGAGCTGAAGGACGACGAGGGCGCGCTGGGCGTGCTCAAGGCCACCTTCCCGGCCGGCACGGTGTCGGGCGCACCGAAGGTGCGCGCGATGGAAATCATCGACGAACTGGAGCCCAGCAAGCGCGGCATCTATGCCGGCAGCGTGGGGTATCTGGGCTTCAACGGCGACATGGACCTGTGCATCGCGATCCGCACCGCAGTGATCAAGGACGGGCAGATCCACGTCCAGGCCGGCGCCGGCATCGTCGCCGATTCCGACCCCGATTCGGAATGGCAGGAAACGCTGAACAAGGCGCGGGCGCAACTGCGCGCCGCCGAGATGGCCGAAGCCGGCCTCGATACGCGTTTCGAATAGGGAGGCCGTCATGCTATTGATGATCGACAACTACGACAGCTTCACCTACAACCTGGTGCAGTATTTCGGCGAACTCGGCGAGGACGTCAAGGTGTTCCGCAACGACGCGATCACGCTCAAGGAAATCGCCGCGATGCAGCCGGCGCGCATCGTCGTCTCGCCCGGTCCCTGCTCGCCGGCCGAAGCCGGCATCTCGGTGGCGGCGATCAGGGAGTTCGCGGGAAAGATTCCCCTGCTCGGCGTCTGCCTCGGCCACCAGAGCATCGGTGCGGCCTTCGGCGGCGAGATCGTGCATGCCAAGCAGCTGATGCACGGCAAGACCTCGCCCGTCATTCACGAGGGCAAGGGCGTCTTCGCCGGCCTGCCCAATCCGCTGACCGTGACCCGCTATCACTCGCTGGCGATCCGCCGCGAGACGCTGCCGGCCTGCCTCGAAATCACGGCCTGGACCGCAGACGGCGAGATCATGGGCGTGCGCCACCGCGAGCTGAATGTCGAAGGCGTGCAGTTCCACCCCGAATCGATACTGACCGAATGCGGCCACGAGCTGCTGAACAATTTCCTGAAGGGAGCCTGATCATGATCACGCCACAAGAAGCGCTCCAGCGCACCATCGAACATCGCGAAATCTTCCACGACGAAATGCTGCACCTGATGCGGCAGATCATGCAGGGCGAGATCTCGCCGCTGATGGTCGCCGCCATTCTCACCGGCCTGCGCGTGAAGAAGGAAACCCTGGGCGAAATCGCCGCCGCGGCGACCGTCATGCGCGAGTTGTCGACCAAAGTCGTGACGCCTCACAACCCGCATTTCGTGGACATCGTCGGCACCGGTGGCGACGGCGCGCATACCTTCAACATTTCCACGGCGACCATGTTCGTCGCCACCGCCGCCGGCGCCACGGTGGCCAAGCACGGCAACCGCAGCGTCTCGTCTAAGTCCGGCGCGGCCGACGTGCTGGAATCCTTCGGCGCCAACATCATGCTGACGCCGGAGCAGGTCGCCGCCTGCATCGAGGCGATCGGCTGCGGCTTCATGTTCGCGCCCAACCACCACCCGGCGATGAAGAACGTCGCCCCGGTGCGCCGTGAAATGGGCGTGCGCACCATCTTCAACATCCTCGGCCCGCTGACCAACCCGGCCGGCGCGCCGAACACGCTGATGGGCGTGTTCCACCCCGACCTGGTCGGCATCCAGGTGCGCGTCATGCAGCGCCTGGGCGCCGATCACGTCATGGTGGTGTGGGGCAAGGACGGCATGGACGAGGTTTCGCTCGGCGCCGCCACCCTGGTCGGCGAACTGAAAAACGGCGAGATCACCGAATACGAAATCCATCCCGAAGACTACGGCCTGGCGATGATGTCGAACCGCGGTCTGCGCGTCGCCGATGCCGCAGAATCCAAGGCCATGCTGCTTGAGGCGCTGGACAACAAGCCCGGCACGCCGCGCGAGATCGTCACGCTGAACGCCGGCGCCGCGCTCTACACGGCCAACCTGGTCGACTCGATCGGCGAGGGCATCGCCAAGGCGCGGGAAACCATCGCCAGCGGCGCGGCGCGCAAGAAACTCGACGAGTTCATCGTCTTCACCAAGAAATTCGCCTGAAGAATTCCTTACCACCAAGACACCAAGGACACCAAGGTGCACCAAGAGATTGACGCGGAACTTGATGCAATTGCGCGTGACGTTGTCGATTGCGCGTTCGTCGTCCACAAGGCCCTGGGACCTGGGTTGCTGGAGTCTGCCTACGCGATCTGCCTAGGGCTCGAATTCACCAAGCGCGGAATTTCGTTTGCAGCCGAAGTTCCTATGGATGTGATCTACGAGCAGCAACGAATCGAATCAGCCTACCGTCTGGATTTTCTTGTTGCGAATCGCCTTGTCGTTGAACTCAAATCGGTGGAGAAGCTTCTTCCAATTCACAAAGCTCAGGTGCTGACATATCTGCGCCTCTCAGGCCTTCGGCTCGGTCTATTGATCAATTTCAACGCGCCGCTGATCCGCGACGGCATTAGCCGGCTCGTGATTTGAATTTCTTGGTGCAACTTGGTGTCCTTGGTGTCTTGGTGGTGAAAAACAATGTCTGACATCCTCAACAAGATCCTCGCCGTCAAGCGCGAGGAAGTTGCCGCCGGCAAGGCCGCGAAGCCGCTGGCGACGATGCGAGCCGAGGCCGAGGCCCAGGCGCCAGCGCGCGACTTCACTGGCGCGATTCGCGCAAGAGTCGGCGCTGGTGCTACGGCGGTGATCGCCGAAATCAAGAAGGCCAGTCCCTCGAAAGGCGTGATCCGCGTCGATTTTTGCCCGGCGGAGATCGCCGCCGATTACGAAAAGCACGGCGCGGCCTGCCTTTCGGTGCTGACTGACCAGCCCTTCTTCCAGGGCTCAGCGGACTACCTGCGCGCGGCGCGCGCCGCCTGCGCGCTGCCGGTGCTGCGCAAGGATTTCCTGGTCGATCCCTATCAGGTGTTTGAAGCCCGCGCCATGGGTGCCGACGCCATTCTGCTGATCGTCGCCGCGCTATCGCTGGCCGAAATGCGGGAGATGGAAGCCATCGCCCACGGCCTCGGCATGGGCGTGCTGGTCGAATGCCACGATGCCGCCGAACTCGACGTCGCGCTGCAACTGACGACGCCGCTGATCGGCATCAACAACCGCAACCTGCGCACTTTTGAAGTGAGCCTCGACACCACGCTGTCACAGCTCGGCCGCATGCCGGCGGATCGCATCGTGGTCACCGAATCGGGCATCCTCGCCCCGGCCGACGTGGCATTGATGCGCAGCCATGGCGTGCATGCCTACCTCGTCGGCGAGGCCTTCATGCGCGCACCCTCGCCGGGCGCCGAACTCGCCAGACTTTTTGCTTAAGCGCAGCTGTTGCCGGTCGATTCCGGCACGCCCAGCTTCTTCAGGATCGAATCCAGCGGGCAGAACTTGGTGAAGCCGCTCTGGAACAGGTTGGCGCCGACGAAGGCGGTGAACCACAGCCAGGACAGCTGGCTCATGTTCGCCTGGCCGCTGAAATGCGCGAGGACCAGCGAGGTCATGATGAAAAAGCCGGCGACGATGCGTACGATTTGATTGACGGTCATGTGAAGCTCCTTATCGGGGTTGAGTCATGCGGCTTTGCATCACCGCGTAGTAGAGAACCGGGATCACCACCAGGGTCAGCATGGTGGACACGAATATGCCGAAGATCAGCGACAGCGCGAGGCCGGCGAAGATCGGGTCGTCGACGATGAACAGCGCGCCGAGCATGGCCGCGAGGCCGGTCAGCACGATGGGCTTGGCGCGCACTGCAGCGGCCTGGATCACGGCCTCGGCGAAGTCCATGCCCTCCGCGACCTGCTCGTTGATGAAATCCACCAGCAGGATCGAGTTGCGCACGATGATGCCGGCCAGCGCGATCATGCCGATCATCGAGGTGGCCGTGTATTGCGCGCCGAACAGGGCATGGCCGGGCATGACGCCGATGATGGTGAGCGGGATCGGCGCCATGATGATCAGCGGCACCAGGTAGCTCTTGAACTGCGCCACCACCAGCAGGTAGATCAGGATCAGGCCGACGGCATAGGCCGCGCCCATGTCGCGGAAGGTTTCGTAGGTCACCTGCCATTCGCCGTCCCACTTCAGCGAATACTGGGCGTAGGGGTCCCTGGGCTGCTTGAAGAAATACTCTCCCAGCGTGCCGCCCTGGGGAAGCTTGAGATCGGCAAGCTTCGAACGGATGTCGAACATGCCATACAGCGGGCTGTCGAGCTTGCCGCCCATGTCGCCGGTGACGAAGACCACCGGCAGCAGATCCTTGTGATAGATGACCTTCTCGCGCAGCGTGCGCTTGACCTCGACCACCTCGGAGACTGGCACCAGTTGGCCTTCCCGGCTACGTAGCTTGAGCTTGAGCAACTGATCGATGCTGTTCTGGCGTTCTGCCGGCAGCACGATGCGCACCGGGATTTCGTACTTGGCGTCGCCGTCATGTACGGGCGTCACATCCTCGCCGGAGAGCCCCATGCGCACCACGTCGACGATGTCCTTCTGCGCCACGCCGAGCAGCGCGGCCTTGGCCTGGTTCACGCGCAGCACCAGCTTTTCGGCATCCTCATCCACCGTGTCGTCAACGCCGACTATGTCCGCCGTGCCCTCGAAGGCCGCGCGCACCTGCCTGGCCACGGCGATCTGGCCGGCATAGTCGGGGCCGTAGATTTCGGCGACGATGGGCGACATCACGGGCGGGCCCGGCGGCACTTCGACCACCTTGGCATTGCCGCCGTGCTTCTGCGCCACGGCGACGACGCGCTCGCGCACCGAGACGGCGATCTCGTGGCTCTGACGGCTACGATGCTGCTTGTCCACCAGGTTCACCTGGATGTCGCCCATTTCCGGCGCGCTGCGCAGGTAGTACTGGCGCACCAGGCCGTTGAAGTTGATCGGGCTGGCGGTGCCGGCATAGGCCTGGTAGTCGGCGACTTCCGGCACTTGCGCGATTTCGGCGGAAATCTCGCGCAGCACTTTCGCGGTTTCTTCCAGCGGCGTACCGACCGGCATGTCGAGCACGATCTGGAATTCACTCTTGTTGTCGAAGGGCAGCATCTTCAGCACGACCAGCTTGAACAAGCCGAGGCTGACCGAGGCCAGGATCGCGACCAGGATGCCGATCCACAGCTTGCGTCGCGCGGCCTGGCCGGTACGGGCATCGAGCAGTGGCGTCATCAGGCGGCGGAAGAAGCGGTCGAGCTTGCCGGTCAGCGGATCGGGGCCGTGATCATGCGCGCCGTGTGCGGCCGGCTTCATCATCTTGAGGGCCAGCCAGGGCGTGATGACGAAGGCGATCGCCAGCGAAATGAACATGCCCATCGAGGCATTGATCGGGATCGGACTCATGTAGGGCCCCATCAGGCCGGTGACGAAGGCCATCGGCAGCAGGGCCGCAATCACGGTGAAGGTAGCCAGGATGGTCGGCCCGCCGACTTCATCGACGGCCGGCGGGATGATCTGCCACAAAGGCTTCTCGGGATGCAGCAGGGTCCAGCGGTGGATGTTCTCGACCACCACGATGGCATCGTCGACCAGGATGCCGATCGAGAAGATCAGAGCAAACAGCGAGACGCGGTTCAGCGTGAAGCCATACGCCCAGGAGGCGAACAGCGTCGCCGCCAAAGTCAGCGTCACCGCCGCGCCGACGATCACCGCCTCGCGCCGGCCCAGCGCGAACAGTACCAGCAACACGACGAACATCGTGGCGAAGACCAGCTTGCCGATCAGCTTCTGCGCCTTGTCGGTCGCGGTCGCGCCGTAGTTGCGCGTCACCGTGAATTCGACGCCCTCGGGAATCACCGTCCCCTTGAGCGCCTCGGCGCGCGCGATCACGGCTTCGGCGACGTCGGCGGCATTGACGCCGGGCTTCTTCGACACCGACAGCGTCACCGCCGGATATTCCTGAACGGCGTCCTGGCCGGCCGCCTTGTTCCCCTTGCGCTCGCCGTGCCAGACATAGCGTGACGGCTGGTCGGCCCCGTCGACCACCTGGGCAACGTCGGCCAGATATACAGGCTTCTTCTCGAAGACGCCGACCACCAGACGCTTCACGTCGGCGGCGGATTCGATGTAGGTGCCGGTCTGCACCAGCACTTCCTTGTTGCCGGCGACCAGACTGCCGGCGGGCTGCGAAGCATTGGATACCTGCAGTGCGGCCTTGAGGTCCTGCGCCGTGATGCCGTGCGAATTCATGCGGTCGGCGTCCATCACCACGCGGATCACGTGACCGGGTCCGCCGATGGTGGCAACGTCGCGCGTGCCGGGAATGCGCTTGAGGTCGATTTCGGCGGCGCGCGCCACCTGCTGCATCTCGAAGGCCGATTTCAAAGGATCGGCGCTGTGGAAAGTCAGCGTGACGATGGGCACGTCGTCGATGCCCTTGGGCTTGACGATGGGGTCAAGCACGCCGAGGTTGGGCGAAAGCC
This sequence comes from Betaproteobacteria bacterium, assembly GCA_028065725.1. Next base: position 95,407 of record JAPTVL010000387.1, read on the forward strand.
AGTCGCGATGCGAGTTGATCGTGTCGTAGAGCCGCACCAGCGCCTGGATCGGATCCTCGCCGACCTGGAACTGCACGGTGATCGCCGCCATGCCGGGGCGTGACACCGAATACACGTGCTCGATGCCGGCGATGCGCGACAGCACCTGCTCGGCCGGCCGTGCCACCAGCGCCTCCACGTCGCGCGCCGAGGCGCCCGGGAAGGGCACGAAGACATTGGCCATGGTGACGTTGATCTGCGGCTCTTCCTCGCGCGGCGTCACCAGGGTCGCGCCGATGCCGAGCAGCAGCGCGATCAGGGCGATCAAAGGCGTCAGGGAATTCCTGAGGAAATACTCCGCGATGCGGCCGGAAATGCCCATGACAGCCTCCGGCTTCAGCGAGTTGCGGCGGGAGTGGCCGCCTTGAGTTCTATGCCGGTCTTCTGCGGCGTCAGGCTGACACGCTCGCCGGGATTGAGGCCGGCCAGCACTTCCAGTTCGCCGCCGGCGACTGCCTCACCCAGGCGCACCTGGCGCAATCGCGCGCCTGCCTTGTCATCCAGCACATAGACTGCGGTGACCTCACCGCGGCGCAGGACGGCGCTCGGCGGAACGGTAAGCTTTTTCGCCACGCCGACCGTGAAGTGGGCGCGTGCGTAGCTGCCCGGCACCACGCCCTCGATGTTTTCCGGCAGGTAAAGCCGCGCAGTCGCGGTATGGCTGCGCGCATCCACGGTCGGCAGGATTTCGATGCGCTGCACGTCGATCCAGCGCCCGCTTTCGGGAAACTCGATGCGGGCGCGGCCGGACTTCTTCAACTCGGCCAGCTTGTACTGCGGCAGGCTGGCGATCACGCGCAGACCCCTGGGGTCGAACAGTGTGATCAAGGGCAGACCGGGCGCGGCCATCTCTCCCGGCTCGACATGGCGCTGGGCCACCAGACCGGAAATCGGCGCCGTCACCATGCCATGCGAGGCGCCGGCGCCGGAAGCCGCCGCGGCACCCTGGGCGGACTTGAAGGCCGCCGCCGCCTGGTCGAGCGCGGCCTGGCTGATGAACTTCTGCGCATGCAAATTCTTCGATCGCTCGTAGGCCGCGCCGGCCTGTGCCAGGTTGGCCCGGGCGGCGGCATCGGAACCGGCGGCCTCGCGCGCATCGAGACGCAGCAGGAGTTCGCCCTGCTTCACACGCTGTCCGGCATCGACGCGTACTTCCAGCACACGGCCGGCGATCTGCGCCGCCACCGTGGCCTGGCGCACGGCTTCGACCGTGGCCTCGACCGGAAAGCCGAGATCGACGTCGCGCGCTTGCACAACGACACTGGTCGGCACCGCGTCGGCCGCAAAAGAAGAACTGCTCGCCGGCAAAAAACCGACGAGCAGAAAACCAAGGGCGGTCGGGAGGAGGAGAGAGCCCTTGGGGAGGAAGCGGGTAAGTTTCATCAATATCAGTATATGCTTATATACGTAAAAATCAAGTGGCAACCATGAAATATCGCGGCAGTCCCTGCCCGGTATTGCCATCCCGCGCACCGTGCCGAGGGAACAGCGATCGTATGCACGCCTGATCATGCTAAATAGTTGCATAAACATAAGCAACTGTTTCATAAGTGAAAGTCTCGATTGATTGGAGTTAAGGACTTCAACGCGGGTTTTGTTTAAGCTCCGCCGTCGCAAAAAATTTATTTCATTTACATATAAATAAATCAGAGGGAGAATGCATGAAGACCATCAAACACGCGGCCTGGCGCAGAACCGGGCTGATCGGGCTGATCCTTGCACTTGCACTGCCGCTGGGCATCGCCAATGTCGCTGCCCAGGATCAAGCCAAGCCCGGCGTGACCGACACCGAGATGAAATACCAGGCCGGTGATTCGCCGCTGGGCAAGGTGGAAATGCACCAGAACATCAATCCCAAGGCACCGCCGATGACCAAGGCCGAGTTCGAGCAGGCCAAGGAAATCTACTTCCAGCGCTGCGCCGGCTGCCATGGCGTGCTGCGCAAGGGCGCCACCGGCAAGCCGCTGACCACGGACAAGACCCTGGCCTCCGGTACCGAATATCTGAAGGTGTTCATCAAGTACGGTTCGCCCGCGGGCATGCCGAACTGGGGCACCTCGGGCGAACTGACCGACCCCCAGGTTGACCTGATGGCGCGCTACGTGCAGCAGGAGCCGCCGACGCCGCCGGAATGGGGCATGAAGGAAATGCTTGCCTCACAAAAGGTCAGCGTGCCGCCGAGCCAGCGCCCGACGAAGAAGATGAACAACCTGGATCTCGCCAACCTGTTCTCGGTCACCTTGCGCGACGCCGGCGAGATCGCGCTGATCGACGGCGCCAGCAAGAAGATCGTCAAGATCCTCAAGACCGGCTACGCGGTGCACATTTCACGCATGTCGAAATCGGGTCGCTACCTTTATGTCATCGGCCGCGATGCGCGCATCAACCTGATCGACCTGTGGATGCCGGAGCCGACCAACGTCGCCGAAATCAAGGTCGGCCTCGAAGCGCGCTCGGTGGAAACCTCGAAGTACAAGGGCTACGAGGACAAGTATGCGATCGCCGGCACCTACTGGCCGCCGCAGTTCGTGATTATGGAAGGCGACACGCTGAAGCCGCTCAAGATCGAATCGACCCGCGGCATGACGGTGGATACCCAGGAATACCATCCGGAACCGCGCGTCGCCGCCATCGTCGGCTCGCACTACAACCCGGAGTTCATCGTCAATGCCAAGGAAACCGGCAAGATCCTGGTGGTCAATTACAAGGACTTGAACAACCTCAAGATCACCAGCATCAACGCCGCACGCTTCCTGCATGACGGCGGCTTCGATTCCAGCGGCCGCTACTTCATGGTCGCCGCCAACGCCTCGAACAAGATCGGCGTGGTCGACACCAAGGAAGACAAGCTGGCGGCGCTGATCGATGTCGGCAAGATCCCGCATCCGGGTCGCGGCGCCAACTTCGTCCATCCCAAGTTCGGACCGGTCTGGGCCACCAGCCACCTTGGCGACGAGACGGTGAGCCTGATCGGCACCGATCCCAAGAAGCACAAGGACCAGGCCTGGCGCGTGGTGCAGACGCTCAAGGCGCAGGGCGGCGGCTCGCTGTTCATCAAGACCCATCCGAAGTCGAAGAACCTGTGGGTCGATACGCCGCTGAATCCGGAAGCCAACGTCAGCCAGTCAATCGCCGTGTTCGACATCAACAACCTGGAAAAGGGCTTCGAAGTGCTGCCGATCGGCGAATGGGCCGGGATCAAGGACGACGGCGCCAAGCGCATCGTCCAGCCCGAGTACAACAAGGCCGGCGACGAAGTCTGGTTCTCGGTGTGGAGTGCCAAGGACAAGACCTCGGCGCTGGTGGTGGTCGACGACAAGACGCGCAAGCTGAAGGCAGTGATCAAGGATCCGAAGCTGGTCACGCCGACCGGAAAGTTCAACGTGCATAACACCCAGCACGACGTGTATTGAGTCGCAGCACCTGCTGCAAGTGAAACGGGGGCCGCGGCCCCCGTTTTTCATTATGTTTCCGCGGGACGCGGCGGCGCGGAGTTCAAGCCCCGGGCTGCGCCTTCAGCGCATAGTCGGCCATCGCCGCAAGAACGGATTCCGCCTCGCCCACCGGTGCGGCGAGTTCGATGACCAGGCCTGGGTGACGGTCCATGGCATTCGCCGCCAGTTGCGGCAGATCCTTCTTCACATGGCTGCCGGCGGCCATGAAGATCGGCACCACGACGATCTGCGTCGCACCCTGGTCCACGAGGCAGGCGACGCCCTCGTCGAAGCTGGGCCGCATCAGTTCGAGAAAGCCCGGCTCGACCAGTGCCTTCGGGTCGCGCGCCTTGATCGCGGCGCGGATGCGATGAAAAGGCTCAGCCCACTCCGGATTGCGGGCGCCATGGCCATAGAGCAGGATTGCCTTCACTTCTTGTCCTCAGATTTCCAGATGTTGCGGCAGCCGGTTTCCCGGACGAACAGCGTGGCGATCCATCCGGCAACCGCCGCCGCGGTCAACAGCAGCATGCCGTTGCGCCAGTCGCCGGCGGAGTAGATGCGCACGCCGGCCTCCATTCTGCCATCCCAGGTGCGTTCCATGAGCCAGCCGACCATCGGCTGCAGTATCGCCGGGCCGAGGAAGATGCCGACATTCACCACGCTGGTGGCCATACCCGAGAGCTGCGGCGGATTGACCTCCTTGGCGCTGGCCCAGGACAGCGTGAAGCCGGCCGTGGCGAGCCCCATCATGATGCACAGGCTATAAGTTGCCGCCAGCGGCAAGGCGCCGTCGGCACGCCAGGTCGCCCACAACCAGACGGCCCAGCCCAGCACGTGCAGGCCGGAGACCGCCAGCGCCACCGACTTGCGCCGCCCCACGGCATCGGAGACGCGGCCCCACAGGGCAGATCCGAGAGCAAAGCCGAGGAAGTAAATGCTCACATGATTGGAGGCGACGGCGCGCGACATGGCGTGCATCTGGGTCAGGTAAGGCACCGCCCAGAGTCCGGCAAAGGTAAAGAAGGCGCCGGACAGTCCGGTGTTGGCGAAGAAGCCGGGCCAGGTCGCACGGTTCTTCAGCACCGAGACCAGGCCGGACAGCCAGGCCGTGCGATCGACCTTGCCCGCCGGGGTTTCGATCACCCAGGCGCGACTGGCGAAGGCCAGCACGACGGAGAGAACGCCGACCACGACGAAGACCTGGCGCCAGCCGGCAGCCTGCGTCGCCCAGGCCAGCGGCGCACCGGCCAGGATCGAGCCGAAATTGCCGATCAGCATGCACAGCCCGGTCAGCGTGGCGAAGCGGCGTTCGTCGAAGCCGATCGCCAGCAGTTTGAGCATCGCGATGAAGGTCACCGAGACGCCGAGGCCGACCAGGGTACGGCCGACGAAGGCCAGCTCGAAACTCGGCGCCAGCCCGAACAGGATCGCCCCGACGCCGGCCACCAGCCCGCCCCACCAGAGGATGCGGCGCGGCCCCAGGGTGTCGGCCAGCACCCCGGTGGGGATCTGCATCAGCGTGTAGACGTAGAAGTAAGTCGCCGCCAGCGTGCCGAGCTGCGCGCCGCCGATGGCGAAGCTGACCTGCAGGTCGCCGGAGATCGCCGCCGGGGCGACGCGATGGAAGAAGGACAGCAGGTAGGCGGCAATCGCCACGCCGAGGCCGAGCAGCACGGCCGGCCGGGTGGGATTCATCTCAGCCTCCTGCCGGGCCGCCCCAAGGGAGGCTGAAGCCAATCCCCCGGCGATGGCGAAGCCATCGAACCGACGTCACCCCTTTCCGCGGGAAAGAGGTCGGGAGATAGGCAATCATTATCATTTCAGGACGTCGGGGTTGAGCAGGTTGGGCGGGCGCTGACCGGAGAGCGCCGCAATCAGGTTGTCGGCCGCGGTCATCGCCATCGCCATGCGCGTCGCCCGCGAACTGGAACCGATATGCGGCGTCAGCGCGACGTTGTCGAGTTCGAGGAAGCCGGGATTGAACTTCGGCTCGCCCTCGAACACGTCCAGCCCCGCCCCCGCAAGTCGGCCCTGGCGCAACGCCGCAATCAACGCCTCGTCGTCGACGATGCCGCCGCGCGCGACATTGATCAGATGCGCCGTGGGCTTCATCAGCGCCAGTTCGGCGGCGCCGATGGTGTGATGACTTTCCGGCGAATAGGGCAGCAGCAGCACCAGGAAATCGGATTCGCGCAGCAGGGTTTGCTTGTCCACCCAGGTGGCGCGGCATTCGGCTTCGCGCTCGGCCGGCAAGGGCGTGCGCTTGTGGTAGATCACCTTCATGTCGAAGCCCAGCGCGCGCCGCGCCACGGTCTGCCCGATGCGGCCCATGCCGAGGATGCCGAGCGTGGCGTGATGCACGTCCGTGCCCAGCCACTGGATGAACTGCCAGCCCTGCCACTCGCCCTTGCGCAGCCAGCGCTCGGCCGCTGGCAAACGCCGCGCCGTCGCCATCAGCAGCGCCCAGGCCAGGTCGGCCGTGGTGTCGTCGAGCACGCCCGGGGTATTGGTCGCCATGACGCCGGCACGCGTACAGGCGGCGAGGTCGATGTTGTTGTAGCCGACGGCGAAATTGCAGATCGCTTTCAGACCTGGCGCCGCGGCGATCACCTCGGCCGTGATCGGGTCGGTGGCCGCGGTCAGTGCACCGGCCTTGCCGGTCAGGCGCGCCTTGAGCCCTTCGACACCAAGCACCGCATCCGCCTGATTGTCATCGACTTCAAAATGCTGGCGCAGGCGCTCCAGCACTTCGGGAAAGACTTCGCGGGCAACCAGAATTTTCTGCTTCATTGTCCTTGCCACTCAATTGCCATAGAGGACGCCAGGCAGCCACATGCCGATCCCGGGGAAGATGTAGAGCAGCGCCAAGGCAAACACCTGAATCGCCATGAAGGGCATCATGCCGGCGAAGATCTGATTCAGTGTCACATGCGGCGGCGACACCCCCTTCAGATAGAAAGCCGCCATCGCCACCGGCGGCGAGAGGAAGGCCGTCTGCAGGTTCAATGCCACCAGCAGGCCGAAGAACAGCGGATCGACCCCGAAATGCGGCAGCAGCGGAATGAAGATCGGCATGAAGATGACGATGATCTCGGTCCATTCCAGCGGCCAGCCGAGGATGAAAATGATGAACTGGCTGAGCAGCATGAACTGCAGCGGCGTCATGTCGAGCGACAACACCCATTTCTCGACCAGCTCCTGCCCGCCCAGCAGCGCGAAGGCCGCCGAGAAGATCGACGAACCGACGAACAGCCAGCAGACCATGGCCGAGGTCTTGGCGGTGAGGAACACGGACTCCTTGACCACGGCGAAGTTGAGCTGCTTGTAGGCTGCGGCGAGGATGAAGCCGCCCGCCGAACCGATGGCCGCGGCCTCGGTCGGCGTCGCGAAGCCGAACACGATGCTGCCGAGCACGGCGAGAATCATCAGTGCCAGGGGAAAGAAGGATCCCAGCAGCATCTTGAAGACTTCAAGGCGAACGAAGGTGAAGATGGCGTAGAAACCGACGGCGCTGGCGACGCTGACGCCGAACACGATCCAGTACCACATGGGAATCGGCAGGCGTTCTGCGGCTTCGGGAGTTGGTGCCGGCGGTACGTCGATCATGGCCGCCTTGGCCGGCGCTTCCCCGGCGGTAGCGGCGTCCTTGGCCGCCGGCGGTTCCTGTACGCCTTCGGCGGGCGGTTCCTTGAGGTCCTCCGCGGGCGGCTCCTTGAGGCCGTCGGCCTCCTCGTCCTTGGGCTCGGCCAAACCGCCTTCCTCCTTCGGCTCCTCCAGCCCGCCGGCAGCGCCCTCGGCGGACTCCTCGGCGATGCCGCCGCCCATTTCCATCAACCCCGCAGTCTCGGCCTTGACCACGGGTTTGGTTGCAATGTGCCAGGTAAAGCCGAGGAACAGCGCCAGCGTCAGCGCCGGCAGCAGTGCGATGAATCCCTGCTTGGCGATCACTCCGCTGCTGATGCCGAGATTGCGCGAACCCTTGAGCGCGCCGATCAGGCCCGGCAAAACGCGATGGCTGATCGCGTCGCGGATTTTTTCGTTGGCCGCGGGCAGATCGATGTGGCGTTCCTCCATCGGCAGCGGCGGCGCCAGATGGGGCTTCCACTTGGCGACGACGATCACATAGAGGATGTAGAGACTGGCCAGCATGATGCCGGGGAAGAAGGCCCCGGCGTAGAGCTGCACCACCGAGACGCCGGCGGTGGCGCCATAGACGATCAGCAGCACCGAGGGCGGGATCAGGATGCCAAGGCAACCGCCGGCGGTGATCACGCCCGCCGACAGACGCACGTCATAGCCAGACTTGAGCATGGCCGGCAAAGCCAGCAGGCCCATCAGCGTCACTACCGCACCGACGATGCCGGTGGCCGTGGCAAAGATCGCGCAGGTCACCAGCGTCGCCACCGCCAGTGCGCCGGGCACACGCGCCAGCGCCAGTTCCAGCGAGCGGAACAGCTTGGCGATCAGGTTGGCGCGCTCGACCAGGTAACCCATGAAGACGAACAGCGGGATCGAGATCAGCACGTCGTTGGACATCACCGAATAGGCGCGCTGCACCATCAGGTCCAGCGTCTGGCGCTGGGCCAGTTCCGGATTGCCGCTGCGATAGGCCAGCCAGGCGAAGAACACGCCCATGCCCATCAGGGTAAAGGCAGTGGGGAAGCCGAGCATGATCGCCACCACCACCAGCGAGAGCATCAGCAGGCCGATGTGGCCGTTCTGCATGTTGCTCCAGGGCATGAAGATCACCGTGACGGTGAGGATCATCGCCATCAGCGAAAAGCCGAACCAGAGTTCCTTCCTGATTTTCATTTGGCCGCTCCTGCGTGCGCCTGTTGCTCGTGCTCCCGGGCAACCACAAATTTGTCGAGGGCGGCGATGTCCTCATCCTTGACGTGCACCATTTCCTTCAGTTTTTCGACGTCGACTTCCTCGACGTCCTGCTCGCGCGACGGCCACTCGCCGTCGCGGATGCAGATGACGCAGCGGATGATCTCGACCACCCCCTGCAGCAGCAGGAACGCGCCAGCCAGGGGAAGAACGGTCTTGAACGGGTAGATCGGCGGGCCGTCGGCGGTGACGTTCGAATGCTCGTTGATGGCCCAGGCGTCGCCGGCAAAGTTGTAGCCGGCCCAGGCCAGGGCGAACACGCCGGGAATGAAGAACAGGAAATACAGCAGCAGGTCCAGGCTGGCCTGGACCCGCGGCGCAAAGAAGCCGTAGAGAACGTCGCCACGCACGTGGCCGTTCTTGGACAGGGTGTAGGCGCCGGCCATCATGAACACCGTGCCGTACATCATGATCATGACGTCGAAGGCCCAGGGGTGCGGGTTATCGAAGGCATAGCGCGAGATCACCTCCCAGGTGATCATGAAGGTCAGGGAAACGATCAGCCACGAAAAGACCTGGCCGATGAAGGTGCTGATCCTGTCGATGGTCAGCAGAAATTTTTGCAATTGCATGTGTTGGCCTGCTGAAAAAAATCAACCACCCGGAACCAGCCCGGATGGTTGATGGATGATGAAGCGAAAACCTCTCAACCCTTCTTGGGCGCAGCCTTCTTGGCGCCGAAGAAATGGCTTACGGCCATGCGACGGCTGACGTAGGTGTCCTGGTCCCATTTCACCGCGCGCTCGGCAAAGGCCCTTTGCGATGCGGCGATTTCCTTGAACAGGGGATTTTCCGCCGACTTCTTGGCCATGATGTCCGACCACAACGTGAGCTGCTTCTGCAGCACGGCATCCGGGGTCTTGTAGAACTTGACCTTGTCCTTGGTCTGCAGCTCGATGTAGTCCTTCGAATAACGATCGATCGCCTTCCACGACATGTCGGCGGAGGCAGCCTCCACGGCATTGTTGATGATCGCCTTCATTTTCGCCGGCAGCGCATCGTACTTCGGCTTGTTGAACATGATCTCGAAAGTCTCGGCGCTCTGGTGGTAGCTCTGCAGCATGCAGACCTTCGACACGTCGGCGAAGCCGAGCAGGCGGTCCGAGGTGGCATTGTTGAATTCGGCCGCGTCGAGCAGGCCGCGGTCCATGGCCGGCACGATCTCGCCGCCGGGCAGCGCATTCACCGCCGCGCCCATGGCCGTGAACAAGTCGATGGCGAGGCCGTTGGTGCGGAACTTGAGGCCCTTGAAATCCTCCACCTTGGTGACCGGCTTCTTGAACCAGCCCAGCGGTTGCGTCGCCATCGGGCCGTAGAGGAAGGACTGCACCGTGGTGATGCCGATCGAGGCATACAGCTTGGCCAGCAGCTCGGCACCGCCGCCGTACTTGTGCCAGGCCAGCAGCATGTTGGCGTCCATGCCGAAGGCCGGACCGGAGTTCCACAGCGCCAGCGCATTCTGCTTGCCGTAGTGATAACCCAGCACGCCGTGGCCGCCGTCCAGCGTGCCCTTGGACACCGCCTCCAGCAGCCCGAAGGCAGGAACCACCGCACCGGCCGGCAGCACTTCGATCTTGAGATCGCCGCCGGTCATGTCGTTGACCTTCTTGGCGAAGTCCAGCGCGTATTCGTGGAAAATGTCCTTGGCCGGCCAGGTGCTCTGCCAGCGCATGCTGATCGGGCCGGCCTGCGCCTTGGCGATCATCGGGAAACCCGCGGCGACGGCACCCGCTGTGCCGGTAGCGGCGGCAGCGAGGAACTTGCGGCGGGACGGTTTCAGTTCGGCTTGCTTGGTGTCGGACATGGGACTCCTCCTGGGATGATTTGAGATTTGGCGGTCTCCTGGCATTCGCCATGGCGACCAGCGATCCTGTTTTTGAACCTTCGGTACTGCAAAGACGAAGCCACTTTACCAGAAACAGAATTTGTCTGACAATAGGACAACAGTTAAAAAAGGTGTCCATGCCAGCCACCCCCCCCCAAGCTGCCGAGCCCAGCACCGAATTGAGCCGAATTACGCGGCCCTTGCGCCTTTCCGAAGAAGTCTCGGGCGATTTGCTGCGCCGTATCGCGCGCGGCGAGCTCAAGCCGGGCGACCGCCTGCCGACCGAAAAGGCGCTGGGCGAAGCCTTCGGCGTCAGCCGTGCCGTGGTGCGCGAAGCGATCGCGCGACTCAAGGCCGATGGCCTGATCGAAACCCGCCAGGGCTCGGGGGCCTTCGTGGTCGAGGCGCCGAAAACCATCAACCTGCGCTTCTGGCAGGGCGCCGGGCCGGAACTCGACGAGTTGCGCGACATCTTCGAACTGCGCGTCATGGTCGAAGGCGCCGTGGCCGAACTGGCTGCGCAGCGCCGCGACGAAGATGACCTGAAAAACATGGCAGAACACCTGCAGGCGATGGACGACGCGATGACCGCCGGCCGCGACGGCACGGAAGCGGACGACAACTTTCATATCGCGATGGCCAGGGCGACGCACAATGCCTACGTCAGCCAGCTGGTGGAATTTCTCGGCCGCCATTTTTCCGATTCGCGCAAGCTGTCCTGGCGGGGCACGCGCAGCGAACTTGCGCACCCGCACGAAGCCCAGAATGAGCATCGCGCCCTGTTCGACGCCATATCGCGCGGCAACGCCGAGGCGGCGCGGTGCTGCGCACAGGAGCACCTGCGCGGCGCCGCCGGCCGCTTCGGCATAATGCTGGCCCTCGACCTCGATCGGCTACCCCCTGCCGCCACCAAAACCTGCGACGAACGCTAAACTGTCCGCCGCGCCCTTCCCCGCCCAGCCCAAGCACACCCCTACCTCCATGCTCGACATTTCCACCGCCGCATTCTGGATTGCGGTACTGCAAATCATCCTGATCGACATCCTGCTCGGCGGCGACAATGCCGTAGTGATTGCGCTGGCCTGCCGCAAGCTGCCCGACGATCAGCGCAAGAAGGGCATCTTCTGGGGCGTGGTGGGTGCCATCGGCCTGCGTGTCGTGCTGATCTTCTTTGCCCTGCAGCTGCTGGCGGTGCCCTGGCTCAAGATCGTCGGCGCCCTGCTGCTGTTCTGGATCGGCGTCAAGCTGCTGCTGCCGGAGGACGAAGGCCATGGCGAGGTCGCTGCGTCGACCTCGCTGGCCGGCGCGATCAAGACCATCATCGTCGCCGACGCCGTGATGAGCCTCGACAACGTGATCGCCGTGGCCGGTGCCGCCAACGGCAGTATGCTGCTGGTGGTGTTCGGCATCCTGGTCTCGATCCCGATCGTGGTCTGGGGCAGCCAGCTGGTGTTGAAGCTGATGGACCGCTACCCGATCGTGATCACCGCCGGCGGCGCCCTGCTGGGCTGGATCGGCGGCGGCATGATCGTCACCGACCCGGCCCTGCCGGCCGGACTGCTGGATGGCATACCCTACGTCAAGACGATTGCGGCGCTGGCCGGTGCCGTGCTGGTAGTCGCCATCGGCAAATGGCTGGCGCTGCGCGCCGCGCCGCGAGCCGCCGTCGAACTCACCGCCAACGATTCCACGAAAGGCTGAACATGACGCAAAAATGGCTGGTGCCGATCGACGGCTCCGAAATCGCGCTGCACTCGATCGACTGGATCATCAGACACGTCACGGCATGGCGCGAACCGCCGCACCTCCACCTGATCAACGTCCAGGTGATGCTGCCCAACGATATCGGCCGCTTCATCAGCGCCGAAGCGCTGCGCGACTTCCATCTCGAAACCGGCATGGCGGCCCTGGCCCCCGCACGCGACCGCCTCACCGCGGCCGGCCTGGTCCCTGAACTGCACGTACTGGTGGGCGACCCGGCAACCGCCATCACGGAATTTGCCGACAGCCATGGCTGCAGCCAGATCCTGATCGGCACCCACGGCAACAGTGGCCTCACCGGCACCCTGCTCGGCTCGGTGGCGATGAAGGTGGTGCACCACGCGCACGTGCCGGTGCTGCTGGTGCGATAGCCCGCCGTAGCGCCAGCGCCGACTTTCGCGGATAGCCCAGCGCGGCCCGTTCAAGCAGAGCCGCCGCAGGCGGCCTGACCTGGTCACCCCCTTTCCTGGAAAGGGGGCCGGGGGGATAGCCCATCAAAAACGCTTCCCACCAATCGCAAAGCGATTGGTGGGAAGTCCGCCGATAAGCCGGGTTCTGTCGTGGGCAACCATTCCTCTGGGACCGCCGTTGCCGGCGGCCTCTAGCAGCCTACCCGGGAGCGGCGCGAGCCACGCCAATGCCCCCCTATTTGGCCTTGCCCCGAATGAGGTTTGCCGTGCCGTCCGTGTTACCACGTCCGCGGTGGGCTCTTACCCCACCATTTCACCCTTACCGGCTCTTGCGAGCTTAGGCGGTATCTTTCTGTTGCACTGTCTGTCGCCTTGGGTCTTTCGACTTATAGCGCCCGGCCGTTAGCCGGCATTCCGCTCTATGGGGCCCGGACTTTCCTCCAACCACTTGCGTGATCAGCGGTTGCCTGGCGAACTTCCCGGGCGCATTGTACGCGCCGGACGGAACTGGCGCCGGTCGTCGTAGTAATCGGGCCGCTCGTTGTTGGCGGTGGCGCCGGGGATGCCGAGCAGGGGCAGCGGCTGCCAGTCGCGCGGCGAAAAATTCCCGGTGTCGAAGCGTGCCGCCAGACGCGAGTCCAGCGCGCTGCACGCTGCCGGCTCCGGCAACTCCAGCCATGCCGTGTCGAGTTCGAGGAACAGCGCCTTGCCGCACAGGCCGACGAAGGGTGCGGCAAGCGCATCGTGGCTGGCATGGCCGAAGACGATGAAGCGCATGCTGTGCAGCAGCTCCGCGCGCCGGTCGACGAAGACTTCGCGCCAGCGATGCGCGCACAGGCCCGACCAGAGTTCAGGCGTGCATCCGGCGACCACCACGCCGCATTCGTCGAACTGGGTCAGCGCATCGCGCAGCGCGCCGCGTTCGGCACGGCCCTGGCGGCGCGCGTCCGTGAGCGCCGCAAAATGGCGCCGGTTGAGTGCCGCCTTGGTCAGCGGCAAGGCCAGCCAGATCAGCGCATTGAACAGGTCATGCCGGTTGCCGGGGCGTGTCGCGATTTCGCCGGCAAGGAAAGCACGCTCCTCGTAGCCGTCCGCACCACCGAAGGGCTCGACAAAACGCAGGGCGACGCCACCGCCGGTGACCAGCTCTTGCTCGCGGGCCAGGGCGTTGAGCCGAGCCAGGTCCGGCGTGCCGCCCGTGAGCCACGGTCGCAGAAACACCGATAGAGGATGCAGCCCTGCGCCGTCCGGATTCACGGCCCGATGCGGCGAATCAGGCCAGGCACCAGGTTATCGATTCGCCGGCACGCAGCGGCACCAGCCGGTCGCCGGCCAGATAATCGAGACTCGCCGGCACGGCCGTCGCCTCGCGCCGCAGCGTGATCTTCTCCGTATTGCGCGGCAGCCCGTACCAGTCCGGGCCATGAAAGCTGGCAAAGGCTTCCAGCTTGTCCAGCGCCCCGGCCGCCTCGAAGGCTTCGGCATACAGCTCGATGCCGGCATTGGCGGTGTAGCAGCCGGCGCAGCCGCAGGCTGCCTCCTTGGTGCTTTGCCCGTGCGGCGCCGAATCGGTGCCGAGGAAGAACTTCGGATTACCGGAGATCGCCGCGGCGACCAGCGCCTGGCGGTGGCTCTCGCGTTTCAGCACCGGCAGGCAGTAATGGTGCGGACGGATGCCGCCGGCGAAAATCGCATTGCGGTTGAGCAGCAGGTGGTGGGCGGTCAGCGTGCCCGCCACGTTGGCGCCGTGCTGCAGGACGAAGGCGATGCCGTCGCTGGTCGTGATGTGCTCGAGCACCAGTCTCAATTTCGGAAACTCGCGCAGCAGCGGCCGCAGCACGGTATCGATGAACACCGCCTCGCGATCGAAGATGTCGACCGCCTGATCCGTGACCTCGCCATGCACCAGCAGCGGCACGCCGAGCTGCTCCATGCGCGCCAGCGTCGCTGCGCACTTCTTCAGGTCGCTGACGCCGGCATCCGAATTCGTGGTGGCGCCGGCCGGATAAAGCTTGACGGCATGGACGAAACCGCTGGCCTTGACCGCGTCGATCTCGGCCGGCGGCAGGTTGTCGGTCAGGTACAGGGTCATCAGCGGAATGAAATTCATCCCTGCCGGCAGCGCTGCGAGAATCCGCTCGCGGTAGGCCGCCGCCAGCGCCACCGTGGTCACCGGCGGCTTCAGGTTGGGCATGACGATGGCACGGGCGAAGCGCCGTGCGGTATCGGGCAGCACGGCGGCCAGCGCAGCGCCGTCGCGCAGGTGCAGATGCCAGTCGTCGGGGCGGGTCAGTGTAAGGGTCTGCATGGGGCGAATTATAAATCCTGGGCCTTCAGTGCCAGTGCCCGCGCGTAGAGCGCGTTCTTCGGCTGGCCGGTGATTTCGGCGGCAAGCCTGGCCGCCTGCTTGACCGGCAGTTCGGCCAGCAGCGCCGCCAGCACGCGCTCGGTTTCGGCGTCCATGCCCGCGCGCGGCGGCGGCGCCGAGACCACCAGGACGAACTCGCCACGCTGACGATTGGCATCGGCCGCGAGCCAGGCCGGCGCCTCCGCCAGCGGCATGCGTTCGATCTGCTCGAACAGCTTGGTCAGTTCGCGGGCGACGACGATCTCGCGCTGCGGCTCCAGTAGTGCCACCAGTTCGCCGACGGTTTCGACCACCCGATGCGGCGCCTCGTAGAACACCAGCGCCGCATCGATGCCTGCCAGTTGCCCGATCGCCGTCCTGCGGGCGCCGACTTTCGCCGGCAGGAAGCCGACGAACAGAAAGTGTGGATCGGCAAGTCCGGCCGCCGAGAGTGCCGCAATCGCCGCATTCGGCCCCGGCAGCGGAATCACGCGGAAGCCCGCCGCACGCACTGCCGCCACCGTGCGCGCGCCAGGATCGGAAATGCCCGGCGTGCCGGCATCCGAAACCAGCGCGACGCGCTTGCCTTCGCCGAGCAGGCGGATCAGCTTGTCGGCGGCAGCGTTCTCGTTGTGCTGATGCAGCGCCAGCGTGGGCACCTTGATGCCGTGATGATCGAGCAGGTGGCGCGCATGACGCGTGTCCTCGCAGGCCACCAGGTCGACGCCGCGCAGGGTTTCCAGCGCGCGCAGGCTGATGTCGCCGAGGTTTCCGATCGGCGTGGCGACGACATACAATGCATTTTCCATGTCCGGCATTCTTGCATGAACACGCGGCAAGCCAAAGGCGCAGCGGCGGAACAGTTGGCGGCCGATTATCTGCAACGCCAGGGGCTCAGGCTGCTCGAGCGCAACTTCCGCGTCCGCGGCGGCGAGATCGACCTGGTCTGCCGCG
This sequence comes from Betaproteobacteria bacterium, assembly GCA_028065725.1. The sequence goes on from JAPTVL010000387.1 coordinate 111,070, forward strand.
ACGGCAAGACCACGGTGTTCGTCGAGGTGCGCCTGCGCAGCCGCGGCGATTTCGGCGGCGCCGCGGCCAGCATCACGGCCGCCAAGCAGGCGCGGCTGATCCTCGCCGCGCGCCACTGGCTGCTGCGTCATGGTGAAACGCCCTGTCGCTTCGACTGCATCCTGCTCGAGGATCTCGAATCGAAAAACATCGAATGGCTGCGCGATGCCTTCACCGCCGACTAAATATTTCCTGTGCCTGTGCATCGGCCTTGCCATCTGCCTCACGGCACTGGCCGCCGAGGTCCGTATCCTGGTGCAAAGTTCGCCGCTGGCCGGTTTTCAATACCACGCAGGCGAAGCCCTGTGGCAGGAGATGCGCGAAGGCGATCGCTTGGCATTGGTGCGCGAAGCCGACAACCCGCACGACGCCAACGCAGTGCGCATCGAGTGGCGCGGGCAGAAACTCGGCTACCTACCGCGTGCCGAAAACCGCGCGGTCGCCGCTGCACTGGATGCCGGCGAGGCAGTCGACGCGCGCATCGCCAAAATGCGCCAGCACCGGAACCCCTGGCAGCGAGTGCTGATCGAAGTATTTGTTGTACTCTAGACGCCCTGTTCCGGCCTCGGTCCGGCGCCCGGCGCCGCTATCCTCAGCCGACCCCATTGATTCGGAAGACAAAGATCCGTTCCATGTCACTCGCTCAACGCATCCAGCAACAGTTCCAGGACAGCGCCCAGACCAAGCTCGCGGCGCTGGCCGCCATGGCCGCCCCGCTCGAAGCCGCCACGCGCCGCATGGTTGCCAGCCTCAAGGCCGGTGGCAAGGTCATGGCCTGCGGCAACGGCGGTTCCGCGGCCGATTCGCAGCACTTCGCCGCCGAACTGCTGAACCGCTTCGAGAAGGAGCGCCCGCCGCTGGCGGCGATCGCCCTGACCACCGACACCTCGACCCTGACCTCGATCGCCAACGACTACCGCTACGAAGACGTCTTCGCCAAGCAGGTGCAGGCGCTGGGCAAGACCGGCGACGTACTGCTGGCAATTTCCACCTCGGGCAATTCGCCCAACGTGATCGAAGCCATCCACGCCGCCCATGCGCGCGGCGTCGCCGTGGTGGCGCTGACCGGCAAGCAGGGCGGCAAGATCGCCGCGCTGCTCGGCCCCGACGACATTCATCTGTGTGTGCCGGCCGAACGGACAGCGCGCATCCAGGAAGTCCACCTGCTCGCGATCCATTGCCTGTGCGATGGCATCGATGCCTTGATACTGGGAGAAACGCAATGACGCTACGAACCGACCTTTTCGCCAAGATGCGCAACCTGGCGGCGCTGATGCTCTGCGCGCCGATCCTCGCCGGCTGTTTCGGTGCTGCCGCCGTCGGCGTCGGCACCGGGGCGCTGATGCTGACGGACCGGCGCAACACGGAAACCTACATCTCCGACGAAGGCATGGAACTTCGTGCCGCCAATCGCATCCGCGAGCAGTACGGCGACAAGACGCACGTCAATGTCATTGCCTATAACCGCATGCTGCTGTTGACCGGCGAAGTGCCGACCGAGGTGATCAAGGCCGATGTGGAAAAGCTGGCGGCCGGCGTACCCAACGTCAAGTCGATCAGCAACGAGCTGCTGATCGCCGGGGCTTCCAGTTTCGGTAGCCGCAGCAACGACACCTACATCACCTCGAAGGTCAAGGCGCGCTACGTCGACGCCAACAAATTTTCGCCGAACCACGTCAAGGTGGTGACCGAGGCCGGCACCGTATTCCTGCTCGGCCTGGTGACCCAGGCCGAGGCCGATGCGGCGGTCGAGATCACCCGCACCACCGGCGGCGTGCAGAAGGTGGTGCGCGTGTTCGAAATCATCAGCCCGGACCAGGCCAGGGTGCTGGACAACAATCCGCCGCCGGCCCAGCCGGCGCCGAAGAAGTAGAGCGCGCTTGGCAATTATCAACCCCGGAGCGCCGGCCTTCGAGGCCAAGATCACCGCTCCCGCCGATCTGGCAGCGCGCCTCGCGCTGCTGCCGCGACCGCTGGTGTTCACCAACGGCTGTTTCGACATCCTGCATCGTGGCCACGTGACGTATCTGGCGCAGGCCCGCAGCCTCGGCGCAGCGCTGATCGTCGCCGCCAATTCGGACGCGTCGGTCAAGCGTCTGGGCAAAGGCGACGACCGCCCGGTGAATCCGCTGGCCGACCGCATGGCGCTGCTGGCCGCACTCGAATGCGTCGCGCTGGTCACCTGGTTCGACGAGGACACACCGCTCGCGCGCATTCTCGACTGCCGGCCGGACGTGCTGGTCAAGGGCGGCGACTGGCCGCTGGAAAAAATCGTCGGCTACCGCGAAGTCAGCGCCTGGGGCGGCAGCGTGCATTCGATCCCCTTCATCCACGAGCGCTCAACCACGGCGCTGATGCAGAAGATCCGCCGGCTTTAAAAGTCGGCGTTGGCAATACGGCGTTTATGCAGTCGTGCGGCGCAGGATGATGGCGCGCACCAGGTCGATATGCACACGCAGGGTGTACAGCATGTCGGAGAAGGCCAGCGGCGTGCGAATCATGCTGGCATCGATCTCGATGCGGTCGAGCTTCTCCAGCCATTCGGCGCGAGTGTGCGCGCCGGGGTTCTCATTGACTTCATTCTCGAGAAACTTCAGCTCGCCGTAGCGCCGGTAGATGCGCGAACGCACCCGCCAGCCATACAGCTGCGGTGCGAACTTGAACAGCGGCAGCAGCACCGCGAGCAGCGGCACCAGCATCACCACCATGCGGTCGATCAGGGTCGCTGCCCAGAACGGCATGTAGCGCTGCAGGAAGGGTTTGCCCGAGGCATAGTAGCGCGCGGCCTCCTTCGATTGCGGGAAATCACTGTGTCCGGCGCGCGGGAATTCGCCGGGCTTCTGGAACACGCCCGGCTCGCCATGAACTTCGCTCGCCACCTGCATCAGCAGGCCGACCAGCGCCGGATGCGTATCCTCGCGCACCAGCAGGGTCGTCATCGGCGAAACCAGCTGGATGTCGCGCGGCGGAATTTCCAGCGTCAGGTCGATGGCGCCGCGCGGCAGCACCAGTTGCGCCAGATAGGGAAAGCGCCGCGCATAGGCCTCGGCATGGGTCAGGCTCATCAGGCGCACGCCCGGCGTGTAGAGCAGCGACCAGACCAGCGAGGACTGGGTCGGACCGACCACGAACACGGCATCGATTTCGTTTTTCTGCAGGCGCTCGATGAGCCCCAGGCCGCCCTCTGCTATCAGCCGGGTGTTCTTTGCGTCAATGCCGTTGGCCGCCAGCAGTTCGGTGGCGAGATGCTGTGTACCGCTGCCGGCGCCGCCGATGGCGACACGCTTGCCCTTGAGATCGAGGATCTTGTCGCCGCCGCGCAATGCCGCCTCGCGGCAGAAAATCCACAGCGGCTCGTGATAGAAGTCGCCGAGCGAAAGCAGCTGCTCCCGTTCGCCCGGGCGCGCCGTACCGCCCTGGATGAAGGCGGCATCGACCGCGAACGCCGGGTCGCGCAGACGCTGCAGGTTTTCCAGCGAACCGGCGGACGGTTTCTCCACCAGGGTGATCCCGTAGCGCGCCAGCATGTCCTTGTAGCGCGCGGCAAACAGCTGATAGGCGCCACCCTCGCCGCCGGTGCTGAGGATCAATCGCTCGGGCGGCGCCGGCTTGATGAATTGCGCCGCCAGCCAGAACGCTCCGATCACCAGCAGCAGGGAGGGCAACGCGACAAATACCAGGTCGCGCCAGGAAAGGTGTTTGAGTTTTTCGGGCATGGGTGATTTGCGCAGGCGGGTTGACGGACATTATAGGCAGACCGTTTGCCCCGCCCCCGACGTACAGCTGACGTGACCGGCGCACCCATTGAAAATGGCCCTGATTTCCCAGGGCATTCCGCAGAAGCCTTACGAGCTCAGTCGCAGGTGAACCTCAGAACGGGATATCGTCCTCGAAGTCATTGAAGCTGCCACCGGCCGGCTGCGCTGCCGGCGCCGGGCGACTGCCACCGCTGCTGCCACCGCTGCTGTCGCGTGGCGGCGCATCGCCCATACCCTGGCGGCCGCCGAGCATCTGCATGCGATCGCCGCGGACTTCCGTGGTGTAGCGATCCTGGCCTTCCTTGTCCTGCCACTTGCGGGTGCGGATCGAACCCTCGACGTAAATCTGCGAACCCTTTTTCAGGTACTGCCCGCAGACCTCGGCCTGGCGTCCGAAGAAGCTGACGCGGTGCCATTCGGTGGCTTCCTGCTTGTTGCCGTCCTTGTCCTTCCATTGGTCGGTGGTGGCCACGCGCAGGTTGGCGACCGCTTCGCCGCTCGGCAGATAGCGCATTTCCGGATCGGCGCCGAGATTGCCCACGAGTATCACTTTGTTGACTGACGCCATGCCTATTCCTCCTCAGGATTTTGTATCAAGTATGCCATGCGCCGCGGGCGCCGCGGCAACGATCCGCCGCAGCGGCACCGGCGGCATGGTGGCAGCCGCCAGCAGCCAGAGTGCGACCATCGCGGCGGCGCCGATGAAGACGGCGCCCGCGTCGTAATTTTTCACCAGCCAGCCGCCCAGCGCGCCGCCGAGGAACAGGCCGAGCGCCTGCGTGGTGTTGTACACGCCGAGCGCCGCACCCTTGGCGCGTGGCGGGGCGATGCGTGAAATCAGCGAAGGCAGCATGGCTTCGAGGATGTTGAAGGCGACGAAGAAGCTCAGCAGACCGCCGGCCACGAACAGAAAACTGCTGCTGCCCAGCCACATCACCAGCAGCGTGGCCAGCAGCAGGCCGATGGCGGCGACGAATACCGGCTGCACCTTGTTGCGCTTCTCGGCCAGGATGATGGCCGGCACCATCAGCACGAAGGACGCCAGCACCGCCGGCAGGTAGACCTTCCAGTGCGAGGCCAGCGGCAGGTCACCGTAGCGGATCAGCAGGCCGGGCACCACGACGAACATCGCCATCTGCACCATGTGCAGGGTAAAGATGCCGAAATTCAGCCGCAACAACTGGGTATCCAGCAGAACTTCGTGAAACCGCGGCTCCGGCCCCGGCGGCAGCGGCGGCGCCGGCGGAACGACATGGGTCACCAAACCGATGGCGGCAATCGCCAGGGCGGCCGTCATCCAGAAGATTCCGGCCATGCCGATCGCGGCGTACAGCGCCGGCGCGGCGACCAGCGAAATGGCGAAGACCAGCCCGATCGAGGAGCCGATCATGGCCATGACCTTGGTCCGGTGCTGCTCGCGCGTCAGGTCGGCGGCCAGCGCCGTGACGGCGGCAGAAATCGCCCCGGCGCCCTGCAGCACCCGGCCCACGATCGTCCACCAGATATCCGCGGACAGCGCCGCCACCGCCGAACCGAAAGCGAACAAGAGCAGACCGATGACGATCACCCGCTTGCGCCCAAAACGGTCGGCGGCCATGCCGAAGGGAATCTGGAACATCGCCTGGGTCAGGCCGTAGGCGCCCAGAGCGATGCCGACCAGGGTCAGGTCGTCGCCGCCGGGAATCGATTGCGCGTGGATCGCGAACACCGGCAGGATCAGGAACAGCCCGAGCATGCGCAGCGCAAAAATCGAGGCGAGGGCGCCGCCGGCGCGCTTCTCGTCGCGGCTCATGGCGTCTGGAGTGGGGGAAAGCATGGGGCTCAGTCGGGGTTGCGGAGCATCGGCATCCGTTGGCAAGTATCAAATGCGGCGGCACGCTGTCAGCGGGAGGTGTCAGCGCGAAACCGTGCATTAAAGCACGAATGGCCGGCCGGCGTCATTCGCTGCGCCGGGAACAAACACCAGGGGTGGGCCGATGCCGCGGACGGACGAAACCTGATTCACGCTTTGTGCTCGGTCGCTGGCAAACTGGCGATTTTTGATGGAGGACATCGTGTCATTCACGCGACAGATCATCTCCCGCGCCTCGACCGACCGGCTTGAACTGCTGATCGAGGAACGCTCGCAGCCCGGTGCGAACCGCGAACGCATCGACGAACGCATCTGGAACCTGTTCGGCGAGCGCTGGGCAGTGCTCTATACCGATTTGTCGGGCTTCTCGCGCCGTGTCGCCGAGTTCGGCATCATTCATTTCCTGCAAACCATCTACGCCTCGCATCGGCTGCTGGTGCCGGTGATCCAGTACGGCAACGGCGTACTGCTGAAGACCGAGGGCGACAGCCTGATGGTCATCTATCGCCGGCCCGACGATGCGGTGCGCAGCGCCATCGCGATGCAGCAGTGCTGCCAGCGTTACAACCTGGCGCAGAAACCCGAAGACAAGGTGCTGCTCTGCATCGGCATCGGCTACGGCGACGTGCTGCGCATCGGCGAGGACGACATTTACGGCGCGGAGGTCAATGCCGCCTGCAAGCTGGGCGAGGACCGGGCGCAGGACGATGAGATCCTGATCACCGGCCCGGTGGCGCGGTCCATCACCCTGCCGCCGGGTACGCGACTCGAAGCGCTGGACGATGCGCCGCCGGGCACGGACCAGGCGCACCGGCTGGTCTACTGCTGAGCACGGCGCAGTAACAGCCCCAACCGCCACAGGGTCTCGGGCGCGGTGGCTATCGAATCCCCGGCGGGGTATAGTCTTTGGTTGCCCCAAACTCAATCCCGCATCATGGAACAGATCAAGATTCGCGGCGCGCGAACGCACAATCTCAAGAACATCAACCTCGACCTGCCACGCAACAAGCTGACGGTGATCACCGGCCTGTCCGGCTCGGGCAAGTCCTCGCTGGCCTTCGACACGCTCTACGCCGAGGGCCAGCGCCGCTATGTCGAATCGCTCTCGGCCTATGCGCGGCAGTTCCTGCAGCTCATGGAAAAGCCCGATGTGGACCTGATCGAAGGCCTCTCGCCGGCGATCTCGATCGAGCAGAAAGCCACCAGCCACAACCCGCGCTCCACGGTCGGCACCGTCACCGAGATCCACGACTACCTGCGCCTGCTCTACGCCCGCGCCGGCACGCCGCACTGCCCCGACCACGACCTGCCGCTGGAGGCCAACAGCGTGTCGCAGATGGTCGACCACGTGCTGGCGCTGCCCGAGGACACCAAGCTGATGATCCTCGCCCCGGTGGTCGCCAACCGCAAGGGCGAGCAGCTCGACCTGTTCGCCGAACTGCGCGCGCAGGGCTTCGTGCGCCTGCGCGTGGATGGCAAGGTGCATGACATCGACGCCCTGCCCAAGCTGGCCAAGACGCACAAGCACAGCATCGACATCGTGGTGGACCGGCTCAAGCTGCGCCCCGATGCACGCCAGCGTCTGGCGGAGAGTTTCGAAACCGCGCTGATGCATGCCGAAGGGCGCGCCGTGGCCGTCGAAATGGATAGCGGCAAGGAGTATCTGTTCTCGTCGAAGTTCGCCTGCCCGGTGTGCAACTACGCGCTGCAGGAGCTCGAACCGCGGCTGTTCTCCTTCAACAACCCGATGGGCGCCTGCCAGAAGTGCGACGGCCTCGGCCAGATCCAGTTCTTCGATCCGGCGCGCGTGGTCGCCTATCCGCACCTGAGCCTCGCCGCCGGTGCGATCAAGGGCTGGGACCGGCGCAACCAGTTCTATTTCCAGATGCTGGAATCGCTCGCCGCGCACTACGGCATCGACACCAATGTCCCGTTTGAAAAGCTGCCCGTGGCAACCACCGACATCGTGCTCTACGGCTCGGGCAAGGAGCAGATCAAGTTCAAGTATCTGAACGAGAAGGGCACCCGCTTCGATCGCACGCATGCCTTCGAGGGCATCATCCCCAGCCTCGAACGCCGCTACCGCGAAACCGACTCGATGGCAGTGCGCGAGGAACTCGTCAAGTACCTCAACAACAAGCCCTGCCCCGAATGCGGCGGCATGCGCCTGCGCCGCGAGGCGCGCCACGTCTTCGTCGGCGGCAAGAACATTTCCGACATCAGCCGTTTCTCGCTGATCAACTGTCGCGACTTCTTCAACCTGCTGCAACTCGCCGGACAGAAGGCCCAGGTCGGTGAAAAGATTCTCAAGGAAATCACCGCGCGGCTCTCCTTCCTGATCAACGTCGGCCTCGACTACCTCTCGCTCGACCGCTCCGCGGAAACGCTTTCCGGCGGCGAAGCGCAGCGCATCCGTCTGGCTTCGCAGATCGGCTCGGGACTGACCGGCGTGATGTACGTGCTCGACGAGCCCTCGATCGGCCTGCACCAGCGCGACAACGCGCGCCTGTTGGAAACCCTGACGCGGCTGCGCGACCTCGGCAATACGGTGATCGTGGTCGAACACGACCTCGAAGCCATCGAGTCGGCCGACTACGTCGTCGATATGGGTCCCGGCGCCGGCGAGCACGGCGGCCATGTGGTAGCCGAAGGCACGCCGGCCCAGGTGGCAGCCAACAGCGCATCGATGACCGGCGCCTTTCTCTCCGGCCGGCGCGAAATCGCCATCCCGGCCAAACGCACGCCGCCCAACGCGCTGCGCGAACTGAAAATTCGCAATGCCAGCGGCAACAACCTGAAGCAGGTCGACCTGCAGATCCCGGTCGGTCTGCTGAGCTGCATCACCGGCGTTTCCGGCTCGGGCAAGAGCACGCTGATCAACGACACGCTGTATGCGGCGGCGGCGCGCCATCTTTACGGCTCGGCGGTCGAGCCGGCGCCGCACCGCGAGATCGAAGGCCTCGAATTCTTCGACAAGGTGATCAACGTCGACCAGTCGCCGATCGGCCGCACGCCGCGCTCCAATCCGGCCACCTACACGGGTTTGCTGACGCCGATCCGCGAACTATTCGCCGGCGTGCCGCAATCGCGCGAGCGCGGCTACAGCCCTGGACGTTTTTCCTTCAACGTCAAGGGCGGACGCTGCGAAGCCTGCCAGGGCGACGGCATGATCAAGGTCGAGATGCATTTCCTGCCCGACATCTTCGTCCCCTGCGACGTCTGCCACGGCAAGCGCTACAACCGCGAAACGCTGGAGGTCCGCTACAAGGGCAGGACCATCCACGAAGTGCTGCAGATGACCGTCGAGCAGGCGCGCGAGTTCTTCGATCCGGTGCCGGTGGTCGCGCGCAAGCTGCAGACCCTGGTCGATGTCGGCCTCTCCTACATCCAGCTCGGTCAGTCGGCCACCACGCTCTCGGGCGGCGAGGCACAGCGCGTCAAGCTGGCGCTGGAACTCTCCAAGCGCGACACCGGGCGCACGCTCTACATCCTCGACGAGCCGACCACCGGCCTGCATTTCCAGGACATCGAGATGCTGCTCTCGGTGCTGCACCGCCTGCGCGACCACGGCAATACCGTGGTCGTCATCGAGCACAACCTCGATGTGATCAAGACCGCCGACTGGGTCATTGACCTTGGCCCCGAAGGCGGCGACGGCGGCGGCCGCATCATCGCCACCGGCACGCCGGAAGACGTGGCCAAGGTCAAGGGCAGCTACACCGGCCGCTATCTGGCGCGCTACTTGGCAGCGCGTCCGGTACCGGTCAAAGCCAAAGCAGCCGGACGCGCCAGGAAAACCGGATCATGAGCGGCTTCGAGAACTACGCCCGCGAAGCCGGTCAGCTCGAGCACGAAATCGAGACCAAGGGCGTGATCCTCGGTATCGACTGGAACGATGCCGGGCAGGTGCGCGAACTGGCGCGCCAGGCCTTTGACTGCAAGCTCGGCGCGATCGACTGCGAACCCGACGAACCGCTCGATCGGGCACGCCTGGAACTCTTCGGCCTGGCGCAGCTGATGCTGACCGTGATGAAGGAAAGCGCCGAGCAGGATTTTCATACCCATGGCGGCGCGGTGTGGAAAGCCTTTGCCCGCGCCTTGTGGGCGGAGCACGATTTGCGTCAGGGCAAGCCCTGACGCAAATCAATCGCGCCTGGCGCCGGTTCGGGCATGGGTTAAACTTGGCACTGGAAAGCGAGGATATCCCATGAACAAATCACTCAGCATTTTCACGATCCTGCTTGCACTGAACGCAACGGCGAGCGCACAAGAGACGGTGGAGGCGGTCCGGACCAGCGGTACTGCCGAGCTCTCGCGCGTGGCCGATCACAAGATTAACCCGTGCAGCCAGAACATCCCGATCCACCTGCCCGCCACGGTGAGCAAGGGTGAGGTCATTTCGATCCAGTACGAAATTTCGGGCAACAAGATCGCGGACAGTTTCATGGTGACCGGAATCACCGTCAGCGGTGACACCTGCGCCATCGAGAGCAAGCACAGCACCTCGGCCGACGGCGAGAGCGACATGATTTTTGCGCAGTCTTGCAGGAAGCTCAGGTAAACCGCTAGCGGGCTGCTGCGCGCCTGATACCACGGGCGCGGCGGAAAATGACGACAGCGCCCCGCCGTCTCAGGCGCTGATCAGCTTCAGATCGAAGACCCGCTCGATCAGCCAGACTAGCGCTACGCCCAAGGTCAGCAGCGAACCGCCGATGAACACGCCGCGACGATAGAAGCCGCTGGCGCGCAAGGCATAGGCCAGCGGCAGGAAGGTCGCGACGATGGCGAGTTGACCGACCTCCACGCCGAGATTGAAGCCGAGCAGCGAAAGCACCAGCGTTTCCTGCGGCAGGCCGAGTTCGGCCAGCACGCTGGCAAAGCCGAAACCGTGGATCAGGCCGAAGCCGAAAGCCACCATCCAGCGCCGGCGCTCGACCAGCGGCATGAGGTTGTTGGCGGCGGCCAGCACCACCGATGCGGCGATCGCCGATTCGACCAGGCGCGAGGGCAGCGCCACCAGGCCCATGGCCGCCAGCGTCAGCGTGATCGAATGCGCGATGGTGAAGGCGGTGACCACCCACAGCACCTCGCGCAGGGCTTCGCCGAAACGCGCGACGCCGCGCCAGCGCCCCGCCTCATGCACCAGCACCGCCGGCAGCAGCAGAGCCAGCAGGAACAGGATGTGGTCGAAACCGATCCAGATATGCCAGATGCCTTCGACCAGATACTGGCCGAAAGCGCGCAAGCGCGAAACGCCTTCGGCTGCGAATCGCTGTTGGGCGCGCTGCGGCGAGAGCACCGCGGTCTGCGTCGCGCCGTCGAGGCTCAGGCGCAACAGGCCGCGATGCAGGGCATCGAGCTCGAACAGCAGGCGGTAGTTCAGCGCCAGTTCGCCGCTGTCGGCCGGGCAGCGGCCGGCGAGTTGCAGCACGGCATAGGCGCCATCGCCATGCGAATCGACCAGTTGATCAGCCACCTGCAGCGTACAGGCCCCGCCGCGCTGCAGCGATAGCCGGCCCAGCGCCCAGGCGGCGATCTCGGCATGACGTGCGCGCAATTCGCCCCAGGTGATCTCGCCATCGCCGTCGTCGTCCAGACCGAGGGCGAAATCGATATCGCGCAGCGCGATGTCCCACTGCCCCGACACGGCGCCGCCCTTGATGTCGAGCACCAGATAACTGTCGCTGGCCTTGTGCGCCAGCACCGGCAGCGCGATCAGCAGCAGCAGGCCGCACAGCCACGACCGCAGCCTCATCACCCAGCCCCGGCAGGACTTGCTTCGCGGCGTGTCGCCAACGCCGACTGTTCGCCCAGCCGGCGCAGGCGCGCATCCTCGAAACCGCTGCTGCGCAGCCAGTCGCGCACGACTTGAGCCGCTGCCGCGTCCTGCGCCGCAATGGCGGCTTCGAGCAGAATGCGGGCATCGCGCGGTTCGCGCTGCACGGCGTAGTTTTCCGCCGCCAGACGCAGGGCTTGTTTCGCATCGCCGCGCAGGCGCAAGCGGTAGCGCGCCTCCTCGGCGCGGTGGGTGGTGTCGCCGCGCTGCCGGGCAGCGGCGAAACGCTCTTCCAGGAACTGCGCCAGACGGCCCGCACCGGGCCGCTTCAGGGCCGCCTCGGCCTCGGCCAGACGCAGCAACAAACCGTCGGAGACTTCCCAGCCGGCCAGTTCCTTGAGCACTTCGGCCGGCCGGCCCATGTCGAGCAGGAAATCGCCCCAGGCGGCGAGCAGATAACCGTCGTCGCGCCCGAGGCCCAGGGCCTCCCGGTAGTGCTGCTCGGCCAGCGCCGGCTGGCCGCGCCAGGCCGCCACCTCGCCCATCCGGGTCAGCAGCCAAAGCCGGCGATCGGCATCACCGGCCGTCCCCAGCGCCTGCTGCAATGATCGGTAGGCGGTCTCGAGCTGGCCGCCATAGGCCTGTACCAGGGCGATGCAGCCGCCGAACAGGGTGCTGCGGCCGAGTCTCTGCAGTGCCGTGCATTCCTGCTGCGCCGCCGCATAGTCGGCCTGCACCAGGTAGATCGCAGCGCGCCAAGCGTGGGCGACGGCCAGCTCGGGATCGAGCGCGAGGGCCGCGGCAAAGTCGTCCAGCGCGCCGGCGAAGTCGTGGCGATACTGCCGCAGCAGCCCGTGGATGAAGCGCAGCGAGGCCGGCAAGGGCTCCGCAAAGCGAGCCACCACTGCTTCCGCATAGCCCACGTAGCGCGGATCGCCGCGGGCCATGGCGAGATCGAAATAGGCTTGGGCAAGTCGCGCCGCGGATGCCGGATCGCCCGGAGCAGCCATCATCTCGCGGCGCAGGGCGGCCAGTTCGCGCGCGTTGGGGTCACCGGCACGCAAGGGCAGGCGCTCCAGTACCTCGGTGTCGGCCAGCGGCTTGCGCGGTGCAGCATGCACCGGCAGCGCCAGCACGGCAATCGCCAGAAACCGGGTCAGCAGACAAAATCGTGCGCAGCGGGTCAACTTGCCGAAAGCCATAGGCGTTAAGTGCTCTGTGCTCGCCATCCCGGGCGTCACTGTTTTCAAAAAATTCAAGGAGTTTACATGAGCAAGCTACTGTCCATCCTGATCGCCGCCGCCTTCGCCACCGTTTCCGCCGGTTCCTTCGCTGCCTCCCATGGCGGTGCCATGAAGGACGACAAGAAAGTAGAAAAGAAGGAAGAGAAGAAAGACGCCGCCAAGGCCGAGAAGAAGGAAGAGAAGAAAGACGCCAAGGCTGATGCCAAGGCCGAGAAGAAGGATGCCAAGGCCGACGCCAAGGCTGACAAGAAAGAAGCCCCCAAGGCCGATGCCAAGGCTGACAAGAAGGAAGCCCCCAAGGCTGCTGAAAAGAAGTAATTCAGTTGCTGCCTGAAAAGCGGGCTGCGGCCCGCTTTTTTTATGTCCGAGCGAGTCGCGAGGACGGTACCCCCCGGTGGGGTATGTCTCCGCCGGAGGCGGGGACGGTATCCCCTGGTGGGGATGTTAGCGGCGCCCTCCTTGCAGCGCCGCAGACTCGATGACCCGGTTATGCGGCAAAGCATCCAGAGCACCATCGAGCAGGGCGCGGGCGATATCCTCCGGCCTGACCGGCTGCCAGCGGCGTGGAATCAGCGGCCGTAGCGGGCGCAGCAGGGCCAGACTGAGTGCCTCGGCGGGACGGCGCTCAGCGCGATCGGTATCGATCAGGGCGGGACGCACAATCGTATAGCCGGGATAGCCGAGCCGGCCGATCGCCTCCTCGGCCTCGCCCTTGGTGCGCAGATAGAAGTTTTTCGACGCGGCATCGGCGCCCAGCGAGGAATTCAGCGTGAAGCGCGTAGCGCCGGCGGCGGGCGCCGGGTCAGGGCCACGACCTCGCCCACGCGCGGATCGGCCAGCGCCTGGGCCAGCACCTCGCGGCCGACTGCGCCGGTGGCGCCTACCCGCAACAAACGCGAGCTCATGCCGGTGCTACCCGGCGCCAGACGCTGGCCAGCCAGGGCTGCTGCTCGCAGGGCAAACCAGCCGGCCGGTAGTAATGTTCGAGCTCGGCGAAACCGGCCGCGACCAGGTACTCGCGCCAGACGGCAAGGTCGTAATAAGCGCCATAGCGCTCGCCGCTGACGATCTCCTGGTTGTCGCCGCGCGGATTCGAGCTGAACAGCACCCCGCCGGGCTTCAGCGTCGCATGCAACTGACGCAATACGCGCGGCAACTCCTGGCGCGGCACGTGGAACAGCGACGCATTGGCAAAGACGCCATCGAAACGCAAAGCGGGCAGATCGAGGTTGAGGAAATCCTGCTGCCAGACGTCGCAGCCGCTATGGGTGCGTGCCATGGCCGCGAGCGCCGGCGCCCCTTCCAGACCGACGACCCTGTGCCCACGCCGCGTGAAGGCCAACAGATCCCGCCCGGGGCCGCAGCCGAAGTCCAGGATCGTGCAGGGCGGCGGCTCCGGTATATGCCGCAGCAAGGCCTCGATGTTCTGCTCGACATCGTGGTGGCGCGTGCCTTCCCAGAAGGCGTCGGCCCGTGCATGGTAGTGCCCGAGCGTACGATCGACGAGTTGCCGCAGAGTCTCCGGATCAAGTGTCATGTGCCGTTAGGTTCCGGCCTTGATCCCGGCTTGTCAAGGCGCCGTATCGCCAACGCCGACTTTCCAATGAAAAGCTGGCAGGGCTTTCGTGCTTCTACGCGGCAGCCCTCACCTGGAATATTCGCGCCGCCCGTCCCGCCGATGCGAAGAGCGGTAATCGTGATCATCCTGGTAGCGCCACTGTTGCGCGTAGCCGTGGCGCCGGTGATTGTGCGATTCCCAACGTGGCGGCTCCAGATACCAGCGGCCGCCGCGTTGCTCCCAGTGCCCGGCAACATGGCGGTAGCCTGGTCGCGCCCGATTCCACGCGCCAGGATTCCAGACGTGGCGATGGCCGTTCGAGGCCCAGTAGCCCGGCGCCCAGACATGGCCAGGCACGGCGACCGGGACGTACTCGACGACAGGCGCCGGCGGCGGACCGATGTCGACGCCGATAAACACGTCACCGATCCTGAAGCGGACGTCCGCACTATCCGCGAAGGAGGATGTAGAAAACAGCGTGACCACCACGGCGGCAAAGGACGAAATTTGCTTGGCAGTTCTCATGTGATTCTCCTTGTCAATCGCGCGTCTTGAATGAACGACACGCTGATGAACAAGTTAACGCACGAGCACGCTCCCTTCACCCGCAAAACTGTAAGCCGGGAAGGCCGTTTGTAAGTGGATGTACGGGTCGAAACAAAGTCAATCCGGCGACGACGGCATCGTGCCCATTGCTGCCGGTGGAGAAAATCGGAAGCCGCCGCTCGCGGTAAGTCCCAGAAAATGGGAAGCGGCCATTCGGTATGCGTGCGCGATATTCTTGCCCTGAAGGCTCCTGTGAAACGGGAACGGACATTGGCAGTGACGGGCGATTCACTTTAGCCGGGGCGCAGTCGGTGGTGACAGGGCCGGCATCTAAGCCGCTAGCGTGGGTGGCACGAATTGCCCCCTTCCCCAGGCTTCTTGCTGAAAAGCGTGATCGACTTCACGGTAATTCCTTGGAACGTGGGGCTAGAATCTCTTTTTTGCCTCCATTGGTGGGAGACGCAACATGAAATTCAAGCTGAAATTCTTCTTTTTATCCCTAGCCGCCTGCCTTTGCCTACCTGCCCTGGCTGAGCCTGGCAAGAATCCGAACAATGGCCAAGGTCTTGCCATCGGACAGAGTCCCAAGCTGCTGCAAATGACTCGTGACTCAAATGCCGGTGCCGGCAATGGTGGTGAGTTCATCAAGGTGAAAGGTTCCTTCAGCGTCATCGGATGTAGCGCCCACGGTATGGGTATGTTGGGTTGTTTTTCATCGAAGTATGTCGAGATCGACCCTGGCAACGCCGGTCAGCAGAATCAGTCGCCTGAGTGTGACCTTATTGGCTGCGTATTCGATCCACATTAGTAACTTCGCATCTCCGCTCTTGCCGCGACTTACTCTCGGGGCGGGCAGACGACTGATCTACCAAGGGCCAATAGTCGTTATCAAAGTGGCCGGTTTATTCATGTATCTGTCGTATATGCGGCGATGAACCGGATGGCTCGTTTGGATCGGCTGCCGTGAGCCTGTCAGCAATCAGTCT
>JAPTVL010000312.1 GCA_028065725.1 Betaproteobacteria bacterium
GATGCCCAGTTTCTCGCCGCGGCGCTGCAGCCAGGCGTCATCACGCCACAGAGGCAGGCATGAACAAGCCAAGCCAACCCTTCCGCCGCGTCCACGCCGTCATGGCCATCATTGGCGCCATCCTCCAGCAGCATGGCCACGGCGCCAACGGCATGAGCCTCGCCCGCATGGAAGCGGCCAAGTACACCTCGCGCGGCCACGGCGGCAAACGCGCGCGCCATCCCACCGGCATCGCCTCCTGCAAACGCGCCGCGCGCAAAGCCCGCAACGTGCGCCGGAACCGCGCCGCCTGCCGCGCTTGAGCCTCAGCCATGCCCTGCCATCACGACTGCAACCAAGGCCGCCATTGCGACGGCTCCTGTCTCGACGACGCGCCACGCCCCGCCAGGGGCTTCGGCCCCTTGAGCATGGCCGGCTGGTTCTGGCTCGTCTACCTGTGCTTCCTCGCGTTCCTCACCTGGGGAGTTTTCGCATGAACACCATCCGCTTTCCAAGCCCCACGGCCAAGGCCGCGCCCATCGGCACCCGCTGCGAACGGCCCTCATGGTTCGAGCGCCGCACCGCCACCGAGTACCAGGCCCTCTACGCCGAACGCGGCATCAACGCCATCCACCCCGAGATGGTGAGCGACGCCGAGCGCCTGCAGCGCGCCCTCCTGCGCGCCGACGCACCGCCGCGCAACCGCGCCACGCGGGTGGACGCCGCCATCGGCTGGGCCTGCTTCGCCGGCATCCTCGTCATGGTCGCGCTGCTCGCCCTGCGCCTGCTATGAGCGCCGCCATGGCCTACCCGCCGCTCACCGACGCCGAGCTGCTCGCCGCCGCCCGGCGCCTGCGCCTGCGCAACCCCGCTGCCGTGCTCGACCCCGCCCGCACCACGCTGCGACGCGCCGTCGCGGCGGCCTGGTGGTCACTGCAGCGCATCGCCGACACCCGCATGCAGCGCTACCGCGAACGGCCCGACTTCAAGCGCATCGCGGCCGGAGACACGGAATGAAAACCGAGCAAAACCAGCTTGAACTCGCCATGCAATGCATCGCGCATCCGCTCAGCCGCGGAATCAGCGATATCGAGCAAACAGGCGAAGCCATGCTCGATCTCCTGCGTGAAAACGGGCAACTGCGCGCCTTCATCCGCCGCCTAACCCACCCGGAAGACCTCGGCCACGCCGTCACCCCCGAAGTTCGCCAACTCGCCGCAAAGGTGCTGCGCGGCGAGGTTTCTCCCCCTGCAGCGCCAACCACTCAGGAACCCACCCATGTCACAAAACCCCTATGACGCGCTCGAAACCCTGCCGGATCTGGACGCCGGACTGTTCGTGCGCAAACTCTCCCGCGCCATGGCCGACACCGCCATGGCCGTGGTCAGCCAGGACGGCCGCGCCAAAAAAGGCCGCGTCACCATCACGCTCGACATCGAGCGCCTGAACGCCGACGGCACGCAAGTCAACGTCACCCACACGCTGGCCTACAGCCGCCCCACCAAGCGCGGCAAAGCCACCGAGGAAGACACCACGGCCACGCTCATGTACGTCGGCGGCAACGGCGCCATGACCCTGCTGCCGTTCAAACAAAACGACCTGTTCGGCAAAGCCGAAACAGCCCCGTCCACCGCATCACGCACCACGCAAGGCTAAAACTCATGGACTCCACCGCCATCAAAACCCTGCTGGAAACCGGCGCCGCGCAGGCCGCTCCAACGCTCGACGGCGCCGCGCTGGTCCCCAAAGACTGGGCCTACATCAGCACCGAGAAATTCCAGCATTTCCCCAGCCGCCATCGGCGCCGCTTCACCACCAAGCGCATGGCTGATTTCCTGGCGTATTGCCAGCCCCGTGTCGGCGGCGATTCCGCCATCTTCATCGCTCCCGACATCAGCAAGGTCATCGCCGTTCTGAACCACGGTGACGTTCTCAATCCAGCATGGGGAGACGATACCGCAACGCTGGAGCTTGACTTCGCGCCGCAGTTCCAGGCGTTGCACAAGCTCATCGGCGGCGGAACATCGCAGCAAGGCCTGATCGACTACCTCGAAGACTTCGCCGCGCCCGGCGGCTGCATCGAGGCCATCGACGTGGATGGCGCGACCTTCTCTGCCGCCGAAGCCATCACCGCCGTGCGCAAGGTCAGCATCGTGGCCAAAGCTTCCAGCACCACCGAAGTGCAAAACACACGGGCCGCGAAATCCAGCATGGAGGAAGTCGAAGCCTGTGGCGCAGGATATGCGCTCCCGGCCGCGCTGCGGTTTTCCGGCGAGGTTTTCCACGGCACCACGCCCCGCACGATTCATGTCCGCATCGCGCTGCTCACGTCATCCGACAAACCCGTGTTCATGCTGCGCATCCAGGGCTGGGATCTGCATAAAGAGGCGCTGGCCGCCGAAATCGAATCCCTCATTCGCGCGCGGCTCGAAGGCGTCAGCGTCTTCGTCGGCACCAGCGTTTTTGCCGGCTGAATCCACCCATGTCGCGCGGCGCCTATACCCCAGCACCCGGAAGCCTCGCCGAGCGCGTGCTGGGATTTTTCCAAGCCAACCCCGACGAAGAACTCACCGTGCGCGACGTCGCCATCAAGTTCGGCGTGCCCTACAGCGCCGTGCCGGCGTGCCTGCAAGCGCCTATCAAGCGCAAGCTGCTCACGCGCTCCAAAACCAAGCCCTACGTCTACCGGCCAGCGGCCACAACCAAGGAAAAAACATCATGAAATTCATATTCATACCAAACCCAGATCTAGTTGCCGAGGCCGCCGGTGTCCTCACCCGTCAATGCCACGGCCTCGCCGCATCGTCAGGCTGGTGGACAGACATCAAAACCGGCGAAGACCTCTCCGGCAAGAAAAACATCCCCGAACTGCTTTGCCTCATCCTCAGCGACATCAGCGAAGCCATGGAAGGCCACCGCAAGGGCTTGATGGACGACAAGCTCCCGCATCGGCCCATGCTCGAAGTCGAACTCGCCGACGCCGCCATCCGCATTTTCGACATGGCCGGCGGCATGGGCCTCGATGTCGCCGGAGCCATCGCCGAAAAGCTCGCCTACAACGCCAAGCGCGCCGATCACAAGCCTGAAAACCGTGTGGCCGAGGGCGGCAAGAAATTCTGATTGGCCTGCAACGATGACCATGATTTATCTCAGCGGCCCCATGACGGGATTGCCCGGACACAATTTCCAAGCCTTTCATGCCGAAGCCGCCAGGCTTCGCGCGCTCGGCTACACCGTCATCAACCCAGCCGAAATCAACCACGCATGCCCAGGCAACTGGCATCAATGCCTGCGCGCCGATCTCAAAGCGCTGCTGGACTGCGATGCCATCGTGTTGCTGGATGGATGGGAGGCATCCCAGGGCGCGCACCTTGAGCTGCACGTCGCCCACCGCGTGGGCATTGAAATCTTTCACGCGCGCGTCGTCGCTCCTATCACCAAGGAGGTTCTATGAAGTCTTCTAAAAATGAAATCGTGCCGCTGCTGGGTACAGCCATGGGCGGCGGTTTCTACGCCGGTCGAGTCGTCATCGACGGCAAGCCTTTCGCGCTGATCGTCGCGCCCAAAGCCGAGGGCCAGCTCGACCCGTCGATCTGGATTGCCCGCTACAAGGCCGTCCCTGGCGCCCGCAGCTACTGCGATGGTTTGGCCAACACCGAGGCGATGGCGGCCGCAGGAAGCGAGCTGGCGAAGCGGGCGCGTGGCCTAAGTATTGGCGGACACGCCGACTGGTACTTGCCCAGTCAGGACGAACTCGAAATCTGCTACCGCAACCTCAAGCCCAGCACTGGAAAAAACAGCTGCTGGGCTCGCAGCGGCATCAACCTCAACTCGCTGCCGCAGGGCGCTCCCTACACGCCTGATAGCCCCGTGCAGACGCTGGCTGAGGCTTTCCGTGAAGGTGGACCCGAGGCCTTCGACCTGGATGCCTACTGGTCGTCCACTCAGCACGTCTCGGTTTCTGACTCTGCCTGGCTCCAGAACTTCAGAAACGGCAACCAGGACAACTGGTACACGAGCAACGAGCTTCCGGCCCGGGTCGTCCGCCGATTGCCTCTTTGATTCTTAGTCCTTTTTTGGGAGACCTAGCACCATGTTCATCACCCTGGATTCGATCAAAGCCGAACACCTGCGGCTCGGCAACATCATCGCGCAGTACGAGGCGCAGGCCACAAAATGGGACCGACCCCTGGAGGTCTCGATTCCGAAGCTCGACAAGGGCGAGACCTGGGCTGGCGCGATCATCACCCTGTCGCGGCGCGAACACATCATTCTCATGCCCGATGTCCATGATGCCGCCGACTGGGGCGCGCAGATGAACTGGGCCAAATCCATCGGCGGCGAGATGCCAGACCGCGTGGAGGGCGCTCTGCTGTACGCCGAGCTGAAAGATCAGTTCGAACCGACAGCCTACTGGCTCCGCGAACGACACGTCTCGGATTCTGACTATGCCTGGAGCCAGAACTTCAGCTACGGCTACCAGAGCTACTGGAGCACGAACGACAAGCTTCCGGCCCGGGTCGTCCGCCGGTTGGTTATTGAGTAATTGATCCTTTCTCAGCATGGCCATTCACACAAACTTGCCGATCTACCGGGATGCCTACAGGCTTTTCGACGTTGTCATGGAGCTACAGAAAAACATGCCCAGGGAGTTCAAGCCCAGCGTGGGATTCAAACTCCGTGACGAGTGCATCGAGATTCTGACTCTGGTCTTCCGCGCCAACACGATGCGGGACCGGGTCGGGCACCTCCTCGATCTGATCGAACACCTCAGCGTGGCCGAGCTTCTCCTGCGCTTCGCCTGCGACAAACGGCTGATCTCCAAGGCCCAATACGCAGCCGCGATCGAGCTCACAACGAATGTCGGCAAGCAAGCGAATGGATGGCGCCGCGCCGCAACGTCGCCCGCTTCATGAAGGTCAAGGCCCCATGACTGTGCGATTCATCAATCGGGTCGTACCGCTGGCTCACGAGGCCACCGACAAGCGCATCAAGGAAACCGGCGGCTCTGTTCGCGCCAGGTCCTGCGCAGCCGCCCACCTGATCGGCGTCGAGCCTTCGGGTGGGCGGCGTGATCAGCACGACACAACGTCTCGGATTCTGACTATGCCTGGAACCAGAACTTCAGAAACGGCAACCAGAACAACTGGAACACGAACAACAAGCTTCCGGCCCGGGTCGTCCGCCAATCGATACGCGCGCCACCATGCTGATTTTTCCTTCGAAGAACTGACGCTCGCCTACTTCAAGTGCCGCGAGCACAAGCGCAACAGCGCCTCAGCCATCGCCTTCGAGATGCGGCAGGAGCGCAACCTGCGCGACCTGTACGACGAGCTGCACGCCGGCAGCTACCGCCCCGGCCGTTCCATCTGCTTCGTGATTACACGCCCCAACCCGCGCGAGGTATGGGCGGCAGAGTTCCGCGACCGAATCGTTCACCACCTGCTCTACAACCGCATCGGCCCGGCTATCGAGGCGCGATTCATCGCAGACAGCTGCGCATGCATCCCGGGCCGCGGCACGCTCTATGCAGCGCAGCGCCTCGAGGCCAAGGCGCGCAGCGTCACGCAGAACTGGAGCCACCCTGCCAGCTACCTCAAGCTGGACCTGGCCAACTTCTTCGTGTCGATCGATAAGGCCATCTTGTCGTCGCTGCTGGAGCGCCACATCGGCGCCGGATGGTGGCTCGACCTGGCCAACCTGGTGCTCTGGCACGACCCGCGGGAGGACTTCGAGCTGCGCGGTGACCCCGCACTTCTCGAGCGCGTGCCGCCCCACAAGCGTCTGGCGCTGCAGCCTGCGCACCTTGGTCTTCCGATCGGCAACCTGTCGTCGCAGTTCTTCGCCAACGTCTATCTGAACGAGCTTGACCAGTTCGCCAAGCATCAACTCGGCGCACGGCACTACATCCGCTATGTCGACGACTTCGTGCTGCTGCACCACGATGCGCGCTGGTTGGCCGACGCGCACCGGCAAATCCGCGCATGGTTGCCAGAGAACCTGCACGCACATCTGAACGATAGCAAGACCATCCTGCAGCCTGTCGCGCGCGGGATTGACTTCGTTGGCCAGGTTATCAAGCCGTGGCGCCGTGAACTCCGGCGCCGCACGGTCGCCGCGGCCCTGCAGCGCATTGACCAGGTCAGTGCCGCCGAGTCACTCCCGACGATCAACAGCTACTTCGGCCTCGCGCGTCAGGCCACCGCGAGCCACTACGACCGCGCTCGCATCGCCAACGTCGCGCGCCGGCGCGGGCACAGCGTAAAGGCGGATTTCACCAAGGCATATCGGAGGGCGTCGGCATGATCGACCAGCAACTGATCCTCGACGTGCACGACGAGCTCGTGATTGACAACTTCGCCGGAGGCGGCGGCGCTAGCACCGGCATCGAGCTGGCGCTGGGGCGCCATGTCGACGTCGCCATCAACCACGACCCGCAGGCCGTGGCCATGCACCGCGCGAACCACCCGCAGACGGAACATCATTGCGAGAGCGTGTGGGACGTTGACCCCCGCGGCGTGCACCCGGGCCGCGCGATCGGCCTACTGTGGCTGTCGCCGGACTGTCGCCACTTCAGCAAGGCCAAGGGCGGCAAGCCGGTCGAGAAACGCATCCGCGCGCTGGCCTGGGTGGCGCTGCGCTGGGTGGCGATCCGCCGGCCGCGGGTGCTCATGCTCGAGAACGTCGAGGAGTTCACCACCTGGGGTCCTGTGGTCTGCGGCCCGGACGGCGCCTGCCGGCCGTGCCCGAAGCGCAAGGGCCGCGAGTTCCGGGCTTTCGTCAACGCGCTGCGCCGGCACGGATACGCGGTCGAGTGGCGCGAGCTGCGCGCCTGCGACTATAGCGCACCGACCATCCGCAAGCGCCTGTTCCTGGTCGCGCGCTGCGACGGGCAGCCGATCCGCTGGCCCGATCCGACGCACGGCGATCCGGCGTCAGATGCGGTGAAGCGCGGCCAGCTCAAGCCATGGCGAGCCGCCGCGGAATGCATCGACTGGTCGCTGCCGTGCCCGAGCATCTTCGAGCGCGCCAGGCCGCTGGCCGACGCAACCCTGCGGCGCGTGGCCAAGGGCGTCATGCGCTACGTGGTCAACGCGGCCGAGCCGTTCATCGTGAACACGCGCAACGGCGAGCGCGCCGGCCAGCAGCCGCGCACCCGCGGCGTGCACGAGCCGCTGTGGACCGTCACCGCGCAGGGTTCCCAGGGCGCGCTGGTGGCGCCGTCCCTGGTCGGCATCGACCACCGCGGCAGCGGCGACAACCCGCACTGGAGCGCCGCTGCGCCGCTGACCACCGTCACAGCCGAGGCCAGGCATGCGCTGGTGTCGGCCTTCATCGCCAAGCACTACGGCGGCGTGGTGGGTGCGGATCTGCGTGCGCCGGCGCCAACCGTCACCAGCGTCGACCACAACAGCCTGGTCACGTCGAACCTCGTGAAGCTGCGCGGCGGCGGCAACATCGGCCAGCCAACCGACGAACCGCTGCGCACGATCAGCGCAGGCGGCCAGCACTTCGCCGAGGTCCGCGCCTTCCTGACCGCCTACTACGGCACCGACCAGGACCCGGGCCTGCGCGACCCCAT
>JAPTVL010000325.1 GCA_028065725.1 Betaproteobacteria bacterium
CGTCGGCGGTGGAGACGACAAGCTGGTTGGCCTGGCGGGCGTTCTCGGCGTTCTGCCTGACGGTGCTGGTCAGCTCTTCCATCGAGCTGGCGGTCTCCTCAAGACTCGACGCCTGCTCTTCGGTGCGCGAGGACAGGTCGGCATTGCCCGATGCAATCTCGCGCGAGGCGACGGCGATGGTTTCGGTGCCGGTGCGCACCTGGCCGACGATGTTGACCAGGCTGGCGTTCATGTCTTTCAGCGCCTGCTGCAATTGACCGAACTCGTCGCCGGATGAGACTTCGATACGGCCGGTCAGATCGCCGGAGGCAACGGTCTGGGTGACCTTCACAGCCTGATTGATCGGCGTGGTGATCGAACGGGTAATCCACCAGGCGATGAACCCGCCCAGAACCAGCGACAAGGCTGACACGGAAAGCATGAGCCCGAGCGCGCTTGCGTAGGCGGCATTGGCCTCCTCCACGGCCTGGGCGGTCCCCTTCTCCTGAAACGCGGCCATGGCTTCCAGCGAATTGAGCCATTGGGTCTGCGCAGGGCGCGCCTCAGCGATCAGCACCTCGGTTGCGGCAATGGGATTCCCCATCGCAAACTCCATCGCTTTATCGAGCAGCGGCTCGGTCCGTGCGCGCGCATCGGCAATCTGGGCGAACAGCGACTTTTCCGCTTCGCTCTTCGCCACCTCAGCGAGTTTATTGCTCGTCTCGGCGTAGATTTTTCGTTGCTCGATGATGCGCTGGGTCTCTGCGGCCATATCCGCCTCGTCGGTCAGCAGGACAAGGTTGCGAACTGCGATTGCGCCTGTTTGCATGGCGTCGCGCATGGAACCGACCAGCTTGAGCTTACCCATGTGGTCGCGGGCGACATCATCGAGGTGGCCTTGTATCTGCGACATGCGCGTCAGGCCGAGCACGGCCACCAGCAGCGTCAACACCAGAATCAGGCCGAACCCCATGCCCATCCGGACGCCGATTTTCATATTTGCAAATGACATTTTTTCCCCTGGGTACATGTAGCCTCGATGGTGTGGCCACCCCGTTGCCGATCCCGGCGGCTCAAGTGTGAGGCGCAGCAAAAGGGCAACGGGCAGCGAGGGGAATTTAGCTGCGCCGCATGACAGGCGTGTTACTTCGCCCTAAAGACCGGGTGGATGGCCTGAACCGGGGAATTGGGGGATGGCGATGGCGGCCTATGAGGACCGAATCGAAACGCGACTTCTTCGGCAAGAACGGTTTGATAGCCGATCAGAACGTCGGCAAACGCTCGAACGCAAGCACGTCTCTTGTCACCGGATGCGCAAAGCTCAGCGACCAGGCATGCAATAGCAGGCGTGTGGCCAGGGCCTGCACGTCGGGCGGCGCATAGAGGGCGTCGCCCAGGATCGGGTGCCCCAGCGCGCGCAGGTGGACGCGCAACTGGTGCGAACGGCCCGTGACGGGTTCGAGTTCGACGCGGGTATTCAGGCCGGTTTCGCCATGCCCCAGCACCCGCCAGCGAGTGAGGCTCGGCTTGCCATGGGCGTGATCGATGATACGCAAGGGCCGGTTCGGCCAGTCGACGATGATGGGCAGATCGATCGTTCCCCAGGCGTCCGGCGGCGCGTCCAGCCGGCCGGCCACCACCGCGATGTAGCGCTTGTTTACCGCGCGCGCCGCAAATGCCTTGCTCAATTCGCGCTGAGCCGCCGGCCCCCGCGCCATCACCATCAGACCCGAAGTGGCCATGTCCAGGCGATGCACGATCAGGGCGTCGGGATAGTGGACCTGCACCCACGCGGCAAGGCAATGCTGCTTGTCGGCGCCACGCCCCGGCACCGCGAGCAAGCCGCCTGGCTTGTCGACCACCAGCAGGGCGTCGTCGGCGTAAACCACCGCCGGTTCCTGCGCAGGCGTCATCCGTCGCTCAGGCCTGGGCTTGCAGCCCGTCCAGCAGCGCGATTCCCCAGGCCACGCCAAACCCGTTGGCATCGCTCATCACCGCGCCCAGCCCGCCCTTGCAGCTGTGGCCCGACAGGTCCATGTGCAGCCACGGCGTGTCGCCGACGAAGCGCGACAGGAAGCGGGTGGCGAGGATGTGGTCGGCTTCGCCTTCCATGCTGCACTGCTTGACGTCGGCCACGGTCGAGTCGAGGCTGCTGTCGTAGTCCTCAGGATAGGGGAAAACGACGATGCGCTCGCCGCTGGTGGCGGCGGCGCGCGAGGCCTGGTGCGCCAGCGCGCTGGACGAGGCGAACACGCCCGACATGCGGCTGCCCAACGCATAGTGCATCGAGCCGGTGAGCGTGGCGAAGTCGGCGATCAGATCGGGCTTGCCCTTGGCGGCCAGCGTCAGC
Organism: Betaproteobacteria bacterium; assembly: GCA_028065725.1. Next base: position 2,330 of record JAPTVL010000325.1, read on the forward strand.
GTGTCGGCCAGCACCATGCGGCCTTCGGCGTCGGTGTGGACGACTTCGATGGTAGTGCCGTTCAGCGCCGTCACCACTTCGTTCTGCCGGTAGGCCTGCGGGCTGATGTGGTTTTCGGCGAGAGCGACCCAGCCGTCCAGCGCGACCGGCAGCTTCAGCTTCGACGCGGTGGCGAGGATGCCCAGCACCACCGCCGAGCCGTTCATGTCCTCGTGCATGCCCTGCATGTACTTGGCGGGCTTGAGGTTGTGACCGCCGGTATCGAAGCAGATGCCCTTGCCGACGAAGGCCACCTTTTTCCCTGACCCCTGACCCCTGACCCCTGACCCCTTCTTCGGCCCCTTGTAGCTGATGCGCACGATGGCCGCGTCCTTCGCCGGCGAGCCCTGCGCCACCGCGCAGAACGCGCCCGCGCCCATCTTCTTCAGCTTGTCGAAGGCGTATTCATCGACCGTCCAGCCGTATTGTTTGGCCAGCGCCTTGATGCGCTTGCGGTAGACACCGGGCGTGAGCTCGTCCGGTCCCTGCACGGTGAGGCTGCGTGTGAGCAGGTTGCCTTCGGTCAGGGCGCGCACGCGGACGAAGCCGTCGGCGGACTTGTGACCAAACAGCTGAATGGATTTGACGGCGACATCGGCTTTGGATTTGCGCGCCGGCAGCGGCACGGCGTTGACCAGCGCGGTATAGACCGCAGCCTCGGCGGCGCGCGTCTTGAATTCGGCGTCGCCGAACACGCCCAGCGTCAGTGCCTTCGGGTGTTCCGCCATCAGCAGCGCGAGTGCCTTGCGCACCTGCTCGTGGGTCTCGAAGGTGCTGGTGTCGGCTTTCAGCATGGCCACCACCGCGAGCGTGCCGCCGGGTAGCTGCACCGCCACTGGCGACATCGCCAGCGTGTCGATCTTCAGGTCGCGCCGCTTCATCACGGCTTTCAGCTCGGCGCTGCCCGGCATCTCGGGCAGGGTTTTCGACAGCGGCAGCAGCATCAATGCATGGCCCGCGGTTTCGAGCGTTTTTGCGGTGATTTCCTGTTTATTTTCAGTGAGTTTAGGCAGCATGATGGTTCCTTGTGGGTGGCGTTTTTCTTGATGGTTGGCGGGGTTTCCCGGATAATTGCGTGCTTTTGATTTTTTACAGCGCATTTTTCCGCCCCATCCAACAAGGGTAACCGAATGAAGATTGAAGACAAGAAACGCGTGCTGCGCGAAATGGTGTTGCATCGCCGTTTTGAGGAGCGCTGCTATCAGGCCTACATCGAACGCAAGATCGGCGGCTTCCTCCACCTCTATCCCGGCCAGGAGGCCTGCTGCAACGGCGTCATGGAAGCCGCGCGCCCCGGCCACGACTACGTGATCACCGGCTACCGCGACCACGTGCACGCGATCAAGTGCGGCGCCGATCCCAAGGAAGTGATGGCCGAGCTGTACGGCAAGGAAACCGGTTCCTCCAAGGGCCGTGGCGGTTCGATGCACATCTTCGACGGCGCGCACCGCTTCATGGGCGGCTACGCGCTGGTCGGCGGCCCCTTCCCGCTGGCTGCCGGCATCGCCAAGGCGATCCAGCTGAAGGGCGGCGACGAGATCGCCATCTGCTTCCTCGGCGACGCCGCCAACAACCAGGGCGTGTTCCACGAGACGCTGAACATGGCTGCGCTGTGGAAACTGCCGGTGCTGTTCGTGTGCGAAAACAACCTGTACGGCATCGGCACCTCGATCGAGCGCTCCACCGCCGTGGTGCACCAGCACAAGCGCGTCGCCGCCTACAACATCCCGGCCGACGAATGCGACGGCCAGGACATCGAAGTCGTCTATCAGCACGCCCGCAAGGCGGTCGACCATGTGCGTTCCGGCAACGGCCCCTACTTCCTCGAACTGATGACCTACCGCTACCGCGGCCACTCGATGTCCGATTCGCGCGGCTATCGCTCGCGCGAGGAAGAGGAACTGTGGAAGCAGCGCGACCCCATCTTCATCCTGCGCGACCGCCTGATCAAGGAAGGCGCGCTGACCATGGCCGACTTCGAGGCGCTGGAAAAGGAAACCGACGCCTACATCGAGAACGAAGTGATCAAGTTCTCCGAAGAGTCGCCCGAACCACGCGTCGAGGACCTCGAAAAATACGTTTTCGCCGAGCGCGAAACCCAGCTCCCGTGGCTCACGGGCAAAGCCGCTTAAGGTTTAAGGAAAAGACAGCATGGCAAACATCATGTACTGGGAAGCGATCCAGCGTGCCCACGACGAAGAAATGGCGCGTGACCCCCTGGTCATCTGCATGGGCGAAGACATCGGCGTGGCCGGCGGCACCTACAAGGCCACCAAGGGCCTGTACGAAAAATACGGCCCGCTGCGCGTGATGGACACGCCGATTTCCGAAGGCGGCTTCACCGGCATCGGCATCGGCGCTTCCTTCCTCGGCGTGCGTCCCATCATCGAAATCATGTCGGTCAACTTCGCCTGGCTGGCGATGGACCAGATGTTCAACTCCGCCGCCAAGGTGCGCTACATGTCGGGCGGCCAACTGACCGCGCCGTGCGTGTTCCGCTCCGCCGGCGGCGCTGCGCACCAGCTCGGCGCGCAGCACTCGGCGCGCATGGAAAAAGTGTTCATGGGCATCGCCGGCCTGCGCGTGGTGACGCCGTCCAACCCCAGGCAGGCCTATGGCCTGCTGAAGTCGGCGATCCGCAGCGACGATCCGGTGTTCATCAACGAACACGAACTCATGTACAACATGAAGGGCGAAGTGCCCGACGGCGAATACTTCCACCCGCTGGAAGGCTCCGAAGTCGCGCGCTCCGGCACCGATGTCACCCTGTTCGGTTACAACATCTCGGTGCATTGGTGCCTGAAGGCCGCCGAAATCCTCGACAAGCAATACGGCATTTCGGCCGAGGTCGTCGATCTGTATTCGCTGTCGCCGCTGGATCGCGCCGGCATCAAGGCCTCGGTCAGCAAGACCCACCGCGCCGTCATCGCCGAAGAAGATGAAGCGCCGGTTGGCGTCGGCTCCGAAGTCATCGCCATCATCAACGAGGAGTGCTTCTTCGAACTGGATGCCGCCCCGGTGCGCGTGCATTCGGCGCTGGTGCCGCAGCCCTACAACCACACGCTGGAAAAAGCGGCGATCCCGGATCACGAGGATGTGGTGAAGGCCGTACTGAAGCTCTTTGGCAAGGCGTGATTGAGTAAGGCGTAAGGGGTAAGGCGTCAGGGGAGTTCGCTGGCGTCATTACCTGCCTCACCCTTCACCCCTAACCCCTAACGGAAATAAATATGTCCCAACATTACGCCATCACGATGCCGCAACTCTCGGACACCATGACCGAGGGCGTCGTCGTCACCTGGGAAAAACAGGCCGGCGACCGCGTCGAGCGCGGCGACATCGTCGCCACGGTCGAAACCGACAAGGCCATCATGGACGTCGAGGTGTTCAAGGCCGGCTACCTGGCCGGACCGCTGGCTGGCGTCGGCGCGACCATCGCGGTCGGCGCCGCGCTCGGCTACATCACCGACACCGCAGGCGACGTGGCGATTGCCGCTGGGGAAGTGGTGGCAGAAAAGGCGCAGACCGAAATGATTCCGCACCATGCCGGCACGCCGATCGTGATGCCGCAGCTGTCGGACACCATGACCGAAGGCGTGGTCGTCACCTGGGAGAAGCAGCCCGGTGAGGCGATCAAGCGCGGCGACATCGTCGCCACCGTGGAAACCGACAAGGCCATCATGGATGTCGAAGTGTTCCAGGACGGTTTCCTGTCCGGCCCGATCGCCGACGTCGGCAGCGTGGTCGAAGTCGGCCACCCGATGGCGTTCATCGTCGACGATGCGTCCAAGGCCAACGACACCGGCGTCACCTTGAGCGCCGACCACAAGGTCAAGGACACGCACAAGGTCACGCCGCATGCGGCCGACAAGCCCGCCAACATCCCCCTGCCCAAGGCCACCCCGGTGCCCGTCGCCGCAGCCGGCAACCTGCCGCCGGTGGCGCGCCCGCAGGGCCGCCAGGCGAGCCCCTATGCCCGCAAGGTCGCAGCGCAGCTCGGCGTGAACATCGCCGGTCTCGCCGGCAGCGGTCCCGCAGGCGTGATCGTCGCCGCCGACGTCGCGCGTGCACGGCCGTCGATGCAGGAAGTCGCGCATTCGCTGCCGCAGGTCGACGTGCCGGGCCAGGGCCGCGCGATGACCTCGATGGAAAAGGCGGTCTCCCACGCGATGACCGCCTCGCTCACGCTGCCGACCTTCAACGTCACGGTGAACATCGACACCGCCGCCTTGACCGCCGCGGCCAAGGCGAAGAAGGTGTCGGTGACGGTGGCGATCGCCAAGGCCTGTTCGGTGGCGATGGCGAAGTTCCCGCGCATGAACTGGGCCTATCAGCCGGTCGACAAGCTGGTCGAACGCGCCAACCACGACTTCGGCGTCGCCGTGATGTCGAACGACGGCGGCCTGGTGGTGCCGATCCTGCACGGCATCGAGAAGAAGCCGCTGGAGGCGCTGCAGAGCGACTGGACGGGCCTCGTCGAGCGCGCACGGGTGCGCAAGCTGGCGCCTTCCGAGTATTCCAACCCCACCTTCACCATTTCCAACATGGGCATGCTGGGCGTGTCGCACTTCACCGCGATCCCCACCCCCGGCATCTCGGCGATCCTGGCGATTGCCGCCAACGGACCGCAGGGTACGCCTTTCACCATCACCGGCGACCACCGCGTGCTCAACGGTGCCGACGTCGCGCTGTATCTGGCCACGCTGAAGCAGACCATCGAAGCGCCGGAAGGCTGGATTCAGGATTCAGGGGTCAGGGGTCAGGGAATGGCGGCCGAAGCTGTCTCCGGCACGGCCGCAACCGTCAGCACCCCGGTATCGCCCATCCCCGAGGGTAACTGGGACTTCCCGGTGGTCGTCGTCGGCGGCGGCCCCGGCGGCGAGGACTGCGCGCGCGACCTCGCCGACCACGGCATCAGGGTCATGATGGTCAACAACGAGCCCTTCCCCGGCGGCGAATGCCTGTGGCGCGGCTGCATCCCGTCCAAGGCCTGGCGCGCCGCGGCCGACGTCATCCGCAACCGCGCGCACGACGCCGAGATGGGCGTCGACGGCACCAACACGCCCAAGCTCAACTGGGAAC
>JAPTVL010000474.1 GCA_028065725.1 Betaproteobacteria bacterium
AGATTGCCTTGACCGATAGTGTTGGTCGAAGGGCCGTTATCCGTTCACCATCATCCAGCCCTAACGCTCAATTTGGAACTTCATCCGGACAAGACGTAGATATTATACGTGGCGGTACAACAATAGGCACCTTCTACTCCACCGGCCTCGCGGTGACGGGGGGGCTGACTATAAGCGCCCCTGGCGCATTCTCCGCTGGCGCTAAATACCTAATTATTGACGGAAGTGGGGTAGTGCGCGTTTCCGCTCTCGGGCCAGCTTCGTAATGAACCACGAACACCGCATCGCTGCGCTTGAGGCGCGGCTGCGCAAACTCGAACACTAAAGGAGCAACGCATGAATCGCATCATCGGGAAAGGCGGTAATGCCTAATATAAGTGTACCGATTGCGCAACGGCTCATGCAGAACATCGAGCGAATTCCCTTCTCTGGGTGCTGGATATGGATGGGCTGTTGCAAAGCGTTTGGTTATGGGCAACTACGCAGAAAAAACGGACAAATGGTTTCGGCGCATCGTATCGCGTGGGAATTGTTTAATGGGTCAATACCAAATGGTTTGTTTGTTTTGCATAGGTGCGATGTTCCGTCGTGCGTAAATCCAGATCATCTATGGCTGGGAACGAATAGCGACAACCAGAAAGATTGTTGGGCAAAAAACAGACACCCAAAACTTGTGCCGGGGAAATTAACTGAAGACCAAAAACAACAAATTCGCAATAACAAAGGAGTCGCCTGTAGGGAATTTGCTAGGCGATTTGACGTTCACAGTGGAACTATTTCTAGGATAAGAAAATGCGCAATCTAATCGTAGTGGCGGCACTGGCAATCGCAATCCCGGCCTTCGCGCAACAGCAACCGCAGCGGCCTAGCGATGAGGAAATCAACGCGCGCATCCAGGCGCTCACCGCGCAGCGCAACGAGGCGCAGGATCGGCTCGTCATCGTCAGCGGCAAGGTCGAGGCGGAGATAACCAGGCTGACAGCTGAGCTGGACAAAGCACAGAAAGAAGCGGCCGCATGCAAGCCGAAGGACGAACCCACGAAGAAGTAAGGAGATCACCATGTTCATAAAAACCATTCTTGCCAATCCCGACGTACTTGCCGCGCTGATCTTTTGCATCGCCGCGGTCATCGGCCAGATGCTGCACGCCGTCAAGAAGTGGGCCGACGGCGAATCATGGGTGCTGTCAAACTTCCGCCGTACGATTGGCGCGGTGATTGGCAACATGGTGGGCATGGTCGTGTTCATTCAAACCGGGGTGCTCGGCCCGATCATGGCACAGCCCAACGGGCTGTTTGCTCTTATCCTGTTCGGCGTCACCAACGGTTTCACAAGCGACTCCGCGCTCAACAAAGGGACGCGGAAGGTTTTAACCGACGATGAGCGTGCGGCGCTGAAGGACCCGGCCTGAACGCAATCATCGCGATGGTTATGAAATAAAAATTAAAGAATAACCAACGAAGGAGAATAGTCATGTGGAAGCAGCAAATACCCGGCTGGATACCACTTGCAGGACTGGTAACTGGCAAGCTCTACGCGCCGTTCCTGACGAAGGTGATTGAACTACTGATCGTCGGCGTGATCTCCTCCGTTATCACCCTGAACACCCTTGCGAACGACATCGCGAACCTCAAGATACAGTTCGTAACCAACGAGAAGCAGAACGCAGATTATCGCGAGAAGACCGCCAGGGAGAAGACCGATGACGACAAGAAATGGGACGCGCGGATCTCACGGCTCGAGAACTGTTTTATTTCTCGAATGTGCGGCCTCACCAAATAGTGATGAAACGACCTGACTGACGCACAGGAGGAAAATAGCCATGATTCTGACTCGAGGCGAGCGCAACTGTAACCCGGGCAACATCGAGCGGCGGGATGGGACCGTCTGGCAAGGCCAGGCCGACGACCAGGCGGCGGACTCGCGTTTCGTCGTCTTCGAGAATCCGGTGTTCGGGATCCGCGCGCTCGCCAAGGTCCTGCTGGCCTATTACCACAAGCACGGGCTTGACACAGTGCGGGGCATCATCGACCGCTGGGCGCCGCCGAGCGAGAACAATACGGGGGCGTATGTCAATCACGTCGCCACGGTCCTGGGTGTCGGGATAGACGCCAAGATCGATGTCACGGATCCGGAAACGCTCGAGGTGTTGGTCCGCGCCATCATCGAGCACGAAAACGGGCGCTGCGTCTATGCCGATAACGTGGTCGCCAAGGGCGTGGAGTCGGCGCTGACATGAGCCACCTATCGGACACGGAAGATAAAGCGGCTGCCGGTTGGCAGGAAAAGCACTACCTACGCCTCGTGCTGGGGCTGCTCGTGATCGGGGCGCTGCTCTATGCGTTCTGGTTTTTCTCGCGGCCAAAGGTGGACACAACCGTTGCCGTCGAGGCGCCAGTCGCTCCAGTTATCGCCGCCGTTCCCAAGGTGGACACGCCCGTCAATCGCGGCGTGGTGCGCACGTTCAAGCCGACCGCAAAGGCCAACCTGAAACTGCCGGAGGCTGTGGTGAAAAATGACAGCCAGCAGGTCACGTCGGCCACCATCGTCGCGCCCTCCGAGCGCAGGGTTACCGTTACCTCAGTTATTGACGCCCAGACCGGAGAGACAACGGCGTACACAAAGCCTGAGCCTTATCCCTGGATTGCCGTTGAGTCGCGCGGAGAAGCCAGGCTGGACTATGGCTACAAGCTGACGCGCGGATCCGTTACCCCGATGCCGGTCGGCCGCCTATCGGTTACGCACAATTTCGTCCAACTCAAAGCGCTGCACGTTGGCGTCAGCGCAGCGCTGGACACTGACGGCGCCGCATTTGTCGGCGTCGGGCTTGCTTATCGCTGGTAAAAAGGACCAATCATGGCCACAGCAAACGGATTGCTCGAGACACCAGATCTCACGAAGACGACGCAAAACCCGCTCACGGGTGCGCCTATCGGTTCGGGCGGGGCGCCCGATGTCGCGCAGACAAAGGCTTTCGGCTATTCTCCGACGACCACCGCGGTCAATGACAGCACCGACACCGTATCGGCGCAGCTCGACCGTATTCTTTCGAAGGGTGGGTCCAACATGGAGCGCGCGGCCGCTTTCGGCGACCAGGCGTCCAATGCTCGCGGCTTGCTGAACAGCTCCATGGGCGTCGAGGCCGCGCAGGGCGCCATGATTGATCGCGCTCTGCCGATCGCACAGGCCGACGCCAATACCTATTCGACGACGCGCCTGACGAATCAGCAATACACGAATGCAGCGGACCAGTTCACCGCGGCGGCAGCGAACACAGGTGGGCAGTTCAACGCGAGCGAGGCGAACAAGTTCGGCCTTATCGGGTCCGATACCGCGGCGAAGACTTCGCTGATCGGAGCCGAAGGCGAACAGGCGCGGGCAACGCAGGCGCAAGGTATCCAGGGCCAGAAAGATATCCAATCCATGGTGTCGAACACCCAAATGACGCTCGCCGACAAACAAGCGGCGACGCAGAAATACCTGGCCGACCAGGAGACTGCATCGAGGGACCGGATCGCTGCGCTGCAGGCGAATACCACAATGAGCGTGGCCGACAAGAAAAACGCCGTGGATCTCGAAATGGCGAACCTGGACGCGGCGACGCGCCAGACCCTGGCCAATATTCAGTCGACCACCACGCTGTCTGTCGCCGACAAGCAGGCGCTGACGCAGAGCACCCTGGCGACCGCAGAGAACGCATCGAGGGAGCGCATGGCCGCGATTCAGGCCGACACAACTATGTCAGTCGCCGACAAACAGGCTGCGACCCAGCTGGAAATATCGAAGCAGGACAATCTCACGCGGACCGCAATCGCCAACGTCCAGGCCGATACGACGCTTTCGGCCGAAGACAAGCGCAACGCTTCGAACCAACTGATCGCGAGTAACGAGAACGTCGCGCGCGCAGCGTTGCAGCAAGGGCAGATAACAGCGACCGCCCTGCTCGCGGCGAATGAGTCGGCGCTGCGCACGAACCTGGCGAACATTCAGGAAACAGGGGCGACCAATCGCACCCAGATACAGGCCGACACCCAGGCGGCGATCGAGAAAGCAAACAACGTGGCGCGACTCAGCATCGCCAATACGCAGGCGGCTACCACGCTCGCGGCATCGAACATCGAGGCCGACTACAAGACCCTGATGCAGACGAGCGCGAGCGCATCGGACCTGTACCGGTCGATGATGCCGAGCCTCCTCGCGATCAGTCAGGACCCGAACATGGACGCGGCGAGCAAGCAGACCGCGATCGACAACCAGATCAAGACGTTGAAGTCTGGAATGGCGATGTTGGGGAGCTTGAACGGAATCAATCTCGATTCACTGCTAAACGTGCAATAGGCGAACCATGGCCGTCAGCAAGAGAGTTGAAGACTTCGAGGACCCAAGGGCCGCGCGCTCCAGGGTCACGGCCGCACCGATCACGCCGGCGAGCGCCGCAGCACCATCGGCTGCCCCAAACAACGCCGTCACCCAACAGGCGCAGCCGGGCACGCCCTGGACTTTTACCGCCGCGCCGGCTTACGCTCCAACCGAATCAAATGCGGGCGACGCCATCCCGAATCCGGGCGAAGGAACATGGTCCGGCGGAACCGGACAGGCTCCGGTCAATGTGGGCTACGTCTATGACCGCAACCAGGGTGTGTGGGGCGCCATCTACAAGGACCGGGACACCGGGAAGTTTTATCACAACGGGCAGGAACTGCCCGGCTGGACCGATGCTACCGCACAGGCGAACCTGGGCGCCACGCAGCAGGCGCTGACGAACGAGAAAAACAACAAGAATTTCGGCACAGCCTTCGACAGGTTCGGCGATTCACTCGGGCCCGGCATAGCGCTCCTCCCTTTGGCGATTGCGGCAATGACGGGCAGCCTAGCGGTGAACGCAGCGGGCAGCGCGGCCGCCGGCGAGGCATCCTACGGATCACTTGCTACCGGCGCAGTCCCTGGGTCGGAGGCCTTTGCCTCAAGCGTTGGCGCGTCTGGCGGGGATGCGATCGGGTCCCTGATTGCGAGTAATGCCGGCGCATGGGGCGTCAATGTCGCGCCCGAAGTTGCTGCGCTCGGAATGGGCGCTACCGCCGGTGCCGCGGCGTCTAGCGGCGTGGACAAGATTGGTTCTGACTGGGCCGCGGGCGAAATGACGGGCTCGCCTGGTGGCTTGCTCGAGACAACGCCGGAGGGTTTGACGGCCGCGAACACCGAAGCGGCGAGCGGGATCCCGGGCTCAGTGAATTCGGGCTACACGACGCTGCCTGGATCTGGCGTATCCGATGAGCAGCTGCTGACAGGCCAAGGGCAGGGCGTCGATGGTGGGCTGGGTAAGTTGGCGCCCGGCGAGACCGGATGGACGGACGGCCCGGACAGTTTCACCGTTCCAAACTGGGCCAAAATGGTCGGCAAGGAATTGGTGAAAGGCGTAATCAAGAGCGTCATCACGGGCACGCCGACTACACCAACGCGGCCGGGTGGCGGCGTCGACATCAACGCGCCTGCGGACACCACACCGTCCTTCGCGTCGCTCGGCGCGCAGAGTTTCGGATCGACGCAGTTTCAGTCGCTGACCCGCTCGAAGTTCCAGGTTGACACGAAGGCGCTGGCTGACGCCGGCATCGCATACACATCGCGAGGATAGGAGAACGATCATGTGGGACTGGCTAAGTGAAGCGATCGACGGGCTGACGGGCGCCGCGAAAGAAGTGGCTGGCGGCGTAAGCACCGCGCTGGACTGGCTCACCAGTGGCGACTCCTCCGCGCCGGCGGCAGAGGCATCGGCAGCTGGGAAGCCGTCGCTTGCCGACGTGGCCAGGCTCGGAACGGACAAAGTGGGCTCGGACTGGGCGACCGGAGAAATGGCCGCATCGAACGCCAAAGATGGCGTCTGGACCACGGCCGGGCTCAAGGGCATGTTAAGCGATCTAGCCGGCTGGGCGGAAAAGAACCCGAAGACTATGGTGGCGCTGGGCTCGGCTGCCACCGCGCTGCTCAAACGCAACGAGGCGAACATGACCAACCAGATCCTGGCGTCGCACTACGCATCCCAGGACGCCACCGCCGCCGGCATGCTCTCCCTCGCGCAATCGAAACAGGCGAACGCGCAGACAAGCGGCGCGAATCTTGATGTCAACGGCCTGCCGGCGACCACACCGAGCGGACTGATTACCAGCAACGTCGATATCCCTGGCGGCTACAATGCCCGCCGCAAGCGGAACACCAACTATGGAGCGCCAGCATGATCGCCCAACCCGCACCCCAATCTGCACCCGTGCCGCCACCCGCGGCTGGTCAACCGCCTGCAGCTGCGCCCGCGGCGCAGCCGGCAGGCGCCGCGCCGTCGGTCAACCCGCAGGACCTCGAGCGCTTCGTGCTGGCTGGCGAGCAGCTGATGTACCACGAAAAGGCGCGCGCCTATTTCATCGCCGACCTGAAACGGGAGGGCGACCCGACCGATATCCTGGCGGCATCGGTGATCGGCATCATCGGGATCCTGGACGACAAGACAACCGGCGGCCTGCCGCGCGCGCTGATCGCGCCGATCGCCGTCGCGCTCCTCGTCGAGGCCGCGCACTTCGCCGCACAGGCCGGCTATTTCGTCATGCCGCCGAAGGCCATCATGGCGACCGCCCAGAAGATTATGGTCGCGCTGATGCAGAAGTACGGCGTCATCGACGCAATCAAGGCCGCAAAGGGCCGGAAAGACGCGCAGGCGCAGCAACCGGCGCCGGCGGCACCCACGCAGCCAGCACCGCCCGCGGCGGCGCCTGGCGGGCTGATTACCAGCGCAGGAGCGTAAATCATGGGACTCGGACTGTTGGGGACCGCCGTCGCAGGCGCGTTCGAAGGAGCGGGGACGATCGCGTATCAGGAGGTCAAGGCGCAGATCGAGCTCGACAAGCAGAAAGCCCTGGAAGAAGCGCGCGCGGCAAACCAGGAACGGCTGGTACGGCTGCAGGACACGCTGAAACGCGCTCCGGCCAAGGAAGCCATGGCCAAGGCTGAGGACCTAAACAAGCCGGTCATGGTCGACGACGGCCAGGGTAGCGGGAACCTGCAGACGCCGCCGGTGGCGGAGCAGCGCGCCAATACGCGCAAGGCCCTTCTGGAGTCGGGCGACCCGTCCCTGATCGGCGCCGCCTCGTCGATGGAGAACACCGACGTGATGCGGGAAGGCCAGGCGAGCCGCGAGCGCCAGACGTCTCAACAGATCGCGTCGAACGAGAAGATCGCTGCGGCATCGGATGCGCTGCGCAATATTTCGATCGGCATCGAGGGCGGCCGCCTCAAGCTCGAGCAGTCGCGCGCAGCGATCGACGACAGCATCAAAACGATCCAGTACGAGAACGCCCAGCGCGTCAAGGATCTGCAGGACGAATTCCAGTCGCCCGACGCCACGCCGGAGCGCAAGTCGCAGATAAAGGACCAGATCCAACTGCTGACAGGGAAAGACAACGACAAATATGTCCCTGTGGCGACCGGCTACGACGAAATGACCGGAAAGCCGACCGGATACAAGATTTTCAACCGGGCCGACAACACCTGGTCGGATCCGCCTGGCACCAACAACAGCAAACCGCAGTGGAACCCGAAGACCAAGGAAATCCGCGTCGACGGGAAGGTCATCGGGACCGCGGACAATGCGGCCGATGCCACCACCAAGGCGAAGGCGTATACCGCAAGCTCCGGCAGCGCGTCCGCGAGCGACACATCGCCCGTCAACGCGCAGGCAGTCACCGTGCCGGGCCGGCCCCTGTACAACACCGGACAGAAGGAACTCGCGCGCCTCGCCGCCCGCCCGAAAGGCGTAAGCCCGGCGCAGGCGCAGGAAGCGCAGGACGAAATCGATCGCAGGAAGGGTGAAAGCCGTATCTCTGGGGGTTGACCGTAATGGGTAAGTCGAACGACGGCTGGATCGATCTCGATATCAGCGGCACCCCTTCTGGGGCGAGCGCGTCTGGAGGGTCTGGGGACTGGGTCGACCTTGACCTGAATGCGGCGCCTGAGCCGCGGAGCCTGTTGAAGGAAGTTCCGACGCAGCTCTACGCCGGCGCGGCGATCGACCTGCTAAAGCAGATCGGCCAGGCAATGCAGTGGATGTCCGAGCCAGGGCATACGATGTACGACCAGGGCAAGCGGTTACAGGACTGGGCGGCGGAGTACGAGGCGGAAAGTCCAAGCCTGGCGCCCCAAGTCGAGGGCCGCGGGCTCATCGGCCGCGCGCTTTCAACCGGCGCGCGCGCCATGGCGCCCTCGACCGCCATCATGGTCCCCGCTGCGCTTGGCGTGGCTGCGGCGCCGGTGCTGGGGGTCGCTGCGGGCACGGGCGCAGCAGTGGGGGCCGCCGCGGGCGCATTCGGCCTGTTCGGAGCCGCCCAGGCCCAGGACACCTACGACAAACTGCTGAAGGCCGGCATCCCGGATAACGAGGCGCGGCAGGCTGGCTGGATCAACCTGATGATCGAGGGCGGCGGCGAGACCGCTGCCGACATCTCCGGCCTGAAGCTGTTCGGCGTGCTGGGTAAGGCCTTCACGAAAGGCGCGAGCCCGGTGGCCAACGCCATCCAGGGCGCGACCGACGCCGCAGTCCTGAAGCCGTTCCTAAAGCAACTGCCAAAGACCGCGGCGATCGAGTCGAGCACGGAATTCGGCCAGAACTTCGGAGAGGCGTGGATCGAGCAGAAATACGGTGCGCCGCCTGAGGCGGGAGCGAGCCCATTCCAGCAAGGCGTGCAGGGCGCCGAGGCCGCGCTGGGCATGACCATTCTGTTGGCGCCGTTCGGCCTGGCCGGATTCGCGCAGCGTGCCAAGCGGAACGAGAAAGTCGCCACCGCCCTCGAGGACCCGTCGCAACCGGTAGCCGATCGCATCGCCGCGGCGCGCATCATGTACGCCGAGATCGCCGACGTCGACAAGGACGCGGCAGCGGCCTGGGCCCAGAACTCCAGCATCGCGATCACCGCAGACGCGCCGATCGTGCTCGACGAGACCAGCGCGCAGCCTGGCGAATTCGCCGGCATGACGCCGAACGAAGTGCAGGGCGAGCTCGCGCGCCGGCGCATGCCGTCGATCGCGGAAACTGGGGCCGACGAGGAAGCAAAGACAGCCGCTGGCGTGCAGAGCATCGATGCCGCCCAGGACCCAGACGCCGCCATCAAGGCCACCATGGATGCGGCCAGCCAGCCAATCGGGCCCGATATCGGCGGCCTGATCACTTCCGGCACCTTCACGCCGGAGCAGGAGCGCGAGCTGATCGCCGGCGGCCGCAATGAGCAAGCGGACGGGCAGATCGCCCAGGCGGAGCAGGAAGCGAGCGATATCGCCGAAATGCCCTCGCGCGTGCCCTGGACTGCGCCGCCGGACACGGGAACCGGCAAGACCGCCATGCAGCTGGCCTTTGAGCAGGCCGACGCAAAACGCACCGCGGAGATCCGCGGGCTGATCAACACCCCAGAAATCGGAGGGCAAAATGCCGAGACAGTACGAAGCGATCAGGGACAAATTGGCGAAGGGGGCACCAGTGGACAGCCCGGCGTACAACCGAGCGCAGTCGAGGGCGGCGGCGATCTACAACAGCCAGCATCCCAGCCAGCCAATGTCGGCAGCGCACCCGGATGGAGCGCCGAAGCGCAAGCGCAAGGCGCGCGGCCTGCTGACCAGCCGGTAGTCATCCCGACGACGCCGGCCGAGGCGCAAGCGCTGACCAACGACCACCTGGCTGCGGCGCGCAACCTTACCCGCAGCGAAGAAAGCCGGGCGCTGATCGACGCCGAAATGCAGCGGCGCGCGCAAGCGCCGGCCGAAGTTTCACGTGGAACAAGCGAAATCTTTGCGCACAACTACCCGGCGCCAGGGGACGAGACCGACCCCGTTAGGGTGACGGCGCGCGCGCTGCGCACTGGAGATCCGGATGCGATATCACGGGCTGCAGCTGACATGGCGAAGCTGGCGCCGCGCGGTGCACAACTGATTCCGGTCCCGGGCGCAGGCGGGACGACCGAGGCGAACGTGAAATTGGCCGAAGCCATTGCGCAGGCCACCGGAGGTCAGGTAGCCGACATTCTCACGGGGCCGGCGCGGGCGCGGCAATATGAGGCGAAGAAGGCTGGCCAGCCGCTGTCCGCCGACCAGATTGGAACGGCGCTCAAGCCGGGCGCAGCGGTTCCGCAGAACGCAGTCCTGGTTGACAATGTTATCGGGACCGGCGCCACCCTTGCGGCTGCGCGCCGCGCACTCGGCCGGGCTGTACCGGTAGTCGCTTATGCCAAGGAAACGAGGCAACATGGCGCTCCAGTGCCGAAGATGCCCGAGAAGCCGACCGGGCCCGTGCTCCAGAACCGGGACCGCTCCACCGCCGCATCAGTCACACAGATGGCGCAGATCGCCGCGAACCCGGACCCTGCTCGCCTGTCGTTCTCGCGCGATTTCCTGTCCGGGGCGCCGACCGTAATCAAGGACAAGACCAGCATCCCCGACGACCAGCTGGGCGCCAAGGAACGAATCATCACTGCCGCGGGCCGAGAAATTCCGGTCCAATACGCCGTGGTCGAAGCCAAGCGCCTGCTGCCCAGCCACGCCGTCGACGGCATCCCGAACCCGGGCTATGACACCGGGGCGCCGGGCAAGCTGCGCGTGGTGGCCGGCAACGGCCGCGCCGCGGGCATCCAGGCCGCCTACCGCCGCGGCACGACCCTGCGCTATATCGATGGGATCATCAAGGACGCAGGGCTCCATGGCGTGCCCGCAGAAGCCATCAACGGCATGCGCGAGCCGGTGCTGGTGCGCGTCATGTCCGACCAGGACGTCACGCCGAACCTGGGGGATGAGACCAACATCGCCGCCGGCGCCGAACTGTCGCCGGTCGAGAAAGCCGCCAACGACGCGCGCCGCATCGACATCGGCGGAATCCAGTTTGGGGACGACGGCGAAATCACCCCAGCCGCAGTCACCCAATTCGTGCAGGCGATGCCGGAAACCGAGCGCGCCGGCCTTATCGATGAGCGCGGGCAACCGACCCGCCAGGCTTACGATCGGCTGACCAATGCAGCGTTCATGGAAGCGTACGCGGATCCGGAGCTGGTGTCGCTGCAGTCTCAGGCGACCGACACCGAGGCGCGCACGGTCATGACGGCGATGGTGCGCGCGGCGCCGGCCATGGCGCGCCTCGCGGGCGCCGGCGATCTGGATATCCGGCCGCTGGTGGTGGAAGCCGCAAAAGCTGTGGTAAATGCGAAACGCGCAGGAATTGCGGTATCGAAATTTGCGGCGCAGTCCGACATGACCCTGCCAGACGAGTCGCGCGCCGCGCTCAAGTTTTTCGCTGACAACATCCGGTCGGCTGCTAAAATTGGAGAGGGCCTGTTTCGTGCCGCAACAATTGCGGGCGAACAGGCCGGCCTGCCGGCTTCCGATATGTTTGGCAACGTGCCCAGGATGTCCCGGGCGCAGATACTGGAGAAACTGCAAAATGACACCCAAGGGCAGGAGAATCTGGGCGAGCAAGCCGGGGCAGGCGCTGCTGGGCAACATGCTGGAGGGCAAGCCGCTAACGCCGAGAGACCAGCAAGTGGCGGCGCTGCTGCGCAAGTCGGACCAGGCGCCGAGCAAGCCAGTCGGACCTACAACCCCAACCAGCGAGGCCTCGAGCTAGAACCGCCATCGCCGGCCGAGCGTCCAAGCCTAGCGCTCGCTGGTGAAACGCCGGCCGAGCTAAAGGCCCGCGGCGAAGCCGAGGCGGCAGCGGCGCGCGCGAAAGCGGCGGAAGAAAAGGCAGCCAAGGAAGCGGCGGATAAGGCCCGCCTCGAGGCGGAAGCCAAAGCGCGCAATCAGATCGGCGCCGCGAACTTCGAACTGACGGCGCCAGCCGCGGGCGGCAGGGCGGCCATGAAGGCCGCGAGCGCCAAGGCCGCGATGGACCAACTCGCCGGCCAGGCCGATATATTCAGCCAGCCAGCCAGCGCTCTGTCGGCGCCGGATCTGCTGCGCGCGGCCGCGGCGAAGATGGAGGAAGCGCCTGAACCGAAGACGCAAGCAGCCGCCGGACAGAATCTTGTTGGCCAGATGGTGAAGTTCAAGATCGCCGCACCTAGCGGCCCAACAACCGCGGTGGGGCGCGTGCTCAGTGTGCGCCAGGATGGCAAGCTCGATATCCGCCTGCAGCAAGGCGGCTACGTTCAAATTGATCCTGCCGATGTAACGCCATTTGAAACGACGGCAAAAACAATCAGCGATTTCGGCGAGAAGATCGCCGGGGCCCGCAAAGACTACGCTGCGAAATTGGCTGAAGCCAAGAGCGTCGACGTGGCGACCATGCCGCTTTCCCAATCCTGGCCGGAGCCGGACTATAAGAAGTTGATCGATGGCGGAGTGAATCCGTGGGCGGCGGCATTCATGCACGCCGCACGCGACGAAATCCCGACGAAGCCAAGCCAATCGTGGAAATTACAGCGTTGGGTTGCTCAGGTCGAGCAGTTGCGCGATGTCGCGCTCGGCCTCGCCGATGGAAAATATAGCGTTGACCGTGCCAAGGAATTACTCGCCGCCAGCAAGGCGCTCAAACCAGTAGCCGATCGCCTGAACCTCTACCAAGAAGTCGGGCATTCCAAGAGCCTGAAGGGCGTCCGAATCAGCGAGGGCGTGTATTCCATGTACAACCGTGTGGCATACGACCCGCCAAAGGTTATATGGTCCGTGGAGGCAGCGCCAGCCAAGACCGCAATGAGCCGCTGGCCGAAGATGTTGGCGAGCGGCGATACCCGCGAGCAGGCCATCGCGAACTTCAAGAAGGCATGGCTGGAAACGACACCGGAACAGGATGCGACGAAGGCCGTTGATTTCCAGATCTACAGCAAGACCGGCTCGAAGGAAATCTTCATCGGCAAGAAGATCGGGAAGAACGTGGCAGAATTGAAGGGTGGCTTTGCCAACGCAAAGGAGGCACGGGCATGGAAAGACGCGAATCAGGCCGAGCTCGTCAAGATGCTGGAGCGCTACAAAGACGTTCCCTACGAGCGCAAGGAAACTAACTCGCCGCGAGTCGGTATTGATCATCGCAACGGCGCGAATATCACGCCGGAGCAGTTCACAGAAGCCTTTGGATTTCGCGGAGTTCAGTTCGGGAATTACGTCGAGGGTGACCTTCGCCAACGCGATCTGAACGAAACCTATGATGCCTTGATGGACCTTTCCGGCGTGCTCGGCGTCCCATCGAAGGCGTTGTCCTTGAATGGCGAACTCGGACTTGCGTTCGGAGCCCGTGGCACTGGTGGGAAGCGCGCGCCGTCTGCGCATTACGAGCCAGGCCAGGTCGTCATCAACCTAACAAAAGCGCGCGGGGCCGGATCGCTCGCGCATGAGTGGTTCCATGGCGTGGACAACTATTTCTCGCGCGCAGCTGGGGCCGGGTCGCAATATCTGACGGAAACGCAGGCGATCAAAGAGGGCGTCCGAACGGAAATGGTTGATGCCTTCAAGAAGGTTATGCAGGCGATCAAGGAAAGTGGGCTTTCGACGCGCTCGCGCAGACTGGACGAAACACGCTCGAAGCCGTATTGGTCAACGAAACTCGAAATGGCGGCGCGCTCGTTCGAGGCCTACATCGTCGCCAAGCTGCAGGACCAGGGCGCATCGAACGACTACCTTGCGAATATCGTTTCCGAGGACTACTGGAAAGCAGCGACTGCGCTTGGCATCGAAAAGGACAACACCTTCCCGTACCCGGTAGAGGCAGAAATGCCGACCGTCCGCGCGGCGTTCGATCATTTCTTCCAGACGATCGAGACCAGAGCAACCGAAAAGGGAATGGCCTTGTTCAGCCGCATCGACAAGCCCTGGTACTTCTCCGCGCTGTCGCGCGCGATCGACGGCATCGGCATGAAGTCCGCGCCCGCGTCCGGCTGGAAGTCCTACATTCAAGGCCTGGTCAACAAAGGCACCGTGAAGCAGGCCGAGGTCGAATGGACCGGGATCAACGACTGGCTGGCAACACAGGAGAGTAAGGTCACCAAGGAACAGGTGCAGGCCTTCATGGAGCAGGGCGGGGTGAAGGTGACGGAAGAATCCTATTCGACCGATGCCGGCGTCACCGAAATGGAGGACGGCACATGGTCCGTTCTTGACGGCAACAGCAAAGTCATAAAGGCCGGGTTTGAGAACGAAGAAGCCGCGCAGGATTATATGATCCGACACGGTAGCACGAAGTTTGCCGACTACCAACTCCCCGGCTCAGTCCCAGGCTCATACCGGGAACTGGTGCTGACGCTGCCGCCTGTGGCTGATCGCGCATTCGATCCGAGCAAGGTCGAAATCAAGCGCAACCGCGTAAGCACGACACAAGGAACGGCAACCCTTTACTACGATGGTGAGAAATTCGCCGGCCCGTACATGGACGAAACCGGCACGCCGTCGAATAACTGGATGCACCCTGAATCGTACTGGATCGACGCTGCGCGGAAGATATGGGAGAAAGGCATCACCACGCCGGACGGTCGGCAACAGGTCGCAGCAAAGAGCGGCGGATTTGAGTCCACCCACTTCCCCAACGCCGGCAACTACCTCGCCCACACTCGCGTCAACGACCGCATATTACCCGATGGCCGCAAGGTGCTATTTGTCGAGGAGATCCAGAGCGACAGGGCGCAGAAGGGGCGGCAAGAAGGGTTCGCTGGGGCGCCGCTGTTTGACGTTGAAGGGCCGACAGGCGTGCTGAGCGCGCGCGCCGTCGATCGCGCCGAGGCCGAGCGCGTACTGGCCGAGGAAAAGCGCCAATTCCCTGATCTTGATTACAGGATCATCGAAAGCAAGCACAAGGCCCCCGGCATCGCCACCGCCCCCTTCGTCACCAAGACCGACAGCTGGACCGCCCTGGTAATAAAACGGCTTTTGAGATATGCGGCTGAAGGAGACTATGCGGCCCTAGCTTGGACCCGAGGCGATCAGCAAGTCGAGCGGTACACCAGCGCCCTACGCAAAGCCGTGGACGTGATCGAGTGGAAAAAGACCCAGGAGGGCGTGCAGATTGTGGGGTACAAGGGTGGCGAGGTTGGACCAGAATCGGCACGCCTACGGGAGTTGGAACGCCGGGATGCGGAAGGCATTGAAATGTCTCCAGCAGTTACCCGAGAACTCGCGCGACTGCGCGAGCGTTATCAGCAACGCATCCGCGAGCGCACCAAAGTCGTCGACACCACCGAGAAAGAAACCGCCCTATCCGACGCCATAGGCAAGAGCATGGCCGAGCGGATCATCAACGACCCGAACCAGACCGGGACGATCGAAGGCGACGGCATCACGGTGTCGAGCACAGGAATGGCATCTTACTACGAAAGGATTGTCCCATCCGTAGCGAACGAGATTAGTAAGAAACTAGGCGGCAGCAAAGTCGAAATAATCGACATGAGCGCCCCTCGATTTGAAGTGAAGCGCGATCAGCTTACTGGCCTCTGGTATTACGTTGACGATGCTGGTGCTGGCGAGAGCAACTTCAAGACGCGCGAAGCGGCGCAAGCAGCGGCGGACAAAGACAACCTAGCCGAGACTACGGGCATCGGAAAGCAGCAAGGCCTGGTAATCACCCCCGCCATGCGCGAGGCCGTCATGTCCGGCCAGGCGCTGTTCAAACAAACCGGGCCCGAGTCAGCGAACAGCACCATGGCGGCAGCGATCAGAAGCGCGCTGGCGCCCGCTATTGCACGGACGAAGATCAAGGTCAACGTCTGGAATACGGCCGACGAGGCTGCGGCCGCAACCGGGGTCGCAATCCCCGCGACCGCGCGCGCGATGTACCACCAGGACGAGATTCATCTGTTCGCCGGCAGCCTGGACACCCAGCTCGACGCCGAGATCGCTTTCTGGCATGAGGCCCTGCACGCCGGGCTAAATCACCTGTTCGGCACGGCATCGCGCGAATACGAGCAGGCGCTGACCAAACTCGCAAGTCAGAACCGCAATATCCGCATGAACGCTCAAATGTGGCGCGGCCTCTACGGCGTCGAGGCGATGGAGCGGGCGCAAAGCTACGGCCTATCGGAGGAGCTGGCCAAGCGCTACGTCATCCTGCAAAGCTACGATGAGGCCTTGGCGGATCTGTCTGGAGCGAACGCGACGATCGCCGGCATCAAGCCTTTCCTGGCCGCGGTACAGAAGTTCCTGCGCTCGATCGGATTGAACACCCTGGCCGACGCAATGGAAGGCAAGACCGACGCCGAGGCGCTGGCCCTGATCGCGCGGGCGCGCAACGCCGTGATGATCGACGGCGCGCACGTTGATGTCGACGCCATGTCTCCGGCATTCAGGGAATCGCAGACCGGCCAGACGCAGACGCCGGAGTTCAAGGCGTGGTTTGGCGACAGCCGGGTCGTCGACGAGACCGGCCAGCCCCAGGTCTATTACCACGGCACGGCGAACGACATCACCGCATTCCGGCCGAAGCAAGCCGGCGCCATCTTCCTGTCGCCGGATCCAGCAACCGCGGACGACTTCGCCCAGCGCAGCGAGAACTATAAGCGCGGGCACAACATCGCCGACGAGACCGGCCAGAATGTGCTGCCGGTCTACGTCAAGGCCGAAAACCCGTTCGATCCGGACAGCGCCACGCACATGCGCGAGCTGCGCGCGGCGCTCGGCGAAACATGGGAAGGACCCGACTTCGGCAATTCGGTCGGCGATGTCGCAGCGGGTCGATGGACCGCCCTCGAGAATCCGGTCGTGCAGGCCTACATCAAGGCGCATCACGACGGCTTCTACGTTTACGAGGGCGGCGTAAAGAACCTAGCGGTATTCAGCCCGACCCAGGTGAAATCAGCGATTGGCAATGTGGGCACATTCGACGCGGCCAATCCGGATATCAGGTTCAGCCAGCCGGCGCAGCGTGTGTTCCAGGCGGTGCAATCCTCGCCCAAGGTGACGGCCGCGCTGCAGGGCCTGATGAAATCGCCGGTATCGCTGGGGGTATTCAACGCCTTCAACAGCCAATACCACAAGGCTGAAATGCTGGCGCGCAAGGGCATCACCGGCTTCCGGGATGTGTTCAACGAGACCCAGGCTTTCCTGAACGACATCAACGCGCTCGCCGTGCGCGCGGAGCAGCGGGCGCCGGCGATCTTCCGCGAGCTGACCGGGATGGCACCCAAGCACATTTTCGACTACTTCCAGGGCGCGGCGAAGGAATCTGACATCGCGGCGATCGGCCCGTGGCTGAACCACGGCACGCTGTACGGTGGTGGCAACCCACTCGAGGGGCGGGTGTGGACAGACGACCAGTTGCGCGGGAAGTTCGCCGGGATCGGCACCAAGAACCCCGGGCTTGAGCCGTTGACCGAGAAACAGGTCGAGCTCTACCACCAGGCGCGCGCCGCGATCGACCAGTCTCTGGAGGACAACGCCAAATCGATTATCTTCCGGCACGTCAACAAACAGGGCGTCGTGTTCGACAAGGACATGAGCCTGGCCGATGTGGCAGAGGATGTACGCCAGCAGCTGGACGCCAAGATCGAGGAGGCAACCGTCGCGCTTGAGCACGCGCAGGACCAGGACCGCATCGGCCAGCAGGCGGCTGACGTGGCAGACATCGAGGGCGAGAAAGCGGCGGCCGACTTCCGTGTGGGCGAGGAGCGCGAGGCGGCGCGACTTGAGAAACTGATCGCAGACATCGAGGCCATGAAGGAAACGGTCACCGGCATCGAGGATCGGGCGAGCGCACTGGCCAAGCACGGCTATATGCCGCTGCAGCGCTTCGGCAATAGGACGGTCACCGCGCGCGACGCCGAGGGAAAGGTGCAATTCTTCTACACCACAGACGGCCGGCCGCTGGTGCTCGGCTCCGCGAACCAGGAAATGTACCAAGTCGCCGCGGCCGTGCGCCAGTTGCACCCGGAATGGCGGGTCACCACCGGCATCAAGGCCGAGAAGGCCTGGCAAATGTATAACGGCCTTACCCTTGATGCGCTGGAAAACTTCCTCGACTTCATCGACCCGGAAACCAAGGCCGAGCTCGAGCGCGACCGCACCGTCCAGGAATTCCTGAAAAACGCGGTCAATAACCGATCCGTGCTCAAGCGTCTGATCCACCGCTCCGGCATGCCCGGCTTTTCGAAGGACGTGCCGCGCGTGCTCGCGTCGTTCATCACCAGCAGCGCGCGCAATTCTTCGGGCATGTACCACATCGGCGCAGCCAAGAGCCTGGTCGAGGCAATCCCAGACCAGTACGGCGACGTGAAGGATGAGGCAAGCGACCTGGTGAAGTACGTCACGGAGCCCGGCGAAGAAGCGAGCAAGCTGCGCGGCTTCCTTTTCTTCCATTTCCTGGGTGGCTCGATCGCGTCGGCTGTGGTCAATTCGACCCAGACCGTCATAATGACCGCCCCGCACCTGAACAAGTTCGCCAGCCTGGCAGACGTGGTCGCTGCCGTGGGCCGCGCCGCCAAGGTGGCCGTTCAGGATCCGGCGAAGATCGAGGGCGAAAAAGGCCAGTTCCTGCAGAAGGCCGAGCGTACCGGCATCACGGCGCCGCAGCAGATATTCCATTTGACCGCGACGGCCGCCAATAACCCGTTCAGTTCCAATCGCAGTTTCCGGTCGTTCATGACGATCTGGGGGAGCCTGTTCAGCACGGTCGAGGTATTTAACCGTCGCGTCGCATTTGCGGCGGCCTACGATATCGGCAATGGGAACGGCCTCACCGGCGACGCGCTCTACGAATTCGCCAAGGACGCAGTAGTCGAAACGCAGCTGATCTACAACAAGGGCAATAAGCCGAACCTGGGCCGCGGCGCCGTCGGCTCGACCGTGATGACGTTCAAGCAATACTCGATCGGCTACCTAGAGTTGTTACGCCGACTACCGCCCCAGCAGCAGCTACTCATGCTCGGGATCCTGATGATGGCCGCCGGCGGCGAAGGACTGCCGTTCGCCGGCGATATCGAGGACCTGATCGACACCCTGGGCCAGTGGCTTGGCTTCAGCACCAACACCGGGAAGTGGACGGGCAAGGTAATCCGCAACACCTTGGGCCCGGAATTCGAGCGGCCGATTCTGAAGGGGCTCGGCGGAATGCTACCGCTGGATCTGCACTCGCGCCTGGGCATGGAGAACCTGATTCCCGGTACGGCATTCTTCAAGCCCTCCGAAATCGACAAGACCCGGGACGTGGCCGAAGCGGTCGGCCCGGTCGGGAGCGTGCTCCAGAGCCTGTCGCAGTCGCTCCAGCTACTTGCCCGTGGCAAGTGGGACCAGGCGGCCGTCGGCGCCGCGCCGAAGGCCGCTAGGGACTTCGTCAACGGCTACCACATGATGACCACCGGAGAGTCTACTGATCGCATGGGGCGCCTAGCCATGAAGGACGTCACCGCCGGCGAAGCACTTGGGAAGACGGTCGGATTCAACCCACAGCGCGCGGCCGTTGAGAGCGAGTCCAAGCGGGAAATCATACAGGACCGGAACCTACGGCTGGTGCGCATGGATGAAATCACGAGCGACATCGCCGACGCCATGCTGCGCAGCGACCTGGCTGCGCGCAAGGACGCGATCGACCGGCTGCACCGGTGGAATATCGACAACCCGGAAATGCGCATCGACCAGCGCCAGGTGATGAGATCGGTGCAGGAGCGGATCCGAGCGGCCAGGCGGACGAGCCAAGAGCGCTTTATGAAAAGCGTGCCGAAGCCGATGAAGCGGGAAGCGATAGAGTCGCTGAAATAGCCATGGATCGAGTCGGCTGGACCATGGCATTCATCTGGGGGATTACGGCCCTGGCTTGCGTTCTGTCGTAGCGCCCTGCGGCGCTGAGTCGGTGAGCGCTCGGTTCTTCTCGATGGGAATTATATACATGAGTCCCTTTGAATCTTTTTCGAGCGCCGGGCCCGTTTCCTCGCTGGTTTGCTTTTCGGCTTTGGCTTGTATGCGAGAACACGGTCTGAAATTGCGTCAAGTGCGGCAGGGATTTTCTGTTTCATGCAATCAACTCCTGATAGGTAATGTGACGGCCAACCGTGGCAGCAATCATGCTGTTAAGGCGGTCAAGGGTCTGGCGCTTCACGTTCCCGTCATTCAGGCGAAAAGTGAACTCGTTGACGTAGCGGCCAAGGTGCTTATCGCTGGCATGGTGATAGACCCCGGTCAGGCCGCGTTTCAGGACAGCCCACACGCTTTCGATGCCATTGGTTGTAACACCATCGCGGACGTATTCCCCGCCGCTATGGTTGACCGTCCCATGCTTGAAGAACAGCCCAACAAGACCGCTGTAGGCTTTGGCTTCGTCGGTGTGCAGGGTAGAGCCCGCCTCAATATGCGTGTGAATCGCGGTGTGAATGTTCGCGGTATCCGCTGCGTCAATCGGCTTGGCAATCGTCCTTCCGCCACGTTCGCGCATACCCATGACCGCCGTCTTGCCGACAGAGCCACGGCCAGCGTTCAGTTTCTTGCTGGCGTGCTTGTTCGCTTCCTTGCCGCCGATGTAGGTTTCGTCAATTTCCACGATGCCGCTAAGGATAGTTGGGTCGTTGCCGCAGGCTTCGCGGAGCCGTTGCAGAACGAACCAAGCGGATTTTTGCGTGATTCCGATTTCCTTGCTCAACTGCAGGCTGCTAATTCCTTTGCGCGCCGTCACCAGCAAATACATGGCATAGAGCCACTTGTGCAGCGGAACGTGCGACCGTTCGAATATCGTGCCAGTGCGGACGGTGAAATCTTCCTTGCACTGGTTGCAGCGGTAGAAGCCATCCTTGCGCACAGTGACGCGATCACCAAGACCACAGACGGGGCACCGCACGCCAGCGGGCCACAATCGGGATTCAAGATAGACGCGCGCCGATTCTTGATCGGGGAACATCTGAAAAAGCTGGAAAGTGCTGATAGTGAGATTGTCATTCATGGTTTGCCCCAGTATTTCGGTATATCTGCGGGCGGTTTCACATCGCTGTCGGAGTCTCCGCCGTTCCTTCTGTGTGCCCACAAGGGGCTTGCATTCAGCATTTCTTCGATAGCGTCCGTGGCCGGTTCGAGCGTGCTGGCCAAGCCATCCCAATGCGACTGCGCCGCACCCTTACCAAGGCCGTCGTCGAAGTCGTATTCTTCTGACTCGTATAAAAGATTTTCGGCAGCCTTGACGATTGGGCGCAAATACTCCAGTTCGAGGAATTGCGCTTGGTTGAGTTCGGAGATGGTCGCATTTTCCGTTGTGAGCAATGCTATCCGCTCGTTTCTCTAAACAATTTGGTCGTGCATCTCTTTCAGAACTGCTCCTGCGTGTTTAACCAGAATTGTCTCGATTCAGTCCATCGTGCCATCGATCAGGAACACGGCTTGCTCGCTGAATGGTTTGTCGCTCATGATTGTTGTGCTTGCGTTATCAGGCAATCGGTGCAAAGGAATCTCCGTTCTTTTTCAGACCGTGGATCCTCCGAGTGCCGGCCGCAATTCATCGTGCATTGTTTGGTAGATATGTAGAACCCTTCGAGTTCATCTGGATTCGCTCTCGGAAACGTGATGGGTGCAACAGAATCGGTACTTGCGGCGGGTTTGTTGGCCTTTGGCCGCCCAACTGGCAACGCGCTACTTTCCCGTTCTGTTGCATTGCTCTCGATAACCTCGCGCAGGCGGTCAATGAGTTCGCCCCATTGCCTCTGCCCTTCAGGGTGCATCTTTTCACGGCTGCCAATGAAAACTTCGGCCTGGGACATACTCGTAATTGCCTCGCCGATGAGAAAACGCATTCGCCCGTTGTCTGTGGCGAGCAACGATATTCTTTGTAAGTAATAATCGCTCATGTTTTCCGACACCCGCAAAGATCTTGGCATACTCAAATCCTTCTTTATTGTCCGAACACTGCAGGACAATCTTCGCGATGCATATCCGCTGACCACGCGCCGCAGTAATCGCATTGCCATGCATCACGCAATGAATCGATTGCTCTGTCGTACAACACTCCGTCCGCAGCGTCCCATCCGTCAAGCCATATCGACTGCATCCACTCAACGGCATCACTCTGCGGAGCCTCGTTTCTCTGTGTGCCGCGCATGCGTTCGTGGTGCCCGTTGCAATAAACTTGGCGTTGGCTTTCTGTCATCACGTTCTCCTGTCGTTTGGAATCGGCGACTCCATGACTAGAATGATACATGACTCCCTTTTCGGAGTCAAGGGATTTAAGTATATAATTCCCATTTCTTTCATGGCTGGTTCCTTTGTGGTTGATGGGTTATGCCGCAAACTGCCTTGCCAGCCGCTCACTGGCCGCATCAAGGTCCATATCCAGCAGCCATTCGATAGCCTTGGATTCGTGGACCCGGAAGGCGAGGCAGATCGCGTCAATTATCGCGTCGTCTGTCGGGCGTTTCTGTGCAGCGGCGGGCGCAGTAACCGATTGGCCTGCACTGGCATCGGCGCCAGTGGTGGCCTTCTCCCGCGCCCGCGCTTGCTCTTTCTCCCTGGCCGCGCGCTCGATTCCTTCCTGCTGGATTCGGGCGGCTTCCAGGCGATTCTTTTCGGCCTGCTCGCGCGCTTCTGCGGCCTTGCGTTCTGCGGCGAGTCTGTCAGCCTCTTTCTTCGCTTCGGCCTCTGCGGCTTGAATGCGGGCACGGCTGGCCGCTTCCTCGGCTTCGATCCGAGCCTTGGCCTCAGCTTCTGCGCGAGCGCGTTCCTGGGCTTCCTGAGCGATCCTTGCGGCCTCAGTTCGCTGGCGTTCTTCCTGTTCGGCCCGAAGCCTCGCCAATTCGACGCGCTCAGCTTCGATTCGGGCTCTTTCTGCTGCTGCTGCCTGTTCCTGCGCCAGTGCGCCAGCGTGTAGCTGTTGGAGGGTGGCGAGCGCCTTATCCTTCGCTTCCTGTGCGAATTTGTCGAACTCGGCAAAATCGGACACAGCAAGCGATTCCAGCACCCGTAGCGCGTGCATAATCTCGTCCGAGGGCTTCCCCACCTTGGACGCCGGCAACGCGTGGATGGCCTCGATGCGGGCCTGCAACGCGGCGATCCGCTCCGCTTCGGCTTGGCGCTTGCGTTCCTCGATGGCGTCCCACTCGTCCTGCAAGGCCTGCAGGCGCCTTTCTTCAGGCTCGGTGATGCCGATCAGTTCAGCGGCGCGGGCGATCACGGCTTTTGCGTAAGCCTGCGCATCCTCGCGCTTTTCCTTGCCGATCTTTTCAACCTCGATCCGCGCCCGCTTCAGCGCCATGCGCGACGAATGAGCCTGCTGGTAGCCGTCTTGGTTCGTGATGGCGAGAATATCCTTCGACTGCTGCGCCAGTTCACGCAAGCGCTTTTCGAGTTCGGATGCGCCAAGGGCGAGCGATGCGCGCTCGACGACGGTCAATGCTGTTTGCTCGGTCATGCTACCTTCCTTTCATTCAGCTTCGCTACCAGTTGGTCAACCTCGACCAGGAATAAAATGACTTCCTGATTGAGCATCTTGATATATTCCTCGTCGCGTTCGATGCGAAAAATGTAGGTGCGCAGGTGATCCGGCATATCCGCGCTGTAGCTGCAGAAGTCCCACCATTTCCGCGGCGCGCGACCTTCAACCTTGTCGATGACGCCGGCAATCCAGAGATTCCCCTGGATCTGCGGGGTGTGTTCCTGCGGATACTTCCCAGCTAATATGGTATTGAGTTGAACCGTTGGAATAACGCTCTTGATTTCGCAGCCGCCTTCAATGCCGATCAGACCATCCGGCGACGCACCGCATGCCATCATCGGGTGTTTGAGAAATCCAACTTGCTCGACTAGGTTTCCAGTGACGGCTTCGTAACTCGCGCGTGCGAACGGCTCCTGCTCCTGGCCGCGCTGCATCTGCCAGTTCGTGTAGGTCTCGACCGGCTTGCCTGTCAAGCGCTCGGCAACGAGTCTGCGCAGGTATCCAGTGCGTACTTTCTTTTCACCCTTGGCGAGAATGGCCGCGAACTCGCTAGCCGTGGCATTGCCGCAGCGTTCCAGCGCCCACTCCGGGGAACCTTGAATGCTCACTGCTGCGCCCCTTTCTCAGCCTCTTTGATGCGCACCTCGCAAGCGGCCCGTACCTCATGCAGCGTCTTGCGTTGCTCTTTGCTGAGAGCGTTCCACGCAACCGCGAATGCCCGCATTGACCCGCACGCTTCGAGTGCCTTCTTTCCTTCCGCATCGGGTTCGACCAAATCCTTTTTTCCAGCGCCATCCGTATCGTCGCCCTGTTCCGAAACGCCGCAGATCGCCTTCAGGGTGTAGCGTTCCAGATAGCTCACCGTTGACGCCCTGGCCTGAATGGGTGACTTCGCTCCGCCAGAATCCGGAGGCCCACCCATCGAAACGGACTCGCAATGCCCAAGCGTGTGCTTGAGTGTGCAAGTGACTTCGATCCAGTCTTTGTCGTCTTTCGTTAGCTTCCACGAGGCGCTAAGGCCATTGGCAGACAGGGCCGGGGTTAAAGCGTTGACCACCGCGAACAGTTCCGCATATTTCTTGCCCGACAACGGTCCTGCATCCACCGTCCTATTCTTGATGATCCTGACCGCTTCGGACTTGAAGGCGGCAAAGGCGACGTTGTAAGCCTTCAATGCTTCGCCCGCTTCATATTCCCGCTGCAGCGCCATGAGTTCCTTGATGGTGCCGGGGTCCATGCCATTCTTGACTGCGACGGCCAGCATGGACATAGGCGTTGCAGTTTCCGATGGGATAACGGCCAGACCGCGTTCCTCTTTCCGGCTGAAACTTTCTTTCGGCATTTCCAACACGATGCCGTCTTGCTGTTCTGCTGTATTCATTTTCACTTGCCTCCGTTATGTCCACAGGTTGCTGTAAGTGCAGCGCATCGTTTGAATCCGATCGCTGCTGGCGTAGTAAGAGGCGACAAGATGCCGCCCGAGATAATCGCGTTCCGCGCACCGCTGCGCCGATACGTGCGTCTGCTGCGCGAGCGCGTCCTTTTCGTCGGCGTGGTTCACGTAGAACCAGCCGACGAGGATGAGGGCGATGAGGATGGAGTCGCGGAGTTTCATGGTGAAACCTCCCTGTATCTCATCCCGCATTCTTCTAACAATTCGCGCGCCAAAAGTAGGTCTTCGTGCCAACGCGAAGGAATCGCCTTTACAGGGTAGGAAACGATTTCTGCAACGCCTGACTGAATTATTTCTACGGTGCAGCGCGTGCATGGCGGGCCACCCCATACAAGGCCGGTGTCATCCGTCGCAGCTAGGTAAAGCGTGCAACCTTTAACGGATACACCGATGCGCGCAGCGTTCAGGATCGCGTTAGTCTCTGCGTGGACGATCAGACGCAACTTCTGCTCACGATTCGAAAGGCGATTCGGCGCGTCAAATATTCCGCGCGGGAAACCATTGAAGCCGGTTGACCTTATTTCCTTATCAGGACCAACGATAACGGACCCAACTTGCGTCGATGGGTCTTTAGACATGCGCGCATGCTCAAGACACAACTTCAGGAAGTGCTGATCCCAACGTTCACTCATGCCGCCTCCAATGGATCAGGCCCAGCAACAGCACCCGCACCGGCAGGCGGAACGGAGGTGCCGCGCGTTTGCGCGGACGCGGATGCTGTGCTGGAATCGAACCAAAATCGAATGCCGGTCTTGTTGAACTCGCGCTGCAAGATCAAGCCGTGATCGCGCTGCAGTTGCATGATCTGCGCGCCGGTCAAGGCGCTGTGCGGGATGATCTTGGCGTTCGGGTAGATTGGGCTCATCGCGTCACCAGCAGGTCAAGGTAAATGACGATCAGAGCGAATATCGCAAGCCAGATCGGACGGTCAAGCGCGTTGAGGAGCCAGCGGAGCAGAAGGCCGGGGAGGGTGCGGATCATGCGAACATCCAGAGGGCGAGGATGATCAGCGCCCAAATCGGACTCACCAGCAGCAAGCCGTTGACGATGCCGCGGGCGGCGCCCAGGTCGTCATCGCGCGAGGGCGCACAGGTACAGTTCCTACCTTGATTACAATCTCCACTACAGGCGCTTTCGTAGCCCATACTCATTTCCCCTTCATGAACTCGGGTGGTTCCATCATGTTTTTGCTAGGCGCAATCGGCAGCTTGCGGTCGAGTGCGTCAGCAAGCATGAAGCCAACGGCAATACCGAGAAAAAAGAGCGACACGCCTGCGCATATCAGGCTGGCGATCACGTTGGCATTTCCCATGCAGTCACGCCTGCTTCGTCCCGACGCTTGTTCCTGAACGCGTCAAGTGCGGCCAGCGCGTCGATATGTGCGTAGTTCGCCCGGTGGATTTCGCGGCTGGTATGCGTCGCCGCGGATTGCTCTTTGCATACTTCCTCTGTCTGGCGCACACGCTCGACCAGCCGCGCTTCCTCGTTCGATTCGGACATGATCGCCGTCGCGACGTTGATGGCGGCGGCTGCGTCGGTGAGATTCATACTGCCACCTTCGCTTCCGTTGCGTGCGGCTTAACTACCGTCAGCGCAAAATTAATCGCGGCGCGGTATTGGTCCGCGTAATCGTTGTCCCCGTGCGTTTTCTGGATGGCCTCTTTGAATTGATATTTGGTTCCGGAAAAGCAACCGGTAGAGAAACGAATTCCTATTTTTGCATCGGCGTGAATGGTGAGGACTGAACGGCGCGAACCGAGCGGTCCTACCATAAAAAAGTCCGCATTGCCGGAGACCCGCGCATTGCCGGAGACCCGCGCATCGTCGAAG
The DNA here is from genome assembly GCA_028065725.1 of Betaproteobacteria bacterium. The sequence continues at coordinate 26,616 of JAPTVL010000474.1, forward strand.
ACCCGCGCATTGCCGGAGACCCGCGCATCGTCGTAGACCCGCGCATTGCCGGAGACCAGCGCATCGTCGTAGACCCACGCATTGCCGGAGACCCGCGCATTGCCGGAGACCCACGCATTGCCGGAGACCCGCGCATTGCCGAAGACCCGCGCATCGTCGAAGACCCGCGCATTGCCGGAGACCCGCGCATCGTCGAAGACCCGCGCATTGCCGGAGACCCGCGCATCGTCGAAGACCAACGCATCGACGCAGACCCACGCATTGCCGAAGACCTGCAAATTAGCTTCGGCCTCTATGAAGCCTCCGAGTTCGCCCTTGATGACCACGCCGAAGGAAACGAGCGCGCGTATTCTGCGCAAGGTGCGCCCGCACCATTCGCGGGTTTCTTCCGTGAATTCGTATTTCTGGTTTGCCATCTGCTTCCTCCGTTCGCCCCGAGAGGTGGGGCGTTGGAGAGATTATAGGCACACCTAAAACCAAAAAGCAATAGGCGTACCTAAAATCTTTTCGGAATGGATAAACCGCCTACCGGCGGCGTGGTTATGCGGTGCTAGGCTTGGGAGTCGATTAGAGCTTTAGCCACCGACAGAAGGGCGGCTTTGTTGGCTGGACTGAGCGCGTTCGCGGCGGCCATCAATTGTTCGGTGATATTGCTGGGTTGAACATCAGCCATTATCTCTTGCAGCGTGACCCCCCAGAGCTAGGGCAATGTCCCGCAATGTCTCGTATTTCGGCATCGTCGTCTCCCTCTTTTCCAAAGCCCATACCGTCGGAGACGATAACCCGGCCTTACGAGCAAGTTCTGACTGATTAAGCCCAGCCTTCTGGCGAAGCGCAATTATCTTTTTAGGATCGTAGGGAAGCATATAGGCAGTATGGCCTAGTGCGCAATAGGCGCGGCTAAAAAAGTTCTTGACACGCGGCTCTAGGCATGCCTAAAATTCGTGCCATGAATTACGACGACCTTATCGGATATTTCGGCTCCCAAATTGAAGTAGCTCGGGCCTTCGGCGTCACGTCTGCATCGGTTTCTGAGTGGCAAAGCAAAGGTGTGCCCCCTTTGCGACAGGTGCAGGGAGAGGGACTGACGGGCAAAAAACTCAAGGCTGATCCAGACGTGTACGAAAAACCCACAAATCGGGCGCGCGCCGCATGAAACCCTAACCCGCCTCGCAGCTGACGTACTGAACTCGCCACAACCAGGCGTTCGCCGCGCCTGCTGAACAAGATCGGCGAAGAACGGAGATGGAGAAGATGTCCGAACTTCTGGATCAAATGAATAAGACAAGAGAACTCATTGACAAATCCGAGGTGGAGTTGCGCGGCAACGTCCCCCGCTGGATTGCGGATGTGCTCGATGGCGTGGCAATCGCGCGCGAGACCTCGCGCATGGCGATCGTCAACGAGATTCTGGCTCCCTATGCGAAACAGCGCTTGCATGAAGCCATGTTGCTCCAACGGATTGTGCAGCGCAACGGAAGCCAGCCGCCGACGGGCCGCGCTACAAGGCTCTGGGCAACTCGATGGCCGTGCCGGTTATGCGCTGGATAGGGGAGCGGATTCTTTCCGTTTCCCTTATCGAAATCACTAGACAGCAGGAGGTCGCATGAACGAAAAACAGCATCACCGCGCCAAGCTCTCCGCAGAGCAGGTGCGTATGAGGGCTGCAGTATGAGCATCGCTTATCGCTTCCCCGAAGCCTTCCGCGCCGGAGCTGATGCTTGCGCTGCGCATTACGCCAAGGTTGATGCCGGCCTTATCGCTGAGACTGACGCCCCTCCGAATCCGTACCCGGTCGCGCCCATCAACAGCGAAACCGAGTGGCACGCCTACAACGCAGGCTGGAATCAGGCGGTGCCGGAATGAGCGTTCGCATCCTGCAGGGCGACGCAATCGAGCAGTTGCGCACGCTGCCGGACGCGAGCATTGATTCTTGCGTAACTGATCCGCCCTATGGGCTGAAATTCATGGGAAAACTTTGGGATCACGGTATTCCTGCTGTCCCCTATTGGGCCGAAGTCCTGCGCGTCCTGAAACCCGGCGCGCACTTGCTGGCGTTCGGAGGCACGCGCACCTATCACCGCTTGGCGTGCGCGATTGAGGACGCAGGCTTTGAGATCCGCGATCAAATTGGTTGGGCCTTCGGTTCTGGATTCCCGAAATCGCATAACGGCACATGGGGGGGCACAGCCTTAAAACCGGCATGGGAGCCTATCGTCATGGCGCGTAAGCCGTTGGCAGGAACCGTAGCGGCTAATGTTGAGACATTCGGAACTGGCGCGCTGAATATTGACGGATGCAGGATTGACTACGCTGGCACAGAAGATGCTGCTGCTGCTGCTGCTGCTGCTGCTGAAATTCGCTCAAGGCAGACAGACAGAAATTTCGAGGGATGGGGGATGCGCGCGCAAGAACTGAGCGCGGAAAGTTACCTATCTGGCCCCGCTGGCCTTGGCCGTTGGCCCGCCAATCTGATCCACGATGGCAGCGATGAAGTCCTCGCGTGCTTTCCCGATAACGCAGTTGCGTTCGCGCCCGTTCGCGGAACTGAGCCAAGCCGGCCGGCGAAAAATACCTATGGCGAATATGCGCGCGGCGGTGGGTCATTCCCGGGCGATGGCTTGGGCAGCGCTGCGAGATTCTTCTACTGCGCCAAAGCCAGCCGCGAGGATCGAAATGAAGGGCTGCGCGGAATGGCGACAAAGCCGCTGAATTGGTCAAGCGGTGAGCAATCACCGGGTACATTTCAAAGCGCGAACACGAACCGCAGCGCGCAGAACCATCACCCAACGGTCAAACCGACTGACCTGATGCGCTACCTCTGCAGGCTGGTTACGCCGAAGGGCGGGACTGTGCTTGATCCGTTCATGGGAAGTGGTAGCACAGGGCGCGGCGCAATCAGGGAAGGCTTCGACTTCATCGGAATAGAGATTGACCCGGAATACTGTGAAATTGCGCGCATTCGGATTCATGCAGACGCGCCCCTATTTGCCGAGGTAGCCGCGTGACCACCAAACATTTCGCCAAAGCCTGCGACGCCGTTGATGAGGCTTACTGGTCGCGCAAGCCGACAAGCTACCTGCGCCAACGCCGCCGCAGCGTCTCCCATGACCCGAACGCCGTTTGGGCGCGCTACGAGCGCGAAAAGCAGGCGTGGATAGACGCGAATCCGGCGGCGACGCCGGAGGAGTACCATGCCGCAATGAGCCGTATCGCCAAGGACTGCGGCGCATGAATCACGCCGACGCGCCGCAGCCAGCGCTCGCCGCCATTGAGGCCGAGCAATCCGTCTTAGGTGCGCTGCTGCTGCAGCCGGACGCGCTGGACCGCATCGACTGGCTTGAGGCCGAATCGTTCTACCGGGAAGGCCATCGGCTCATCTACAAGGCGCTGCGCCGCCTGATTGAACACGGGAAGGGCTGCGACATGCTGCTGCTCGCCCAGGCGCTCGGCGGGGATCTGGAGAAAGTCGGCGGCCTCGCCTATCTGGGCGCGCTGGCGCAGAACACGCCGTCAGCCTACAACATCGCCCGCTATGCCGAGATCGTGCGCGATAAGGCCATCCTGCGGGCTCTGGTGGCGCACGGTACCGAAATCGCCGCCCGCGCCTACGAACCAATGGCAAACCCGCGTGAGCTTGCGGAACAGGCCGAAAACGCATTCCTGGGCATCCTGCAGCCCGAACAGGGCGCGGAGGCCGTAAGCATCCTGGAATGCCTGGACGAAGCTCTTGAATGGGCCGACAACCCGATTCATGGGCTGCCGACAGGCTACGCCAAGCTGGATGCCGTGATAGACGGCCTGCGGCCAGAGGAATTGATCATCATCGCAGGCAGGCCCGGCATGGGAAAATCCAGCCTAGCTCTGGGAATCGCCGAACACGTCGCCGTCGATCAGCCCGCATATTTCTGGTCCGGTGAAATGTCCCGGCGCCAGCTCGCCAACCGCTCTCTTGCATACCATCGCGACAACCTGGGGCTCGCCGAGGCGACGGCGCATATCTCACGGCTGAAGCTGCACATTGACCCGCGGGTCCCGACTTCCATAGCGGGCTTGCGGATGCGCCTCAGACGCCACAAGCGCAAGCATGGGCTGGGGCTCCTGGTGGTGGACTACCTGCAACTGATCGGCGGCGTGCGCGCGGAGAACCGCAATCAGGAGGTCGGCGCCATCAGCCGCGGGCTGAAATCGCTCGCCAAGGAATTCGGTATTCCCGTAATTGCCCTATCGAGCTTGAGTCGCAAGGTTGAGGAGCGAACAGACCGGCGGCCGGTCATGTCCGATCTGCGCGAGTCCGGCGACATCGAATCAGATGCCGACATCGTGATCATGGTCTACCGGGACAAGGAATATAACCCGAACACGCACTGGGGTGACCTGGCCGAAATCATTGTGCGCAAGCACCGCGAAGGGGCGACAGGAACCGCTGTACTCGACTGGCGCCCGCAGCAGACCCGGTTTGTGGATTACTTCGGCGACATTCCTAGAGCGACAGAAACCGCAGCGCCGGCACCGCGGCCGCGCCGGGCGAAGTCGGAAAAGCATGACGGCAAGATGGCTTCGGCCGGCCCGGACGCATAGGGAAATATAAGTGTGAATTTCTACAAGCACCACCTCGGCGACTACGACGGAGCAACAGCGCACCTTGATTGGCTTGAGGATATGGCATATACGCGCCTGCTCAGGATTTATTACCGAAGGGAGAAGCCAATTCCCCTTGATGCCGGGGAGACATGCCGGTTGGTGCGTGCTTCTACTGCGGCACAACGCAAGGCAGTAAAGATTGTTTTGGAGGAGTTTTTCGCGTTCTGCGAGGACGGATGGCACAACAAAAGGGCGGACGATGAGATAGCCGCGTACCAATCCCAGGCGTCAACGAATCGTCGCATCGCTCAATCCCGTTCAGGAAAACGAAACGAATACGGTTCGAATAACGATTCGTCTGACGATTCGTTTCACGGTTCGTCAACGAAAGGTACACCTAACCAAGAACCAAGAACCAAGAACCAAGAACCAGTAAAACCCTTGGGGGGCAAGCCCCCCGCTGACAACATGGAATTCGAAGAAGCCTGGAAGCGGTATCCCAAGCGCTCCGGCAACAATCCGAAGGCTGACGCCCTTAAGGCGTGGACAGCTAGGGAGAGGGAAGGGGTAACAGCGGCGGTGATGGCGGCCGGCGTCGATCGTTACCGCGTTTGGTGTGAAGCGACCGCTAAGATCGGGACTGAGACCGTCATGCAGGCGGTTCGGTTTTTCGGAAAATCCAGACCATTCGAGCAGGCATTTGACCTTCCAAGGTCTGGGGCGAGACCAGCGCCTTTACCGGCAGATTTCGAGGTGTTTTCGGAGTGGGCTGAGTGGGCGTACCAGCAGGGCCTGACGGACGCGCAGATTGATCAGGAAACGGCCCGATTCAAGGAAAAGAAAAAGGCGACCGGGTATTGCTGCGTTGACTGGGAAGCCGAGTGGAAATCCTGGATTCTGAACGCGATCAAGTTCGGTCTGGAGGTTAAGCCGCCCGCGCCGAAACCCCTTGCTGAGCAACCTCAGCTTTCGCTGGTGGAGCCATGACCTCCGAAATCACCTACCTCGACATCGGAACCGAGCGCGACGTGCCGCACGAGCTGGTCAACGTCGAGCGCGTCTCGAGGCCGATCGAGCGGACGGTAACGATCAACGGCCGCAAGGTCGTCGAGCGCACGCGGCTGGAGTACACCATCGCAACGGCGAGGAGGTTGGAGAAATGAATCTCGGGAAGCTGATTGGCGAACTCATGTTCCCGCGCGAGAAAAATATTGCGCGGCCATCGCCCGAGAAATCACCAGCGGAGCCGAAGAAAAAGAAATTGGAGCGAATCCTGGAGTTGCTGCGCGGCCAGCAGCTCACCTTGGACGAGCTGCACGCCAAGATCGGCGGAAGCAGGGCGAGCCTATCCGTATTCCTCAGCAACGCGAGGGATGCCGGAGAAGTTCGTGTGAGTGGGTCCAACAGATTGCATCTGAGGTATTCGGCAGAGGAGCGTGTGAAATGACCGTCATCATCGGCCTTGATCCGGGAGTCAGCGGCGCCGTGGGCGTTCTCACCGAATCCGGAAAATTCGTGGACGTGTTCGACATGCCGACCGTCCTTGCGAACAAGTCGAGCAACCGGCAGATGGTGAACGCCTACGAGCTCGCGAATCTGCTGCGCAGCCAGTTGACCAATGCGCCGGCAGATGTGGTCGCAATCACCGAGGGCGTTAACGCGATGCCAGAGCAAGGCGTGTCCAGCGTCTTTGCGTTTGGGAAGTCCTACGGGATCTTGCTCGGCGTGCTGGCCGCGCTCGGCATTTCAACGCACATCGTGAGCCCGGCGAAGTGGAAGGCGTATTTCGCCCTGGGTCGCGAGAAAGATCAATCCCGGGAACTGGCGCAGCGCATGTGGCCTGCCGCGCCGCTCGGGTTGAAGAAGCATCACAACCGCGCCGAAGCCCTCATGTTGGCGCGCTACTACGCGGAGGCAGTTTTGCGTCCGCTTCCCAATAAGCCGTTCTAACCGAAGGAGAGAACCATGGATGCACAGACCGGATCGGAAACGCAAGTCAAGAAAGGCGAGCGCGGCCGCAAGGACGCCGAAAAGCAGGAAGCTGTGATCAAGATGAAGGAAGTCAAAGACCGAATCGAGGATCTGGTGAAGTTGTACAACGCAGCCGGCGACGCGAACGACAAGCTGAACGATGCGATCAAGGCAACGGCCGAGAAAGCCGGCCTGCTCTCAAGCGTGGTGCGCAAATTCGTGGTCGCGCGTGCCGGCGAGAACTTCGAGGAGGCCAAGCGCAATGTGGAGCAGTTGAGCCTGTGCTTCGATGAGGTAGGCCTGCTGGGCGGATCGAAGTAGGCGAGATGGGTCAGGGAATAGACCTTGCTCGCGCAGCTGGTGCTGGGATTCACGCCGATGTGCTGGACGATTTCAAGGACCAGTTGCTTATCGTGCTGCTGAAACGTTTAGCCGTCGAGGGAAAGGTCAGTATTCCAGTGACCGAGGTCGATGATACCAGCAGAGACATCGTGAGCTTCAGCGTGAACGATGGCGTTTTCAATTTCCAAGTGAGTAAAAAATCATGAGCCTAACCGACGACCCCAGTGACCCGCGCATCAAACGAGGGCCACCAGATGAAGCGCCGGTGCCGATGCACGACACGTATCTTGTGCTGAGCCCGGAGGAGCGCGCTAAAGGTTTCGTGCGACCCGTTCGGCGCAGTTACAAACACGTGGGCAGCCCAGGTCCGGAATACCCTTTGCGCGATCTCACTGACGAAGAAAAAGACAGGCACAACGGCGGGACCGGAGATGAAGGATATATTAAGTACGAAAAATACCCGGACTCTATGTCCCCGCGCGTTGGCCGCTTCTGGACGCGCGCGCAGCTTGAGGGCGCAGGTAAGGGCTGCGGTACCGTGACGACGATGGGCCAGGCGTTGGCGGAGACCTATGCGCGCGAGCCTGGATTCTACGGCTCGACATATTGCTGTGGTTGCATGATGCACCGCAGGGTAGGTGTGGACGGCGAGTTTGTGTGGGACGGAACGAACGAGCGCGTCGGCACATGAGTTTTTTCTGCGACCGCTGCCCATCCTGCGGCGTGCTGATCGAGCAGCGCGATGAGGCGCAGAACGGGGATTTCCACGCCTTATGCACCGACCTATCCAAGCAATTGGACTGGCCGCGCGGCTCGGGCCTGAAGATACCAGTGCTTGCGTGGAAGCGCCTGCTGGTGGCCGCATGGGAGCGCGAGCACGGAAGGCCTGCGGAGTTCTACCCGGCACTGGACGGCAAAGGCTTCGATGTCGTCTACCGCCGCACGTCGCGCCTAGCCAAGACCGAAATGCAGGAGCTGATCCATTTCAGCAACGCCTGGGCAGCAGGCGAGGGCGTCGTGCGTACGAAGTCGAAGCGCCAGCAGCGCGAGGAAGCCGAAGAACGGGCGCTGATGGACGGCTGGGCGCGCGATAGGGAGCGGGCGGCGTGAATCACGGTATTTATCCGCCGAAGCTGGCATCAATGCTGGCGCATCGCGCTGGCGAGAAGTACCGGCCTAGCAACGGCATCGAAGGTGAGATATTCCAGGGCGACTTTTGCGAGCGCTGCAAATGCGACAAGGTGCTCAACGGAACGGTTCGGGCCGACGATGCAACGCCGGAAGACAGCTGCCCGATCATCGGCGCGACGATGGCCTACGGCGTGGACGATCCGAAATATCCGCAGGAATGGCAGATCGGGCCGGACGGGCAGCCGCGCTGCACTGCGTTCACCGAATTGGACGCGCCCGAGGTTGACACGCTGACCTTGGACATGTTCGAATGACTTACCGCAACCGCCAGCTGCTTGACCTGGCTCACGAGGCGCCGTGCTTCCTTAACCTCGCGCAGACGTGCGGGCGATTTCCAAGTGTTCCCTGCCACAGCGACCTCCAAAAGCACGGCCGCGGCATCGGGCATAAATCGGCTGACCTTTTCGCTATCGCTGCCTGCCCCGATTGTCATGCTCTTTTCACCCGCGCTCACCTAGGCCGTGAGGGCTATTACGAAGTCTGGCGCAACGGATTCGAGAATTACCAGTTGTGGCTTTGGACGACCGGAAGGGTTAGAACCGCATGAAGAAAATCAATATCGCGTTAGGTACGCAGTTTGGAAAATGGCGCGTCTTGGAGGCGGCAGAAAGTGACGCTAATGGCCAAGCTTTTTATTTGTGTAAATGCACATGTGGAATTGAGCGCTCTGTTATGGGGCGGGCACTTCGCGGCGGAAGAACTAAGGCGTGTTCAAACTGCGCTGATAGGCCAGGAGGAAAGCCTACGCATGGTGCCAGCAAGACGCACACTTATCGTACTTGGGCGCATATGAAGGACCGGTGTTTTAACAAGAATCATCACGCCTTTGCATCTTACGGAGGGCGCGGAATAACGGTGTGTGAGCGTTGGTTGAAGTTTGAGAATTTCCTTGCTGACATGGGGGATCGGCCGTCCCTACAACATAGCATAGATAGATTCCCGGATAACGATGGTGATTACGAACCCGGCAACTGCAGGTGGGCGACTAAATCAGAGCAACAGAAAAATAAGAGATGGTATTCAAGGCCGTCGCGTAAAAAGAAAGAGGGGTGGATATCATGCGCTTGTTGTGGAGAAGGGAAATATTATTCTCCTAGGCAAATAGAAAGATTGGCAAGTCCGTACATGTGCCGGCCATGTCGCTACGGAACTAATTGGAACAACGCTCCGAAATCCGGCCGCGTTCGCGTGGCGACGAGGCGGGAGGTGGTTGCATGACCTGCCGCCGCACCGCCCACCTCCAGCACCGCGAAGCGCAGGTCTTGCTCGCCGCGCTGCGGAACTTCCGCCTGGAGCCATTCACTCGCGGGGATCTGGTCGAGGCAAGCGGCCTGCCGGTCAACGTGGTCTGCGGGCGAGTCTTTACGTTGATTCAGCGCGGGGCGTTGAAGGAATTATCGGAGCGGCGCAACTGGGCTGGATTGCTGAAGGTGGTGATTAAACAACCGAGGGGAAAGAGATGAGTGCGCTTTGTATCTATCACGGTAACTGTGCAGACGGATTTTCTGGCGCGTGGGTGGTTCGTCGGGCGCTTGGGGATGGGGCTCAGTTTCATGCTGGCGTGTACCAAATGCCGCCGCCTGATGTTGCTGGCCGCGATGTGGTTCTGGTGGATTTCTCCTACAAACGCCCCGTGATGGAAAAAATCATTGCGGAGGCGCGATCTGTTCTTGTCTTGGACCACCATAAGACCGCCCAAGACGATTTGACCGGATTACCTGGTGCAGAGGTGGTTTTCGACATGGAGCGCGCTGGCAGCAAAATCGCATGGGATTACTACTTCCCTGGTGAAGCGCCGCCGCCAGTGTTGCTGCACGTAGAGGACCGTGACTTGTGGCGATTCGCGCTCCCGAAAACGCGAGAGATTCAAGCGAATATCTTTTCCTACCCGTATGACTTCGCGGTATGGGATCGCCTGATGGCGAGCGATCCTGCCGTGCTTGCGGTAGAGGGCGAGGCGATCGAGCGCAAGCACTTCAAGGACATTTCCGAGCTGCTCGGCGTGGTTCAGCGGCGAATGGTGCTTGGTGGTTATAACGTGCCGGTCGCCAATCTTCCGTACACGCTGGTTTCGGACGCAGCGCACAAGATGGCGGAAGGTGAGTCATTTGCTGGATGTTACTGGGACACGCCGAAGGGGCGCATATTCGGATTGCGTTCTACCGACGCCGGGATAGATGTTTCAGAAATCGCCAAACAATACGGTGGGGGCGGACACCGCAATGCTGCCGGCTTTACCGTTCCGTTCCAAGTGGCCGCTTCTTTCGAGGTGGCGCCATGAAATCCGCCTACAAACCAAAATCGCCCAACGCTGGCGGAACGAGCTTCCTCAACCAATTCAAACACGGACTGGCGAGCGTCAGCGAAGGGCTGCCGGCGCCCGAGTTCAAGCCGCTGCGCAGCTATCCGGCGACGAATCACCCGCGGCAGGCCGAAATCGACGCCTTCCGTGATCTGCCGAGCCGGTACGTCTAGCTGTGGACAAAGCGCGCTCCCGGTTCTTCGTTCGCTGCGGCCAAGCCGGAAGGGCTGCGGTGGCGCATAGGGATGACCGCACGCGGCCACTGTTCCCGCTTTGGCTGATCCTCGAGGTCGGTCCCGACCACATCAAGAGCGGCAAGGCCATGGAGTGGCTGCAGGCGCTGTTCGAAAATGCGGAGAGGAAACCGTGAAGCGCGAAATCCAAGCCGACAAGGAGGCGGTGCTGGCGGCATTCACCCCGGGCGAATGGTTGAACAAGGCCGAGATCATGGGTGCGACCGGAATCGATAAGGTGAACTACGTGCTGAACCGGCTGATCATCGAGAAAAAACTGATCGCCCGCGGGCATACCAGCAGTCGGCAGTGGGCGCTGGTCGGGACGAAGTACACTGGGCCGGTCGAGGACGAGGATCCGCCAGCAGCTGCGAGCGAACCGGAGGCAGAAGAACCAGAGGATTTCATCCCGGCGATGGCCACTGGCAAGCGCATGGTATTGGTGCGCCACGAGCAGCACATGGTTCTGACGGCGGCCGAGACGCAGGCGGTCTCGGATCTTATTTTCGAAAACTTCGAGGCGGCGTGATAAACCTTACGCTGGAACTGGAGCGGCGGAGACAATTCTTTGCCCAGTATTACAAGCAGCACGATCGCTGCCCGCGGTGTGGCCAGCATTCAAGCGAGCGCACCATGGTTGGCTTTATCTACGACCCTAGGCACTCGGAAAACTTCTGCGACGGCAATGATGTTCGATGTATGTGCGGCTGGCGCGGGACCGTTCACGAGTTAGTACCGGCAAAGGAGGCAACAATGGCAGGATTCTCGATTCAGTTTCACGCAAGCGCGCCGGACGATATCCCGGTCGCGATGACAATCACCATGACGTTGGGCGAATGGAAGCGAATGCAGGACCAGCTATCGGGCCCGTCCTTCCCAGCCTGGCGGCTTCGGGACGCAGTCAGGGACATGGTCGCGAGGGCGGAAAAGCATTTCCTGCTGCAGTCCGACCCGCCCGTGGATCCGCGATGAAAAGACTCGAGGCCTGGTGGTATAGGCCGCACAGCAAGGATAATGTGGTCGAGGCGGTCCTGAAGTTCTGGATCTCGTGCGTGGCCTTCATTCTGCTCGTCGCGGTGATGTTCGCGCCGGTGTTGCTAATGTTCGCCGCCCTGCTCTACTTTCTCGTCGGGGGCCGCTGTGGCTAAATCCAGCGCGATAGCGTGGACCGATTCGACGTTCAACCCGTGGAAGATTTGCACGCCGCTTGGGCCTGGGTGTGACAACTGCTACGCGGCCGCGATGAGTCGGCGCTTTGGGTGGGGAGAGTATGCGCAAGGCGTGCCACGCCAACGCACCAGCGCATCGAATTGGAAGCAGCCGATCGCTTGGAACAAGAAGGCTGCGGCGAGTGGTAAGCCGTGGCGCGTTTTCTGCGCATCGCTGGCCGATGTATTCGACAACGAAGCTCCGCAGCAATGGCGGGATGATCTGTGGCGGCTTATCGAGGCGACGCCGCACCTTTCCTGGCTGCTGGTAACGAAGCGGATCGGAAACGTGGCGCGTATGGTGCCGTCGCTGGATTGGCTTGCCATGCACGACAATGTGCGCATCCTGATCACCGTGGTCAACCAGGAAGAAGCCGACCGCGACATTCCTAAGCTGCTGGCGCTGCCGTGCAAAAACGGGATCATCTACGAGCCGGATCTTGGTCCGGTAGATTTTCATGGGATGTGGTCGAAACAAGTTGAGAGAGCCTACATCGGGCATTACGTTCCAGGCATGTATCGAAAACTGCAATGGATCATCGTCGGCGGCGAGAGTGCGCAGGGCAGACGTCCTACGCGGGCGGCTTATATAGCTTGGGCGCGCGACGCGATCGCGCAATGCAGGGCTGCTGGTGTGCCGGTGTT
>JAPTVL010000513.1 GCA_028065725.1 Betaproteobacteria bacterium
TGCCCGACACACGGGTTGTTCAGGTACCCGAATCTCTGGATGGCGTATGAATAGAATCCTCGCCAGCTTGATATATGTCTGGCCACGCTCGCCGGCGACAGGCTTTTCTTCCTGAGCTTGACGATCGTGTCCCGCACATCGGAGGCCACTGCGTCAGCCAGTGCTTTCCCGCTGTCTTCAGTCGCCTGGAGCAAAAAAAGAAGGTCCCTCTGGTAACTTTCAAGCGTGTTCGGAGAAAGCCGCCTCTCGGCCGCGAGGTGCTGGAGGTAGGCCGCAACATGTTGCCTGGAAAGCGTCGGGGCTTCCTTATCGTCCGTGTCGGACATCATCAAGTCTCATGGTCTCAGTTTCTCAACCGGGCGGGGATGATCTCCGCACGGGTACTACCGCTTACCCAAGGATACAGGCCGCGATCATGTGATCGCCAATCCATACCAGCAGCCTACATACATAGCAAACAACTCTTCCCTACGCCATGATGTGTATTGCATCAACACATAATATTCGCTTTGCATATGCTATTCGCAGATAGCATATGCTGGCACTATTTCGACCGTTCCAGCATTGCAGCCGTCATGCAGGTCACGGCATGCTTGACCAAACTCTCTTGTCGGGCAAGCAGCTGTGCCATGCTTGCAGCAAAACTGGTTCGCAGAACTGTGGCGTCAGCGAATGCCGAGGAGTCAGCGGCCAATTTGGCGATAGCCGTCGATCAGCGCGATTGTATGAGGCCGATCCCTGTACCATTTGTCTCTGCCAGTACGCTATGAGGAACCCCAATTGCCGAACATCGCATCCGTGCTCAAGGAAGAAATCGCAAGACTCGTCCGCAGGCAGTTTCGCAGCGAAACCGAAACCCTCAAGAAGGCATCGAGCCGCTACCGCTCCGATATCGCGGCTTTAAAGCGGCGTATCGAGGCCTTGGAAAAGCAAATATCACATCTCGAAAAAATGGTGCCGAAAAATGTCGTGCCTACCTCCGACAAGGATTCTGAAACGAAACTGAGGTTCAAACCGCAGGGTGTGCGTGCGCAGCGGGCGCGGCTCGAACTGTCGGCGCGGGAGTTGGGCGCGCTGGTAGGCGTCTCCGCCCAAACCATCTACAACTGGGAAACCGGCACGTCGCGCCCGAAGGCTGAGCAGCTTGCAGTCTTCGCGGCCGTCCGGAAGATGGGCAAGCGCGAGGTCAAGGCACGGCTTGACCAGATGCAAGCGGATTGATGGACCAGCACACGCCGGACCGATGGCTCCGCCGTGTACGATCTAGGAACTCATTAAGTACGAGAATAGTGTCGCTGAAGGGTTCAGGGCCCATGACTGCTCCACGCTGATTGGCCGAGGATGCGGCGCGGTCGATAATTCCGAAATGACAGGCAGGTCGTCGGCTATTGCGGCCGGTGGCTTAACGCACCAACCGGGTCCGCTACGCGCCACTTACCGGCCACCGATTCGACGTTAAATCATGGTCATTACTTTTTACGCATGATCACAACAATCCCGGCAATGACCAGGACCACGATCAGCACCATCCATAATCCGCCCCACCCGCTCATATAGCCGGTTCCCCAGCCACCCATCCAGTTACCTTGCATCATGATCATTACCTCCTGTTTATAGGGATTGCCGCGTATCGTACGCAAGAATTCGTCTTGTTTCTCGTGGCCCTTCTAGTGGCCATGCTGCTCATACAGGTCATAGTCTCGCTGGGCGATCTGTTGTTGGGGTCACGTAAGCCCACCAGCTCCTGGAGCTGGGAGAAAGAAACAGAATGGGTAAGCGTGTATTGCTTGCCTGTCGTCTCAAGCACCTTCGCGCAGTTGTTGCTGGAGGAGACGACGGCCGTCTTAATCTGCTGCGCCCGCAGTGCTCCCACCAGCGTGATCGCAGCTTCATAGAGCTCGACGCCGCGCTGCTCAAGGCGCTCCAGAAAATATTTGTCTTTGAGATTGCCCAGCTCGCGCACGCCTTGGACACCGGGACGGGCTCATAGTTTGACCCGCTTCAGCAGTTGCGCGTTGATCGCCACCACCACCGTGCTCGCTGACATGAGCACCGCGCCCACGGCCGGTGTGAGCAGGATGCCCCATGGCGCAAGCACGCCGGCGGCCAGGGGAATCGCGAAGATGTTGTAGCCCGCCGCCCACCAAAGATTCTGCACCATCTTCCGGTAAGTGGCCCTGCTCAGGGTAATGATCCGAGGAATGTCGCGGGGGTCGGACCTCACCAGCACGATGTGCCCGGCCTCGACAGCGACGTCGGCCCCCGCGCCGATGGCAATTCCGATATCGGCCGTGGCCAGGGCCGGTGCGTCGTTCACGCCGTCGCCGATCATCGCAACTTTCTTCCCTTGGGCCTGAAGCTCGCGGACCTTGTTGGCCTTGTCGTCGGGCAGCACTTCCGCGAACACGGTGTCGATTCCGAGCTCCTTCGCGACGGCATCGGCCACGGCCTGCGCGTCGCCCGTCAGCATGGCAACCTGGATCCCTCTCTCATGCAGCGCCGCGATAGCTTCGCGGCTCTCCTCGCGGATCGCGTCCGCCACGGCGTAAACGGCCAGGGCACTGCCGTCGCGAACGAGATAGATCGCCGCCTGCCCGCGGCTGGCCGCGGCCTCGGCCGCCTCCTGAAGCGCCGGTGGCACCTGGACATTCTCCGCCTTGAGGAGCGCCGGGCCGCCCATGTGGTACTCGGTGCCACCGATCATGGCCGCCACGCCCTTGCCGGTGAGGGCACGGAAACTTTCGGCGGCAGGAACCTCTATGCCTTTGCCCTCTGCGGTCTTCACGATGCCCCGAGCGATCGGGTGCTCGGACTCCGATTCGATGCCGGACGCAATGCGAAGCGCTTCGTCCTCCGTCAGTCCTTCCGCAACGGACATGGCCACGACCCGGAACTCGCCGAGCGTCAACGTTCCTGTCTTGTCGAAAATCACAGTGTCGAGGTTGCGGGCCTCCTCGAGCCCACGCCGGTCCCGCACCAAAAGACCGTTGCGGGCCCCCAGCGTCGTGGAGATGGCCACTACCAACGGCACGGCCAGTCCGAGCGCGTGGGGGCAGGCGATCACCAGCACCGTCACCATCCGCACCACGGAGAAGTCGATCGCTGCCCCCACCAACTGCCACACCCCCAGGGTGATGGCGGCGGCGCCGATCGCCACGAAGGTCAGAAGCCGGGCCGCGCGGTCCGCCAGGTGCTGCGCTCTGGATTTGGATTTCTGCGCATCGGCCACGAGCCGCATGATGCCGGATAGCTTGGTCTTCTCCCCCGTCCCGGTGACCTCGACGCGCAGAGATCCTTCTCCGTTGATCGTGGCGGCGATCACCTCGTCGCCTTCCCGCTTCTTCACCGGCCTGGACTCTCCGGTGATCATCGCCTCGTTGATGTCGCTTTCGCCCTTGCGGACCACGCCGTCCGCGGGAACGCTCTCGCCCGGACGCACCAGCAGGAGGTCGCCGTTCTGCAACACGCTGACGGCGACCTTCTCCTCGCCCCCATCGGTGATCCGCGTCGCGGTGTCCGGAAGGAGCTTCGCCAGTTCCTTCAATGCCCCTTGAGCCTGATTGATGGACCGCATCTCGATCCAGTGGCCAAGGAGCATGATCGTGACCAGCGTAGCCAGTTCCCACCACAGCGCATTCGCCTCGAGCAGCCCGAGCTGAACGACCCAGGAGAACAGGAAGGCGACCGTGATGGCTAGCGAGATAAGCGTCATCATCCCCGGCAGTCGGGACCGCAGCTCTCGCCACGCTCCCTTCAGGAAGACCAGACCGCCGTAGACGAAGATGACCGTGGCGAGCACGGGCCCGATCCAGTCCGATCCGGGGAACTCCGGGGCGCGGTAGCCGAGGAGCTCCTGGATATGTTCCGACCAGATGACCACCGGAACGGTGAGAGCCAGCGAGAGCCAGAACCGGTCCCGGAACATCGCGGGAGAGTGGCCCTCGTGCTTGTCATGGTTGTCGTGGCCTGCATGGCTTGGGGCCGCTCCAGGCTTGTTGGGCTGCGCGCCCGGCGCTGATTCCGGCGCGGCGGACGTGCGTGCGGGTGCGGTGGCTGGCGCGTCCGGGGAAGGATCCGGTGTAGACGGCGGCGCCTCGTCTTGTTGTTCGTGTCCTGAAGGTGCGATGGGCGTGACGGAAGCGGCATCCGCTGCCGACTTCGACGCAGTGGGCGCGGAGCTTGCAGGTGGCTCGCCCGGTGCCATGTCGCCTTCATGACCCGCGCCCGTCGAAGCGACGGCTGGCGCGGCGGAATCGTACCCGCGTTGGCGCACGGCCGACTTGATATCGGCGACCTCAAGTCGGGTTTCGTCGTAGCGCACGGTGGCGCTTCCGGCAGCGAAATTCACAGTAACGCTTTCGACACCCGGCACGTCACGAATCCGCCTTTCCACTTCGTCCACGCTCAATACCGACAGCATGGCGTGCACGTCAATAACGCTCGTTTTCATCGCGCCTCCTTAGCCGTCTTCATACTCAAAATGTCTTGTTTCGCCCCCGCTTATTTTGCAAGCTGGTCGCCCTCGAGATATGCAGCATCGTATGCAAATACGATTTGCGGATCCGGCAGGATCAGCGGCTCGTCCTTATCGGCATAGTGAAGCCGGCTGAGCAGATCCTTGATGATGTTGAGCCGCGCCAGCTGCTTGTCGTCGGCGCGTACGATAGTCCACGGCGCTATGGGGTTGTGGGTGTGCGCCAGCATCTCGTCGCGCGCCAGGCCGTATTGCTTCCACTTCTTGAGCGCCAGGTTGTCAAGCGTGCTGACTTTCCATTGCGTGAGTGGATCACGCTTGCGCTCATTCAAGCGTTGCTTTTGCTCGGGTTTGGACGCCTTGAAGCCGTAGCGACGAAAAGCACGACCCAAATCCAATTCTGCGCTAACAAGTCCATGATTCACCTCCTCGCTTGCCGTTCGTTTCGGATCAAAAACCGTGTCCAGGGTGCGGATGTACTTCCAGGTTTCCCACCTCGCATTCCTCCATGTAATGCACTAAGCCACGGCGCAGGCGCTCCGCCCAGCCTGTTCCAAACTTGGCGCCCACCTCCGCCATCTTCGCTTCGAGCTGATCCGCCGTTGCCTGGATCAGGTCATAGGTGAGGGTCACCGTGCTGCCGTCTTCGATCTCGATGGCCTTCACTCCCATCATGGCGCCCAACGCCTCTGTCAGGATCGTGGCGTCCTGCGGGGCGAGCGGCGCGTCGAGCCGGAAGCGCCTGCGCTTGAGCAGTTCCAAGCCCGCCTGCGCGGGCGCCTTCTCGCCGGGCACCCCGACGTAGAGGTGGGGATTGGCGGCGAAGCGCTGCCGGCATTGCTCCGAGCAGAAGGCATAGTGATGCCCCTCGTATGCCGTTTCGAACTGCGTCGGATCGACCTCCATGCCGCAGACTGGATCCTTGACCGTGGTGCTCATTGGTATCTCCTCGCCGGTCGCCTCATTCCAGTAAATTCTGGTAACGCACGCCGGTATTCAGGCTGAGGTCCGCCCGGGCCGCCCTTGCCGACGTCGTGCAGCAGCGCGCCCAGTAAATCTGACGCAGACGTCTTGCCGGGCGCTAAGTTGATCAGGGCGGCAATCACGAAGATGGCCCGATCCAGACAGGCAGACCCATCCAACCGAACGCTGCGAACGTCTCGCGACCTCAGCTACGCGTGAAGAGCGCCCGCAGCTCACCTTCAGTTGGCTGGCGGCGGAACACCACTTCGTCATCTACGACCAGATTGGGGGAGTGCCGGATGCTATATCGCTGCGCAATTTCCGGATGGTCCTCTACGAACAACACTTCGTAGACGACACCCAAATCCTTGAGCTCGCGTTCAAGGTTGTGGTAGTGGCTGCAATCGCGCGTAGCAATAATCCTGACATTCATGACTTGATCTCCTATAGGGGTAAGAACTTCACTTATCCGACTCGCCCGTCATCGTCGATTCCCTGATTGCCGCCGTCGAGCGCACGAAGACCATGGGTGCCGCGATGGCTATCGATGCGGCGTAATGGCAAAAAAGCTATCGATCATTGTTCGGTGCCGCTTCATCAATCGCCGGACTTGCCGAACAGGTACTTGATCAGCGCGGCGAGCGCGAGGATGAGTACGACCCAGAACAGGATGCCCATCCAGCCGAACCCCATGCCCCAGCCCCAACCGCTCATGCCTTCATGCCACATTTTTCCACCCCCATGTCGTAGTCGAAGTGCACATCACGAAAAGCGCGACGCGCCAGAGTGGCAACCCAACCGACTCTTTTCAGGGCATCCATATCCATGACGCTTCTCACTGCAGTTTTTTGCTCCAGAACCCCCATGCGATTCCATAGAGCGCGCCGAGCACAAAACCGGTGGCGGTGAACAGCACGAATCCCGCCAGGAATCAGTCATGCCACACCCCCTTAAATTTATTGCGCGCCCATCCATCCATGGCCCCGCCAGGAACGCGCCATGTCCCGTCGCTGGCTATCCGTCAGCACGCCGTCGATTTTTTGCTGCAGGTCGATCGCTGCGTCGAGTTGCTGGCGCTGAAGGTCGAACAATTTCTGCGAGGCAGCGCGAATCGCGTCCCAGTCCCGCTTTTCGTTCATATGCAAACGGTTGAGCGTGTCGTGCGCAGCCCAAAGCTGCTGTGCCAGGCCGCGCTTGCGTGCCAGGGTCTCCTGTTGCAGCTGGTCGATCTTCTGTGCTTGGTCGGACGTCAGATCAGGGGGCGTCATGCCGAAGCCAATCCCTGCGCCCATCCCCGGCATCTCCGCGCCGTACTGGCCCATCATCCCGTGGTACCTGCCCATACCCCATCCCTGGCCGGGCGCCGCGCCCCCCATCATTCCGGGCCCCATGCCGTACCGGCGCTGGCCGCCGTCGGCACGATAGCCGTCGTCCCAGGCACCCATCCGTCCCCCATGCCACGGCCCGTAGCCCATGCCGCCATAGCCGAATGCGAGCCATCCCGTCACGATGACGAGAACCACCCACAAGGCGATCCAGAATCCACGCTTCCGATTCATTTCTTTTCCTTTCTGCAAACAGGATGAGCAGCCCACGCGGCGCGTACGCCCGGGGTTGCCCGGCTACTCGGTCAGATCGCGCTTTCTCTTCTGAAACTCCTGTTCGTCGATCTCGCCGCGCGCATAGCGTTGCTTGAGAATGTCCAGCGCCTTGCTGTCGCCGCCACTGCGCCCGTCCCCGCCGGACGACGTGGCCACCCATCTCACCAGCGCGACAACGCCGACGATGATGAGCACCCACCACAGGATCATGAAAATCCCGCCGAATCCGAAACCGCCTGCCATGCCATAACCGTCCATCATTGTTGTTCTCCTGTCATCATTTCCGGCCGTTTCCGGCTACTCGATTGCAATACGCTTAGGAAGTCCTGAACCAGTCGTCACCCCGGCGGAGGCCGGGCCCAAGCGCTTGATCTAACTAGAT
>JAPTVL010000408.1 GCA_028065725.1 Betaproteobacteria bacterium
CGGCTGGGGATCGAATAAGCCCGTCCTGCTCAATTCGCACACGCAAAAAAACCCGCCGTGGCGGGTTTTTTTGCGTGTGCGTGGTGCCGCTTGTCGGAATCGAACTGACGACCTACCGCTTACAAGTCTCCGGGTCCCATGATTTATTTCGCTTAACCAAGAGTATTGATGTTTACATATCAATAACTTCCGACTAATCTCCGGCTTACGGGGTCACACAAAACTTAATCGAACTTGCGCCACCTTGTGACCCCGATGTGACCCCAGACCCCGGAGGTTCCGAATGCCTGACCGCATCAAGTTCACCAAGAGAACGCTCGACGCCCTGTCCCTTCCTGAAGGTACAGCTCGGGCCGTGTATCACGATTCAGAGGTGCGGGGGCTTGAGCTCCGGGTGACAGCCTCAGGACGAAAGACTTTCTCCGTCCGCCGCCGCGTCAAGAACAGCGCCCTGGAACGGTTCACGATTGGCACGTACCCGGATATCTCAGTCGAACAGGCTCAGCGCAAGGCACTCGAACTAATCGGCCGCTTCGCAGCCGGCGACAGCCCCGCAGCGGAACGGCGGGCCAAGCGCGGAGAAATGACCCTTGCCGAAGCCTTCTCGCACTACATGGCAGACCGCGAAAACAAGAGAAAGCGCCCCGAGAAAATCCGGTACGAGTTCGAGCAGTACCTGGGGGACTTTGCCGGGCGCAAGCTGTCCGCCATCAACAATGCCGAAGTGACGCGCTGGCACCATTCCATCCCTGCCGCCATCAACAAGCGGCGCGAACGCAATCGGCAGGAGTTCGAGCGCGCGCGCGCTGCGGACCCCGCTGTCACAAGGCCGCGAGGGATCCACTTCAAACCGGTGGACGGACGGCGCACTGCCAATATGGCGCTCGTTCGCCTTCACGCCATTCTTGAATTCGCCCGCAAGAAACAGTGGATCAGCCACAACCCTGCAGAGGGCGTGGAGCGATTCCCCGAAGTCTCCCGGTCGCGCTTCCTCAAGGGCGACGAGTTGCGCCGTTTCTTCGAGGCGCTGGCCTTGGAGCAGAACGAAGCGATCCGCGATTTCTTCGCCATCGCGCTACTGACTGGCGCCCGCCGTGCCAACGTGCTGTCCATGCGATGGGCCGACCTAGACCTGCAGTCGGCGGAGTGGGCCATCCCAGGGGAAACCCTGAAGAACGGCGAGCAGTTGACCGTGCCGCTGGTCCCCGAGGCAATAGCCATCCTCCAAGCGAGAAAGGCCATCAACGACGCCTTGGAAGAAAAAGAGCGCTCACCCTTCGTTTTCCCCGGTACAGGCAGCAAAGGGCATATCGTCGAGCCGAAGATGGCATGGCAGCGACTTCTCGGCCGCGCAAACATCGAGGACGTGCGCATTCACGACCTGCGCCGGACTCTGGGCGCGCACCTGGCGGGCAGCGGCGCAAACATGCCGGTCAGTATGCAGGCCCTCGGCCACAAGACCACAGCGGCAGCGCTGGTGTATCAGCGCCTTACGATTGACCCGGTGCGCAAGGCTGTAAATACCGCAGTGTCCGACATGCTGGCCGCGGCTTTCCCCAAGGCCCAGCAACCGGCCAAGGTCATGACACTGGCGGACGGAGGAAAGCGGTGAACACCGAACGCATGGACCACGAGCGCAGCGAACTGGAAGCCGCGCATGACGAACTGACAGAGGCGATTGCAGCAATCGAACGCGCCGCCAAGAATCCGGCTTTGCTTACCAGGCTGAACTATTGGCTATCTGAAAGCCGGTTCGTGATGGACGCCATAATCGACCGCGCCGCTGTCAATGAGAGTTTTCGGCGGGAATTGAAATCGAAGATGGCCGGTCTTGGCGAAACAAAGTTCGACCAGGCGCGTTCCGAACCCGAAAAGCACGTCATCGCTTCGGCGGTTGAGACCGAACATTACCGGCTCGCGCGGCTGCACAAAGCGGACCCCAAGAAGAACCCACGCCCCACCCGGGAGAAAGCGCGCGCAGCCGCAGCAGACAAGCTGGGGCTGACGGTCGATCAGGTGCGCAACGTATGGGACGAAATGAATCCGAATCGGCGCGCCCGAGCCAAGAAACCCAAGCAGCAAGAACAAGCCGAAGCATCCCCCTCTATTACCGGCAAAGCATCGCTCGGCAGTACCGTTGCCACACTGATCTCCGCAAGGACTGGCAAGAGTCGATCACGCGCAACGTAGCGGGGAGTCGGAGGCAAAGCACGCGCTTCAGTAGGCGTTTCCCCGGATTGCGTCTAGGCTTGGTGATGCTGTGCCAACAAAACCAAGGGAGGAAACAATGAAGAAAACGCTTTCGCTGCTCGCAGCCGTCGCAGTTCTCACATCAAACGCCTATGCCGCGGGGGCACTGGAAACGGTGGACGAGGCTCGCGCCCGCCACTCCGCCAAGAATTACGAAATCTACGAGAAGCGTGGGACGCCCCTTAATGGCTATCCCGAGCGGCTGACGGACCCTGCACCGCCCGGCACGCTACAGCCCGGGTATGCCCCCAAGGGCTCCGATTACCGGCTTCCCAGCGGCGAGTACCGCCGTTACTGAAACCGGCCCAGGGCGGGCGCCGTCAACACCGTCCGCCCCGCCAGCAGGTACGTCGGCACCTCCGCCCCACTGATCGCCTCACCCTGACGATTCTGGCGGGCCTGCGCCGCATCCAGCCGCGCCACGATCCGCTCCCGCAGCGCCTCCGTGTCGTCTACGCCCGCGAGCCCCGCATAGAAGCTGAAAGTCTCGCTGTACCGCAGCCAGGCGTCCGCGTCCTGTCGGTCGGAGTCGTCACGCCAGCGCCCAGCCGGCCTGGTTGCATCTTCGACAGCCTGCCGAATGATCGCCGCAAACAGAGCGCACTCCGGGGGAGCGTCAGCACGGCGGGCAGTCCAGTACGCGGCGACGTCTTCATCCATTGGCGGGTTCGCCGCTCAACCGACGAATGGCTACTACGACCGTTTGATCGTCGACGACCACCCCGGCTGTAGTGCGCGCGACGGCCTGCTCGGTTGTCTCGCCCTCCTGGGGGATAGCAACCAGGAATGTGGCCACCGTGCTGGCAGCCGCCTCCAGCTTCTCCAGCCGGGTCTTCATGCTCGGTCTCATGATCGATTCTCCCTCCGCGTTTTCCGCTCCAGTTCCATTACACGTCTCTCCAGCTCTCCGCCCTCGATCGTGCGGCCGACCGCCTGCAGCAGATAGGCCAGCTTCGCCGCAGTGGCCGCGTCGGGTTCGGCACCGGATGCACGGCGCGCGGCCCGGTACAGCCGGCCAAGCTCGCGCCTCACGTCCTCCAGGGTGTCGAGTTTGCCGACACGGATACCTTGGGGTGGGGTCTCGCTGGAATCCGCGCCACTGCTGGCATCGGCGGCCTCGCGCTGTGCAGCGGAAGCCTCCGAAGCGCGCACATTCGCGCTATCAGTCGTCATACGCACCCCCTGCATGCCAAGCCTGCAGCGCGCAGGGCAGCCTGTGCGCGTAGCAATTCGAGATCTGCCTCGGCCAAGGCTGTGCGTGCAGCCGCTTTCGCTTCCTGGGCCGAGGTATATGCTGCCTGAGCGGCATCGCGAGCCAGGCGTGCAGCGGCATGGCGTGCTCGGGCAGCATCGAGGGCGGCGAGGCGGTCGTCCGCGGTCTCGGGAATCGTGCTGCGCTGCTGGTCCATCATTTGCCTCCCCGGGCCTTGCGCGCGGCCTCACGACGCTCGGCGTGCTGCGCCAATTGAACGACCAAGCCAACGGAGTTCCCAGCGCCGGTACTCTCCAGCAGCTCGGTGATTCGCCCCCCGTGCATTGCGTCGAGCTCCTGCACGAGCGACCGCGCGAGCCCGACCATCGCATCGGTACGGGGGCCCCACAACCGCTCAAGCTCCGCCATTGCAGACCGCGCATCGAGCTCGTGCTGTTCCGGCGTCCAGTCGGCAGTCCGCACGGCTGCGGCATTCACCTCGGCCGCGATGGCAGTCCCGACTGACGGGGGACACGAGATGTCGGCCAGCCAGACGCGAAACTCGCGGTCCTCGGCTTGCTGCTCGGGCGTGAGCTCAACGCCCTCATACTCGAAAACGTACTCGCCCAGGTTCGTCGGAGCGGTCACGTCGGCTTGCAGCATTTCCAGCACTGCGGGATCGATCTCTTCGACTTGCTCGGTCGGCACCTCGGCCGGCGGCGCGATGATAGAGGCGGCGGGATCAGCCGGTGCAGCGGTGGAATGTTCGTTCGTCTGTTCCATGTGGTTTCTCCTGAGTTAAGCAGCGGCGGCAGGGGTGGCACGCTGACCAGTGGGATCAGCCGAGAGGACTTCCTCGCCGGACGCGGCAATCGCTGCCGCCACGGTCAGCAATTCGTCATCACGAGCAAGCCCGCGCGACCTCGCAAACAGGGGCGGCGATTTCAGCGCGAGGTGAACTGCGATCGTGTGCTCGAGACCGGCGGCGCCCCAGGTGAACGGCAGGCGCATCGGCTGCACCGGCAGCGCGGCGACGATCTCGTTTTCGCGGGCACGGATGTCAGCCATCGCAGCGGCGGCCGCGTCGAGTGCCGACTCAAGACGCCGGCCTGCTTCGTCTCGCGCGTCAACAAGGGCACGAGCAGCACCCCAACGCTTGCGCAGTTCTTCTGACGCACGCCGATGCTCGACCGCTGCACGACGGGCGCCTGCAGCAGCGGTAGCAGCGGCCAATTCGCTGACTCGGCGCTCAGCGGTGCTGACTTGCCGGCGTACGTCATCGAGGGCCAACTCGTCCCGCGTCATCGCGTCGAGCAGAAGGTCGTCGCGGCGCGCCAGCAGGGCTTCCAGGTCGGCTCGCGCCGTCCGCAACTCGTCGGCGAGTAACGCTTCTGCCTCACCAAGACTCTCAGGGGCGGCGGCCTTGCGGCCGGTCAGCAGGGATTTCAGTTTCGTCAGCATGATGTGGTTCTCCTATAGGTGGTGGTTAAATCGCATCGCCTTGACGGCTCAGCACGGTGTTTCTCGATTGCCCAGGACGCGGCACGAATTTCAGAAAGCCGGCATCGACAAGCTCGGTGCGTCGTGATGCAAGCTCAGTGTCGGCCGCGCGTGGTAGCAGCCCGCAGCAGCCCAGCTCGACCGTGACCAGGTAATGCCCGGGCTTCGCGGACTGAGCTTCAAACAGCGCGATTTGTCCCGGCGACAGCAACACGCTCCACGCGGCGCACTTCCGGCCTGCACAGCCGGCGCGCTGGTCTTGTGGTAGTGCGCGCGTCTGAAAACATCCAAACTCGCCGGCACGGTTCGAGGGAATCAGCATGTGTCGTTTCTCCTTTTCATAAACACTCAGTGGCGGTTCCACACTGCACCACCACCGCGCCACTCCCTATAAGGGAGGTGGCGCAGTGGCGCAGTGGCGCAAACCCAGTATCGGCGCGGTTCCGCACTTGGGTGGCGCAAAGGTGGCGCAAAGGTGGCGCAGGTGGCGCAAAAATGATGTGGCGCATCAGAAGTCGTCCTCCTGGATGGCAGCTTTCCCGAGTGCCATGCAGGGCCTCGTTTTGCGGGTCTCGTCCTTAATTTGAACCTCAGCGAGCACCCCCGCCTTGATCCACTCGCGGATGACCGAGGCAACCTTCTTGGCGTTGGTGTCGCCGATAACCTCGCCGACCAGGTGTCCTATCCACCCGGTAGCCTGCTGGCTTGCGCGGCACTTGCTGAGCAGAAACTCGTCGCTCGCGTCTTCGAGAAGGGCCGCCAGCCGGCTGACGTGCCCGCCTGTCACGCCATCCAAGGGCGCAGGAGGCGTCCACGGCTCGATCACGCCCACGCTGTCGGCGTCCCATTCGTCTGTGCCGTTGTCGAGGTCGTAGCTGGCCATGTGGAACCAGGTGCGCTTTTCGACAGGGGGCGTGATGTTGGATTTCGCTGCGGGATTGACCCACACATGGAAGCGGCGACGCTCGGGCTCAATGCCGAACCGCTCGGCCTCGTCCTTGCTCATCGGCTGCAGCACACTCACCAAGCGAGCCGCCCCAACCAGAGCGCCGGCCCCCCGGAGGTCGTCGGCTGTCACTTCGCCCACACCGCCCTGCTTCCTGATGTGGTGCGTCAGCATGACCGCGCATCCTGTCGTCTGGGCGACGGTGCGCCACAGATCAGCCACCGCGTTCATGCCGCCGTTGTCGTTCTCGGGAACGAGGTGCGAGCCCACAAACGGGTCAACCGTGATGACATCGATTCGGCGAGCCCTGACCTGAGCGATTATTTCGTCGCAGGCAGGGGTAACGATGAACTCCCCACTCTGGACCATTGCCAGCGTCACAGGGCTGTCGTTCTTGTAGGTCGCGAGGTACCGGCCGGCAAGCTCTCCCACGCGATCCTCCAGCCCGTAGTGCGCCAGGACACCGGCAACGCGCCGCTGATGCTCGTCCTCCCCATCTTCGAGCGACATGCACCAGACACGCTGCCGGCCGCACTTCAATGGCTGGTACTCGCCGTCCATTTTGGGAGACAGCAAGTCGATGCCGAAGGCGAGGCTCAGTTCCTCGACCGCACCGAGGGACGTTTTCCCGACCCCCGCCGCTGCGCCCCGCATCGACAGAAAGCCCTTGGCATGGCACCGCATCCCCCCGATGGAAATCACCTTTCGCGGGGGGATCGACTGCCACGGCGTGAATGGTTTGACGACGATTTCGCCGTCGTCTGGCTCAGCTTGCCACCCTGGCCCCAGCAGCTCCTTGAGGAACAGCGGGTCATTGACTGGAGCACCCGGTGCGGCACTGAGAACTTCGTCGAGCGTCTCGCATCGAGCGAGCGTAACGGCGGACACCGGCACCCCCGCCAAGGCATCGCCGAGTCCGCAAATCGCCTTGACTCGTGCGCCGTGGCAGGCGCGTTCCCACGCAGCGGCCAGTTCGACCCGGGCATCCATCGCGGTCAGGCTCACAGCTCAGCCGGCTGAATCCGTCGCGACGCCAGCCAAGCGTCGAGGTCGGCACGGTCGTAATAGACCTTGCGCCCAACCTTCATGTAGGGAATGGGATAGCGCCGGGTACAGCGCCACACCTCCAGCGTGCCAGGGGCGACGCCGAGATATTCGGCCGCGCGGTCGTTGTCGAGACGATCTGCACGGTCGCGCATGATGGGGTGATCGTTCGGGATGCTCATCGTGGGCTTCACCTCGTTTAATCAGGTGTTCCCAGATTGCACCGCCGCTTCGAAGCCGGCACTCTGACAACCCCATAGCTGCCAGATTGACAGGGAGGCGGCAGTCTTGTATGCGCGAACGCACGGCCCTCTCGCCATGAATGGCAAGGGGCTGCGTTTTTCCGGATGACGTGACCCCGGCGTGACCCGGGGAGTTTGACGCCTAGGCGAATACCGCCTAAGTCATTGATTTATTGGTGCCGCTTGTCGGAATCGAACTGACGACCTACCGCTTACAAGGCGGTTGCTCTACCAACTG
>JAPTVL010000113.1 GCA_028065725.1 Betaproteobacteria bacterium
TGCCGTGCTAATTCCGGACCCCATTCCGGGGTTTTATCGTGCGTCGTTACCTGGAACCGGTTTTCACTCGTTGCGGCAGCGGCACCTTCGGTATGCCCACGGGTTGTTCGCGCTGGATTTTCCAGTGGTTGTCCTCGCGGACCCATTCGATGCGCTTGGCAGTTACGTCGCTGTAGTTCGGCGAAGCGTACGACTGCAGGAATTGGGTCACGGATCTATCAGGGGTCGACGCATCCACCGTCATGTCGTTGATGCCGATGGTGATGTCGCCGTGCCTGGCGAAGAGCGCGGCGCTATCGCTGGCCCATTGCTCCAGCGTGCGGCCGTTTTCGGGAGTAAAGCTTTGGGCGTAGTAATCCCGATAACGCGGAAAGTCCTTTGCTGACCAGGCCGCCGCCCACCCGGTAAGCGCCTGCTGGACGGTTTCATGGGGCGGGGCCGCCGGCGGCGGTGACGGCTCGGGCAATTTGACCGGGGCTGCTTCGGCCGTGCGTGGCGTCAGATCCACGCCGGCGGCGGCTGCCGCCAGCGGCGCGACCGCAGGGCACTGGCTGGCGGGGTCGACGTCCTGCCGGTCCTGACCGAGTTCCTGCGGGCTGGGCAGCCCGTCGCGGCCGACCTGCAGGGTGGACAGCAGCTTGCCCATGCCCGCCACGGTGCGCGCGTGGGCGATGGCGTGCTCGTAGGTGGCGTTCACGTAGGCGCGGCGTGCCTGGAAGTATTCGTTTTCGGTGTCGAGCAGGTCGAGCAGGGTGCGCTGGCCGATGTCGAACTGCTTGCGATAGGCTTCGCGGGCTTTTTCGATGGCCAACTGGTGCTGGTCCAGAAAACCCAACTGACGCGACAGGTTGTGAATGTCGTTGAAGGCGATGGACAGCGTCTGACGGAGTTCGCGGCAGGCCTTGTCGCGCAGTTCCTTCGATTGCGCCAGTCGCTCGGCATACTGGTTCGCCAGGGCACGGTCGGAGCCGCCCTTGAACAGGTTGTAGTTCAGCACCACCTCGACCACCTTGTCGTCGCGTCGTCCTGCTACCCCATTGTCGTTGTAGGACACACCCTGGCTGGCGCGCAGGTCGATGCGCGGCTGGAAGTTGGCCTGGCGGCCGCGCGCTTCGGCCTGCGCGGCGCGCACGTTCTCGATTGCGGCGTTGAAGGCCGGACTGCCCTGATAGGCCAGCATCAAGGCTTCTTCGACGCTGGGGGGAATGCCCTGTTCGAGCAGTCCGGGCGCGATCATCTCGCCCGGCGGGAGCTCGCCCACAATCCGCAGGTAGCGCGCGCTGACATCGTGCAGGTTGCTGGCCTCGGTGAGCATGTTCGACTGCGCCAGGGCAAGGCGGCCGCCTGCCTGTTCGAGGTCGACCCGCCGGCCCACGCCAGCCTGAACACGTTCCTGGATCTGCTTGAATACCTGGTCGTGCTGGGCAAAGTTTTCCTGCGCCAGGGTCGACAATTCGCGATAGCGCAGCACGTCCATATAGGCTTGTGCAGCTTCCAGAGCGATCGATTCCGATGCGTCGAGGACTTCGTAATAACGCACCAGCTTGGCATAGGCCAATCGGGCAACCTCGTCGCGCGTGGCAAAGCCATCGTAGATCATCTGACTCAAGGTCAGCGCCACATCCCGACGGGTATACTTGGTCGTCGGCAGGTTGGGCTGGGTCAGGCTTTCCCGCCCGACGCCCGTGCTGAGATCAACTCGCGGGAAATAGCCGCCGCGGGCAACATCCTGTTCATGCCGGGAGGAAAGGAACGTATGCCAGCGGGCCTGAACTTCGGGGTTGCTTACGATGGCTTTCCTGACGGCATCCAGCAGCGTGACGGGCGTTTGCGCCCAGGCAGCCGCCGGGAGCAGGCTCACCACCGACAAAAACAGCACAATTTTTCTCTTTGGCATTCCTTCAGCCTCTCGGAACACGTCCGATAACGTGTAAGTGGAGCAATACGGCATTCTGACAGCAAAATTTATACCAGCCTTGCTGTCGACATTTTTAATTGCAGGCTCTTGCAGCTTCACTTCAATCCGGGAAAGTGTTTTGAGACTATCCAGTGAATCAAGCATGTCGTGGTGTCGGGTGATGGCAATCGCTGTCAGTCAGAGGCGAGCGACGTTTTTCAATCAGGTTCACAGCTGACACGCCCCAAGGACGACCCGATTGCCCCGCTGCTCAATGCCGAATTATCGACAGTTTCTGGCAAAAATTGGCTTGATCAAGTCGATTTTCCTGCTGGCTTTCAGCCTGAGCCTTGCTGTTGCCGGTATTGAAATCGACCGCATGCTGTTGCTGGCCGGCCAGCGTTACGGAAACGCCGGGGTTGCCTCGGTGGCGGGCTGGCGTGATTTTCTGACCCAGGCTGCCAGCCAGCCCGATGCGATCAAGCTGAAACAGGTCAATGATTTCTTCAATCGAAGAACCCGTTTTGGGGAAGACAGCGATATCTGGGGATCGCAGGATTACTGGGCGACGCCGCTCGAAACACTGGGGCGCGCACAGGGGGACTGCGAGGATTTTGTGATTGCCAAATACGTGACGCTGAAGCTGCTGGGCATCCCGACCGAGAAACTGCGGCTGACCTACGTCAAGGCCCGCATAGGCGGGCCGCAAAGCACCCTGGTCCAGGCCCATATGGTCCTGAGCTATTATCCGGCCCCAGGCGACGAGCCGCTGGTGCTGGATAACCTGATTTCGGATATACGACCCGCATCCCGCCGCGCTGATCTGATCACGATCTTCGGCTTCAACGCCGAAGGACTGTGGGTGGGGGGGGCCGGCCCGCGTACGGCCAGCGCTACGCAACGCCTTTCAAAATGGCAGTCGGTGCTTGCCAGGATGCGGGAAGAAGGAATCGATTGAAACATCTCATGCACAGGGACATGTCATGACACTCACCAAGCAACTCTGGATCGCCATCACGGCAATTATGACCATCGCGTTCGGAATCAGTTTTCTGATCAGCGCGTTGTCGGCAAAAAGCTATCTTGAAGATCAGCTGCGGCTGAAAAATATCGACAATGCGAATTCGCTTGCCCTGTCGATGTCGCAGATCGAGAAGGATCCTGTCCTGATCGAGTTGCTGCTTTCGGCGCAATTCGATATTGGGCATTACAGACAGATCAAGCTTGCCTCGCCGTCCGGCAAGGTGATGGTGGAGCGGGTGAGCGATGCGGGTACGGACACGGCGCCTGGCTGGTTCGTCAGGCTGATCCCGTTGCGCACCGAGCCCGGCATCGCCCAGGTACAGGATGGCTGGCGCCAGTACGGCACGCTGACGGTGATCAGCCATAACGGCTTTGCCTACCAGGCGTTGTGGCAGGGCAACCGCAGGCTGCTGGGCTGGTTTCTGGCAAGCGCGCTGTTGTGCGGCGTGATCGGTACCTTGATTTTGCGTTCCATCACGCGACCGCTGGGCGAGGTGGTCAAGCAGGCCGAAGCCATCGGCGCGCGCCGCTTCATCACCATCACCGAGCCGCGAACGCGGGAATTTCGCAGTGTGGTACGGGCCATGAATGCGCTGTCAGGGCAGGTGCGCAGCATGCTGGAAGACGAGTCCGCGCGGCTGGAGCAGTTGCGGCGCGACGCCCAGCACGATGCGCTGACCGGCCTGTTGAACCGAGAGCACTTCCTGAAGAAAGTCCAGGTTGCCCTGGAGGACGAAAACTCGGCCCCGAGCGGTGCATTGTTCATTCTGCGTCTTCCCGATCTCATCAAGATGAACAAGTCGTTGGGGCGTGAAACGACCGACACCCTGTTGAAACGCGTTGCCGGCGCGTTGCAGGAGTGCTGCCCCGACGAGGCCTGTCTGATCGGCCGATTGAATGGCGCTGATTTTTCCGTGCTCGCTCCCGACGTGGATGCGGTCGAAGAATTGGCGCAGCGAATTTCTGCGCGCACCCTGTTGTCGATCAATGATCCGAGCGCAGCCGAGGAACACGCAATCCTGCTGGGAGCGGCCGTGTATCGCCATGGCGATGCAATATCCCAGGTGTTGTCGCGTGCCGACATGGCATTGAGCCGCGCCGAGCAGGAGGGCGGCAGCGCGGTTGAGGTGGGCGAACCCCATGTCGAGTGGAAACCTGCGGCCAGCCTGGTCGCTGCATGGCAGGTGCTGATCGAAACCGCTCTGAACCTGAAGCGAGTCCAGTTTGCGACCTACCCGGTGCTGAACGGGCAGGGCGAACTGATCCACTACGAAGCGCCTGCACGCATGCAGATCATCCAGAGCTCCCTGTGGATGTCTGCCCAGGAGTTCATGCCGTGGGCCAGCCGGCTGGGCCTGACCGAGCGCATCGACGAGGCGGTGTTCGACTACGCACTTGCCTGGATGGAAACAAACGAGGGCCCCGTGTGCATCAACGTGTCAGCCCAGTCAGTGTGCGATCCGCTGCTGACAGCGCGCTATTACCAGGCGCTCAAGCGCAATCCGCAGATGGCGCAGAAACTCTGGATCGACATTCCCGAGTTCGTCGCCTACCGTCATGCCAGGGAATTCCGCGTGTTCTGCGACACGCTCAAGTCGCTAGGCTGCAAGATCGGCCTCGAACACGTCGGCAACCAGATTTGCCATGTGGGCGAACTGTACGACGTGGGACTCGATTACCTGAAGATCGACAGCGCGATCATTCGCGACATCGATCAGAGCCTGGGCAACCAGACTTTCCTGCGTGGCGTGTGCACCATCGCGCACACCATGGGCATGATGACCATCGCCGAGGGCGTGCTCAATCAGCAGGAGGCGGTGTGCCTGAAGGGATTGGGCTTCAAAGGGATGACCGGGCCAGGGATCGTGCTTGGCTGAAACCTGAACTGACGACGACTTTAGGGTAGCAGCAGTCCTCTAGATAATGCCTTCATCCTCGTCGCCAAATAGCTTGAGGGCATTCAGCGATTGCCGCAAGGAACGGCGCTCCATCAGCTTGGTTTGGACGGGAGGCGGCAAGTCGGTGATGCAGATTACGTTTTTGGCGATCAATAGATCAATTACGTCTTCGATCACCCGGATCAGCTTCATGTCCGACGATTCAAAAACATTGTTTGCGCTGGCAAGGTCTTCAATAAATGCACGCAGCTCGGGTGAATCAGCCGCCACCTGCTCGCAGGCGCCCTCAAGGGGCACATTACTGACAGTCACAATGACACCCTGTTCACTGCGCACAATATAAGTCATCGTTTTCTCGCTTAGTCGGTAATCAACTTACTCTTGGACAACAGGTCAGTAATGATCGCATTGTCGTTGGCAAAACCTGTCACCAAATCTACGCCTGATAGTGTGATCAGTTGATCGTCCAGCGCGGCATTAAATCCACCGGAAAACCCCCCACTCGTGCTGATATGCACGATCGTGTCAGTTCCCGATATTTCGAAATGCAGGTAGTCGTCAAGCGTGCCCGGCGAAGAACCGGAATGGCTCTCCCCCACAAGCAAATCACGGAGATCCAGAATATCGCCTCCGGAAGCCGGAAGTGCGATGTCAAAGTCGGCTATGGTATCCATGGCGGGCGCCCCTACAGCTCCTTGGTCGGCTAACTCCCAGCGGAAAACATCACTGCCGACGCCACCGGTGAGCATGTCGTTATCACTGCCCCCGATCAGGGTGTCGTTGCCGTTGCCGCCATTTAATATGTCTGCGCCCGCTCCGCCGGAGAGTCTGTCATTGCCGTCATTTCCATTCAGCGTGTCGTCGCCAACGCCGCCAAAGATCAGGTCGTCTCCCGCCCTGCCAGACAGTGTGTCGTCGCCCGATAATCCCTGAATGTGATCATTGCCTGCAGTTCCGGTGAGATTATTATCGCGGTTTGTACCGATGATCGTATTGGTCGTTTCCGCCACTGTCACCGCAACAGTCTGTGTGGTTGAGGCGGTGCTGCCGTTGCTGGTCTCGGTCGCGGTCGAAGTGACAGTCAGGTTGACGGTCCCGGTATAGCCGTCAGCCGGCAGGAAAATCAGGCCGGCGAGTTGGGCCGATGTGAAAGACCAAATTCCGCTCCCGAGATTAGTGCCCGCACTGAAGGCCGCCCCGGCAGGTACGCCCGCCACACTAACGGACAGGGTCTCTGAGCCATCCGTATCGACAAGTGCAGTGGAAATTGGAAACTCCACCGGGGTACCAAAAGTGTTTGTGCCTAACTGAAAGGCAATATTGCTGATGGCGATCGAGGAGTCGTTGTTCGTATTTCTTCCATTAAGCACAAGCCAGGAGAACTGGTAATTGCCGGCCGCTGCAGCGGTATAGGTATAGGCGCCGGAGGAGCTCGGCTTGCCGTCTACTTGCTCGGAAGATGTGATCAGTGTACTCGTCTGCGTACCATCAGGATTGGTAATCACTAGAACGACTATATCGTTAAAGCCGTTTTCGATACGTGTAACATCGGTCTCGGCATTGGCGAATGCCCAGTCGAAAACTACCGACGTACCGGACGACAGGGAATAGTTGTAGTTAGTCAACCCGCCATCTTTGACATCGACCGTACCTGGATCGTCTGTGCCGCCGGGTCCAGGAGGTGGATCGAAGCTATCGAGGGTGGCGGACGGTAGACCGATTGCGGCGGCGAGGCGGGCTTGCGACTCAGAGGTTGAGGCGCTCGCGGTGCCCACACCTGCCACCAAGCCAAAGAGTTGACCTTGCGTGATCAATTCAGGGGCGTCGGCTACCGCCGCGACATTGACTGTCACAGTGGCGGTGTTCGAATTAAGGCTTCCGTCTGTCGCCGTATAAGTGAAATTGGCTGCGCCGCTGAAGTTGGCATTCGGGGTGAAGGTTACCGTGCCATCACCATTCAAGACAACTGTGCCGCCGCTACCGTTGGTAACTGAAGCGATAGTCAGCGCATCGCCTTCGACATCGGTATCATTCCCCAGCAATTGTGCTGCAGTGTAAGTTATTGCAACGTCTTCAGTGGCTGCAAGCGTATCGTTGTTGGCTACCGGTGCATCATTTATGCCGGTCACTGTAAAGGTGAGCAGGGCGGTGCTGGTAGCGCCGGCCGCATCACTCATGATGTATTCGAAGTCCTCAGTTGCCACTTGCCCTTGGGCCAGGGTTTGTGCTGCAGGCAGATTGGCGATGTAGGTGTAGCTGCCGTTTGCATTCAAGGTCAAGGTGCCATAAATGCCATTGAGTGGGCTGCCCACTGTGCCGCTCAGTAAACCGGACGCGACATTTGTCACCGTTTTGGTGTCGTCTACATCGACATCCGTGTCGTTGCCCAGTACGCCCGTCGCTGCTGTGCGTGTCACCGTTCCATCTTCGATGACGGCGGCAGCATCAGCCACAGCCACCGGCGCATCGTTGACCGGGGTGATATCGAGCGCTGCGGATGCGGCCACCGAGGCGGTGCCATCGGTGATGCTGTAGCTGAAGCTGACGGCGGTATTGTCGTTGGCGGCGGGCG
>JAPTVL010000136.1 GCA_028065725.1 Betaproteobacteria bacterium
CGACGACGATGCCGGCTTTATCGGCATCGGCTAGTTTAGCCAGCGGCCTGGCGCGGCCCCGCAGTGAGGGAAGCCGCAGGCCGGCGAACCAGGGCCGGCGCTCCGACCATCCCGCCGGCGCAGAAACCCGGATAATCACCGTACCGCCAGCGCCGACTTTTGGACTGTTGCCAGGGAACAGAACGTATCGCCATGAACACCATGAGGCACAAGGGCTATACCGCCCGCATCGAGTATGACGAGCGCGACAATATCTTCGTCGGGCGGATACTCGGCATTCGAACCATCATCAGCTTCCATGGCCTGACGGTGGCGGAACTGCGTGCGGAGTTCGAGCATGCGGTCAAGGATTACCTCGCCGACTGCAAGCGCGAAGGCGTGGCGCCGGAAAAGCCGGCGTCCGGAAAGCTGCTGCTGCGCGTGCCGCCCGAGATTCATGGACGCGCTCTGGTCGCCGCGCAGGCGGCGGGCAAGAGCCTCAATCAATGGGCCTCGGAGGTCTTGCAGCATGCGGTGCAGCCGGAAGCCTGATATCGCGAAGCAACTTCGCCGCGGCACTGGCGCCGACTTCTGAGGATTGCCGCGAGCGGCTAAACTCCACGCTTCCCGTTGAATGACTTTTCTGCAGGCGACAACCATGCCCGTCAATTACGCTACTCCTTCCCCCGAAGCCCTGTTCCCCGTCGCCGGTGTGCGCCTCGGCACCGCCGAGGCCGGCATCCGCAAGAAGGACCGGCGCGACCTGACGCTGGTCGAACTGGCGCCGGGCAGCCGCGCCGCCGGGGTGTTTACCCAGAACCGCTGCTGCGCCGCGCCGGTCACGGTGTGCCGCGAGCATCTGGCGGGCGACGGCAGCCTGCGGGCGCTGGTGATCAACACCGGCATCGCCAATGCCGCCACCGGCGAGCAGGGCATGCGCGCCGCGCGCGAGACCTGCGATGCCGTGGCACGCCTGCTGGGTTGCGCGGCACGCGAGGTGCTGCCCTTCTCGACCGGCGTGATCCTCGAACACCTGCCGGTCGATCGGCTGATCGCCGGGCTGCCGGCGGCGCAGGCGGATTTGCAGGCGGACCACTGGCATGCCGCGGCGCACGCCATCATGACCACCGACACCGTGGCCAAGGCCGGCTCGCGCCGCATCGAGCTGGGCGGCAAGACCATCACGGTCACCGGTATCAGCAAGGGCGCCGGCATGATCCGGCCCAACATGGCGACCATGCTCGGCTTCGTCGCCACCGATGCCGGGATTGGCGCCGGCCTGCTGGCGCAACTGGCGAAGGAGGCGGCGGACCAGAGCTTCAACTGCATCACGGTCGACGGCGATACCTCGACCAACGATTCCTTCGTCGTCATCGCCACCGGCGCGGCGGGGCTGCAGGTCGATGCGGCCTCGCCGCATTGGCCGGCGCTGCGCGCGGCGGTGTTCGCGGTGGCGCAGGAACTGGCCCAGGCCATCGTGCGCGACGGCGAGGGCGCGACCAAGTTCATCACCGTGAAAGTCGGCGCTGGCGCCACGGCGGCGGAATGCCGCCAGGTGGCCTATGCTATCGGCCATTCGCCGCTGGTGAAGACGGCCTTCTTCGCCTCCGACCCCAACCTCGGCCGCATCCTGGCCGCGATCGGCTATGCCGGCATCACGGATCTGGATGCCGCCGGGGTGCGCGTCTGGCTCGGCTCCGGCACGGAGGAAGTACTGGTCTCGGAGAACGGCGGTCGCGCCGCCAGCTACCGCGAGGAGGACGGCGCGCGCATCATGCAGAACGCCGAGATCACGGTGCGCGTGGACCTCGGTCGCGGCGCCGCCGGCGCGACCGTGTGGACCTGCGATTTCTCCTATGATTACGTGAAGATCAATGCCGACTACCGTTCCTGAGGATGCCATGACCATTACCGACCAAGCACGCTTCGAGCGCGCCATCGCCCTGTTCGATGCCGCCAATGCCGCAGACCCCAACCAGGACGAGGGCCAGCCCAAGGAGCTGCTCTACGCCAAACGCATGACCGAGATGATCGGCCGCTATGCGCCGGATGCCAGCGAGGTGGCGCAGCTCGCGGTGCGCGCCCAGCACATCAAGCGCTGGACCGTGCCGCGCAACAGCTATGCGATGACCAGGGAAGGCTATCTGGCCTGGCGTAGCGGCCTCTACAAGTTCCACGCCGAGACCGCCGGCGAGCTCATGAAACAGGCCGGTTACGATCAGGGCATGATCGACAAAGTGAAAATGGCGGTCGGCAAGCGCCAGCTCAAGGTCAATCCCGACACGCAGATGATGGAAGACGTCACCGACCTGGTGTTCATCGAGCACTACATGCTCGGCTTTGCCGGCCAGCATGCCGACTACAGCGAGGAAAAATGGCTGGACATCGTGCGCAAGACCTGGAAGAAGATGTCGGAGCGGGCCCACGCCTTCGCCACCGGCGGCGGCATCAAGCTGCCCGAGCCGCTGGTGCCCCTGATACTCAAAGCCGTAACGGAGGAGAAGAAATGAACGTCGGATTCATAGGCCTTGGCCTGATGGGCCGCCCGATGGCGCTGCACCTGGAAAAGGCCGGACACGCGCTGCACCTGTGGGCGAGGCGGCCCGAATCGCTGGCGCCGTTTGCCGCGGTCAATGCCAAGACCCACGCCACGCCGGCGCAGGTGGCGGCGCATGCCGAAGTGGTGATCGTCATGGTGGCCGACGCGCCGGACGTGGAAAAGGTCTGCCTCGGCGCCGACGGCCTCGCCAGCGGCGGCAAGGCTGGCCTGATCGTGGTCGATATGTCGACTATCAACCCGAATGCGGCGCGCACCATCGGCCAGCGCCTGGCCGAAAAGGGCATCGAGTTCGTCGACGCCCCGGTCTCGGGCGGCGAGATGGGGGCGATCAATGCCGCGCTGACCATCATGGCCGGCGGCAAGGCGAGCGCCTTCGAGAAGGTAAAGCCGCTACTGGAAAAGATGGGCAAGTCGGTGACGCTGATCGGCGAGTCCGGCGCCGGCCAGGTGGCCAAGGCCTGCAACCAGATCCTGACCGGGGTCGGCGTGCTGGCGGTGGCCGAGGCCTTCAACTTCGCGGCGAAGAGTGGCGTCGATCCGGCCAAGGTGCGCGAAGCCCTGCTCGGCGGCTTTGCCTATTCGAAGATCCTCGAAAACCATGGCCAGCGCATGCTCGACCGCAACTTCAAGCCCGGCTTCAAGGCCTGGATGCACCAGAAGGATTTGCGCATCATCATGGAAGAGGCGCATCGCATGGGCCTCATGCTGCCCTCGGCGGCGGCCACGGCGCAGGTGTTCAACGCCATCGTCGGCAGCGGCATGGGCGAGAACGATTCGATCACCGCCCTGCAACTGCTGGAGAAGATGAGCACGCCGGAAGCATGAAGCCGCGCCGCCGGGCCGCCCCAAGGCGCGGCAGCCATCGGATGGAGCGCGCATTGCGCGCGAACTGCCGTCACCCCCTTGCCTGGCAAGGGGGCTGGGGGGAATGTTCATGAGAATCGGTTTCATCGGCCTTGGCACCATGGGGGCGCCGATGGCCGGGCATTTGTTGCAGGCGGGGCACGACCTGCATGTCTGGAGCCGCCGTGCTGCCAGCGCCGACTCTTTGGTCGAACAGGGCGCGCACTGGTGCGATTCTCCAGCCGCGGTGGCCGCCGCGAGCGAGATCGTGGTTACCAACGTCACCGGCAGCGCCGACGTGGAAGGGCTTGCGGCGGAATTGACGCAGGGCTTGGCACCGGGTGCGATCCATGTCGACTTTTCCACGATCGCACCGTCCACTGCAAGACGCGTGGCGGCGATGTACGCGGCGCGCGGCATCGAGTTTGTCGACGCCCCGGTTTCGGGTGGCGGCACGGGCGCGCGCAACGCCACGCTGGCCATCATGTGGGGCGGCAAGTCGGCGCTGGCGCCACGTCTGCAGCCGATCTTCGAGGTGCTGGGCAAGACCATCGTGCATGTCGGCGAGAGCGGCGCCGGCCAGGTGGCCAAGGCCTGCAACCAGATGGTGATGGTGGCGGCGATCGAGGCCTGCGCCGAGGCGGCACGCCTGGCGGTAGCGGCCGGCGTGGATTTTTCCAGGGTATGGACGGCGATGCAGGGCGGCTCGGCCGCTTCGCGCGTGCTCGAAGTGTTCGGCGGGCGCATGGCGACGCGCGAGTTCGCCGCCGGCGTCGAGGCCCGTCTGCATCACAAGGACTATGCCCTGCTGATGGACGAGGCGACGCGGATCGGCGCTCCGCTGCCGGTGTCCGCCGCGGTATGGCAGCAATTGAATGCGCTGATGGCGCATGGCTGGGGCACGCGCGACACGTCTTCCCTGTTGCGGGTGCTTGAGGCTGCTACCGGAGCGGATGCGCAGCGATGAGCGGCAGTTCCGTTGTGCCGCCGCCGAAGAAAGCCGCACTCGAACTCAATGCGATTTTCGAGAATGCCACGGTCGGCATCCTGTTCACCCACAATCGGCGGCTGGTGCAGGCCAATCGGCTGTGCGCCGAGATGTTCGGCTACTCGCTGGATGAATTCATCGACCAGTCGGCGCTGATCCTCTATGCCGATCAGGACGCCTACTCGGCCCTGGGGCACGAGGCCGGTCCGGTGCTGGTGGCGGGCCGCTCGTTTCGTGCCGAAACCCAGCTCAAGCGCAAGGACGGCAGCCTGTTCTGGTGCCGCGTTTCGGCCAAGGCGGTGGATCCCGAGCATCCGCGCGACGGCACGCTGTGGATCATCGAGGACATCGCCGTAGACCGCCTGATGATCGATGCGCTCGAACGCAGTACGCGCGAGCTGTCGGCCATCCTCGACACGGAGCTGATCGGCATTGCCGTGGTGCGCGAGCGCACCTTCGTGCGCTGCAACTCGCGTTTCGAGAACCTGTTCGAACTGCCGTCCGGCTCGCTGGTCGGCCAGTCGGCGCGACGGCTGTTTCGCAGTGACGAGGAGTTCGAGCGTATCGGCGAGCAGATCTATGCCGAGTTCGCTGCCGGCCGCATCCATCATCGCGAGCAGGAATACATGCGGCGCGACGGCAAGTCGACCTGGTTGCGCATCAGCGGCAGCGCTTTCGATGCGGCCAACCCGCATGCCGGCTCGGTCTGGCTGGCCGAGGATTTCACGGCCACGCGCGAGGCCGAGGAGCGCGCGCGGCAGGCCTACGACGAGCAGCAGATCATTTTCGACAACGCCGCGGTCGGCATCCTGTTCGCGCGGGATCGCCTGGTGCAGCGCTGCAACCGCCGCCTGGCGGAGATCTTCGGTTATCAGCCGGAAGAACTGGCAGGGCGTTCGACGCGCATCTTCTACCTCAGCGAGGACGATTACCAGCGCCACGGCGCCGAGGTTCTGCCGGTGGTCCTGGCCGGTGGCACCTATGTTGGCGAGACGCGGGTGCGGCACCATGACGGCCATGCGTTCTGGGTGCGCGCCACCGGCCGTCGCGTTGCCGGGCAGGCCGACAGCGTCGACCTGACCTGGATTTTCGAGGACGTCACGGAACGCCACCAGGCGGAAGAAGCGCTGCTGCGGGTACACGAGGAACTCGAGCAGCGGGTGGTCGAGCGCACCGCCGAACTGGCCAGCGCCAATTCGCAGCTGCAGGAAGAGGTGTTCGAGCGCATGCAGGCCGAACAGCGCATCTGGCATGTCGCCCATCACGACAGCCTGACCGGCCTGCCCAACCGCACCCTGCTGCATGACCGCCTGCAGCAGGCGCTGACCCAGGCGCAGCGCAGCAAGCATCGCGTGGCGGTGATGTTTCTCGATCTCGACCGCTTCAAGAGCGTCAATGACAGCCTTGGCCATGCCATCGGCGACGAGCTGCTGAAACATGTGGCGGAACGGCTGACGAGCGTGGTGCGGGCAGTGGATACCGTCTCGCGGCTGGGCGGCGACGAGTTCGTCATCGTCCTGCACGAGATGTCCTCGCCCGACGATGCGGTGCAGGTGGCGGAGAAGATTCTCGGCGCCCTGGCGTCGGCGGTGAGCATCGACGGCCACCAGCTGCGCGCCACGCCATCGATCGGCATCAGCATTTTTCCCGATGACGGCAACGAGGTGTTCGCCCTCATGAAGAATGCCGACACGGCCATGTATCACGCCAAGGCCGCCGGTCGCAACAACTTCCAGTTCTTCGCGCGCAAGATGAACGAACAGGCGGCACACTTCTTCATGCTCGAGACCCGCCTGCGCCACGCCATCGAGAGCGGAGCCTTGCTGCTGCACTACCAGCCGCTGATCGAGTGGCCGCACCGTGCCGTTTGCGGCATGGAGGCGCTGGTGCGCTGGAACGATCCGCAGCATGGACTGGTCGAGCCGGCCGAATTCATTCCGATCGCGGAGGAAACCGGGCTCATCATGCAGATCGGCGAATTCGTGCTGGGCGAAGCCCTGCGGCAGAACCGGATCTGGCAGCAGGAGGGCCGGCCGCTGCTGCCTGTTTCGGTCAACCTTTCGCCGCGCCAGTTTCGCCAGAAGGATTTGGTTGGCACCCTGCGCCGCATCCTGGCCGATACCGGACAGCCGGCCCGCCTGCTGGAGCTCGAAATCACCGAAAGCACCCTGATGCACGATATCGAGGACACCCAGGCCAGGCTGCAGGAGATCGCCGCCATGGGCGTGCGGCTGGTGATCGACGATTTCGGCACCGGATATTCGAGCCTGAGTTACCTGAAGCGCTTTCCGGTGCACAAGCTGAAGGTGGACCAGAGCTTCGTGCGCGACCTGACGGTGGATCCCGAGGATGCCGCGATCGTCACCGCGATCATCGGCCTGGCCCGCAGCCTTGGCCTGGAGACGCTGGCCGAGGGGGTGGAAACCCGGGCACAGCTGGACATCCTGCTCGAACTCGGCTGCAAGAAGTTTCAGGGTTACCTGTTCTCGCATCCGTTGCCGCCGGCCCGGGCCGACGAAATCTTTCGGCCGAAATTGCGCGGGTGAGTGTCGAAACTTCGGTGAGGCATAATGCAAGCCCTTGTCCATCGACCTCACGGAGTATTGCAATGAGCCAAACCACCACGGCCAGCGGCCTGATCATCGAAGAAATGCTCGTCGGCCAGGGTGCCGAGGCTCGCGCCGGGCAGATGGTGTCGGTGCATTACACGGGCTGGCTCACCAATGGTTCGAAATTCGACTCGA
This sequence comes from Betaproteobacteria bacterium, assembly GCA_028065725.1. The sequence goes on from JAPTVL010000136.1 coordinate 7,115, forward strand.
GCAAGGACCGCAACGAGCCCTTCCAGTTCGCGCTTGGCGCGCGGCAGGTGATTGCCGGCTGGGACGAAGGCGTGCAGGGCATGAAGATCGGCGGTACGCGCAAGCTGACCATTCCGCCGCAACTCGGCTATGGCGCGCGCGGCGCGGGTGGCGTGATTATCCCCCCCATTTTTAGACACATACTTACACCAAATCGACTCGTCTTTTCGAACAAAACTTACCGAAACTAAAAAATTTGCCCGAAAATAGATCGCTAATAGCCCTATTATGACATA
>JAPTVL010000054.1 GCA_028065725.1 Betaproteobacteria bacterium
TCGCAATCAACCTCTTACCATGACCACACGTCTGCTTTCTACTGCAGACGCTTTTGCACACAAGTCAGCACACTACCATTTTCACTTCACGGCCTTGGCGCCCGAGTCGCTCAGGCGTCGACCCGGTCAGCGCGTCCCTGGGTTGCCGCGGTGCGCTTCTTTACCCGCCCGCTCTCATCCCGGGAGGAATCAACGAGCTGAACGTAGCGGGGGCCGTCAGACGTGGTGGCTTCGATAAACATGCCACCACATCGCATCAACATTATCGGAAATGGTAAGAAGTCGTCCTTGATGGCAGAACGTGCCGCCAGACATACTTCGGCAAAAACGACGCTCTCAAGTCACTCACGACTAGCGGTTGATTAACAATGAATTTTTTGAGCGACTTTCGAGTGATTTGCGGCCCTGGCCAGATTACTACGCTAAGCCCTTGTTCCTTCTAGGTCGGGAGGGACGATTTCAGCCGATTTCGGGCTCGAACTGTCGAACTCCGCGGCGATCTGGCTCAAATCGGAATTGGCGACAACATGCCCGGCGATGCGCTGGCCTCGCAGAGCCCTCAACAAACGCAATCCCCCCCTCCGAACATACGATTGGACACGCCACCGTGCCGGCCTGGATCATGTCGGCATGACATCACCCACCACTTTCCCCATCTCCTCCTCGTCACGCGGCCAGCTCGCGCTGGGCGCACTGCTTCTGGCACTTTGCGCCGCCGCCTGGGGCGGCCTGCTCCAAGTCGCCAAGCCGCTGCTGCCTCTGCTCGACCCCTTCTGGCTCAACACCCTGCGCTACGCGCTCAGCGCCCCGGTGTTCGCGCTGCTGCTGATCCGGACCGAAGGCGTCGAGGCGCTGAATTACGAAGGCCGCTTCCTGTCGACCGCCATACTGGGCTTCGTCGGTTTCGGTGGCTTCGGCATTCTGACACTGCTGGGAGTCCGAGGGACCCGCCCCGAACATGCGGCGCTCATCGTCGCCCTGATGCCTCTGGTCAGTACCGCTGTAGGCTGGGCGCGCGGCGCCGAGCGCCCGAGCGCATTCGCGCTGTCGTGCATGCTCGTGGGCATCGCCGGCGTCGGCCTGACTGCCAGCAGCGGCCCGGCTGGTGCGGCACAGGCTGGCGGCGGCTTCGCTCCGGCACTGCTGATCTTCGCCGGCGTGGCCTCATGGGCCCTGTACACCCAAGGCGCGACGCGTCAGCCGTGGTCCGCGTTGCGCTACACCACACTCAGCTGTATCGCTAGCCTGCCTGGGTTTGCCCTGGCTCTACTCATCGCCAGTTGGGCCGGCCTTGCGCATCTGCCGCCGGCACGGCTTCCGGCGGCCGCTTACGCCGGTCTGGCCTACGTTGTGATCGCCGCGACGCTGTTCGGCATGCTGGGTTGGAACGGCGGGATCCGCCGGCTCGGGCCCGTCAACGGCGTGCTGTTCATCAACCTCGTGCCGGTCAGCGCATTTGCCATCGGCGTGGCGCGCGGGGCGCATTTCTCGAGCGCCGAATGGATCGGCACCGCTGTCGTGCTCGCGACCTTGGTCGCGACCAATCTGGAGGCGCGGTGGCGCCCTCGAAAGCCCAGAACGGTTTGAGGTTTGAGCGTTTATACTGCCCGAACGCCGAGACTCCCGATGGAAATCTATCAGCTTCGCACTTTTGTCGTCGTTGCTCGCGAGGGAAGCATCACCCGCGCCGCCGAACTGCTGTTCCTCAGCCAGCCGGCAATCAGCGCGCACATCAAATCGCTCGAAGACGAGCTCGGTCTGATGCTGTTCGAGCGCACGCCGCGCGGCATGAGCCTAACCCCGGCCGGCTCGCGCTTACGTGAGAAGGCCGAGCAGACCCTGGCAGTTCACCTGGAAGTTCTCGCCGAAGCACGGCGCATCAAGGGTCAGGTCTGCGGCACGGCCAGACTGGGGGCCGTGCGCAACCCGGAAGCCGGGGCCTTGCCATTGCTGCTGCAGCGCTTGGCATCGCAATGTCCGCAACTGGAGGTTCAGCTGAGCTACGGTTCCTCGGCCGAGATCGCCGCGCGTGTGCGCCGGGGCGACCTCGACGCCGGCCTGTTTTTCGTCGCCGAGGCGCTGGCAGAGGGACTCGACGCAGTCGAACTCCACCGCACAGGCGTTTTTCTGGCTGCGCCGCCAGGCATGCTCGGCGATCCGCGCCATCCCGATTGGGCCGAACTGGCTGAGCTTCCGTGGATTTGCCCGGCACCGGGAACCTGCTGCAGTGAGGTCGCCGAAGCAATCTTCACGGAGCACGGCTTCCGGCCGCGTCGGCTGTTCGGGATCGATCTCGAGAGCGTGACCCGCACCTTGATCACTGGCGGCGTCGGTGTCGGTCTGCTGCACCAGCCAACCGCGCTGGAGGCCGCCCGCGAGGGCGCGGTCGAACTGCTCGGCGCCGGCCCCTACCGGCCGTTGCGCCTGGTCCTGGCGACGGCCCGGGCGCGACGCCACGAGCCGTTGGTGGCTACGCTCGCCGCCGTCGCGCTCGCTGAAACGACTGTCGCCAGCACGGAAACGCTGCCGCGGGTCGTCGGGTGAATCGGCTCGCTGTTGTCTACGTTGCCGCGATTCTCGGCCAGCCCGCCCCGGTGCGCATCGCCCACAGCAGCGTCGTAACGGAGCGCGCCGGGCCGGTGATCGACCACCGGCGCGACGCTAGGTGCGGACGCGCGATGACGCAGGCGCATCGAACATGACAGAGCTGCGCCTATGGCCAAGCCGCCCGGAACAACCGGCTTGCCGGCGAAATCGAGGCGAAATGCTGCTTCGGCGCCCAAGGTCATCGGCACGACCAGAGACTCCAGCTTGCCGTGCCGGTACGCGGTGGCAGGGTGCGGTGGGAGTTGAGTGGGCGGCAACGCAGTCTATCTGTCCAATGAGGCGGAAGAAGGCTCCTCGTGGCTCGGCATCAATGTTCTCTTTGCTTCGTCTAGCAACCATTGAGCAAACGCTTGCGTTGGCTCTCCGCTCAATCCGATAGGCTCAGGAAGAACGAGGCAAAAAGTCTTGGAGATGCTTTTCCCGTCTGGCCACGGAGCGACCAACCGTCCCTGCGCCAGTTCGGTCTCAACGTAGAGGCGCGGCACGAGGGCAACACCGAGGCCGGCCACTGCCGCCTCGATCGTAAGCGTTCAGCCGTTCCACATTGCTGAGAGGTCACGGGGGCGGCGATCATTGTGTCCACGACATTTTTGGTGGACACATGAACACAAACCTACTTGCACCGCCCACTTCCCGTCGCCATCGGAGGCACTCGGCCGAATTCAAGGCTCAAGTGATTGCTGCTTGCATGCAGCCCGGCGTGTCAATTGCCGCCGTTGCACTAGCGAACCAGCTGAATGCAAATTTCCTGCGTAGTTGGGTCAAAGCGCATCGCAATCAGCAGCGGGATGGCGTGCCGGCAAACATCGGTGCTGATGATAGCAGTGACGCAGAGAATTGCCCGCCACCCACATTGGTCCCTATCACGGTACCGGTGGTCGATGCCCAGCCGTCCGGCGACATCCAGATCGAAATCCGTCGCCAACACACTGTCTTTCAAATTGCTTGGCCAATTTCCCAAGCCACGGCGTGTGCCCAGTGGTTGCGCGAGGTCCTTCAATGATCCAGCCGGCGCAAGTCTGGCTGGCAGTCGAGCCGGTTGATATGCGTCTTGGCATCGATGGCCTATCGCTAAAAATCCAACAGGCCCTGGAGCGCTCCCCGTGTGACGGTACGGCCTATGCGTTCCGGAATCGCCGGCGCAACCGTATCAAGCTTCTCGTCTGGGACGGCACCGGTGTCTGGCTTTGTCAGCGGCGTCTGCATCGTGGCCATTTCATCTGGCCAACCGCCGATACCACTACCTTCACCATGACCGCATCCCAATGGAAATGGCTCATCACCGGTGCTGACTGGCAGCGTCTGGACGCCGTTCCGCAAGCACACTGGCGAGTGTGAGCGGTGGCATGGAAAAGCCCTTCAATTCGGTGTAATAAAGATCGCTGAAACGCCCTGTTGGCGGGGCTTTCAGGCATGTTGGTGTGGTATAATTTCAGCATGAATTTGCACGCAGAGCTGGAGCGCTTCAACCCTGATCCTGCGCTGCAAGATTGGGTGTCCGGGACGCTTGATCAACTGCTCGACAAAGCCCGACAGGACGCTGCCACCATCAAGGCGGCGAACCTCAAGATCCAGGCACTGACACTGGAACTCGCACATCACCGGCGTATCCGCTTCGGCAACAAGAGCGAGGCCTTCTCACCCGAGCAACGGGAATTGTTCCAGGAAACCTGGGATACCGACCTGGCTGCGCTCGAAGCCGAGGCCGACCAGCAAGCCGAGGCACTGGAGCCGAAGGATCGTCCCAAGCGCCAGCGCGCCGGCCGCCAAGCCCTCCCCGAGCACCTGCCGCGCATCGAACACCGGCACGAGCCGGAGTCATGCATCTGCGGGCAGTGCGGCAAGGATCTGGTCAAGATCGGCGAAGACATCAGCGAGCAGTTGGACGTCGAGCCAGCCCGTTTCTTCGTGCATCGCCACATTCGCCCCCAGTATGCTTGCCGTGTTTGCGAGACAGTTTCAGCAGCACCCATCCCACCCGCCGTGATCGACGGAGGCATGGCCGCAGTGGGCTTGTACGTCTGGGTGATCATCAGCAAGTACCAGGATCATCTTCCGCTGTATCGTCTGGAGCAGATCGCAGCACGAGATCAGGTCATTCTGTCCCGCTCCACGCTCGCAGAGTGGGTGGGGCGTGTGGGTGTTGCCCTGCAACCTCTGGCGGATCGCTTGGCGGCGTTACTGCTTGAACGCCCCGTGCTGCATGCCGATGAAACGCCGGTGGCGCAGCTTGATCCTGGCAAGGGCAAGACGAAACGGGCGTATCTGTGGGCCTACCGCAGCAATGCCCTGGAATCCGGCCCGCCGATTGTGGTGTTTGATTACCAGACCAGCCGCGCGGGTCGCCATGCGCAGAACTTCTTATCGGAGTGGCAAGGCCGTCTCATGGTGGACGACTACTCTGGCTACAAGGCGCTGTTTAGGGCCGGAGTGACAGAGTTGGGCTGCCTGGCTCATGCACGCCGGAAGTACTTCGATCTCAATGCGGCACAGGCCAATCCGATTGCGTTGGAGGCACTGGAGCGGATCGCGGCTTTGTACGCGATTGAGGTTCAAGGTAAAGACCTAGATGTCGCGGGGCGGACGCAATTGCGACAAGCGCAGGCTCAACCTCTGCTGCGGTCGATGCACGACTGGTTGCTCCGCGCTCGGATGATGGTGGCCAATGGCGGAGGTACCGCCAAGGCGCTCGACTACAGTCTCAAGCGCTGGGCGGCTCTGAGTCGCTATGCCGAGGACGGACGTTTGCCGATCGACAACAATCCGGTGGAGAACACCATCCGACCGATCGCCATCGGAAAGAAGAACTGGTTATTTACAGGATCAGAACGCGCTGGAAAACGGGCCGCCGCGATTCAGAGTTTGCTTGCCACCGCCAATCTCAATGGTATCGATCCTTCGGCGTGGCTTAGAAAAACTCTGGAAGCCCTGCCGACTTGCCTCAACAGCCAGATCGATTCGCTGTTGCCACTGCGCGTGGAACCTTTACACCAAGCCCCTTCGTAAACCAACGTGGGCGCGACGAGCGCTTACTCACGAAGAGCATCAGCACATGCTCGACTGGTGCGACGGCAAATTCGATCCCACGGCCTTCGACACCGCTGAAGTCAACGCCAGACTCGCCGCAATCAAGTTCTGACTGTCAAGACGGTCTCGGGACGACGCTTACGATGGCGGCGATGCCGACGATGGGCATCTATCCGGTCACAGGAATCCGACGACGACACCATTCGCAGAGCGATCGGAGCTGGCGTCGCGGCCTACGTCGTCGATGGCCTAGCACCGGCCTGCTTCAAACCGGTGATCGATGTCGCCATCGCCCGTTTTGAAGTGCACCAGACACTCAAGCAGGAACTGGTGGAGGTGACCCGGAAGCTCTCCGACCGCAAGCTGATCGAGCGCGCCAAGGGCATCCTGATGAAAACTCGTGGCCTCGACGAGGATGCCGCCTATGTTGCTCTGCGCCGTCTGGCGATGGATCGCAATAGCCATGCCGCCGTCCAACATGAAGTCAGTTCGGCGCGGCGAGTCTATGGTCACCACGATACGACGACTTCGGCGGAAAATGAGCGCTGCGTAAACCAAGCCAAGGAAGCTTCTTCGGGTACAACAAACAAGGGGGAAAAAGTTTCTAATCGAAAGAGGAGCAATGACTGCGGCGCCTGAGTGTTTGGTGGCGGTCGCTCGAACGCGCGCCCGTCAAGCTTGCTTCACATATTCCTCGAATTCCTCCAGTGGGAGCGGGCGACTGTACAGATACCCCTGATAGGCATGGCAACCTTGACGAGCGAGGAGGTCTTTCTGATCTACGGTTTCAACTCCCTCAGCGATGACCTCCAACCCCATACTTTGGGCAAGGGCGACAATCATTTTTGCAATGGCCGAATCGTTTGGATCTACCAGGATATCCCGTACAAACGACTGATCTATTTTCAGCTGGTACAGAGGTAGGCGCTTCAGATAGGCGAGCGAGGAATAACCAGTGCCGAAATCGTCCAGGGAGAAACTTACCCCTCGTGTCTTCAGGGCGTTCATGTTTTCTATGACGGCATCCACATCGTCAAGAAGCAGACTCTCGGTCAATTCCAGCTTGAGTTTCCGTGGGTCGGCGCCAGTTAGATCAAGCACCGCCAGTACCTGATCAACGAAGCCCTTATGGTGGAACTGGCGGGCGCTGACATTGACCGCCAAACTCAACTGGGCCGTCGCCGGTTGTACTGACCAATCTGCAAGTTGTCGGCAGGCCTTTTCCAGCACCCAGGATCCAAGCGGCAGTATCAGCCCCGTTTCCTCTGCCAGAGGTATGAATTCTGTGGGCGATACTACTCCCCGTGCCGGGTGTTGCCAGCGCACCAGGGCCTCGGCTCCGGTAACCCGGCCTTCGCTGTCTACTTGCGGCTGGTAGTAAAGGCAGAACTGGTCCTCCTGGATTGCCCGGTGAAGTTCTGTCTCCAGGGCAGCACGAGCCATCAGCATGGCCTGCAGGTCGGGATCGTAGAAGCGCAAGTTGTTGTGCCCCGATGACTTGGCCTGGTACATCGCCAGATCTGCCCGTTTAAACAGCTCTTCGATGCTGTCATCTTGATCAGCAAACAATGTGACACCAATGCTCGGTGTACCTGTGTATTCGTGACCGGCGAGATCGTAAGGACGATTGAGTTCGACAAGAACCTTCTCGCCGACCGTCTCCGCCTGAGCGGCGGCCTCATTGGCGGTCGCAGAAAGATCCTCCAGCATTATCACGAACGATC
>JAPTVL010000057.1 GCA_028065725.1 Betaproteobacteria bacterium
TCCCGCGTTTTCCCGGCATGGTGCGAGTCGCCTTCGGCGTCCAGGAGCAAAAACGACGTGTGCTCTATAAGGGCAAGGCCAGCTTCGCCGAGGTCATCGCGTTTTACGCCCGCGAGATGGCGACGCGGGGATTCACCAAAGAAGTAACTGCCGCCTCCCCCACGGAAGAGACCCATGTCTACGCCAAGGGAAACCGTCGCATTGCGCTTAAGCTTGTGAAAACGGCGCGACTCGGCACGGAGATGACCGAGGTGGAAGTCCGGGAATTGTAAACTGCCGCCATGATGGCAGGTGCTGGAAAAACATAAGATAGAAGAGACGCCGCACGATTTATGGCAGCCTCACTGAGCAATGCGCTTTTGCTCAATGTCTAGACTAAATGAGAATAGCATGTGGATGGATTATGAAGGCTACGGCATGGGCTGGCATTGGTTGGGGTGGATAGGTATGGCGTTGTTCTGGCTGATTCTGATACTGCTGGTGCTGGCGGTGGTGAAGTACCTGAAGGGTGACCGCCATTCGAACGCCCCAGACGGTGAAAGAAAGCCCGATGTGCTGGCCGTCCTGGAGGAACGATATGCTCGGGGAGAAATCGGTCGCGAGGAGTACTTGCAGAAACGCGACGATCTGAAGCGGGGCTAGGAGGCGCTCAGGAAACTACAAGCGCCACGTTCTTGAACTTTAACGATCAAGGAGGACTCATGAGCCAGATAAATGGGATTGGCGGCGTAACCCAAGGGGATCTTACCGGGCCTGCAAGAAGTGATTCTGCCGGCCAAGGAGCAGCGCGGACGTTCTCCGCTTCTTATAAGCTTGCGTTAGCCAACGCGTCGCTTTCCCAAGAGGCGGCCACTGCAGCTAATTCCTCGTCGTCGGCCAATGGGTCCAGACACATTCCACTAGCGGATCAGCAGCAGAAAGAGGGTGGCGAAGACATTCATGAGGTTGCGCTAGGGCTGCGAGCCTATCGCCAGCAGCTCCTGGCATCGAATATCGCCAATGCGGATACACCCGGCTATAAAGCGGTCGATATAGATTTTCAGGAAGCATTGCGTATCGCGCAGACGGCGATGCAGGGTGGGGCCGTGAAACTGTCGACGACCGCCGCAGGGCACCTATCCGCTCCGGCGCCAACGCAGTATTCCAATATCCCCCTGAAATATCACGTTCCCCAACAGGCCGGCATCGATGGCAACACCGTTGAAATGGACGTGGAGCGGGCCAAATTCACCGAGAACGCGTTGAGGTACCAATTCTCCCTGGATCGGGTAAGCGGGCATTACAAGGACCTGCTGGCGTTGCTGAAAGACCTGTGATGACCGACGCTATTTCGAAGTTTATTTTAAATTGACGAAAGGAATCAAAGATGACCAAGTATGGCTTCGGAAAAACCGTCGACATGTCGTTCGACGATGCGATTGTGCACGTGACCCAAGCCCTCCAGGGCGAGGGCTTCGGCATACTCGCCGATATCGACGTCGCGGGCACAATGAAGAAGAAACTCAACCAGGACATGCCACCCTACCGCATCCTCGGGGCCTGCAATCCGCCCTTGGCGCACCGGGCGCTGGCGGCGGAACCGTCCATCGGTTTGCTGCTGCCCTGCAATGTGGTGGTGCGGCAGGACGATGCGGGCAAGGTGTGGGTGGAGTTCATGGACCCGAATGCGGTGCTGGAGCTGGTGAACAAGCCCGAGATCACTCAGTTGGCCGGCGAGGTTCGGCAGCGGCTTGAGCGGGTGATGGCGGCACTGGCGTAAATGGCGGCGGAACGGCCCGAGAGGGAGGCGAACGGCATGCAAGGCGAGTACCGGCTCGGCGTGGTCCTGGACATGCCCTTCGATCACGCCGTGGAGCGCGTGACCGAAGCCCTGCGGGACCAACTCCTCATCTTGTTTTCCGACGCGGATCTGGCCGTATTCACGCCAGGGCGTTTGGACAGGGAGACGACGCCCTGCCGCCTCCTGGGTGTGTGCAACCCGCTCATGGTGCAGCGCGTTCTGGAGGCGGAGCCGTCGATCGGCGCGCTGCTGCCCTGGCGTGTGCTGGTGCGGATGGGCGAGAAAAGAAAGGTGCACGTGGAGTGCATGGATCCCAATGTGCTTTTGCATTGGAGCGACAACAAGGTGGTGGCCGAACTGATCTGCGAGACCCGGCAGCGCTTGATGCATGCCATGCAGGCGCTGTCGCGCGGAAACAAATCGGCCTCGCATCAGGGCGGAAATTTTTGACTGGCGGTTCACCCGAATTCGGCTCCCTCAGCAGGACGAGGGTTGAGAGTTCGGACTTCTTGATCTGTAGGACACGGAGGTGGGTCATGGCAAAGAGCAAAACTGTTTCAAACGCGGCTGCCGGCGCAGCGGTTGCAATATGTCTGTCCACTGTCCAGGCTGCCCAGGCCGACGGAAATCCGTTCGACATGCAGGTTTTGCCGAAGGGAAATGCTTCCGGCCAGAAATTGACGCACGGCATATGGGGTGGCATGATGGAAGGGCGATGCGGCGGCATGATGGAAGGCATGATGATGGGCGGCGAGATGCCGCGTGGCGTCGATCCGGCGCAGCTGCCGGAACCCCGGTCAACAGGGGCGAAACTGGTCGGTCAGTACTGCACGCAGTGCCATGGACTCCCCACCCCCAAGTTGCACAGCGCGGAAGGATGGCTGCCGGTCGTCAGCCGCATGAATGCGCGCATGCAATGGATGAGCCGCAACAGCAACATGGGAATCCGCGCGCCGACTCGCTCCGAGTTTCAAACCATTGTTGGCTATCTGCAGTCGCAAGCCATGGTGCCTGATGGCGAGGAACGCTAGTCGAAGGCGTGGACAGAGAAAGGGAAAAAATGATGATGGATTATGGCATGGGCTGGGGATGGGGATTCGGGTGGATCGGGATGATCCTGTTTTGGCTGGTGCCGACTAACCTTACTCGTTAGGTGCCCGCGCTTGCGCGGGCGTTACGCGTCGTTTGGATCACGAAGGAGAAACAGCATGAAAAAGATCGTATTGGCAGGACTCACCGTGCTTTCGCTCGCGGCCCCCGCGGCTTTTGCGCAGCAAGGCTATTACCCTTGCCAGGGCTATGGGTGCGGCATGATGATGGGTCCCGGGATGATGGGCGGCATGATGGGCCCGGGGATGATGGGTGGCTACGGCATGGGCCCCGGAATGATGGGCGGCTATTCCGGGATACCCGACCTGACGAAGGAGCAGGCCGACAAGATCGACAGGATTCGCGACGATCTCGCCAAGAAGGAAGCGCCCCTGACGCAGCAGCTTTTCGAGGAAAGGCGGAAGCTGCAGAACATGTACGCCTCCGGCGCGGACCCCGCCGCGCTCGACCAGGCGTACAGGAAGACCACCGACCTCGAGCGTCAGGTCTTCAACGCCCGGGCCGACGCGCAGAAGCGGATGAACGCCGTTCTGACCAAGGAACAGCGCGACAGGATGCAGCGCACGTGGCAGGGGTATGACCGCGGCTACGGCGGCATGCGGCGCGGCTACGACCACGACATGATGATGGGCCCCGGAATGATGATGGGCCCCGGAATGTGGGACTGGGATTAAGCCAAGTCGCCTTTGGGCGGTCCGGCTGTTGAAGGGTTTGGTCCCCCTTCAGCCGGATTGCGCGTGACGCTCGGCCGTGCCGTGGGCTGCAACTCCGGCCGTTGTGGCCTTTGAGGTCCACACGAAGAACATAGAAACGGACACGATGGATTGGCGTCGACAGGTCCCGCTGCTGCGGGATACCCGCAGCGCGATGAAGCAGGGCGCCGCGGCGATCGCACACCGGCAGCGCGCCCGCCTCGCCGACGCGACATTTGCATGAAATATCTCGTTTCACCTCGCGCGCATTCATTTATGACGGCAGGAGCGCAACCGGAGCCCGCGCGCCGCGGTGAGGCACAAGCTGAGCCAGAACGCGCCCGCTATCCAGCCCCCCAGCACATCGCTGAAAAAATGCACACCCAGGTAAACGCGGCTCACGCCGACCGCGAGGACGGTGACGGCGCAGAGCATTGTATAAAGGTATCGCTCCGCGCCGCGGCGCGCCGCCATCCGCACCCCCAGGTACGCGATCACCCCATAGAACAGGACCGCGCCCACGGTGTGGCCGCTCGGGAAACTGTAGCCGTCTGCCGCCGCGAGCCACACGCCCTCGGGGCGGGGGCGCTGGATCGCGGCCTTGAGCAGCAGGTGCAGCGTTGCGCCGCCGGCCAGAACCGCGCCGGCGGTCAAGAATTCGCGCCGGCGCGCGAACGACAGGAGTGCGGCGCCGAGGCCGAGACTCGCTACCACGAGCAGGCGCGGATCACCGAGCCAGGACGCGAGCGTCATGACGCGGGTGAGCCCGGGCGAGCGATACGACCGGAACCAGGCGGCGACAGATGCGTCCCACGGCAGCAACCAGCCGGCGCCGAACACGCCGTCGAGGACCGCGCCGAACAGCGCCGCCAATGTCATCGCCACAATGAAGTCGCGCGTCAGATCCACTCTGGCTTTTTTCATCGAACGGCATGGCGACATAGCCGAGGACGCGCGTGCAAGACGGGGCATGCGTTCAGCAACCGGGCCGGCGACTTACCGATACCCCGCGGGGCCGAACAGGTCCTTCGCCGCGACCAGCTCATACAATACGACGCCGAGCACGATGTACCAGACGACAATGGCGATAAAGGTGGCGCCGGCGGCCATGTCCTTGATGTGCTTGATCCGGACGTCGTACTTCGGCTGCACGACGTCGCACAGCGCCTCGATCGCGGAATTCAGAATCTCCGTGGCCAGCATCACACCGGTCACGGCGAGCACGAACAGGAAATGAAACAGCGTTTCGTAGATCCCGGCGATCGCGAGGAATACGAGCGAGACGAGGAGCTTGTAGCGCACGGTAAAGTCGCGGAACACCGCGTGCCAGATGCCCGCGAAGGCGGTGCGAATCTTGCGCAATGGGTGGTATCCCGCCGCGCCAGGAGACTCTTTTTCGTTCATGTCGCTCCTTGTCGTGGATCTGAACGAGGATGTGTATCCTAACTTCTGTCCCGATAGATTATATGCGAAAGGAGTGAATCGCCCCGGGTTTTGAGGAGGCTCCAATCTTTGAGAAGATGGAGCCATGAAGAAGAAACCGACGAAGTTTTCCCCCGAGGTCCGCGAGCGCGCCGTGCGCATGGTGTTCGAATCCCGTGGCGAGTACGGCTCGCAATGGGCAGCCATCGAATCGATCGCACCGAAGATCGGCTGCAGTACGCAGACGTTGTGCAACTGGGTCAGGCGGTACGAGCGTGATACCGGCCAACGCGACGGCCTGACGACGGCGGAAGCCACCCGCATCAAGCAACTGGAACGCGAGAACCGCGAGTTGAAGAAGGCCAACGAGATCCTGCGCCTGGCGAGCGCGTTTTTCGCACAGGCGGAGCTCGACCGCCGCTTCAAGCCGTGAGAGCGTTCATCGACGAGCATCGGGAACGCTTCGGGGTCGAGTCGATCTGCAAGCTGTTGCAGGTTGCCCCGTCGGCGTATTGGCGTCATGCGGCGCGCCAGCGCGATCCGGCATTGCAATCTTCCCGTTCCCGGCGCGACGAGGAGTTGGTCGGCGAGATCGAGCGCGTCTGGCAGGTCAATCTCCAGGTCTATGGTGCCGACAAGGTCTGGCGACAGCTCAATCGGGAAGGCATTGCCGTCGCCCGTTGCACCGTCGAACGGCTGATGCAACGGCAGGGATTGCGCGGTGCCATGCGGGGCAAGCCGGTGAAGACGACGCACCCCGATCCGGCGGCGCCGTGCCCGCTGGATCGCGTGAACCGGCAGTTCTCGGCAACCCGGCCGAACCAGTTGTGGGTCGCCGACTTCACCTACGTCTCGACCTGGCAGGGCTTTGTCTATGTCGCGTTTGTTATCGACGTCTATGCCCGGTACATCGTCGGCTGGCGCGTCAGCCGGAGCATGCATACGGACTTCGTTCTCGACGCCCTGGAGCAAGCCCTGTACGCCCGCCAGCCGGATCGCAACACGCTGGTCCATCACAGCGACCGCGGCGCCCAGTACGTTTCGATCCGCTACTCCGAGCGCCTCGGAGAAGCCGGCATCGAGCCTTCCGTCGGCAGCAAGGGCGACAGCTACGACAACGCGCTGGCCGAGACCATCAATGGTCTGTACAAGGCGGAAGTGATTCACCGGCGGGCGCCCTGGAAGACCAAGGAGGCGGTCGAGTTGGCAACGCTCGAATGGGTCTCGTGGTTCAACCATCATCGACTGCTTGAGCCCATCGGATATATTCCTCCCGCCGAAGCTGAGGCAAACTACTATCGCTGTCAAACCGAGCAGGCCGTCACCGCCTGACTCAAACCAAATGGCCTCCGCGAAACCCGGGGCGATTCAGGAGAGCGGAGATGGATACTGAAACCGGCCGAGGTGATAGGCAACGTCAACCAGGCCTTCCGGTGGTCGTGAACGTCCTGCGTTCGCCAGGTCATCGCGAGCGCGAAATCAAAAAACGAGCTTGAGAATGAAATTACCCCAGAAGATTTCTAAACAGCGTTATGCCCTGCTCATTGTCGTCGTGGCAGCCCTCTTCATCGGATATACGGTGTATGAGTACGCCGTCAGCCGTGACGCCGTCCCGGAAGGACTGATCCAGGCCAATGGGCGCATCGAGGGCGATGCCGTCACGGTCGCGGGCAAGGCTGCGGGCAAGATCGCCGGCATCGAGGTGCGCGAGGGGGATACCGTCAAGGCGGAGCAAGTACTGGTGCGGCTGGACGATGCGCAGTTGCGGGCACGGGTGGACCAGGCTGCCGCAGCCAAGGAGACGCTTGAATCCCAAGTCGCCGGTGCCAGACTGGGCATCGATCTGTTGCGGAAAGAAGTCCCGCTCGCGGTGGATTCCGCGAAGGCTGGGGTCGGCCGGGCGCAGGCGGCGCTTGGCAAGGCCGAGGCAACCGAGCGGCAGGCGCGCCTTGATGCTGACCGCCTGCGGGATCTGGCCGCCAAAGGCTTTGCGAGCAGTCAGCTAAACGAGCGTGCGCAGCTTGCCTTGGACGCCGCCGCGAGCGAGTTGACATCGGCCCGCGAAGCGCTGGTGCAAAGCCGCAAGCAACTCGCGCAGGCCGAACTGGGGGGAGACCGGATACGGGCCAGGGAGGCGGAATTCCTGGCGCTCCAGGCGCAACTGCGCCAGGCGCAGGCAACGCGGGCCGAGGCTGAAAGCATGCTCGCCGACCTCACCATCCGGGCGCCTGCCGCAGGCGTGGTGGTGGCGCGCGTAAGGGAGCCCGGGGAAGTGGTTGCGGCGGGTGCGCCGTTGCTGGACCTGGTGGACCTCGACCAGCTTTATCTCAAGGT